>JBBRAX010000086.1:0-26458 GCA_038206395.1 Myxococcales bacterium | reverse complement strand
CGGTGTTCGCGGGCCTGCCACGCCGATCCTTCCTCCGCCAGTCCGTGCCTCAAGTGGCTCGCTAGCACCTGTTTGGAGGCGGCTCCAGGTGGGGCTGCTTTCAGCCCCCGAGGGCACGGCGTGTTCCCGATTTGGGCGTTCGGGCCCCAGAGGCCTCACGGCGGCACCACGCGGGACCAGCGGCTTTGGAGGGATGAAGCGCTGCGTTCGTCTTCTCGCTCTCACAGTTGTCGCGCTTCACGGCTGCTTCATGGCGCCGCTTGGCGGGGTGGGGCTCGGATTTCGGATTTTGAATGACGCGCTCGCTTGAGGGCTCTTCACGGTTCAGGAAGTAGTCGCGGTCACGCCTCGCTGCGGGTGACCTTCGCGCCGCTCTCGCCACTCGGTAGCTCTCTGCGTCTGGGTGTCCGCCCGCCTCCACCCGCAATGCGAAGAGGCTCACCCCTTTCGGAGCGAGCCTCTTTCGATTCAGCAGCGTGAGTTGGTTACGCGCCCTGCGCCGTCGACTTGGATGCGAAGTCCGTGATGTTGCGGTGGTTGGACGAGTCGCCGGCCTTCTTGGCGCCCGTGTCGGCCGTCGCGCTGTTGGCGAGCGCATTGACCGACGCGCCGAAGATCTTGCGGATGTTGTCGCCGAAGACGGTCACGACGCCGATGGCCGCGATCGCGATCAACGCGACGATGATGATGTACTCGGTCATGCCCTGGCCGCGGCGAGCGTTGCGGCGAATCGTGGTCTTCTTCATTTGAGGCTCCGTGGGTTGGTGCTGCGAAGAGTGGGTTACAGATAAAAGAGTATCGGCAGACCGCGATTTCCCTCCATACGTCAACGGGAGGATGCCGCGGGTCCCAGTAATTTCAACGACTTGCGCCGTTTTTCGGAAAAACCACGAGTCCCAGCGCCGCCAACCACCCAAAAACCGACAAAAGGGCGCCGAAAAGAAACGACCGGGGCCGGTACTCGAGCTGGATGATGGCAGGGCCCTGCTCAATTGCAACCGCGCGCAGCAGGTAGTCGGCGCGGACGATCGGCCGCTGTGCTCCGCCCACCGTCGCCACCCAGCCCGGATAGTGGCTGTCGGCGATCACGAGGTGGCCCTTCGCGCAGGCGTCGACGTGAACGCGAAGCAGCTCGGGTGAGACGTCTTCCACGCGCACGCTCGACTCGCACGCTTCGGCGGCGCTCGGTTCGCCGGCGGCCAGCAGGACCTCGGTGCGAAGGGTCTGCGACTTGTTCCGCAAGACCTCAAGCGCTTCGGCGTCGGGCACGACGCGGGCCGTCTGCACCACCCACGCGCGGGGAAAGGCGGTCTTTGATCGGTAGGCGCGGCTCCAGCCCCGGTCGTTGACGGGCTCGAGATCGTCGTACGGCGGCGGGCCCTGGCGTACGTAGTGGGTGACGCCGAAGACGTCGTACGGGCCGCGCGGGCTCAGGTCGGTGGCGTCGGTGAGCCGCCAGGGATCGCGGAAGCCGTAGCCTTCGACCATCGACAAGCCGTCTTCGTAGGGGCGCAGGCCGATCAAGTTCTGGCGGCTGTCGGTGATGAACTGCAGGCGCGGGTACTCGCCCTGCCCGGTCTCGAGATCCGGCGATGCCTGGCCGTCTTCGACGTCGATCGAGAACCGCCCGTGCGGTTCGGCGCGAAGCTGCGCGGGCAACGTGCCGGGAGCGTTGAGGGCAGCGGGGTCGACGAGCGCGACGTGCCCCGTCAGCTGCAGCATCGCGGCGAGTTCGAGCGTGACCAACGCCACCAGCGCGATCTTCACCCGGCGCGCGCCTCTGGATTTGCCGCTGAGCACCGCGAAGGACACGAGGACCAGGGCAGCGCAGAAGCCGAACCAGAGCGCTCCCGACTTCATGCCTGCCCGCCACGGCGCGAGGCCGGCGATCGCCTGCAGCACAGGAATGAGCACCATCGCGGCGAGCAATGCCACCACCACCTTGCGCACCCGGGGCTTGTCGATTCGCGCCCAGACCCCAAGCCGCCGCAGGCCCTGCCCGCTGAGCAGCGCGATGCAGAACGCGAGGCCGAACGAGTACTTCACCGGGTGGCGAAAGCCCGACAGCAGCGGCGCCGAGAGGATCACCTTCGCCGGCAGGAAGTGCTGGCCCAGACACAGCACCGCGCAGATCACCGCGACCACGGCGAGCACCGCGACCTTCTTGCTGCGGCGCAAAGAGATGAGGGCCAGCATTCCAGGAATCGCGCCGACGAACATCGAGGTGACGAGCCATTGGTCAGGGCCATCGAAGGCGGTCGAGCGCTTCTCGTCGGCCCAGGGCCAGAACATCGACAGCAGCTGCGCGGGGCTCGCCGACCAGGCGTACTGATCTTCCAGCCTGGTGCCGGGGCGCACCGATTCCTTCCACAGCTCGGCCGCCGGCACGACGACGAGCGCGCAGAGCACCACGCACCAGACGACAGCGATTCCCGCGAACACCACGGCGCGGGCGGGCCGGCGAGAGGTGAGCGCGAAGCCGAGCGCGATCGCTCCCTGCCAGATGACGACCTCGGGCGCGCCGCAGAGAAAAGAGAGCGCGAACGGAATCGCGAGCAGCGCGGCAGAACGCAGCGAGGGGCGGCGGGCGAGGTGAAGGGCAGCGGCGACGACGAAGCCGCTCCACGCCATCGCCGAGAGCATGTGCAGCGAGCCGGCGAGCCGAGTGAACAGCGGCGTGAAGGCGAAGGCTCCGGCGATCGCTCCCGCCCAGCGGCCGGCACCCAGGCGCCGCGAGGCAAGGTACGCCCCCGCCGAGCCGAGGGCCGCATGAAACACGATCGACAGCTGGATTCCCCACGTCGCGCCGAAGACGAGCACCAGCAACAGGTGCGGTGGGTAGAAGGCCTCGGACGTCAGCGTCGCCGCGAAAGGCTGACCCAGCCGCACGTACGGGTTCCACAGCGGCAGCCCACCCGACAGCAGCCTCTGCCGAAGAAAGGCCGCCTCGGGGATGAAGAGCCGGTAGATGTCGCGGCCCGCTTCGATCGTGCCGTCGAACAGGTAGCGGTGCACGAAGAGCAGCGCCGCGAGCCAGAGGACGAAGAGCCAGCGCGTCGAACGGATCACGCCCGCCTCCGCCGCCGCTGGGCGAACAGGATCAACGCGAAGGCCGGGCCCGCAACGCCGACGCCGACCGCGAAGCTCTTCGGGTGGTACTGCATCAAGACCACGCTGTTGCCGGCCGGCACGCGCACCGCCCGAAGCGCCAGGTCGACCCGCTCGATCACCGCCGGCACACCATTGACCGACGCGTACCAGCCCGGGAAATACGCATCGCTGACGATCAGGTAGCCCTTCGCGCAGGCGTTCACGATCATCGTCAGCTCCTGATGGCCGTTGGTCGAACGCTGGGCCGACGAGCCCGTGCAGTCGGCGCCCGGCATCGCCTCGCCCGACTCGAGGAAGGCGGTGTGCCGCGCGGGCTGCGACGGATCTTCGAGGGCGGCGATCATCTGCACGTCGTCGGCGATGACGGCGCGGTGGACGACGAAGGTGCGGGGCAGCGCAGTGGTCGAACGGTAGAGCACCGGCATTCCGCCCGGGCCGCGCGCGACTTCCTCGGCGTCGTCGAAGGGCGGGCCGAAGTCGACGGGCCGGGTGAAGTGGGTGACGCCGGCCAGATCGAAGATGCCCCGGTTGTCGAGGTTGCGAAACGCGTTGGCCAGGCGCGGCACCGGCGGCTCGTACCCTTCGAGCCCGGGAATCCCTTCTTCCAGGTGGCGCAGCGGCACCAGGCGATCCCGGCTGGCAGCGATCTCGACCGTCGCGGGGTCTGCCACCTTCGAATCGGCGGCGCCCTGCGGCTCGAAGCTCAGGCGGGCCTCGCGCGTAGGAATGAGGGCGGCGAGCTGCGACGGCTTGCGAAGGACCTCAGGGTCCGACCAGCCGAGCTTCCACAGCCCGCCCTGCGCGATCACGAGCTCGAGCAGGCCGAGCCCGAGGACGACCTGCCGGAAGTGCCGGCCGCGCGGAAGCAGGAAGAACGCGAGCGCGGCGATCGAGACGGCGAGCGTGAACCACACCGGGCCGAGGAACGCGTCCCGCCTCAGCGGCAACGCCGGCACCACCGCGAGCGCGGCGACCAGCACCCCACCGACGATTCCCGCGTTGCGCCGGCTCGGCTCGCGGCGGTGGGCCCAGGCGGTGAGGCGATCGAGCCCCTGCGCCGCGAGCACGCAGAGGCAGAAGGCGCCTCCGAGGAAGTACTTCGCCGGGTAACGGAAGAGCGCCAGCGGCGGCAGCGACAACACCTTCGCCGACGGCCAGCAGTGATCGCCCAGCGACAGCACCAGCAGCAGCACCGCGGTGATCGTGAAAGGCAGTGCGCGCGACGACCGATGGCGCGCGAAGACCGCGGCGGCGCACAACAACGCGCCGAGGAACATCGACGTCAGCAGCCACTGATCGCCGCCGAGGTACGTGCCGCGCGGCAGATCGAGCCCCGGCAGCGCGGCCGAGAAGAGCTGGGTGGGCGACACCGACCACATCAGCTGATCCGTCGCTTCGAACCGGGTCGAGAGCAGCGCGAGCTCGACGGCGGGGAAGAAGACGAAGGCGGTCGCGGCGACGGCCCAGGCGAACCCGGCGATCGCGAAGATCCAGCTGCGCTTCAGGCCGCGCGACCAGGCGAAGGCGGCGCCGATCGACAGCGCGCTCTGCCAGAGCATCATCTCGGGAGATCCGGCCAGAAACGAAAGCGCTGCCACGACTGCAATCGTCGCCGTCGTCTTGCGATCCGGCCCATCGCAGTGAACCCGAATCGCGGCCAACAGCCAGCCCGACCACGCGAGCCCGGCGACCAGGTTCGGCGTCCCCGACAGCTGGGTGAACACGGGCCCGAGGCCGAAAGCGATGCCCGCCGCCAGCGACGACCCGCGCGTGACGCGCAGCCGCCGACAGAGGAACCAGACGCCGCTGACCGCGATCAGCACGTGCACGAGGTGCTGCAGCGTCGGCACCCAGACGTGGTCGGCGATCGCGAGCAGCACGAGCCGCACCGGGTAGAACGCTTCTGACTGCAGCGTCGCGGCGAAGGGCTGGCCGAGCCAGACGTTCGGGTTCCACAACGGCAGCTCGCCGCGCTGCAGGCAGTCTTTGAGAAACCCGCCCTGCGGCAAGAAGAGGCGGAAGATGTCGCGGCCCGCCAGCACCTGCCCCAAGAAGAGGCCGCGGTAGACGGCGGCGAGGCCCACGAGAATGACGGCCGCGCCGATAAACAGGTCGCGCCGCTTTCCCGTCAAGGGCAGCCCACCAGCGGCGCCAGCTTGCAGATCTTCTCGACCTGCACCCTTCCCTCGGGCGTGGCGGAAGCGTTCGCCGGGAGCACAGGCAGGGCGACGTCGGCCCAGACCGTGCGCCGGCCCACCAGCGCGCGCCCCGTGGCCTCGAGGAACAGCGGCGTGGCGTCCTGCCCTTTCAGCCGCTCGAGCGCGGTCGCCAGATCTCCGTGCGCCAGCGCCAGCTTCGCCGCCGCGAGATGGGCGGCCGGATCGTCGGGGGCCAGCGCGAGCCACGCCTCGGCCGCGCCGCGCACGAGCGGATCGTCTTTGGGGTGAAAGAAGGAAAGGTTGTCGTAGATCGCGCGCGCGTCGTCGGCGGTCAGCGGGTTCGACAGCAGCCACTTCTCGATCCACAGACCGTGAAGCCCGGGGTGCTTGCGTTGATCACCGACCTCGATCCGCCGGTTGCGCAGGAAGAAGGCCCTGGCCGCCTGGAACTCGAGCAGGTTGTGATCGTCCGAGTTGATCGGGCCTGGGCCCGCGAACCGCAGCTGCGCTTCGCTGGTGTGCACCTGCTTGGCGAGCAACGCGACCACGCGATCGAGGTGGATGCGCTGCAGATCTTGCTTCACCTTCGGCTCGGCCATGCGCCGCGCGAGCTCGGCGAAGTCCAACGCCAGCGGCTTGCGCGTCGAGACCATCACCAGGTCCGCGTTGCCACCCCACGTCGTGCTGTACGGAAAAGTCTCGCGCAGCGTTCGCAGCACCAGCTTCACCAGCGCGTCGCTGCTCTCGTAGAAGTGCACCCACTGCAGCAGCACGCCGTCTTCCTCGAGGTGGGCCTCGATGGTGCGGAAGAACTCGCGGGTGAACAGGCCCGACACGCCGGTGACCCAGGGGTTGCTGGGCACGCTGATGATCAAGTCGTACTTGTACTGAGCCAGCGCGAGAAACGTCTTCGCGTCGTCCACGTAGAGGTGAACGCGCGGGTCCTCGAGCGCATGCAGGTTCGCCTCGCCGAAGAGCCGCGCGCCATCGAGCACCGCGGGTGAGATCTCGATCAGGTCGAGGCGCTCGACGTCGTGGGTGAGCACCGAGCCGGCGGTGAGCGCCGCGCCAGCGCCGATCACCATCACCTTCTTCGGCTTCTTCGGGGCCAGCAGCATGCCGATGTGGCCCGAGAGGATCTGCGTCTCGACGTCGCCCGAGTCGGTGCTCGCGTCGATCTTCCCGTTGATGCGCATGTACTGGTTCTTCGGGTTCTTGGTGTCGTGCGAGACGGTGACAGTCGCGAAGGTGTCGTCGGCGTAGAAGTCGACCGCGAACTCGGCCTCGGTGGCCTTCGCGTACGCCGCGTAGCTCTCGAACGGGTGCCCGTACTCGCGGAAGGCGCTCATGTTGGCGACGATGCGCGACCACCCTGAGGTGGCCGCGACAAAGACCAGGACGCCCGCCACGCCTGCGCCGATCGGCAGCCAGCGCTTGAGGCCCTCGCTCGACAACCACAGCGCGACCGCTGCTGAGGCCAGCGTCAGCACCACCGCGAGCACGAACGACTTTTCCATCGTGATCAGCGGCAAGAGCACCAGGCCGCCGAACAGTGAGCCGGTGATCGTCCCCACCGTGTTGAAGGCGTAGACGCTGCCCAGCCGCTTGCCTGCGTCGCCGACCTTCGCCATCGCGACGCGCGCCCCGACGGGGAAGGCAGCGCCGATGAAGAAGGCGGGAATGAGCAGGACGACGCACGAGAAGCTGAAGGTCAACGCCTGGTACAGCGGCCAGGTGTCCTTCGTGCGCGCGAGCAGATCGTGCGCGACCCAGAAGTAGTGCGGCAGGCGCACGTACAGCGGCAGCGTCAGGCAGACGCCCGCGACGACACCCAGCTGCAGGAGCCCGAACGTCCGCAGCGAGTCGCCCTTGTCCTCGCGGCGCGAGACCCAGAGGCTGCCCAGCCCGATGCCGAGGATGAAGGCGGTGAGGATCAAGGTGAACGCGTAGGTCGAGCCGCCGAGCACGATCGCCAGCAGCCGGATCCACGCCAGCTCGAGCAGCATCGAGGTGAAGCCTGACAGCACCACGCCGAAGAACGCCGCCCGCACGTGAGACAGCGGGAAGACCATCGGCGGCGCTTCCGTCGTCGACTCGACGGCCTCGGGCACCTTGCGCCCCACCACCAGCGCCGCGATCGCCACCATCGCGTTCAGGGCGACCGCGAACCCGCTGGCCGCGCGAAGCCCAACCGCGGGGACGAGCCAGACGCCGGCGAGCAGGACGCCCATCGCTGCGCCGACGCTGTTGACGGCGTAGAGGCGGGCGAGGTCGACGCGCATCGAGCCCGCGCTGCGCGTGATGTGCTTGAGCATCGCCGGCAGCGTTCCGCCCATCAGCAGCGTCGGCACCACCAGGCTCAAGCCCGCGATGAAGAGCTTCGGCCACACGCGCATCGGCTCGCTGAAGTGTGGCGCCAGGCTCAAGAACAGCGACTCCATCGCCCCGTGCACCGCGGGGTACACCGCGGCGTAGAGGCCGATGAAGAGCTCGAAGAGTCCGTAGAGAAGCAGCGGCCGCTTCACGCGATCGGCGAGGCGGCCGAACAGGAAAGCGCCCGCCGCGAGCCCACCCATGAAGGTCGCGATCACGATCGCGTGCGCCTGGCCCGAGTTGCCCAGCGTCTGTTGCAGGTAGTTGCTCCAGACGAGCTCGTAGACGAGGCCCGTGGCGCCCGAGACGAACAGCAACGCCATCGCGAGGCCGCGCTTCATGGGGTCGCGTCCTTCACCGACTTCTTCAGGGCCGGATCATCGGGGTGCGCGGCCAGCACTTCGGTCGCGATCGCCAGCGCCGGGCCGACTTCGATCGGGTGGTACGGGGTCGAGGCCCGGCGCTGCTGGCGAACGCGCGCGTCGAGCCAGGTGGCGATCACGTCGGGCCGCCTCAGCCCCGCCGCCACCTTCGGATCCAGAACCTGCAGCGCCGCCTCGACATCGCGCTGCGCGATCGCCGCCTTTGCCACCGCCCAGGCCGCCTCGTCACTCTCCGGGGCGAGCCGCAGCCACTGTTCCGCCGACGCCCGCACCAGCGCGTCGTTGTTGCCGTGCACCCACGCGTAGCTTCGGTAGACGTTCTCGGCCTGGGTGACCGTCAACGGATTCGCCGCGAGGTACTTGCTCAGCTCGAGCCGCGCGCCGCGGTCTTTGCCCTTGCGTTCGTCGCGCGTGTCGACGAACTCGCCCACGTAGTACGCGCTGGGCGACTCGTACTCGAGCCGGTTGCGATCGTCGGAATTGATCGGCCCCTTCCCCGCGAACTGCAGCTGCCCGTCGTCGCTGTGCACCTGCCGGCCCAGCAGCGTCACCACGTCGGGGGTCTTCGCCCGCAACAGATCCGCCTTCACCTGCGGCCGCTGCATTCGCGCTTCGACCTTCGCGGCGTCGAACACCTGCGGTTCCTGCGTGGCCAACATCACGAGATCCTGCGGGCCGACCCACGAGGTGCCGTGCTTGAAGGTGTCGCGCAGGGTTCGCAGCACCAGCCGCACCATCGCGTCGCTGGACTCGTAGGTGTGGAACCACTGCACGATGCGCCCGCCCGGAGCCAGGTGCTCGCTGGCCACCTGAAAGAAGTCGCGCGAGAAGAGCCCCGACACGCCCGAGACCCACGGGTTGCTGGGCACGCTGACGATGAGGTCGTACTTCTCGGGGGACAGCAGCAGAAAAGTCTTCGCGTCCTCGATGTGCACGCGGCAGCGCGGATCATCCAGCGCATGACCGTTGTCGTTTCCGAAGAGCCGCGCGGCCTCGATCACCGCGGGGGAAATCTCCACCACATCGAGCACGTCGATCGGGTGCGCCAGCAAGGAGCCGGCGGTGATGCCGGCGCCCATGCCCACCAGCAGCACCCGCTTCACTTCGCCCGGGTGGGTAAGCACCCCCAGGTGCCCGGCGAGAATCTGGGTGTCGATGTCGCTGCCATTGCTCGCGTCGACCTTGCCGTTGATGCGCATGTACCGCAGGTCGCCCGCCTCGCCGACGAGCACCGAGGCGAACACGTCGTCGCGCTGGAACTTCACCTGGCTGCGGTTCTTCACCTCGGTGCGAAAGGTGTCGAAGTTGTCGAAGGTCTTTTCCCACTCGCGGTAGCGGCCGGACGACGTGACGACGCCCGACCAGCCAGCCGTCGACACCGCGTACACCGTCACCACGGCCAGCGCCGCGAGCACTGGCCACAGATGACGCAGCGGCTTCACGCCCGAAGGCTTTGACGCCCAGGCCGCGAGCCCCGCAGCGAGAAGGTTGAAGGCGAGGCCGACCGCGAAGTTTCCTTCGAGCCCCAGCAAGGGCAGCAACAGCAGGCCGCCCAGCAGCGAGCCGAGCACGGTGCCGACGGTGTTCCACAGGTAGACGCCGCCCAGCTGCCCACCCAGCTTGTCGACGCGGCTCAACGCCACGCGCGCGGCGGCAGGGAAGCTGGCGCCGAGGAAGAAGGTCGGGATCATCAGCACGCTGACGCAGAAGCCAAAGGTCAGCAGCTGGTACAGCGGCCACGTCGCAATCGACTTCTTGAGCGCCGCCTGGAGGTTGAGGAACAGGTACGGCATCCGCCCGTAGAAGGGCAGCGCGAGACACACCGAGCCGACGAGCAGCAGCTGGAGGCGAGCAAACAGCGCCAGCGCGTCGGGCTCGGGCTGCCCCGCTTTCGGCTCGCGGCGCGACAACCACGCGCTGCCGAGCCCGATGCCCATGATGAAGGCCGTGAGAATGAAGGTGAACGCGTAGCTGGTGCCGCCGATGACGATCGAGAGCAGGCGGATCCACGTGATCTCGTAGAGCATCGAGGTGAAGCCCGACAGCGCGACGCCAATCAGCGCTGCCTTCACTGCGAAGGCCGAGTACTCGCGCGGGGGAGCTTCGATCGAGCCGTCGTCGCGGCTGCCGCTGGCGCTGGTTCGCCACGCCAGCACGATCGCCACCACCCCCAGCGCGAGGTTCAGCGCTGCGGCCTTCTGTTCCGAAGCCAGCAACCCGTCGGTCGGAATCAGGCTGACGCCCGCGAACAGACACCCCATCGCCGCGCCCAGCGAGTTGACCGCGTAGAGCACCGACAGCTCGCGCTTCGCGGCGCCGAGCCGGCTGGTGAAGTACCGCGTCAGCGCCGGCACGGTGCCGCCCATCAACACCGTCGGCACCAGCAGCGACGCCGCCGCCAGCAAGAGCTTCGCCGCCGGCCGCCCACTGCCATCGGGATCCAGCCCGGGGGCGATCTTCAGGTAGACGCTGCCCATGCCGTCGAGCACGAACCGGAAGACCAGCGCGTAGAGCCCGACGCCCACCTCGAGCACGCCGTAGAGCGCCAGCGGCCGCTTCACCCGATCTGCCGTGCGGCCGAACAGCCAGGCGCCCAACGCGAGGCCGCCCATGAAAGTCGCGAGCACGATCGCGTGCGCGTGGCCGCTGGAGCCGAGCAGGTTCGCCAACCGCTTCGACCACACCAGCTCGTAGACGAGCCCGGTGAAGCCCGAGAGGAAGAGCAGCGCGAGAACGACGGGTCGAGACAGCCGCGTCAAGAGGGCGGCACTCTAACCGCAAGTCTTCAGCGCCCTCGGGACGAAGATCGCCGGATTGCGAGGCCAGCCAGCGCCAGCAGCGCGAACAGCGAGCCCGGCACGTCGGCGCAGCCACAGCCCCGCGGCGCCACCGTCTTCTCCGCGACGACCTCGATCGAGAACGATCGCATCGCCGTCGCGCCGTCGCGCCCGCCGACCGCGACGGTGAACGTGTACGCGCCGTACCGCGCGTCATCGGGAATCTTGCCCTGCAGCAGGCCGGCGGCGTCGAAGGTGACTCCCGGCGGCAGCACGCCGTCGCGAATCGACCAGGCGGTGCCCGTGAGCGCTGGCAGCACGGTGAGCTGTGACGAAATCGACTCACCGCGAAGCGCTTCACCTTGCACCACCGCGCTGATGGTCAACGCCGGCGAGACGATGCGAATCACGAAGTCAGCGGTGTCACTGCGGCCACGCGCGTCTTCCACCTCGAGCGTGAAAGCGAAGACACCCGAGCGTCCGGGGATGCCGCTGATCAGCAGCTTGTCTTCGGTGGTGGGCTCGAGCGCCACGCCATCGGGCAATGCACCCGCGACCACCGACCACTTCATCGGCCTGGAAATCGGAGCACCGCCGGCGTTCTTCGCGACGATGTCGACCACGTACTGCGAGCCGACCTTTCCCTCGGGCAGCTCGGCGGTGCTGATCAGCAGCGCCGAGGCGTCGACGACGCTGACCGTCAGCTCGCGGCGATCGATGTTGCCCACCGCGTCCAGCGCCTGCAGCGTGAAGGTGAAGTTCGTGCCCAGCGCCGCCTGCGTCGTGCCGGCGAGGCGCCCGTCGGCAGTGACCTGGATTCCCTGCGGCAGCGTTCCACCCGCGAGGCTCCACGTATACGGCGCCCGGCCGCCCTGCGCGCCCAGTGGAAGCTCGTACGGAATGAGCCGGGCGATCGGCGGAGCCCGGGTCGAGGTGATCGCCAAGGATGACGTCAACGGCCCCACCGCGATCGCCACCGCCTCGACCGAGTTGCGCGCGCCCGACGTGATCACCACCCCGAAAGAGAAACCGCCCGGCTTCGTCGGCGTGCCGGTGAGGTTGCCATCGGCCGAAAGCGTCAGGCCCGGCGGCGTGGTGTCACCCGGCGCCAGCGCGAACGTGTAGCCGCCCTCGCCACCGATGCCGTTCAGCTGCGCCCGGTAGCTGAACCCCTCGAGCGCGGTGGGCAAGACGTGGGTGGCGAGGCCCAGCGACGCAGACACCACCTCGATCGTCTGCGCTGCGAGCCCGTTGTTGTCTTCGTCGACCTCGGCGATCGCGCCCGTGCCGGTGCCCGGCGGGTCAATGAGCACGCCCAGGAACCAGCTCGAGGCCGGCGTGCCTTTCGGGATCACGATCACGTCGCTGCCCACGTTCTGCTGGCCCACCGTGAGGGTCACGCTCCGCTCGTCGACTGTCGTGCCGTCGGCGTTGCGCATCGGCAGCAGCAGGTCAGACTCGGTGATGATCGCGTTCGCCGACAGGTAGTACCGGTAGCCCGCCGCCCCCGCGGGGCGATTGCCGACGTTCGTGAAGGTGCGCGTCACCAGCAGCGCTTCACCCGAGCCGCCCTGCGCCGGCCCACGAACCGTGACCGGAATCAGATCGGGCGCGGGCAGCTTCACCAGCTGCGGCTCGGACTTGAGGAAGTTGTTCTGGCTCGAGACTTCGATCAACCCCTGCGCGACTGCCGCCGCGAAGAAGAAGAAGGAACCCGGCCGGTGCGCGAGCCCGTTCACCGCGTTCTTCGGCACCTTCTGGGTGAGGTTCACCGTCATCGTCTGCCCGGGAGCGATCGTCAGCCCCGGCTGCTGCCCGATGAACGGATCCGTGATGCCGTTCAGCGTCTCGTTGTCCGACAGGTAGAAGAGGATCGAGACCGAAGGAGCGGTCGCTCCGCCCTGGTTGCGCACCACCGCTTCGAGGCGAATCGGCTCGTCGAAGAACGCGTACCGGGCAGGCCCGAAAGGCGCCAACGGTTCGAGCACGCGCACGGCGTCGATCACCAGGTCCGCCTGCCTCGCGGTGAACTTCAAGCTCCCCACCTTGACGTTGTTCGAGTCGCTGCTCTCGACAACCACGCCCGGGCCCGGGCCGTCGTCGATCTGCAAGATGAAGAAGTACTCGCCCGCGGGGATGTTCAACGGCAGCGCGAAGGTCAGACCCTGCACCACGTTCTGCCCGCCACTGACCGGCACCGTCGTCGTCTGCACCAGCAGATCGTTCACCGACAGCAGGTTGTCGGCCGACAGCCAGATCTTCACCGGCACGTTGCCCGCGACGTCGAAGCCCTGGTTCGAGAAGGTGACCGTGGTGGTGATCGTCTCACCCGGCCCACCCAGCGGCGGGCCCACGATGTTCTGCGCCACCAGGTCGACGCCCGCCGTCAGCGGCACGCTGGTCGCCGCGAGGTTGTTGAGCTCGTTCGACTCGGCCACCACCGACCCGTCATCGACGACCGCGATCACGTAGTAGCTGCCCGACGTCGGCCGCGGCGCCGTCGTCGACACGGTGCTGGTCAGGTAGCCGAGCGCAGGAATCGACAAGGGACCTTGCGGGGTCGGAGAAAGCTCGGTGTCGAAGCCTGGGTTGAAGACGGTGTCGGTCG
This sequence comes from Myxococcales bacterium, assembly GCA_038206395.1. GTDB lineage: Bacteria > Myxococcota > Myxococcia > Myxococcales > Myxococcaceae > JAGSPQ01. Next base: position 13,047 of record JBBRAX010000086.1, on the reverse strand, counting down.
ACAGGTACAGCCGGTAGGTGAAGTTGTTCGCTGCCTGGGTGCCGAAGTTCCGCATCGCCAGCGAGGTCGAGATGTTCAGGTTCGGCCCGACCGTCGCGATGCTGTTGATCTTGAGGCTGGTGATCGAGATGTCAGGCCCCGGCGCCGGGCCGAAGGTCACCAGCGAGTTGGTGACGAAGTCGGGAAGGCCGCAGGTCGCGCCACAGGGAAGACCCGGGGTGGCGAGGGTGCCGGTGGGGCTCTCGATGCCGACCGTCGCGGTCATCGCCGGCGTCGCGTTGCCCGAGACGGTGCCGTAATAGAACTCGACGATTCCGTTTTCCCAGATGCGCAGCTGGAACGTCAGCGTGTGCTGCACGGCGAGAAACCAGTTCCAGTCGAACCACTCGACCGCCAGCCCCTGCCCGTTCGGCCCCGTGACCGCCTGGTACGAAACGGTGCTGCCTGGGTTACGGCCGTTGAGGTCGTCCCACATCGGAGCGAGGACGGCGTTCGGCTCGCCCACGTTCGGCATCGCGACGTTCGACGAGAAGTCCGCGCCCAGGTTGCCTGCGCTCGACGGCTCGAGAAACGCCATCCCGTTCGCCGTCACGGTCAGCTGCGTGTACGCGCGATCGTAGAAGGGGAAGCTGAACCCAATCGGAATCGTCGCGCGGCCGCGATCATTCGCGGTGCCTGTGATCGCGACCAGGCTCACCGGGGTGCTGCTGCTGAGCGCCGGGTACGGCACGCCTCCCATCGGCGTGGCGACGTACTGGGCGGCGGCGGGCGCGGCGAAGACCAGCGCGAGCGCGGCCAGAATCCGTCGAGAAGAGAAGGCTTTCATGGTGCGTCTTTCCGACTACTACTTTCGACCGGCCGCCGCGGCTTATATAGCGGCACAACGATGGTTGCTGGGTTTCTGCTCGCTGTCCTGATCGCTGCGACCCCTGCCAAACGCGAGCGGGCATGGGGCCATCAGCTCTTGCGAGATCAGTGCCTGCAGTTTGCCGGGGACGTGAAGAACCCCTGGGCGATGGCCCACGGCATCTGCGCATTTGGTACCGCCTACCCGGCTGCCGATGGCAGGAAAGCGGCAGACGTGATCATCAAGGACTACCTGCAAAGGAACCCAGGCTTCGACGCCGGCCCGCTGTCCGGAGCGCCCTTTGGCTTCCAGCGCTACGCCGCCGATGGCACGCCCATCGAACCGCACACCAACCTGCTGGTGAAGACCCTGGTGTTGGGCGGCGACAAGCCGTCGACCACCTACCCGACGGCGTGGGGCAAGGTCTCGCTGGCCGAGCTCATCGCCTCGGTGAAGCTCGGCTTCCGCCACGTGCCCGAGAAAGAGGAGTACTGGCGCGACGTGGCGTGGACGCTGGATCTGCTGTCGCACGTGTTGAAGCCCGGCAAGGCGGCGCACTTTCAGAGCGCCGGTGGAAAGGACGTCGACTTCAATGACGTGATGGAAGACGCGCTGGCCTACGTCGAGCTCGCGCAGAGTGACTTGAAGCTCGGCATGGAGAAAGGCCTGCCGCAGGTCGACAAGCGCAAGCAGGGCCTCTACGGGCACAGCTGCGGGGGGGTGCACCTGGTGCAGGCGGTGCTTGGCTGGTCGCGCTTTCCCGAAGTGAAGAAGAAGTGGGGCAAGCGGCTCGACAGCGTCATCGACGTCCACTTCTACCGCCTCGAGTCCGAGCGCCGGCAATACGACGCCGCCCTCGAGCAGGCGCCGCAGTACCGGCTGCAGATCCTCACCCAGATGCTGAAGTTCTACGGCCACTTTCTCGAGACCCTCGCCCGGTTGAAAGACGAGACGGGCTGGAAGCCGTCGGCCACGCAGAAGCAGAGCATCCAGAAGGCCAAGGCGCTGCTCGACGCGACGCTGCGCCTGCTCGACGCCGACCAGACCTTCTCGAAGATGGAAGAGATCAAGAAGGCGTCGCCGCAGATCCACCTGGATCTGATCGGTGACGCCTGCCACGCAAGTCACGGATGGGACGGATGGCCATGAGCCGAGCAGCAGCAGTCGTCGTCGGGTGTGCGGTCGCGGTGCTCACGTTGGCGGGGTGTTCGCGACAGGAAGGCTGTCTGGCCAGCGACAAGGCGTGCCACCTGCCGCCGCCGTGCCCGAAGGTGAAGATGGCCTGCGACGACAGCGCCGCCTCAGCGCTGCGCGTCGACCCCATCACCCAGACCTCGCAGCGCACCGGAGGCTGGGACGCGATCGGCGCCGGCGGTGACGTCGTGCTCCAGAACGCCTTCGCCCAGGTGACGATCGCCGGCATCGGCAACCAGACGAACCTCGACCCGTCGGGCGGCTCGATCATCGACCTCTCGACGCCCGGCAAACAGAACGATGCGCTCAACCAGGTGCTCACCGTCATCGGCGTGCTCCCCGACGACGCCGCGTTCTACACGACGCTTGAGATCATCGACGAACGCCCGGCGCGGGTGGCCGTCGAGGTGAAGGGCACGCTGCAGAACCGGCCCGACATCCGCATCTATACGCGCTACGAGCTCACCCCCTGCGATCGCGGCGTGCGGATGCGCACCGAGATCATCAACCGCGGCACCGACACCCAGCTGTGGATGCTGGGCGACGGGTTCTGGTGGGGCAACCGCGAGCCCCTGCCCTTCGTGCCGGGCGCCGGCAGCGGCTGGCAGCACCCGGGCTTCTCGCTCACTGGCATCAACGACGTCGTCCGCGCCTTTCCTTTCATGTCGGCCAACGCGCACTCGGATCAGCAGGTCAGCTACAGCGAGGTGTCGTGCACCGACGCGTCGATGGAAGGCTTCCACAGCGCCGTCGTCTCTTTCGCAGGCGTGAAGCGCACCGTCGTCCCTCCGCGTGGCTACCTCACCTTCGATCGCTTCCTCGTCGCGGTGCCGGGCAGCAGCATCTCGCCCGCTACAGATCTCGCGATGGACATCCGCACCCAGGTGCTCGGCGAGAAGTTCGTCACGGTCAGCGGAAAGATCGAACGCGTGGGCGCGGCGAAGATCGACTCCGAGCGCGAGACGATGATCTTGATCAGCGAAGGCACCGAGAGCCTCGACGTCAGCAAGCGCACGCCGTGGAACACCACCGTGCCTGACGATCGCGGCGTGTTCTCGATGAAGGTGCCAGCAGGCAAGAGCTACGTGGTCGAGGCGCACTCGTTCGGTCAGAAGCAGGTCTCGAAGGCGTTCACCGACGTGTCGGCCGACACCGACCTCGGCACCTTCGTGCTGCCGTCGACCGCGCGGCTGACCTTCGACGTGAAGGACGCCGACACGATGGCGGGCATCGACGCCGAGCTCTTCCTGATTCCGGCCGACGACGCCGACAAAGAGAAGCTCACCGGCAGCCTGATGGGCCAGTTCAACCTCTGCTCACCCTGGCTCGGCCCGCCGCCCGGCGCGTCTCCTGCCTGCAACCGGATCCTCGTTCGCAATGGCGTCGCGATCGCCGAGGTCCCCGTCGGCAAGTTCCACGTCTACGCGTTTCACGGCCCGTTCTGGACCATCGCGCGCCAGACGGTGGAGCTCACGCCGACGATGCAGACGTTGACCTTCACGCTGCGCCGGCTCGCCCTGCCGCTGGCGGGTTCGATCGGCGCTGACCTTCACGTGCACGGCGCGGCCAGCTTCGACAGCTCGATTCCCGACTTCGATCGCGTGCTCTCTTTCGCGGCGTCGGATCTCGACGTCATCGTCTCGACAGATCACGACGTCGTCTACGACTACTCGGCGCTGGTGCAGCAGCTGGGGCTCGCCGGAAAGATGACGGCGGTGACGGGCGTCGAGACCACCGGCCACATTCCGTGGATGCGGATCCCCAACTACGGCTTCCCTCTCGTGATCGGCCACTACAACTTCTGGCCGATGAAGTACGACCCGCTGAAGCCGCGCAACGGTGGGCCCTTCGACGAGTTCGTCGAGCCGGGCGTGCTGATGGATCGCGCGACCGCAGTTCGGGATCCGATCGTCGCCGAGCCGCTGATCGAGCTGAACCACCCGTGGGCGAGCGCCGAGTTCGGCCGAGACCTGGGGTACCCGCGCGCGCTGGCGCTGAACACGCTCAAAGATCTGCCCACCGAAGACGACGGCACCAGTGCCGGCATGTACGTGCGCGCGAAAGACAGCCAGCACAAGAACAACGGCCACCACGCGCAGGAAGTGATGAACGGATCGCAGAACGACCTGCTGCTGCAGTACCGCGCGTTCTGGTTCTACTCGCTGAACCAGGGCCAGCTGCGAACGGGCACGGCGAACTCCGACTCGCACTCGCTCACCGACAACACGGTCGGCATGCCGCGAAACCTCGTCTACGCCGGCACCCAGGCGGGTCCGAACTTCGACATCAACAAGTTCAACGACGCGATCAGGGCCGGCAAAGTCCTCGGCACCAACGGCCCGATCATCGAGGCCACGGTCGAGGGCGTCACGGGTGACAAGGCGAGCTCGCTCGAGCCCTTCAAGCCGAAAGACGGCGCGCGGGTGACGGTGAAGGTGTCGTCGGCCCCGTGGATCCCCGTCGCTGAGGTGCGCTTCGTGGTGAACGGGCTGGTGGTGAAGACGGTGCAGGCGAGCCCACCGGCTGCCGACCCGTTCGGCACCACCGAGCTGGTGAGGTACGAGGGCACCGTGCCGCTGGCCGAGCTGGTCGCGGGAGTCACCGGCGACGCGTGGCTGTCGATCGAAGCGGGCTCTGCGCTGCCCATCGCCGGTGACCTCGGCGGCGGCCTCGACGGCAGCCCCGACGGAATCCCCGACACGACGGACAACAACGGTGACGGCGTCGTCGACAAGGCCGACGTGGCCGACGGCGCGAAGATCGGCCCGCTGAAGAACACCGACCCGCTGCCGCCCACCGACGTCGCCTTCCACTTCAACCGGTTAACCGACGGCTACCCGTACGCGTTCACCAACCCGTTCGTGCTCGATCGCGACGCGACCCCTGGCTTTCAGAAGCCGGGCGTGAAGGGAGGCCGTCCATGATTGCCGCGCTGCTGATGTTGGCCCTCGGCCAGGCCGAAGTGGGCTGTGGCCGGTGGCAGGCCGAAGGGCTGGGCGAAGGTCCAGTGGCGCTGGGCTTCATCGAGGCCGACCTGGCGACGGGCCGCCGCGTGTGCCCGCGCAGCGAAGTGGGCCTGGGCGGCCGGCTCGCGGCGATCATCGACACGCCGAACTTCTATGGAAACCTGGTCGGCGATGGCCTGGTGTTCGGCAGCTTCGCGATCAACGCGAAGACTGAGGTGTTCGGGACGCTGGAGGCCGTCGAGTACAACTACGTGCAGACGTCGCTGAAGGGCACCACCATCGCCCTGGGCACGCTCACCCTCGGAGCGACCCGCCACCTCTACGGCACCGACCGCTTCCTCGGGTCAATCAGCGCCCGCATCATGCTGCCCACGTCCTTCGTCAACCCCAGCGCCCGCGCGATCGGCGTCGAGCTCGGGCACGCGACGACGTGGCGGCCGGGCGCGATGGTCGAGGTGCACAGCTACCTGGGCCTCGACTTCAACGCGGGCGTCGGCGACGCGCTGCCCCTGCCCCGCTACGGCGGCGTGCTCACCGCGGGCCTCCAGTTCTCGCCCGTCTCGTTCGCCGCACTCGTGGTCGACCTCACGGGCCGCTTGAGCCAGCTGAAGAGCTACTTCGCCCCGACGGTGGCGCTGCGGTTCCGGGTGATGCGCGTGGGCATCGAGCTCGCGGGCACCCTGCCCCTGGCCGGAAACGATCGCCACGACTTCATCGTCGGCGGCCGGTTCAACTTCCGGTTCTAGGAGCTACTTCTTGCAGGCCGGTTGAGGCCCACCGGTGCAGCCGAAGACGAGCGTGTCGATCGCGCAGATCGCCTCGGCGACGATGCCACCCGTGAACATCTCGGCGACGACGGGCAGCGCCAGCTGCGCGTTCGACTGGGCCTGCCCCTGGGGCACCTTCGTCGACAGCAGCGTGCGGCAGACCTTGGCGGCTGAGTCGATGGCCTGCTCGTCGTTGCGAACGGCCTTGGCGATGGTGCCGATCAAGTGCGGCAGCGCCCCGCGCACGTCGGCGTTCTTCACCTCGTTCGCGACGACGAGCAGCTTCGTCAGCCCAAAGGCAGGCAGCTTGTTGGGGCCCAGCGCGAGCCGGTAGATCATCCGCACCACTTCGCTGTTCGGGTCCTTCTTGTTGATGCAGTTCAAGACCTTGCGGGTCGGCCCAATCAGCGCACGGTTCGGGTCGAGCACCACCTTCAGGTCATCGACCAGCGGCTTCAGCGTCGTCTTGTATGGAGCGAGCAGCGGGTTGTTCAGCAGCGCGTCGAGGTCGGAAGGGGTGCCGGCCTGGATCGCTCCGAGCAACACCTTCGACAGACCGACGGCATCGTTCTCGGCCAGCGCATTGGGGTTCAGCAAGTCGAGCACCGACGGCCCGCCGTCGCCTGCGGTGCGAATCGTGTCGAGGTCGGCGATCAGCTTCTTGCCCTCGGGCGTCTCGAGGTAGTCGGTGAGCGCGATGACGAGGTCGAGCCCGCTGGTCAGCTGGCAGTCGGCGTCCTGAGAGCACTGCGCTGAGACCACCTGCGCGACCTCGTAATGCGGCTTCCCATCGACGCCCTTGCCGATGACGTAGTTCACCAGCGCGGTCATCTGCGGGTCGATGATGTCCAGCGTCTGTAGCCCCTTGCCCTGGTGCACCAGCAGGTCGAGCACGCGGCGCACCTCGCACATCTCGTTCGCGCTGCTCAGCGGCGGAGGCACCTCGGCACACAGCGCGTCGCCCTTCGCTCCCGGCTCAGCTGGCTCACGCGCGAGCGTGGTCAGCGTGGTGAAGATGGCGCGCATCACGTCGTTGATCGGCGGCGGGTCGCCCTCGCGCTCGGGCACCAGCAGGTGGTCTTTGATCACCTTGCGCAGGTTCTCGGTCTTCCCCTGGTCGACGGCCTTGAGGAAGTTGGGCATCAGCTGATCGAAGCCCTTGCAGGACAAGGCGACGCCCGCGTCCGACACCTCGGCCCGCGGCGCCTCGGCGTTCTCACCGCCGCACGCAAACGCGACCGCGAACGTCGCAGCCGACAACGGCAACAGCCAGAGCCCGAAGTCCCGTCTCATCGCGGCGGGGAGTCTAGGATCTCTTTCGTGTGCTCGCCCAGCTTCGGGGCCGGCGCTTGAGGAATCGGCCCGAACTGCAGCGGGGTGCGCACCTGCATCAGCCCATTGGCCTCGAAGAACATGCCGCGCGCCAGCAGCTGGGGGTCCTGCAGCACCTCGTCACCTTCCAGCACCGGCTCGACGCAGACATCGAGCGTGCCGAACACTGCCACCCAGGCGTCGCGCGTCTTTTCTGCGAACACCGCCTCGAGCTTCGAGCGCACCTGCTTCGCGTCGCCGCCCAGATCGTACGCGCCATCGAACAGGTCGGGCCGGCCAAGCGCCGCGCACAGCCCTTGAAAGAACTTGGGCTCCAGCGAGCCGACCGCCAGGTACTTGCCGTCGGCGCAGCGGTAGACGCCGTAGCAGGGCAGGCCCCCGTTCAGCGTCTGCGTGCCGCGCTGCAGTGGGCCTGAGTCCGTGCCCATCGCCAGCCGCGCCGCGAGGTGCATGTGAAGAAACGCCACTGACCCGTCGGTCATCGACACGTCGACCAGGCGGCCGAGCCCCGTGCGCTGCCGTTCGTGCAGCGCGGCGAGAATCCCCACCAGCGCGAACAGGCTTCCACCGCCGATGTCGCCGACCTGCACGCCCGGAAACGCCGGCGCCCCACCCGCTTCGCCGCCGTACCCGAGCGCGCCCGATCGCGCGAGGTAGTTGAGGTCGTGCCCCGCCCTCAGCCGATCCGGCCCCGTCTGCCCGTAGCCGGTGATCGCGCAGTACACGAGCCGTGGGTTCTCGGCCTTCAGCGCCTCGTAGCCGACGCCCAGCTTGTCCATCACGCCCGGCCGGAAGCTCTCGACCAGCACGTCGTACTGCTTCACCAGCCGCTTCACCGTCGCCGGCCCTTCGGCGCTCTTCAAGTCCAGCGTCGCCGATCGCTTGTTGCGGTTGAGGCCCAGAAACAGCGCGCTGTCGTCGCCTTTGCCCGGCCCCATCGAACGGAGGTAGTCGCCGCCGTTGGGGTCTTCGAGCTTGTCGACGGTCGCTCCGAGGTCGGCGAGCACCAGCGTCGCGTACGGCCCCGGCAACAGCCGCGAGAGATCCAGCACCTTCAACCCTTCCAGTGGCAGCGCCACCGGCAGCTCAGCTCAGCAGCTTGGCGAGCTTCATCGCGAGGCCCATGTCCATCGGCTTGAACTTGAGCTTGCCCTGCATCGCCGCCATCTGCGCGTTCATCTGCTTCGCGCGAATCTTCACGAAGTCTTCGTTCGAGACGCTGATCGTCATCTTCGGGGTGCCGTTCGCGCCCGTGCTGACCCAGTCGGAGTCCTTGGTCGCGTCGAGCGTCCACGTGCCGCCGCCGTCGCCGCTGACGACGAAGTGAACGACTGCGTTCAGATCTTTCGCGAGCTCGGGCTTCTCTTTGAGCAGCGCGGGGATCTCAGTCTCGAGGATGTCCTTGGAGGTCATTTGAAATTTGTCCTTGGTGACGGCGAGTGGAAACCGATTGGGGAATCAATAACGGCGCGGACCCTAGTGATGACGTTCGGCTAAATCAAGCTGCCACGCGGCCTCTTTCTCGAGCAGCGCGATGAACTCTTCCAGCGGCATCGCCTTCAGCCCTTCTCCGCCGTACCGCCGCGGAGCGACCGCGTTCGTCTCTTTCTCTTTGTCGCCAATCACGAGCGTGAAGGGGATCTTCTGGGTCTGCGCGATCGCGATCTTCGCCTGCATGGTCATGCCGCGGTCGTCGAGCTCGACGCGGAAGCCGCGCTCGGAAAGCTTCGCTTCGACCTGCCGCGCGTAGTCGAGCTGCTTGTCGCTGATGGTGACGAGCGCGACCTGCACCGGAGCGAACCAGACGGGAAACGCCCCTGCGAAGTGCTCGATCAGGATCGCGATGAAGCGCTCGAAGCTGCCGTAGATCGCGCGGTGCAGCACCACCGGCCGCTGCATGTCGTTGTTCGCGCTGACGTAGGTGAGGTCGAAGCGGTCGGCCCCGGGCGCGGCGTGGTCGAGCTGAATGGTGCCCAGCTGCCACTTGCGGCCGATGCTGTCGGACACGTCGAAGTCGATCTTCGGGCCGTAAAAGGCGCCGTCGCCTGGCTTCAATTCGTAGGCGAGGCCCAGCGAATCGAGCGCCGCCTTCAGCGACGCTTCAGCGCGATCCCACATCGCGTCATCGCCGATGCGCTGCGCCGGCCGGGTCGCGAACTTGGCGGTGTATTTGAGGCCGAACACGCCATAGACGTGATCGAGCAGGCGGACGAAGTGCTTCACCTCTTCGGCGACCTGTTCCTCGGTGCAGTAGATGTGCGCGTCGTCCTGCGCGAACTGCCGCACGCGGGTCAAGCCGCCCAGCGAGCCGGCCGCCTCGTTGCGGTGCAGCACGTCCTGGGTGTGGTACCGCAGCGGCAGGTCGCGGTAGCTGTGCTTCTTGAAGCCGTAGAACAGGTGGTGCGACGGGCAGTTCATCGGCTTGAGCGAGAAGTCGTGCGCCTGGGTCTCGCTGTCCTGCACGAGGAACATGTTCTCTTTGTATTTTCCCCAGTGGCCCGAGACTTCCCAGAGGCCCTTGTTGAAGAGCAGCGGGGTCTTGATCTCGACGTAGCCGTTGCCGAGCAGCAGCTTGCGCATGAAGCCCGAGAGGGTGGTGTAGATGCTGGTGCCCTTCGGGGTCCAGAACGCCGAGCCGGGCGCGAAGTGGTGGAAGTGGAAGAGGTCGAGCTCTTTGCCGAGCTTGCGGTGGTCGCGCTTGGCTGCCTCTTCGCGCTGCTTGTTCCAGGCATCCAGCGCCTTCTGATCGAAGAAGGAGGTGCCGTAGATGCGCTGCAACATCGGGTTGCGGTGGTCGCCGCGCCAGTAGGCGCCCGAGCTCGACAGCAGCTTGATCACGCCGACGCGCCCGGTCGACGGAGCGTGGGGCCCGAGACAGAAGTCGACCCAGTCGCCGTGGCGGTAGAGGGTCAGGGTCCTGGCGCCCTTGGCGGCGATGTCGTTGATGATCTCGACCTTGAACTTCTCGCCCATCTTTTCGAAGAGCGCGACCGCGTCGGCCATCGAGACTTCTTCGCGGCGAAAAGGCAGGTCGGCCTTGATGATCTCGTTGGCGAGCTTCTCGATCTTCTCGAGGTCTTCCGGGGTGAACGGAACGTCGCGCGCGAAGTCGTAATAGAAGCCCTCTTCGATCGACGGGCCGATGGTGACCTGGGTGCCGGGGAAGAGCCGTTGCACCGCGTCGGCCACGATGTGCGCTGCGTCGTGCCGGGCGAGCTCGAGGCCCTCGGGGCTCTTGGGGGTGAAGATCTGCAGCGCGGCGTCAACGTCCAGCGAGCGCGAGAGGTCGACGTCCTGCCCGTTCACGCGGGCAAACAGCGCGGCCTTTGCGAGCCCCGCGCCGATCGAGGTCTTCACGAACTCGGAGATCGCGATTCCAGCGGGCGCTTCTTTCTTCGAGCCGTCAGGCAGGGTGATGGTGATGGGAGACATGGGTGGGCCATCAATAGCGGAGCGGAACAGCAAGCGGGAGGCAAAACCATAGGCCTCACTCGTCTTCGTCGTGCACGGTCGAGGGGTCGATCGCCGCGCCTGACTCGATGTGAGCGATCAGCCGCCTCGAGACGATCACGTTCCATCGAGGGAAGATCTCGCCCCCTGCCGTTGGCTCGCGCTTGTCGAAGTAGCAGGCCGACCGTGGGGCGAAGCCGTCGAGCCCGTCGAGCACCCGATTGTTCGCGCCAAGCAACTGGAGGAACACCGCGAGGCGCCCGACCACCAGCCGATTGCCCAACCGCCTGGCGTACGAGATCAACTCCGACCAATCGGGCCGCGCCGCACGGAAGCAATCCCACAGCGCCCGGGACCCATAGAACAGATCCAGGCGATCGAGCAGGTCGACCAGGGTGCGCTCGCGGCTGGTGACCTTCAGCGGTTGGCCAGCCCGCTCGAGGCTCAGAATGTGCCCGCCCCAATCCTTCCCCAGCGCGACTGGAAGGCGCACGGGTCGATAGATCATCTCGTCGAAGACGAAGCGGCTCGCGCGTGTACGGGTCAAAAAAGAAATCGAGTGTTGCAGCGGCCACAGCCCGTGAAACGTCAGCGCGCCGTCGTACGCGATCACGGCGTCCTTCGAGAGACGGCTTCCGACCACCCAGGGGTCGGGGTCGGTGCCGCCTGCGCGGGCGTAGAGGCCCCGTCGAAGGTTCGTCAGGCGGCTGGTCGCCACGTAGTAGCTGAGCAAGGCGTCGGTCGTCTTCGGGCTGGCTCCGGAAGCGGCATGGGCCAGCAGGAACTCGTCGAAGCGAAACACCGCATGCGAGTCAAAGAACTCGGCCGGCTTCACCACCGGTCCGCGGGGGGCACGTCGCCGCCGCCGACTTTTTTTGGATGCGCCCAAGCCCTAATAAACTATTAGGGCTAACGCGTTGTTTGGTCAAGTCCGCGCAGGCGACGAACCGCCCGCCCACTGGTGCCGAACTCAGTGCCGCGGCAGACGGGTTCGCGACGCCCGGACAGGAGCCGTCGAGAGTCACGAACAGGCTTTTTGTGATCGGGAGAACGCAGTCCTGTGTTCCGCTTGAGGCGTTCACAGTTGACGGCGGTGATGATCAAGCTGAAGGCCGCGTTGACCGAACCGCCGCGAGGCGAGACCCCCGCGCCGGATTGAAGCTCCCCGCGCAGCGGCTACCGGCCGGTGACGTTGATGCGACCAGAAGCGAGCGTGCCGGCGCCGCAGCGAGCGGCAGGGTTGATGAAGAAGTGTGACTCGACTTGATTCAGTGCCAGCGGCTTTCCGAGCCGAATCGAGTACGCGTCGGGGAAGGGGTCTTTGAGGTGCCGGTTTAGAGCGTTCTCGGGGAAGCCGGCGATGCTCCGCCTTCGGCGGTGGAGCTCAGCCGCCCACTGTCCCAGGTTCTTCTGACGGTCGGTGGTATCGGCGTACCCTGACGCCACAGTGCTCAAGGGTGCGCCCCCCCGGGCACGTGCTTTCCACAGCACCACCTCATAGGCCTCGAGAAAGACCATGTTGGAGTTGAGGGTGCCGTTCCACAGGCTGGCCGAGAGGTCGTCGGCCGTCGCCACGTCGCCGGTGTTCTTGGTCTGAAACCCGATGAGCTGCCCCTGGTAGCCCTCGCTCACGGCCCAGCGGTTCGGGCAGCCGCCGGAATTGATGGCGTAGGCTGCACGGTTGGTTGGCATCACCCCCGGGGCGGCAACCGCTGCCTCGAGCTTGCCGTTGACGATCGAAGTGGCCAGAGGGTTTGGGCAGAGATTGAGCTGGGTGATGGGGTCGACAGGTATCAGGCCCAACCCCGCGTGCATCGGAGAAAAGAGAGCGGGAGCGTCGGGGTCGCCTCCGTCGAGCGGAGCGCCGCCATCGGGTGTGCGAAAGTTCCCAGCCTGACCGCGATCGAGCGCGTCGACGGTCTGCTGATCATAGCGAGCTCCTCCGTCAGGATAGAAGTAGCCCAGGTTGGGCCACACCGCGCCTGACTCCATTTCGTAGTGAGTGGCGTCGAAGACCTTTGGAAAGCCGTCCTGAATGAGCATGAAGTGCATGGTCTTGCGGCGCCCAAGCGCGGTGTAGAGGGTGTTCTCCACCTCGTTCATGAAGCTCTGAGCAGCCGCTTCGGTGTACCCGCCACCTTTGACGGTGGGGGCCCGCGGGCCGCCGTCGATCTCGTCGAACGCCTTGATGTCGCTGTTCAGAGGCGCAGCCCAAATGCGGGTGTTGCACCAACATCGGCTCTGAGAGACCCCAGCATCGTTGACGACCCGCGGGTCCAGACACCGCTTCGGCAGGCGCATTTCACCAGTCAGGAAGTTGAGGCCGGTCACTTTGAAGCTCCCCAGGGCCTGGTCACGCTTGATCCGCGATCTGCGGGTCGAGTCTCCGCGGCCGCATGAACTCGGAGCGAGACTGCGGCGCGCGAGTAGGCGACGTACCGGTGCGGCGCCGACGACGACGAGCACGTTGCGTTGATGGGTGTGGAGAAAG
>JBBRAX010000085.1:0-26564 GCA_038206395.1 Myxococcales bacterium | reverse complement strand
GCGTCGTGCACCTGGTCTTCACTGAGGCCCGCTTCCAGCACCGTCTTCTCGTGCGCCTTGACGCACGCTTCGCAGCCGTTGATCGCCGAGACCGCGAGGCACATCAGCTCGAAGTCGGCTTTCGAAGCCTTCACCGCGACGAGCCGGTTCATGCGCAAGCGCGCTGGCTTCTGCGAATAGACCTCTTTGCCGATTTGATGACGGAACCGGTAGTAGACGTTGTTCATCGCCATCAACACGGCAGCGGCGACAGCGTCTTCGATGACGCCGTCGGTGACTCCGGCGGTGCGGGCGTCCTGGGTCAACGCAGCGATGAGCTTCGGGCTCTTCGCTGCATGGGCCGAAGCGATCGCCACGCCGAACCGCTGAGGGTCGGTGAGCAGCCCTGGCTGCAGCACGCTCGAGAGGTTCAGCTTGATGTCGCGGGCGACCTCGGGGAGCGTCTCGCGCAGCAGCTCGAGCTGTTCCATGGTTACGCCGCCTCGAGCGTCTTCTCGCCCTTCTTCCAGTTGCACGGGCACAGCTCGTCGGTCTGCAGCGCGTCCAGCGTGCGGAGGACCTCGTCGACGTTGCGGCCGACGCTCAGGTCGTTGACGCTGACCCAGCGGATGACGTTCTGCGGGTCGACGATGAAGGTCGCGCGCAGGGGAACGCCGTCGGTCTTGTGAAGAATGCCGGCGCCGGTCGCCAGCTCTCGCTTGATGTCGGCCAGCATCGGGAAGGGCAGGGTCTTCAGGTCGGGGTGGTCTTTGCGCCACGCCAGGTGCACGTACTGCGAGTCGTTGCTGACGCCGAGCAGCTGCGCGTCGCGGTCTTTGAACTCGCTGTTCTTCTTGCCGAACGAAGCAATCTCGGTCGGGCAGACGAAGGTGAAGTCGAGCGGCCAGAAGAAGACGACCTTCCACTTGCCCTCGTGGCTCTTGTCGGTGACTTCGGCGAACTCCTTGCCCTGCTCCAGCGAGACACAGGCCTGCAGCGCGAACTTCGGGAACTGATCTCCAACGGTCAACATGGGGTGGCTCCGGGGTGAGGTGGGTTTGGCTTCCAAGATGCGGAGAACAATTCTCCGTTGCAAGGAATTCTTGCTGGCTTGCGTATCAGCGGAACTGATTGCTCGGAATGCCGAACGGGCCCGCTAGACTCGAAGGCCATCATGGAGCGGCTCACCAACGTCATTCAGCCCTACGCCTGGGGCAGCAAGTTGCTCATCGCGCGGCTGTGTGGCCGGCCGCCTTCCGAGTCACCGGAGGCCGAGCTGTGGATGGGGGCCCACCCGGTGGCGCCCTCGCGGGTCGGGAGCCGTTCGATGATCGAGTTCATCGAAGGAGCCTCGGAAGCGACGCTGGGCTTGAAGGTGGTGAAGCGCTACGGGCGAAAGCTGCCGTACCTGCTCAAGCTGCTCGCCGCCGCACAGCCGCTGTCGCTGCAGGCGCACCCGAGCCTTGCCCAGGCGCGTGAGGGCTTCGAACGAGAGAACACCCTTGGAATCCCGCTGACCGCGGCGCACCGCAACTACAAGGACCCGAACCACAAGCCCGAGCTCATCTGCGCGCTCACTCCTTTCAAGGCGCTTTGCGGCTTCCGCGCGGTCGGCGACTCAGTGCAGCTGCTCGAAGCGCTGGGGCAGGACGCGCTCGCGAAGCGCCTGGCCAACGGCGTGAAGCCGACCTTCGAGTGGCTGATGGGGCTGAGCCGCCCGGACGCCGCGGTGCTGGTCGAGGCGGTGGTGGCCGCCTGCCAGCGCCACTCGGGGAAATGGGATCGCGAGTGCGCGAACGCGATCGAGCTGCAGAAGCTCTACCCGGGCGACATCGGCATCGTCAGCGCGCTGCTGCTCAACCTGCTCGAGCTCAAGCCGGGCGAAGCCATCTACCTGCCGGCCGGAAACCTTCACGCGTACCTGGGTGGCCTGGGCGTCGAGGTGATGGCGAACTCGGACAACGTGCTGCGCGGAGGCCTGACGCCGAAGCACGTCGACGTGCCCGAGCTGCTCAAGGTGCTCGACTTCCGTGCGGGCCCGGTGGCCATCGTGCAGCCGACGCGCGAGGGCGAGGAAGACGTGTACGTGACGCCCGCTCCCGAGTTCCGGCTGTCGCGGTTCGCGCTGACTCGCCGAAGTGCCCAGCCGGTGCGTCGCGGCGTCGAGATTCTCGTCTGCACCGAGGGAAAGATGACCATCGGCACGATGGAGCTGAAGTCTGGTGAGTCGGTGCTGATTCCCGCCAGCGACGGCCTGTACGCGCTGTTCGGGCAGGGCGTCGTCTACCGCGTCTGCGTGAACGACGAAGGGCCTCAGCCCGCGAGCAGGTAGTCGGCGAGCGCCTGCGCGCGGGAAATCAGCGTCTTCACCTCGATGTATTCGTCGACGGTGTGGAACCCTTTTCCGCGCGGGCCGAGCGCATCGATCGAGGGGATGCCCATCGCCGACGAGGTGCACGCATCCGAGCCGCCGCCGACGCGGGGCGCTTCACCCGCATCGAGCCCATGGGCAATTGCGTGTTTCGCGTACGCCTGCATCAACGCGACGCTCGCGTCGCTGCGTTCCATCGGCAGCCGCGCGGGGCCTCCGGCGACGTCGAGCCGGGTGCCCTTCACCGAGCCGCCCGCGTCCTCAGCCGCAGCGTGCAGCTGCTTCACCAACCACTCTGCGTCGGCCTTCGTCTGGAAGCGGATGTCGAGCTCGGCGACGGCGAGGTCGGGCACGGTGTTCTTGCCCTGGCCGCCAGTGACCTTGCCGACGTTGACGGTGATGCCGCGCGGGTAGTCGGTGAGCTGCTGGGCCTGGTCGACGAAACGGGAAATGGCCCAGAGCGCGTTGGCTCCGTCGGCGTGGTTGTTTCCGGCGTGGGCGGCCTTGCCGTGGGCGGTGACGGTGACGGCGCCGGTGCCCTTTCGCTGGGTGACGATGGCATCGTTGCTGCGGCCCGACTCGAAGACGAGGCAGCGGCGGCAGTCGGTGATGACGCGCTCGATCAGCGGGCGGCCTTCCGGCGAGCCGACCTCTTCATCGGCGACGACGACGATGCGAAGCGGAGCAATCGCGTCGAGGCCCACGGTGCGCGCGATGGCCTTGAGGGCCCACGCGATGACGACCAGCCCTCCCTTCATGTCGAGCACGCCGGGCCCGCGGCGCAGGTCTCCGTCGACGCGGTAGCCCTCGAACTTTCCGGGAGGAAAGACAGTGTCGAGGTGGCCGAGCATCGCGATGGGCTCTTTTCCGGCAGCTCCACTCGAGCGGAAGACGAGGTGATCGGCGTAGCGGATGCTGGGCACGACCTCGGCGGTGAGCCCGTCGATCGCGAACACCTCGCGGAGCAGCGCGCCGACCTTGCGGCCGCCTTCGGGATGACCCGTGAAGCTGTTGAGGTCGACCAGCGCAGCCAGGGATTTCTCGATGAGGGGCAGCTGATCGCGCAGCCAATCGGTCTGCAAAGACATGGTTTTCCTCGGCCGATGAGCCGTGACGGCATGGAGGCGATGGGTTAGAGCACCTGCAAGGGTGACTTGAAAAATGTTGCTGGTGCGCGACGCTCAAAAGTCAGATCTGCCCGGCCTGAAACGGCTGGCCGCGGTGCTCAACAGCGTCAACCTGCCGAACAACGAAGAGGTGCTCGAAGGCCTCATCGACCGCTCGGTGCGCAGCTTCAGCGGCAAGCTCACCGCGGTGCTCGATCGCGAGTACCTGTTCGTGCTCGAGGACGCGAAGCAGAAGAACATCATCGGGACCTCGATGGTGATTGCGCAGCACGGCACGCGCGAAGCGCCGCACATCTACTTCCAGGTCACCGACAGCGAGCACTACTCGGTGAGCATCGACGCGCACTTCAAGCACAAGGTGCTGTCGATTGGTTACAACTACGACGGCCCGACGGAGATTGGCGGCCTGGTGGTCGACCCCCCGCACCGTTCAGGGCTCGAGAAGCCAGGCAAGCAGCTGTCGTACGTGCGCTTCCTCTTCATCGCGATGCACCGCCGGCTCTTCCGCGACCGGGTGCTCGCCGAGCTCATGCCGCCGCTGCTGAAAGATGGCCGCAGCCTGCTCTGGGAAAGCATCGGCAAGAAGTTCACCGGGCTCGACTACCGCGAGGCCGACAAGCTCTCGCGCAGCAACAAGGAGTTCATCAAAGAGCTCTTTCCCTCGTCCGACCTCTACGCGTCGCTGTTTCCCGAGCGGGCGCAGAAGTTGATCGGCGAGGTCGGGCCTGACACGCGCGGCGTGCAGCGCATGCTCGAGCGCATCGGCTTTCGCTATGTGAATCACATCGACCCTTTCGACGGCGGCCCGCACTACGAGGCCGACGTGAAGGACATCACGCTCATCCGACGGCACCGCACCGCGAAGCTGTCGGCTGACGACTTCGAGCACCACGAAGGCGACGACATGCTGGTCGGCCGCGAGAAGGGCTCGGGGAAGAACCGGTTCCGCGCCGTGCGTTGCCCAGTGCGCATCGAAGACCAGGTGGTGCATTTGCCGGCGCGTGCGAAGGAGCTGCTCGAGGCGAAGGTGGGCGACAAGCTCTCGTTGATTCCGTTCGAGTGAAGGCCGCCGCGCTCAGCGCGTGGCTGCTCGCAGGGGTGGCGTCGGCGCAGCCGCTGGAACAGGGCCGGCAATTCGCAGCGCTGTTTCTGTCGGGCGACCTGCCTGCGCTGTGGGCGAGGGCGGCGCCCTCGATGAAGCGCCAGTTCGGGACATCAGAGAACCTGAACGCGTTCTTCAAGAAGGTGAAGAACGACTTCGGCGCCGAGCTGCGAGTCGGCGGCGAGCGCACGTCCGAGCGCGGAAACCAGACGGTGTACACGCGGCTGTCGGTGTTCAGCCTCTTCGCGCGCGGCGTCGAGCTTGAGCTGCGGTGGGACTCCAGCGGCCAGCTGACCTTTCTCTCGGCGCGTCCCGCGGTGACGGAGTCTCCGAGCCCACACGAGAAGACAGTGCCGAAGACGAGGCTGCGACTGCCCGTGGATGGGGTGTGGAACGTGCTGTGGGGCGGGCGCACGTGGGAAGACAACCGGCACGCGGCGGTGGCAGATCAACGGTTCGCGCTGGACCTGCTCATCTGGAAGGGGCCGGGCACCTTCGAGGGCGATGGCTCGAAGAATTCGCAGTTCTGGTGCTGGGGAAAGGCAGTGGTCGCTCCGTCGGGGGGCACGGTGGTCGAGGCCATCGACGGCATCGCCGACAACGCACCCGGCGCGGCCAACCCGAAGCAGCTCTACGGCAACCACGTGGTGCTCGACCACGGCGGCGGCGAGTACTCCCTGCTCGCGCACCTGATGAAGGGCTCGCTGGCGGTGAAGCGAGGCGACGTCGTGGTCGAAGGCCAGTCGCTCGCGCGAACGGGAAACAGCGGCACCAGCACCGAGCCCCACCTGCACTTCCAGCTGATGGACGCGGCGCATTGGCTGAAGGCGCACGGCCTGCCAGCAGTGTTCAGCGACTATGTGGCCGACGGAAAGCCTCTGGCGAAGGGCGAGCCGCGCCGCGGGCAGAGCGTCTTCACCGCGCCAGCAGCATCGACGGGCGGCGCAGCAGGGCGAACGCTTCGCGCACCGTCCAGTACACGCGATCGAGCGCAGTGAGCACGCGCCCCGAGGCCACGGCCTGGCAGCGAACGCCGACGCGCTGGAACTGCAGCCGCGACCGCAGCAGGTGGTACCCATCGGAGACGAGCACCACCTCTGCGATGCCGCGCTGCTTTAGCAGTGGGCCGGTGCGCTGCGCGTTCTCGTAGGTGCTGTGGCTTTCTTCCTCGAGCACGCACGCTTCGGCTGGCACGCCGAGCTTCACCGCGAGGTCGCGGGCGACGGAGGCTTCTGAGGGCAACGTGCCCGACCTGCCGCCGCTGAAGAAGACGAGCGGCGCGATGCCCTTCCGGTACAGCGCGGCGCCCTTCTCGGCACGGAGCTTCAGCGCGTCGGCAGCCGAACCATCGGGCAGCACGCGTGCGCCGAGGACGACGATCGCGGCGGCGGGCTTTGGCGTCCCCGTGCCTTCTCGCGCGGCCGCGTCGACCTTCATCGCCAGGCCGACGATGGTGAGGGCGAACAGGGCGGCGAGAGCGAGGAGCATCTTGTGCTTCACGGCGAGGCGACGCGGCTGAGCGCGCGCCGCTGGGTGAGGAGGTCGAGGTAGACGGCGCCGGCGCTGGCCTTCGGCAGAGCGAGGTAGCGAGGCGGGGTGCCCACGGCGCGCGGGCGGGAAGGGTCGAGCTGCTGCTTCGAGTCGCGGTGCTGGACCCACGCGTGCGGCCAGCCGCGCTCGCCATCGTCGAGCAGGCCGAGCACCACGTCGTAGTCCGGGTGCTGGGCGACATACGCGTTGGCCGCGGCGAGACAGTCGTCGGCTTCTCCGGAGGGGGTGGGCATGGCGGGGCGCGCTCCTTTCAAGGGGGGGACGAGCGCAAGTGCATTCCCGTTGCCAGTGATGGGAAGGCCGGCCGCGAAGGGGTCGGCGAAGGTGACGGGGCCGCTGTGGCGGTCGAAGCGGGAGTCGGCGACGGTGAGAGAGGCGAGCGAGCGGTTCTCGTACGTGGCGGTGAAGGGCTGGCCGAACAGCGTGCCTGTGCTGGCAGGCCCCGCCTTCACCACGCAGGCCTCACCGCGGTCGAAGGTCACTTCGTCGACGACCTCGAAGCAGCCAGGAGAAGAGGGCTGTCGAAGCAGGGACTCCGACGCCCAGCGGGTGGCCTCGGACGAGGTGAAGACCTCGGCGTTGCTGTGTCCACGGCGGAAGAAGTGGCGCGAGGCGTAGGTGTAGCGGGGGCCGTCGCGGGAAAGGGTGACCTCGCCGACGGGGACCCCGGCGAGGGAATGGACGAAGCGGTGCTGAACCGGCGGGGAAGCAAGGAGCAGCAGCAGGGCCAGCGCAGGCATCGCCCTGAAGTCTCGCCGAAAGCGTTAAGGTCCGCGCCGCCTATGGGCAAAAGGAGGTACCTCTTCGCATTCGGCCTCGGTGGTGGCGTGGCAGCGGGCCTCTTCGCGGGCGTGCTGCTGTCGACCTTCATGGCCTTGCCGGCGGTGGGGTGGCTGGTGTTGGTGCTGTCGACGAGCGTGAGCTTCACGCTCTTCGGCTACTTCACCTGGTTCCAGTGGGCGCAGCGGCGGGCCGAGCGGATGCGGGTGCAGCTCGACCGGCTGGCGACCGGCGACCTGACGCGTGCGACGAGCAGCGGCCGCAGCGAAGACACCGAGATTCACCGGTTGACGTTGTCGCTGCGCCGGGCGCTGTCGCAGGTGCAGCGGGTGACGCAGAACCTTCACCGCACGAGCCGCGACGTGGAAACCGAGGCGCGGTCACTGCTCGAGGCAGCGCGGCGGCAGCAGGCGGCGGTCGACCGCTCGCAGACGGCGGTGTCGAGCATGGGCGAGAGCCTCTCGGGCACTGGCAAGCGGGTGAATCAGCTCGAGGCGTTCGCGCAGGAAACGACGGGCGCGCTGACCGAGATGACCGAGCGCATCGAGCAGGTCGCGGCGGCGCTGCAGAAGCTCGACGCGGCGGCGCGGAAGACGAGCGAAAAAGTCGAAGCAGTCTCCGACCGAGCGGGCGGCGTGGTGTCGGCCGGCACGGTGCTGACGGCCTTTGCGCAGCAGACGGCGGACTACGTGGCGTCGGTGGAAGGCGGCATCGACGCGGTGCGCCGGCGCGCGGAAGAGACGGGCGGCCTCGCGCGGGAAGTGACGAGCACTGCCGAGCGTGGGGAGGCGCTGGTCGCTGAGAGCGTGAAGGCGATGTACCGCGTCGAAGACACGGTGAAGCGCAGCATGGAACTCGTCAACGCGCTCGGGAAGAACAGCCTGGAAATCGGCCGGGTCATCGACGTGATTCAAGACATCGCCGACCAGACGAACCTGCTCGCGCTCAACGCGGCGATCATCGCGAGCCAGGCGGGGGAAAGCGGCAAGGCCTTCGGCGTGGTGGCGAGCGAAGTGCGAGGGCTGGCCGAACGCACCGCGCGGTCGACGCGGGAAATCGGAAACCAGATCAAGCGCGTGCGCGATGGCGTCGAGAAAGCGGTGACGCTGGTCAGCGACGCGAAAGACCAGGCGAGCGCGGGCGTGGTGCAGGGCGACAAGGCGGCGGTCGCGCTGAAAGAGATTCGCAGCATCACCCAGCGCACCTTCACGGCGGTCGAGGCGACGGTGGCCGAGACAGCACGGCTGGGCGAGCAGGGAAGCCGGGTCGTCGAAGCGAGCAAGCAGGTGACCGAGCGGGTCATCGAAGTGACGCGGCTCTCGTCGGCGCAGCTGGACGAAGGCAAGGCGCTGAGCCGGCAGACGGCCGAGATGGCGCGGACCGCTCACGACGCGGCGACGCAGGCGGACGCGCAGGTGAAGACGGGCCGCGAGCTCTCGGACTCGGTGCTGCGGATGACGGCGGCGATCGACGAAATCCGAAACGCGCAGACGGTGCTCGCGCGGGGCGACGCGGAGATTGGCGAGGAAGTGGCCGAGGTTCGCGAGGACGCGCGGAAGGTGACGCGCATCGCCGACGGCCTGTCGCGCACGGTCGAGCAGCTGGGCCACGAGGCCGATGGGCTCGACGCCGAAGTCTTCCGCTTCAAGCTGCCGCAGCCGCGGCCGGGCGGCACGCTGCACGTCGGCATTCACCGCGGCAGTGAGCTTGCGGTGACGCGCGGGCTGGACCCGATTTTCACCATCGACCTGCAGCTGGCCGAGGTCTCGGCCTCGATGTACGCGACGCTGCTTCGCTACGAAGAAGGCACGCTGGTGTCGGACCTCGCCGAGCGGTGGGAGGCCGACCCGAGCGCGCGCCGCTACCGCTTCTACCTGCGCCGCAACGTGCTCTTCCACGACGGGGTGCCCTTCAAGGCGCTGCACGTGAAGGAGCACTTCGAACGCCTGCTGGACCCGAAGGTCGGCTCACCCGACGTGGGGCTCTTGAAGGACGTCGAAGGCGCCGAGGCGTGGAGCCGCGGCGAAGCAAAGGAAGTGACGGGCATCCAGGTGCTCGACGACCAGACGCTCGAGATTCGCCTGAAAGAGCCGCGCGCCTTCTTCTTGCGGATGCTGGCGCTGCCGTCGACGGGCATCGGGCGCCGCGGTGAGGGCGGGAAGCTGCAGGGCACGGGGCCGTACCGCATGGTCGAGTCGAACCGGGCCGACCTGCTCGTGCTCGAGAAGAACCCGTCTTACTACCGGGTGGGCCAGCCGCTGCTGGGCCGCATCGAGCTGCACCTGTATGCCGACCGGGTGGCGTCGCTGGAGGCGTTCAAGCGGCAAGAGGTCGCCCTCGTTTCGTACCTGCACGCCGAGCACCTGGGGCAGGGCTCGCTGGGAGAGCTCGCGCAGCAGTCGACTGTCTCGACGCCGTCGACGTGGTTCCTCGGGTTCAACGTGACCCAGCCGCCGTTCGACGATGCGCGGGTGCGGCGGGCGATTCGTGCGGGGCTCGACGTGAGGGCCCTGGTCGAGAAGTTCCACCCGGGCGCGCGCGTGGCCCGGTCGCTGACGCCGCCAGGGCTGCTCGAAGTCGACCGCGTGCACGAGCCGAGGACTGACGTGACGCTCGCGCGGCAGCTGCTGACCGAGGCGGGGCACACGAAGGTGAAGCTGACCCTGTACTTCCCTCCGGATCGCGACACCAGCGCGGAAGACGCGGTGCTTTTCGCTCCGCTCATCGAGGCAGGGCTGCTCGACGTGCAGCACATCGAGCTGCCGCAGGGCTACTGGGACAGGTTGCGCGAGGGAAACATCGCCGCCTTCCGCGGCAACTGGATCGCCGACTTCGCCGACCCCGACAACTTCCTCCACTTCCTGCTGAACTCGAAGGCGCAGGACTACTACCAGATGGGTTACTCGAACCCGGAGTTCGACCGCGTCACCGACGAAGCGCGGGTGAGCATCGACCCTGGCCTGCGAGAGCAGCTGTACCGCAAGGCCGAGGTGATGGTGCGCGACGACTGCGTGCTCGTGCCGCTGTACCACCAGGGCTTTCACTGCGTGGCGGCGGGCTCGGTGCAGGGCTTGCGGCTTCACCCGACTCCGCCGCAGGTGCGGTTCGAGTCGCTGTGGCTCGACGTCGACTAGGCCGGCGCGCATCTGCGCCTCACGCTTCATTCCGCGCTCTTTCGCGTTCAGCTTCTCGGTCTCACGAGAGCGCAGCGAGCCAGTCGAACGCCTGCTGCGCCACTTCGCTGAACGCATCGAGCCGGCCATTGCAGAGGTGGTCGGCGTTTGGCACGACAAAGAGCGCGTGCTTCGCGGGGACCTTCGCAATCAGGGCCTTCAGGTTCTCGAGCTTTCCGTACTCGTCGGTGTCCGAGTGGATGAACGCGGTCGTCTGCTGAAGCTGCGCGACGAAAGAGAGGTCGAACATGTCGACCGCGAGCCCGACGGCCAGCACCTTCTCGACGCGCTTCTCCTGCAACGCCAACTGAACCGCGGTGCGGCAGCCGAAGGAAAACCCGCTCAACCACAGCGGCACGTTCGGCTCTTCCTTCTGTAGCCAGTTCAGCGCGGCGCGGGCGTCTTCGATTTCACCGACGCCGTTGTCGTACTTCCCCGTCGACCGCCCGACGCCGCGGAAGTTGAAGCGGACGCAGCTGACCCCGTTGCCGCGAAGCGTCTTCGCGATGCGGTACGTGACGTGGTTGTTCATCGTGCCGCCGTGCACCGGGTGCGGGTGGCAGACGACGGCGGCAGCGCGCGGGTGCTCGACTTTCCACCACAGCGCTTCGAGCTGACCGTGGGCGACGGGGATTTCGGTAGAGGACACGCCTTCAGTAATTACCCGTCTCGTAGCTGTTCGGCACGTCGACTTTGTAGACGAGGTCGACATTCCTCTTTTCGCCCGGCTTCAACGCGACCTTCCACTTCGCGACCCCGCTCGCCGCGTCCAGCTGGTAGCCGCCTGTCGTCTTCGGCTCGATAAAGACGCCGACGTCGTCGAGCTCGGACACCGGCAGCCCGTCGGCGACCTCGACGTTGATGGGGCCCGTGCCGTAGTTCGCGAGCTCGAAGCGGTAGCTGTACGAGAAGCGCTTCTTGCCGTTGAAGAGGCCGACGTCGCGCTTGAGCTCCTCGACGACGACGCGCTTCACGCGGGCGGTGTCTTCGGCGCCGAAGGTGAGGGTCAACGGCCCGCCCTCGGGCACGCGCTCGAGGTCGTAGCGCGAGACGAAGCCGGTGCGCCGGTAGGCGTCCAGCGAGCCAGGCAGCAGGGGAAAGGGCGCCTGGTTGACGACGTCGGCGACGCGGAAGACGAAGGCGCGCATGCGCGGCACGGTGCGCAGGGTGAAGGTGGCCTTGAGCCTGGTCTTCGCGACGAAGAGCCGCACCGCAGTTCCCTCGCCCAACACCGTGCTGCGGTCGGGCACCGTCAGCTGCACCGACAGCCCCTGCGAACGTGCGGCGAGGGCGGTGTCTCCTCCGGTGGCGGCGCTGCCAGCGGTGGCGCTGGCGACGACCTCGTCGCGGCGAACGAGCACCTTCTTTTCAGGCTGCCGCTGCAACGCGCTGACGACCAGTTGCTTCACTTCAGGAGGCGTCGCGTTCACAGCGGGCACCGCGGTCGACAGCAGCAGCTTCGCGTCCTTCCAGTCTTCGCCCGTCGTCTGCATCACCGTGGCCCAGGTCGACAGCTCGACGGTGTTGGCGGTCTCGTCGGCGCGCGCTTCATACGCAGGGACCCACGCGGCGCCGCCGACCAGGTAGGTGAGCTCGACGCGCGCGCGTTTTCCGGCGGGGCAGGCGGCGAGCACTTCGATGGTCCACTCACTGCGGCGCGACCAGGCCTGCAGCTCGAGCACCTTGCGGGCGAGCACCTCGCGTTGTTCTTCGAGCGCGCGCAGCTTCATGTCAGCTTCGACGCGGGCTTCGTTGGCCTGAAGCTGGGCGTTGAGGGCGGCGTCGAAGCCAACCGCCCACGCCTTGAGGTCGGGCTTTTCGGCGGCGAGCTCGCGCGAGACCATGGTGACCGCGACGCTCGCGTACTGGTCTCCGAGCCGAGACAGCGCGTCGGCGCGCGTGCGGGAGGCGCGCAACGTCTGAAGCTGGTCGTCCAGCGCCTTCACCTTGTCCATCGCGTCCTTCAGCGGCGCGGCGAACTCGTCTTCGCGCACCTTCAGCTCAGCGCGCAGGCCCAGCACGGTGCCGTCGTCGACGCGGGCGCGGAAGGAATCGGGCGCGGCGGCGGGAGTGACGCCATTGAAGTCGACGCGCGCGCGGGCGCCGCACGGCACCTCAGCCGAACGCGTCACCTGCGCGCGGTCGGGAAACACCACCACCTGGTCGATGCCGGGAGCCGCAACGACCACCAGCAAGAGCAGCGCGTTCATGGCGCCACCTCAACCTGCTGCATCAACCAGCCTTTGGGCCGCTTCACGGTGTACGCGAAGGTGACGACGGTCTTCTGGCCCGCCGGGACGGTGAGCCGCCACTCGAGCGCGCCGGTGCGTTTATCGGCGATGGCCTCGGGCTTCGTCTCGAGCAGCTTCACTTCGACCTCTTTCTGCTTCGCGACGGGCTGCTGGTCGATGAGGCGGATAGAGACGGGCTGGCGGTAGGGGTTCGCGAGCTCGAGGGTGACGTCGTAGCGGGTGACCTCGTCTTTGTTGATGAGGCCCGTCTCGGACTGCACGACCTTCACGTTGCGCACCGGCTTGAGCGCGCGATCGATGCCGAGGGGAAGGGTGAACGCCTCACCGGGGGCGACCAGCTTCAGCCGGGCGACGCCGGCCGGGTCGTCACCGACGAAGAGGTTGGCGGCGCCGCCGGGCAGCGGCCGGGTCGAAGGGTTCTTCAGCTCGGCGACGAGGAACGCTTCGGGGAACAGCGCCGGGAAGAGCTTGCGTTCGACCTTCACCGGCCAGGCCTCAGAGAACAGCGCCACCTTTCGCGCGCCTTTGCCCGACGGCACGGTCTCGCGCTGTACCGACGGGTACGCGAGCTCGTAGCCCCCGGCGGCGCCCGCGGGCAGCTCGGCGCCGTAGCGCGGCACGGGGTAGCCGGGCGGGGGAGCGAGGCTGAAGCCGAAGGTGGGCTGGTAGGGCGCGCTCTCCTCGCGGCTCGAGAAGAAGCCGCCGCTTGGCGCGGGGCTGTCGGAAGAGACCTGGACGCTGCGTTCCATTTCTGCCCGGGGCGCGTTCTGTTTCGGCCGCTGCTTCTGGTTGCTCACGTCGCGGTCGGCGCGGTTGTCGAGCAGCGCCATCGGCGCTTCGGGAGGCATTGGCTCCCCGTTCGGCGCGGCAGCCTGGGCGAGGCGATTTCGCAGCAAGGCATTCTCGGCAGCGGGCCCGGGCAGTGGCGGCACCGAAGGCGGCGGCTTCACGGTGTTGAGCATCGGCGAAGGCGTCGGAATGAAGCGCTCGCGTTCGCCAATTTTCCAGGTGAGCAGTTTTGGCAGCGTGGTGGCGGTCGACGGAATCGCGGTCGACAGCGTGAGCGCGGCATCGGCCCAGTCTTCGCCCGATTCCTGCGAGACCTGGCCCGAGAAGGCGATGGTGACCTTGCTGGTGTCGGGGTTGAGCGTGAGGTCGTACAGCGGGAACCAGCGCGCGTTGCTGACGAAGTAGACGAGGCGCAGCGACGGTGACGGGCCCGCGAGGTGGGCGAGCACTTTCCAGCCGAAGCGGGTCTGGGTCGCTCCGATAGCGGCGGCCTTCGCGGCGAGGACTTCGCGCTGAACGGTCAGCGCCTGCTGTTTCACCGCGAGCTCGCGCTGGCGTGTCTGCGATTTGGCGAGCGCGTCGGCGACGAAGGTCATCGCCGACGTCCACCCGGCGGCGTTGAGCTTCGGCGGCGCTTTGAGTGGATCCAACGAGGGCGCGACGGGTGCGATGCGGTTGAGGCTCGCGATCTGCCGCGCCAGCGCCTGGAGCTCTCCATTCATTTTCGCGAGCGCGTCGTCGACGCCCTGCAGCGCGGTGACGAGCTTCTTTGCTTCGCCCGGTGGCAGCGCATCGTCCTCGAGGCGGACGAGCTCGACGCGCTTCACCTCGGCGCCGGTGCTCTCGACGCGAATGCTGGCGAGGTCGACGGACTGCGGCAGCACGGGAAGCTCGACGACCTGCGCGCCGCCCGTGCTGATCGCGGCAGTGCGGACGATGCGGGCCCCGTCAGAATAGACGGTGACCTCGGTAATCGGAGCGTCGACAGCGGCGGCAACGGCGAACCAGACCAGCAGCGAAGTCATGGGGCCCAATAACACCCACCGGGCCGCTGATGGTTCCCGGTCGCTTTAGAACGGCCCCGAGTACCGGGTGATGCTCACGCCTTCGGTCTGGTTGCCCGAGAAGCCGCAGCCCTCGAGCGTGTAGGTGCGGTGGGCAATCTCGACCTTGCTGGTGACGGGGTTCACCGAGGCGCTCGCCTGCTCGCCGGGGAACCAGTAGCTGTACGGCTGCCTGGGCGGCGTGAACTGCGAGCAGTTGGGCAGGCGGGGCTTCACCTGTGCGGCGACGCCCGCCGAATCTTCGACGACGGTGCGGTACCAGGTGGCGCCCAGCGCCTGGCAGTTGGCGGTGCACTGGGCCACCAAGAGCTCACCCTTGTCGACGGCAATGGCGGCTGAGACGGCGCCGCCTGCGTGAAGGTCGAAGTCGAGCCCGAGCCTTCCGTAGCCCGCGGGCAGGCCGATGCTGGCGAACTGCCAGGCCATCGCGTTGGTGCAGTTGGACTCGCACCACCCGTAAAAGCTGTCGTGCGTCTTCGGCGTGCCAGCGCCGTTCTGGTTGACGAAGATGCGCGGCCGGCCCTGCCCGTCGAGCCGCAACGAGACCTGCCCGGCAGCCGAGTTCATCAGCAGCGCCTCGTTCGACCAGCTGGCCAGCGACGCGCAGTTGGCGTCACAGGTGCGGTATGCGAGCAGCTGCGTCTCCTGGGTGGTGTACGCGACACGCAAACCGCCCGACGCGGTGACGGCGAGGCTGACGCGGCCGCGCGAGGTCGAGAGGTTGAGAGGAGCGGACCACGCGGCTGCCTGGGTGCAGTTGCTCGCGCAAGTGATGTAGTTGAGGCCCAGCTGGGTCGCCGAATAGATGAAGTGCGCGCGGCCTGTGCCGTCGATGGTGAGGTTGCGGCCCGTGTTCTCGGAGACGTAATCGTTCGCGCCAAGGGTAAGCACCGGCCCCGTCGTCCAGCTCGCGGCCGAGGTGCAACTGCTGTCGCACGACGCGAAGTGAAAGACGTACGGGTCGTCGACGGTCGCGGTCGAGTTGCTGCGCGCCCACATGATGCGGGGCTTGCCCTGGGCGTTCAGCGCAAGCTTGCCCAGCGCTCCGAAGGTGGCGCGATCGCCGACGTTGGTGAAGGTCCAGCTGCTCGCCACGTTGCAGTCGTTGGTGCACTCGCCGTAGCGGTAGGGAACGAGGGTGGTGCCGTCGGGAAGCATCTGCTCGTAGAGAAGGTGGCGTGTTCCGGTCGCGTCGATGATCAACGAGGGCTGCCTGCCGTTGCTGCCGCCCGAGATGTCGGGGAACGCGCCGGTATTCGACGGAGTGGCGCCTCCGCCTCCGCCTCCGCCTCCGCCTCCGCCGCCTGCCGCTCCGCCTCCGCCTCCGCCGCCTGCCGCTCCGCCGCCTGCCGCGCTGCCGCCTTCACACTTGCCTGCGTTGCAGGACTGGCTGCCGACGCAGACATCGCAGGCACCGCCGTTGACGCCGCACGCGTCGGTGGAGCTGCCGCTGACGCACTGACCGCTCGAGGTGCAACAGCCGCCGCAGAGTGAGGCGTTACACGTCGCCGGGGGAGGTGACGAGCAACCCACCCAGGAGACCGCCGCGAGGATCGTGAGAATTCGAGCGTTCATGCCGCGGATAGAACGGCGGCTTCGCCCCGATGTCCAGTCGGCGAGCAGATTGAACTACGGAAGGGACCCGCGCCGTCGGCGCGCCAGCATCGAGCCGCCATCGAGGCCGATGCCTCCTCCTCCGCCGCCCGAGCCACCGCCACCTTCGCCCGGCACCACCGGAGGAGGCACCGGGCCGTAGCGTCACGCGCGGGAGATCGCGACCTCCGCGCCGACTCACGAAGAGGCGGCCGTCGAAGCTGACGTTGTGGCCGTTGCCACCGGCGGGGCTCGGAACAGTCTTCGAGCTGGTCGCGGCATCTGCCGAAGCGGCGACGAGAATCAGTGAGACGAGCAGACGTTTCAAAACGGCCCCCAGTGCGCGGAGGCCCCCTTTGAGTAACGGGCGCGGACGTAGCACAACCCTGATCGCGATGAGGAATGGGCCAGAAACAATTTGCAGATGGTCGGCATCATTGGTCGCGATCTCGTTGATCGGCGCGTGTGGCCCCGTCGCGGGCGTCATCGATGCGGGCACGCAGGACGACGCGGGCGTGGTGCCGACGGTGAAGTCGGATCGCAGCCTGTTCTGGGTCGACCCGGTGCTGCTCGATGATCCGCAGGTGATTTCCTTCTCGAAGGTGATGGGGGTCATCGCGGCCGACGGCCACGGCGGAAGGCTGCTCGACAGCTGGTTCCACCGCTTCTCGACGACGCAGCACTCCGAGCGCGCGCTGCCAGCACAGTTCGTCGCTGCGCTGGCCTCAGCCCAGGGCGCAGACCCGACGCAGTGGGCCCTGAGCGGCTTGCCGTTCAAGGTGACCGGCGTTCACAACCGCACCGATCTGGCCGCGATGACGCCCGGGGGTCACTGCGGCGAACTGCGGGTGTCGATGGCCAGCGAAGACCCAACGCTGCAGCCGTTTCACATCCTGTTCCTCTTCCGCCAGCCCGCGCTCGCGGACGACAGCGATGCGGCAGGCGTGCACTGCAGAGGCACCGCGCGCCGCTGGGCCGAGCTGTCGCTGCTCGATGGCGCCGCACTGCGCACCGCGCTGAAGGCGAAGTGGGCCGAGGGCTTCACCCGCCAGCGCTTCCTGCTCGCCGAGACGGTCGAGTTCACGCTTGCTCCCTGGGAATGGCGGCAGTGGTTGCCTGACGCGAACGGCGTGCTCGAGAACCCGCCGCTGTTCCAGCAGGTCGACGTCGCGAAGCTCAACGTCGCCGGCGCGCTGCGCGACGAGTTCCTGACCTGGGTGAAGGACAACGCCGCCGCGCTCGCCGCGCGGACGATGCCGTTCCCCGAGAAGTACCGCGCGCAGTCGATTCGGGTGACGCAAGGCGTGGCGCGCCCGCCTTTGTCGCTCGCCGGGCTCGACGCGCAGACGGCGACCCGGTTTCCACAGCTGCGGCAGCAGATCGAGCTCGTCGGCTGCGCGGTCTGTCACACCGCCGACGCCGACTTCGTGCAGACCCGGCCCGACCGCACCGTAGCCAGGTTCTACGAGAAAGAGCTGCTCGCCCGCGAGCGCTACCTCGAGCAGCAGGCCCGCGGCGAGAAGCCGAAGGCGCCGTTCGGGCCGCTGCAGGCGATGCCGGTTCTGCCGCAGTAGGGCGAAGCTCGCCCTACGCCCGGACTTTTGCGCGCAGGGCCTTCGCGCGCGCCTGCGTGTCGGGGTCGGTGCCGGTCAGCTCGATGGACTTCAGCCGCTGTTCCAGCGACTTCGGCACCTTCTCGCGCGGCAGCTTTCCTTCGTCGTGCAGGGCCTCGAGCTTGCCCAGCGCCTTGTCGACGATGCGGTCTTTCGGGTGGTCGAGCAGCGAGTCGAGGAAGTAGGGGTCTTCGGGAAGCTCGGGGTACTTCTCGAGGTACTCGACGACGCCCGCCACCCAGGCCTTGCGGTCGGGCAGCTCGCGCAGCTTCCCCATCGCCTCTTTCTGTTCTTTGCGCTTTCCTTCCGGGTCGAAGGTCTGCGCGAGGCCCTGCGGCAGCTCGCCGCCCGAGAAGAGCGCGTCGGCCGCCTTCTTGTACTTCTCGTACGACGCGCTGCGCTCGATGCGCTGCTGGGCAGGGTCTTCCTGCCGCGAGTGGTACTTGCTCTTGCCGCGCTGGGCATCGAGCTCGCGGAAGGACTTGTTCCGCTTGCCGGTGAAGCCACTGCTTCCTTCGTCTTCGCGCTCTTTGCGCGCCATCGTCAATCCTTGCGGGCCTTCCAAAGGGCGCCAAGCGCCAGACCCATGAGCGAGTGGAGCCGCCGCGCCTCTTCCTGCGGCAACGGCTCTTCCTCGTCGTGCTCGGCCTCGAACACTGCTTCCTCCGCGTAGGCCGCAAGCGCGGGAGGAACGGCAACTGCTTCGTCCTTGGTCACCGGCGCCGATGCGAGGCCGATTCCGTGGGGACTGCCCAACTCGAGCATGGCGAACAGCTCGAAGAGAAGGTGTTGGGCGTGGCCGAACCCAAGCTCGGAAAGGCCCTGCTCGTCAAGCCACGTCACCAGCCAATCGGTGCGGTGGTCATAGGCGTGGTGCAGCTTCTGCAACGCTTTCGGAGGGGCGGCCTCGAGGTAACGCCAGGCCCGCTCGACCCACGCGTCGTCGGGGCCCTCTTTCGGAAAGAAGGCGGGAGCGGTGGGTGGCGGCGGGGGCTTCTGCCGCTCCATCGGGGCCTTGAGGTCGACGGTGGCGCCGCTTTCGAGCAGCTCCCACAGGCCAAACAGGTTGCCGAACAGCGCGCGCGCGTCTTTGGGTGAGGCGAACTGGGGCTCGTCTTCGAAGAGCGCGTTGATGACCGTCGCCGGCGGCACTTCGTCTTTTTGCGCGTCGAGAAAGGCCGCTGCGATGTCTTCGACGTCGGCGAGCACTGAGGCTTTTTCGAGCAGCGCCTGCAGGCGCTGGCGGCCTTCGAAGCGGCGCTCGAGCTCTTCAGTCGGGTTCTTCAGCTTAGCCATGCGTGTTTCCAGCCCTTGATGCCGGCAAAGGCGAGCAGGGCGAGGACCTCGAAAATGAGCAGTGCGGTGAGGGTGGCGGGCTGAACGCCGTGGCGGGCCCACGACTCCCACCCGAGCAGGGCGACGACGCCGGTGACCCAGGCCATGGTCGGGTTGTGCTCTTTCTTGAGCGCGCGCCGCCAGTCGAAACCACCTTCGCGCAGCGCGCCGGTGAAAGCGGGCGACAGGCGCGGAATCCAGCGGGGCACCTTCGCGCAGTAGTCGTCGAACGCGTGGACGAAGCGGGTGCGAAGGAAGTCCTCTTCGGCGCGGATGATGAAGAAGTACTCGCCGAAGAAGAAGGCGAGGCCGACCGCGTAGACGAAGGGGTCGTGCGCGACGCAGAGCAGGCCGAGCACGAGGAAGAGGTTCCCGACGTACAGCGGGTTGCGCACGAAGGCGTACGGCCCGCGGGTGTTGAGCACCACCGCCTCGAGCCGGTCGTTCTGGCCGCTGGTGCCATCGGGCACCTGGCCCGTGACGTAGAAGCGCAAGGACTCGCCGAGGATGCAAAGCGACACCCCGACCAGGTCGAGCAGCTCGTCGACCAGGATGCCGCCAGGTCCAGCCGCACCCCGCGACCGCCACAGCAGCCAGACGAGCAGCGCCAGCACCGGCAGTGGCGTAATCGACCGGAATTTGAAGAGGACCCGGCCGAGGCTCAGGGTTTTGGAGGCCATCAGCGCCCAGCGCCTAGCAGGGTGAATGCCGGTGGGTCGAGTGGGGACGGATGCAGTGAACCCATGCTCCAACTGGACTCCAGCGGCACGGCAGCGATACACGCCGCGCATATGGCAGACGCGGCGGACACCCCCGCTCCCCAGGGCGACCTGATGACGCGGGCCAAAGCGGGCGAGCCGGCGGCATTCCAGCAGCTGTACGTGAAGCACCAGCGGCAGGTGGCGAACCAGCTCGCGTTTCTGGTTCCGCGCTCGGACCTCGAAGACACGTTGCAGGAAGTCTTCATCGAGGTGTTCCGGTCGATCAAAAGGTTCGAAGGCCGCAGCGCCTTCACGACGTGGCTGTATCGGGTGACGGTGCACGTGGCGATGAAGGCGCGCCGGAAGCAGACGCGGTCGCGGCTCGACATCGTGGAAGAGCTGCCCGATGTGGTCGACCCTGCGGCAGGCCCGGGTGAGATGTCGCTGTCGGCCGAGAGGCAGCAGCGGGTCGAGGCGCTGCTCGAGAACTTGTCGCCGAAGAAGCGCGCGGTGCTGGTGATGCACGACCTGCGCGGCATGGAAGCCTCCGCGATCGCCGAGGTGCTCGACACCAACATTCTGACGGTGCGAACGCGGCTGTTCTACGCGCGGCGCGAGTTCGAGAAGCTGGCGGCGGAAGACCCGGCGCTGTCTGAGTTCTTCAGCGAGGCGAGGCCATGAGCCACCTCACCCCCGAGGCGATCGAGACGCTGGCCGCTTCTGCTGCGACGGATCCGCACCTGGCGACGTGTGCCGAGTGCCGGAAGGCGCTGGGGTCGGCGAAGGGCCGCCGGGCGCTGCTCAAGGGAATGAAGGACGTCACGCTCACCGAGGCCGCGTTTCGGCGGGTCGAGGCGAAGCTGATGGACGAGGCGCGCGCGCCGCAGTCGGCGTGGGGCCTGGTGTTCGCGCAGTTCCGCAGCAGCTGGATGATTGGAGCGGCCCTCGTCGCGCTCGCCCTCGTCGTGGTCGTGCCGAAGCTCATCGAGCCCGAGCCGGTGCCCGCGCGGGTGCCGGTGGCGGTGAAAGACGCGCCAGTGCGGCCGGCCGATTCCGCGCAGTGGACGGCGGTGGTGGTCGAGGGTGTGGTGCATCGCAATGGGTCCGCGCTGGTCGCGGGCGACGTCTTGAAGCCGGCCGACGTGGTCGACGCGCGGATGGGACGGCTGGTGTTGGCGCAGCTCGACCGTGAAGTGCACGTCGAGCTGTTGGGGCTCGCGAAGCTGGGCGGCGCGGCGATGGTGAGCCTGGAAGAAGGGACGCTGGCGGTCGAGGCGGCGCCCGAGGTGCTGGTCGAAGCGGCGGGCGCGTGGGTGATGGGCTCGGACACGGCCTTCGTGGTGACGCGCGCGGCGGCCGAAGTGGTGGTCGAGCTGGTGCGCGGGTCGGCGCGGGTCGGCTCTGACTCTTATCTGCGCGACGCGGTGACGCTGACGGCGCCGCAGCGGCTGACGCTCGGGTTGCCGGTGAAGCCGCCGTTCAGCGCGGTTGATTCGGCCGCGGCGCCGTATCCGTTCACCCAGATTCCGAAGCAGCCGTGGGCGCGGCTGGATTTGTCGGATCTGTCGATGGGCGCGCCGTTCGACATCGCGGGTCACCACGGCAGCGGGCCGAGCTCGTTGTTGCTGACCGAAGGGCGCCACCGGCTGATGGTCGGGGCGCACGAGAGCTGGGTGCAGTTGGTCCCGGGCAGCGACACGAAGTGGAAGGCGGCGCCAAGGGGAATCGCGCAGGCGAAGGAAGAGCTCGAGGACTTGCCGCCATCGCCCGAGGCGATCTCGAACCTGCAGCGCTCGTTGAAGGACCAGCGTCCGAAGCTGCGCGCCTGCTACGAGAAGTGGCTGAAGGCGAACCCCGCGGCGAGCGGTGAGGTGGTGCTCACGCTGTCGCTCTCGAAGGCCGGGAAGGTGCTCGGGGCGCGCGTCGATGACGCCACGATTCCGGCTGAGTCTGTCGAGTGTCTCGTGCGCACCGGCAAGCGGTTGGTGTTGCCGCCCCTGGGCAGCGCGCAGGAAATCGAAGTGCCGCTGTCGTTCACGCAGGGCGGGTCGCGCTGAGGACTGCGCAGCTTTCTGCGCCACGGGTTTGTCAGGCGAGGAGAGACGGCCAGTTGTGCCTGGGCACGCGACCTGAAACGTTGGGCTGGATATGTACTGCGAGCCCTGTCGGGTCGAGCGGTTGGGGACAGCCCGGTTTTGCGTCATCTGCGGCACGCGGCTGTTCGAGCGGCCACGGGAAGAGATCGAAGCGGACCTCGCGCGCGTGCGGTGGTTCCTCGAACAGCTCCCCCACTGGGACGCGTCGATGGTCAACGGCCGCGCCCGCGGCTACCTGTTCGAGCGGTATCGGCAGCACGAGAAGGTCCTGCTCTCTGCGCTGGGACCTCAGGCAGAAGTCGCGCCCCCTCTCGTCGTCGAGCCAGCGCCGGAGCCCTTGCCCGCCGTCGAGGCCGCTCAGCCCCCTGAGCTGGCTCCGATTCCGAGCCCCGAGCCGATTCCGCAGACGCCGCCCGCAGTCCTCCTCGACGCTGCGCCGGAAGCGCCGAGCCCTGAAGACCGGGTCGTCGCCGAAGCCTCGAGCTGGAGCCGCATCTGGAAGCCCTTCCTCAACGAGAGCATCGGCTGGTTCATCGGCGCGTTCCTGATTCTCTCGGGCACCTTCTACCTGGTGTCCGACGCGTGGTCGGGCATGCAGTCAACCACGCGCGCGCTGGTCGTCTTCGGCCTCGCGGCGGGCTGGACGCTGGGCTTCTCGGCGTGGGCCCAGTTCCTCTGGCGGCGAGAAACGACCCGCAGCGCGTCGCGCGTCCTCAAGCTCATCGGCGCCGCGATGGCCCCGCTCGCACCTTTTGCCGTGGGCCCGGTCGCGCTCGAGTTCCCGCTGCTCGCGACGACGCTCGTCATCGTCTGGGCCGTGATCGCGGCGGCCCTCGTCCGCGGCGTCACTGCCGATATGCAGAAGGTCGGGCTCCGCTACGTACCGTTCGCGATGGCCGCTTGTGCCGCCGTGATGGGCCTCGCCCCGCTGGTCACCCAGTTCCACGGCGCCGCGCTGTGGTTGATGGCAATCCCCGTCGGCCTGCTCTGGCTCAACGCGCGCGCCGGCGTCGAGGGCACGAACGCGAAGCTCTTCGCCTACCTCGCCCCGCTGTACCTGGCGGCGATCTTCGGAGCCCGTCTTCACTACGCGCTGCTCGCCGACGGCGTCAGCTGGGGCACCTGGGCGCCCTTCTTTGCGCTCGCCCTCGCCGCTGCGCTCGAGCTGCGGTCACCCGACGCGAAGAGCCCTGTCGTCCCGATTCTCGTCGTCGCCGGGCAGCTCGGCTTGATGGCGTGGGCACTGACGGGCGCTGCACCTGCCTTCTTCCTCACCAGCCTCGTCGGCGCGCACACCGCCTGGCGCGTGCTCAAAGCCAGCAAGTCGCCGCAGTGGATCTACGCGCTCTACTTCTTCAGCTACTTCGCGTTTCAGACCTGCGGCCAGCTGATTCCCGGAGTCCTCAAGCAGCTGCTGGCCGACCTCAAGGCGAGCCTCGGCTACGCGCCGTCGGGAGCGCTGCCCTTCGCATACAACGCCGTCTACGCCGCGCTCTTCGTCATCGCTGGCGCGGTGCTCGCCGTTCGCTGGCTGAAGACGCGACCGACGTGGGCCGCGCCGCTGTTCCGGTCTACCTGGGTCACCAGCCTGCTGATGGTGGCGCTCGCGGTCTCGTCGCTGCCCAACGACACCCGGCCCGCGATGCTTTCGGTGCCGCTGCTGCTCGCGTTGAACCTGGGCCTGGGTCTCTGGCTCGATCGCCCGGCCTTCACGCGCGTCGGCGCCGTGACGGCGCTCGCGTTCGCGGCCACGCTCGGTGTCGCCGCCGGGCCGCAGTGGGCGGCGCTGGCGATTTCGCCCATCGCGCTCGGCCTCGCGCTCGCCTCGATTCCGTACGTCGCGGCGCACCGCGAGCCGCTGTCGATCGCGGGCTTCGGGCTGGTCGCCACGGCCGTCGCCTTCGCGTGGGTGGTGCCGGGCAATGCGGGCCAGCTCGTCGCGCTGGCGGTCGCTTTCGCCGCTGCGTGGCTGATTGGGCGGAACCTCGACCTCGGCGTCGCGCAGGAATCTGCGTGGCTCATTCCGGCCATCGTGGTCGCTCGCGCCTTCGTGCTCTGGGCGCCCGACCTCACCGGGCTCGGCATCGCCGTCACTGCCCTCACACTCGCCGCCTTCGCTCGAAGCAAGAATCGTCTGCGGCACGCCGAGCCCGCGTCGGCGCTCGCTGCAGTGGTGGCGCCCGCGTGGCAGCTGTTCCTTCAGCTCGAAGGCCGGCCCGTGTTCCTTGGAGCGACGTTGCTGATCTCGGCGGCCGCGCTCGTCCTCGGCGCCCGAAGACGTTCTTCTGCGGCTGACCCGGCGACTGCCGGCTGGCGTGACGGCGTGGCGATCGTCTTCGGCGCTTCCGCCTTCGCCTTTGGGCCCAAAGAGCTGCAGCTGTGGCCAGGGTGGACGGCGACCGCCTCGGTCGTCTCATCTGCGGTGCTCGGCCTCGCCGCGTCTGTCTGGGCTGCGCTGGCTGGCCGGCGCTGGCGCCCAGCGCTGCTTGCCTCGCTCGTCGCCTTCTTCTGCATCGTCGCTGCTCTCTTCGCTTTCGAAGCGCGCGACCAGGCGAACCTTGTCCTCTCGATTGCCGCAGTCGCCGTGCTGCTCACGATGCGCGCCCTGCCGCCGTCGCTCAGCGTTCCTCTCGCCACGGCCCTCGCCCTCGCCGGCGAGCAGCCGCCGATCGCCGTCGCCGCCGCGCTGGCGCTGCTCGCGCTGTTCGAAGAGTGGGACTTCACCTGGAAGCGCGTCCTCGGAAAACGCCCCGTCGCGTGGGCCGCGAGCCTGTCGTCACTGACCGCGCTGGGCGTGATGCTCGTCCTCCCGGGTCAGCCGCTGTCGGTGTTCGCGCTGGCGCTGCCGTTCTTCTGGGTGCGGGCGACCCGTTCGGCCGTGCTCGCCGCCGTGTTGCCGGCGATCGCGATGCGGCTGGCCACGGAGCCCAGCCAGGCGTGGCCCGTCGCCGGCGCCCTGTTCGCAATCACCCACCTCGTCTTCCGCATCCCTCTGCTGCGCGCGCTGATGTTCGGCCGCGAAGACGCAGATCGCCTCGAGGCCGAGCTCGCGCCGTGGCTGCTGACAGGAGCCGCGGTGACTGGCGGCGTCTGCGTCATCCTCGGTGGCCCCGCGCTGCCCTGGGCGCTGCTGATGTTCTTCGCGGCGAGCGAGCTGCTGCCGTTCAGGCTCGCGGTCGGAGCGATGTTCTTCGTCGCGACCCCCGCGCTGGTCCCCGTGGCGACGGCGGGGCTGCTGGCGTTCGCACTGCTCGAGCGGCTCGCTCCGAAAGTGGTGATGCTCGCGCTGGGCTCGAAGGCGTCGAAGCACAACGTCACCGCTGCGGCGCTCGCGGCCATCGGCCTCGCGCTCTTCCACTCGGCGACCGCGACGGCTGCCACCCTGACGGACAGCGCGTGGTTGCTGGGTGGCACTTTTGCTGCCGCCGCCTTCTTGCTGAACCAGCGATGGTTGCTCGCTGCCGCCGTGGTGGCCGCGGCGCTGCCTTTCACCGCGAACGGGCTGCCGCCTTCGCTGCTGACGCGCGCGGCGTGGATTGCAGCGGGCGCAGCGGGACTCGCGACGCTCCTTCGCCTGCCGATGTTGAAGCGCGCGGCCCACGCGGGAAGCCCGGTGTGGCTCGGCGCGGCGGTGACAGTCACGGCCACCCTTGTCCTCGGGGGCCAGCACACCGCCTTCGCGACGCCGCTGATGATCGCCGGAGCGCTGTTGCTGCTCACGCCCGACCGCTGGGAAATCGCCTTCGCGTCCGTGCTCTTCGTCTGTCTCGGCTTCACGCAGGTGCCGCTGCCGCTGGTCGCAGCGCTGCTCGGCGGCGCGGGCTTTGTGCTCTGCGCCCTGGGTGCGTGGCTCGAGGGCCGCCATCCGTCGGCGTCGACGTGGCACCATGCGGGCTGGATTCTTTCCGTCGTCGCGCTGGCGGGCGGCAACACGCTGCACCGCCCCGAGACGGCGATCGCCTGGGGCTTCGCAGCGGCGTGCGCGGTGGTGATGGCGCACCGGAACCCGGCGTACGAGTGGGTGCGTTGGCTGGGGCTCGCGGCTGCGCTTCACGTCGGCCTCTTCTATGTGGGCCTCGCGCTCGCCACTGGAGCGCCGCGCGAGCTGATTCTTCCGTGGGTCGCGACCGCGTCGCTGCTGCTCGCTGCCGCCGCGCTCTGGGTGGCGAAGCGCACCGGCCGCATCGCGCAACGGCTCGGGGCGTCGTACGCACTGCTCGGCCTCGGCGCGCTCGAGCTTGGGGCCGCGCTCGCGCTGCTCGACGCGCCGCACGCCCGCGAGGCCGTCGTTGCGGTCACCGGAATTCTCGTCGCGCTGTGGGCGCTGGCCGGCCGCATCACGAAAGACGACGACCGCACGTCGACGGTCTTCGCCGGCCTGCTGCTCCCTCTGGGGTACTTCGTCATCCGCCGGCTCGCCTTTGGCGCGGGGCCGGACACGGTGGACACGCTGGTCGCTCTCGTCTCGGGGGCCGGCATCGGCGCGCTCGCGAACCAACTGGGCGCGAAGACCTCGGTGACCGCGAGGTCCTTCGCCTTCTGGTGGCCGCTTCTGGGGCTGGCGGCCGCTCCGTGGGAGACGCCGTGGACGCTGTGTCTGCTGTTGCTCGCGCAGTCGGCCCACTTCGCCGTCGTCGCGCGCAGTGGAGCGATGCGCCGGCGCGCCGCGCTGCTGTCGACCCTCGCTTTCAACGGCGCGATGGCCGCTGCCTTCGTCGCGTCGAACGCGCACAGCGCCGAGTACCTGCTGATTCCCTTCGGGCTCTCGCTGTTGGTGCTCATCAAGGCCTTCGAAGCCGACCTCGCCCAGAGCATGCGGGTGAAGCTGCGCGCCGCGGCAGTGACGCTGGTCTATGGCGCCGCCGCCTTCCGCCCGCTGACCTTTGACTCCACCTCCGCGCTGTGGCTCTGCGTCGGCCTCTGTGTCGTCGGGGTGGGCCTGGGCGTGGTGCTCCGCGTTCGCAGCTACGTCTACCTGGGCACTGCCTTCCTCGTGACGTCCATCGCGGCGAACCTCATTCGCTACGGCGTGCGCGAG
>JBBRAX010000084.1:0-26738 GCA_038206395.1 Myxococcales bacterium | reverse complement strand
CCCTTTCTCCACACCCATCAACGCAACGTGCTCGTCGTCGTCGGCGCCGCACCGGTACGTCGCCTACTCGCGCGCCGCAGTCTCGCTCCGAGTTCATGCGGCCGCGGAGACTCGACCCGCAGATCGCGGATCAAGCGTGAGCGGTGGCTCACGCGCTTCCACGCCGTCGGAAGCGTCGAGCTGACGTACTACGACACGATCGAGCTGATCATCGCGTCGCTGTTCGTCGCAGGCGCCGCGGTGCTGGTGTTTCTCACCGGGCGACAGGTCACGACGCCCCGCGCAGCGCTGATCGTCACCGTGCTGTTCACGTTCGGCACGGGCGCGTACTCGACGGCGAGCCGCGTGCTCTGGCAGCACTCTCCGTCAATCCTCGCGATCGCGGCGGTGGTGTTCGTGCTGACGCGGCCGCAGCAGACCTGGAAGACGGCGCTCGCGGTCGGCTTGCTCTCTGGGCTGGCGTACGTCTTTCGACCGACCAACGCGTTGACGATTCTTTCCTGCGCGGGCTGGTTCGTCGCGACCCGACGGCAGTGGCTGCTGCCGTTCGCGCTCGGAGGGCTCGCGATCGCGATCCCGTTCTGCCTCTACAACCTTGCGGTGTTCGACGCCCTGCTGCCCGCGTACTACCTCCCCGAACGGCTCGAGCCGGGCGATGGGCACTTCGGCCAGGCGCTGGTAGGAAATCTGGTCAGCCCGGGACGCGGGCTCTTCGTCTACACGCCCATGCTGCTGTTCTGCTTCTTCGCGCGGCCTCGACGGCTCGAGTGGGCCTTCGTCGCGGTGATTGCCGCGCACTGGCTGACCATCTCGGCGTTTCCGCACTGGTGGGGC
Organism: Myxococcales bacterium; assembly: GCA_038206395.1. Lineage (GTDB taxonomy): Bacteria > Myxococcota > Myxococcia > Myxococcales > Myxococcaceae > JAGSPQ01. The sequence goes on along the minus strand of JBBRAX010000084.1, from coordinate 25,904 downwards.
GGCCACGCGTTTGGTCCGCGGCTGTTCACCGACGTGCTGCCGTACTTCGTCTACTTCCTCTTCAAGCCCGTCGAGTGGATCCTCGCGAACGTCAAGCAGCGCCCGGTCTGGAAGGTGCTGCTCGGCGTCGCCGCCGCGCTCAGCCTCTTCATCCACACCCGCGGGGCGACGGCGATCGCGACCCACGGCTGGAATGACGGACCCCCGAACGTGGATGTCGCGCCGCAGCGGCTGTGGGATTGGAAGGACCTCGCGTTTCTTCGTGGGCTGTGACGCACAGGTGTGCAGGGGGCTGCACACCGCCGGCCCTTCTTCCCTATGAACGGACTGAGGCCTTCCGATTGCATTGACGGTCGTCGATGCCCCGACTCGCTTTCGTTTTTTGCCTGCTTGCCGCGCTGACCGCCGCCGCCGAACCTTTGACGCTCACCCCGCGGGTCGAGCAGCAACCGGAACAGGAGCACGAAGACCGCCCCCGGACGCGGATGTACTTCGCGTACGCCAAGATGATTGGTGGCACGGTGATCGCGACGGGCGGGGGCGTCGCCTTCGGACTCGCGGCCCACTTCGCGCTTCAGACACGGCCACCCTTCAGCAACAACGACGCGCTCGTCGCCTCCCTCTGCGTCGCGGGCTCGGCGGTGCTCATCTTCGCCGCTGGGATGATCGGCGTAGGCCTGAGCCGCTTGATGAACGCGTGGGACTTCGCGCGCCGCGAAGAAGTCACCACGAAGTGACGCACCGGGCGCGGCGTTCTCAGTGGGCGCGCACGAACGCGCTAAGCCGTCGCGCATGCGTGGGCCCCTTCTCCTCTGTCTCGTTTCATTCGCCGCCGTGGCGCAGCCAATCATCCTCGAGGGCGAGCTGCCGTCGACCGGCGGCGACTTCGTGTTGATTCCGTTCGACGTCCCGGCGGGCACCGCGGAGATCGAGGTTCGCCACCCGGTGCAGCAGCCAGACAACATCCTCGACTACGGCCTGCGCGACCCCGAACGGTTCCGCGGCTGGGGCGGCGGCAACAAAGAGCCCATCGTCATCGCCGCCAACGCCGCCTCGCGCAGCTACCTCACCGGTTCACTGCCGGCAGGGAAGTGGAAGGTCATCATCGGAAAGGCGAAGGTGGTGACGTCGCCCGCGAAGTACCGGCTCGAGATCGACCTGCGCACCACGCAGACCTTGCCGGCCCAGCCCGAGCGCAAGCCATACGTCGCGGTCGCAGCGCTGATGACGACGGCGCGTTGGTTCGCGGGCGACTTCCACGTTCACTCGCGCGAGAGCGGAGACGCCGCCCCGACCCTCGATGAAATCTCTGCCTTCGCGCGCGGCCGCGGCCTCGACTTCGTCGAAATCTCCGACCACAACACCGTCGCGCAGCTCGACTTCCTCAACGACGCGCAGGCCCGTTCGACCGATGTCCTCTTCATCCCCGGCGTCGAGTTCACCACCTATGCCGGCCACGCCAACGGCATCGGAGCGACGAAGTACGTCGACCACCTCTTCGGCATCGACGGCCAGAGCTTCGACCTCGCCGCGAAAGCCTTCGCTGACCAGGGCGCCGTGCTCGCGATCAACCACCCGATGCTCGACCTCGGCCTGCAGTGCATCGGCTGCGCGTGGAAGCAGAAGGTGCCGAAGGAACAGCTCGGCGCGGTAGAGATCGGCACCGGTGGCTGGAACGTCACTGGCCTGCTCTTCACCCGCGAGGCGATTTCGTACTGGGCGAACCTCGTCAAGGCGGGGCTCCACGTGGCGCCGATTGGCGGCAGCGATGACCACTCGGCGGGAAAGGGCATGGATGCGTTGGACAGCCCAATCGGCAGCCCGACCACGATGGTGTTCGCCACCGAGCTGTCGGCCGCCGGAATTCTCGAGGGCGTGAAGCAGGGCCGCACCGTGGTGAAGCTTCAGGGCCCGATGGACCCGATGGTTGAGCTCATCGCCGGCGCTGCGCGGCTGGGCGACACGCTGAAGGCCGACTCCGCGACGCTGGAGGCAAAGGTGACGGGAGGAAAGGGCCACCAGCTGAAGCTGTTCCACAACGGCACGCTCGCGAAGACGGTCGAGGTCGACGCCGACGACTTCAAAGCGACCGAGTCGATGACGGCGCCAGCGACGGGCAGCGACTGGTGGCGCGCCGAGGTCTGGGTCGACGGCCAGCCACGGACGGTGACAGGCCACCTGTGGCAGGCGAAGGGCGACCCGGTGGTGCCGATGAAGACGGGGTGCAGCGCGACCGCGATCAGCCCACTGCTGCTGGCGCTGTTGCTGTGGGCGCGACGCCGTTCAAAACGTGATCGACAGCTCGGCTTGCGGCAGCAGCACCGGCCGCCGCGCGCCGTCGATGCGAACTGAGTCGATCGACAAGTTGGCAGAGACTCTCAGCCCACGCAGAAAGTCGCGGCTGCCCATCACGCCCGCCGACACAGTTCCACCCCAGACCAGAAAATCTCCCTGGGTCAGGTTGCTGCGGACGACGAATGTCGGTGCCCAGTGCGGCCCCAGCTCCAAGAAAGGAGCGACCCGCGTCCAGCCACGGACGCCCGCCACGACCGCCAGTGCGGCGCGGTGAACGCCAGCGCCATCGAAGGTGTCGGAAGCGAAAATCCACTGCGCTCTGGCCCCCGCGTAGAGCCACCCCTCGCTGCGCCACGCGAGGCTCACCCCGGCAGCGACGCCGCTGGCGCCCAGGGGTGCTCCGGATACCGGCAGGCCGATCGAGAGGCCAAGGCCAAGCCAGGCTCCATCGAATCGACCCATCGTGGTGGCGGTGAGGCCTGAGGCATCGTCACTGAAGCGCAGCGCCGGTGTGTCTGACGACGCCTGGTACCCCTCATAAAACGCCCGCCCAAATGCGATCGCGAACAACCCGCGCTCGTAGCTTTCTTCGACGCCACCGCGCTCGCCGACCTCCGCTGGCGCGAGCGTGAACTGGCGCTGGTTGAGCTCGGCCAACGCCACCCGTGCATCTCCATTGATGGTGCGCAGCCAGTACGAAGGGCGCTTCGGCAGTGACAGAGACACCTGCTCGCCTTCCTGCCGGTACACGTCGGCCAGGCGGATTCCATCGGCATCCTCGATCGACAGCCGCGCAAAGCGGACCCCGGAAGGGACGTTGAGTGTCGGGCCGCTGGGCGCCCGGCCCACCAGAATCCGATTGGCGTCGAGCGCCGGGGCAGACGTCTTCAGCTGCAGGCGCCCCCGCGCTGCCTTCACTCCGCGAATCGCCGAGGCGACGAACGCATCAAGCTCGCTGTAGGCGATCTGCGAGTCGCGATTGACATCTGCTGCACCCAGCAGCCCGCTGCGCGCCGCGTGACTGAAGACGCCAGCACGGATCCGGCTCCACTCATGCGTCTCGCCTTCGTCCGATTCGGCGTAGAGCGCCCCCACGTTGGGCCGCGCCTTGAGCTGCTCTTTGACCAGCGTGGCCTTCAGCTCTTCTACCAACCTGGGGTCGAGGCCCCGGCTGCCCACCACGCCGCCAGCGTGACAGGCGTCGATGATGAGGTGCACGTAGTCGGCCCCGAACCCATCGACCACCCGATACAGCCCTTCTTGATCCAGCCGGCCATCGGCCAGGTTCAGGTAGGCGCGGCCGTCGACGCCCGTGTGCCCATGGCCCACGTACACCAGCAAGACGTCGACCGTGTCGCCCGCGGCGCGCTGCTTTTCAACCCGCGCCGCCAGCACCGCCACCGCCGCTTCGACGGCTTTTATCGTCGGAGGTGACGCCTCGACGCCCCGCCCGGCTTCGAGCCGCGCCGTGTCGGCGTCCGGCACGGTCAGCAACAAGACGTCGATGCCCAGCCGCTCGAAAGTCTCTCGCCAGCGGTAGCCATCGTCATCCGCGAACCTCAGCGGGGTGCTGCCCGGTCGATCGCTGCCGTTGTAGGCAATCACCAACGCGTGCCGCTGCGTCGCGGCGAGGCCTTTCAAAGCGAAGAGCAGCACCAGCAGCCCGGCCACGCGCGCGGTGCTCACCGGGTGACCCGAACCGTGCGGCGCAGCACCGTCACCGCCGCATCTGGCGCCTCGCCTTTCGCCGCGCGTGCCGCCATCGCGCCGTCTGCGGCGAACGCGGCCACCACCTCCAGCGTCCCCTCGCGCTCCAGGACCACGGTGAAGTCGAGGGCCGCCTCCGCGCCAGGGGTGCCTTGCACACCCGCAATCCCCTCGAGTGTCTGGCTCGCCGAGCCGCTGAACTGAACGGCCACCTTCTGCCCGGGCGCTCGCGCTCCGACCGCCAGCACCAACGATTGCCCTGGCTGACAGGTTTGTTCAGCGCTCAGCTCGCGCAGCGGCTGGCCGGCTCCGCCACAGAACACGCGCATTGCGGCCGCGCCCTGGCTGGATCCGCCGCGCGCCGTCAGCTCGTCAGCGTCAAGGGGCGACACGCGCTGCCACATCACCACCGCGATCAGGCTGGCGGCCACCGCAGCCGCCCCGAGCTTGAGCCAGAAGGGCGGGTCGAAGCGCGCCCTTGCCGGTTGGTCGCCGAAGCCTCCCCGAGGCAGGTTGGCGGCTTCGATCAGCGCGAGCTCTGCTTGCGCAGGCACGAAAGGCGAGCCGTTCTCGAGCTGCCGAAGCGCGTGAATCGAGACCTGGTAGGCATTGGCGCAGCGAGGGCAGCCCTTGACGTGCGACAGCAGCGAGCGAAAGCGCTGCGGGCTCAGGCCACCCTCTGCGAGCCGTGGCAGCTTCCCTTCGATGTGGGGGTTGAAGAGGCTCATCGCTCGGCCCACCCCCACAGGAACAACCCGAGCACCGCCAGCACCACCGCTTTGCCGCCCTCCGCGGTCTGCAGCCAGCCACGGTCGTTCAAGTAGCGAAGACAGTCGGCCTTGAGTCTGGCTTCCACCGAGCGCGCTTGCTGTCGCGACCAGCCACACTTGGCGCCCGCCGCCTCCTGAGATTGGCCGTCGATGAAGCGCGCGGTCGCGAAGGTGGCCACCTCGCCATCGAGCGTGTCGAGAAATGCACGCACCACGGCCGCGGTCTCGGTGCGCAGCGCGACCTGCTCTGGCGAGTCTGCATCGTCGGGCAGCTGCCGGGCGCCGGGCTCGGCATCGAGCGCCACCGCTTCACGCATCAGCTTTCCCTGGGCCCGCAGCACGTCGACCGCCGCCCTTCGGGCGATCGTCATCAAATAGGGCTCGAACGGCTGCAGCCCGTCGTAGTGAACCCGCGCAGACTCGGCGAACACCCGCAGAAAGGTTTCCTGGTGGGCGGCGTCGAGATCCAGCGGGCCGACGGCGGCGTGGCTGACGGTTCCTCCGGAGCCGACCCGAAAGCCGCGAGACAGCGCCCGCATCACCTCGGCGGAATAGCGGCGGTAGATGAGCTCGAGAGTCTTTGGGTCGCCGCGCCGGTAGCCAAGCAGCAGGCCGCGATCAGCCGCGAACACATCGGGCCCACTCACAGGCCCTGCACCGCGCCTGGCGTCTCGCGGGCCAGGTCGGTGCCATCACCCAGCTGGCCTTGATCATTGCGCCCCCAGCACAGGGCACGAAGCGCCCGGGTGGCGCCGCACGAGAACTCCTCGCCGTATGCCACCATTCGGCCGAGGCCCTCGAGGCCGCGAACGGCGACGGGGCGTGCGCGGTGAATCCGCGAGCCATCGCCCAGCTGACCGTTGGCGTTGCTTCCCCAACAGTAGGCGTCGCCGCCAGCCACCACCACGCAGGTGCCGCCGGCCCCCGCAGACAAGGCGACCACCGAACGCGGCAACCCCAGCGGCTCAACCGGCAGCGAGCGATCGAGGCTGGTGTCGTCTCCGAGCGCCCCAAACCCGTTCTGGCCCCAACACCAGAGGGCTCCCACTGCGGTGACAGCGCAGGTGTGAAATCTTCCGGCGGCGACCATCAACGCCGGCCCAGGTAGACCCTGAACCTTGCTGGGCGCGGGTACCGGGTCGGCCGAGGCAAAGCCCAGGCCCAGCTCTCCATGCGCGTTGCCGCCCCAGCAGTGCACCTCACCCTCGATCGTCACCGCGCAGGTGTGGGACGCGCCCGCAGCGAGCTGCCGAATGCCGGCTCCCAGCCCTTTGACCTCGACCGGGACGAGGCTCTGGGCCGGCGCACCCGCACCCAGCTGGTAGTGGTCGTTGACTCCCCAGCACGTCACCGCGCCCGACTTCGACAGCGCGCAGGTGTGCGAGGCCCCGGCCGAGACCTCGATGATCCCCTCGCTCAGCTGGCTGATTGCCGTCGGCTCGAGCGCCTCGACGGTGGTGCCCAGGCCGAGCTCTCCGCGGGTGTTCTGCCCCCAGCACTTGACGTGTCCTGAGGACGACACGGCGCAGGTGTGCGCCGCCCCGGCGCTGACCGAGAGCACCCCGACCGACAGACCCTTCACCGCCGCAGGTTGGACCCGCAGAGTTCGGGTGCCGTCGCCGACCAGGCCGGGCGCACCCCAACAGGTGAGGGCTCCGCCTTCCAGCAACGCACAGGCGTGCCGGGCGCCGGCAGTGACGTATTCGACCTTCCCAATCGGCACGTCCTCAGGCGGCGCCTGGCTGGTGATCGGCGGCAGACAGGCCGCCGAGACGACCAAAAGAACCAGCCACACCTGTCTCATCTTCGCCACCATCGAGCGCATCTCCCTGGCCTGACGAAACCAAGCACGGCAGAGCGCGCAACGCCAAGCATCGAACGCCCGGCGGGGCGAGGCCAAGCCAGAGGTGGGGTCACCCTGCTGGCCTACGTCACGAGGCGCAGCGGCTGGTTGCTGAAACTTTTCTTTCGAATTTGTCGATCGCATCAACCAACGCGGCGGGCCCACTGCGTACCCAAGCCGCAATGGTGGCCGGGCCAACTCAACAAAGTTTCACGGAGATCGACATGAAGTCAGCAGCGCGATGGGCAGTGTTGTCCGCGGTGGTCGCGGCGTTGAGCGGGTGCGGAGGAGGCACCGGCGGCGTCGGTGGAGGATCCGGAGGTACGGGCGGCGGAGCCGCTGGCGGCGCTGGAGGTGGAGCGGGTGGAGGCGCTGGAGGCGGGGCGGCGGTCGGTGACATCGTCGCGGTCGCGCAGGGCAACCCCGAGTTCTCGATTCTGGTGGAGGCAGTGACCAAGGCGGGGCTGGGGCCTGAGCTGCAGGCGGCGACCCCGAAGAAGACGGTCTTCGCTCCGACCAACGCTGCGTTTGCAGCCCTGCTCACCGAGCTGTCGGTGGCCAGCCTGAATGACTTGTCAGTCGATCAGCTCAAGGTGATTTTGCGCTACCACGTGCTCGGCACGGAGGTCCGCGCCGCGGCCGCCACCACGGCGGCGATGAACAACGCCAAGGTTGACGCGCTCGGCGGAAAGATTGCCCTCAGCCTCAGTGGGCAAACAATCAAGCTCGACAACCGCGCCTCGGTGGTGACGGCTGACGTCCTGGCCAGCAACGGCGTCGTGCATGCGATTGACCGCGTGCTGCTGCCGAGCATCGCCGACATCGCGACCACGACGCCTGCGGTGAGCAGCCTCGTCGCAGCGCTCAAGCTGGCCGACACGGCGACCCCGAGCCCTGGCCTGGTGGCGGCGTTCGACAACGACACCGCCGCTAAGGTGACCGTGTTCGCGCCCAGCGACGCCGCATTTACTGCCCTCGTCGTTGCGCTGAAAGGTGCCGACAATGGAGCGACCACCGGCATCACGGCGCTCACCTCGTTCAGCCCGGCTCAGCTGATTCCGGTGCTGACCTACCATGTCGCTCCCGCGCGCTACCTCGCAGCCCAGGTGCCGACCACCGCGACAGCGATCGATACCCTTGGCGGCAAAGTCAACGTGCAGCGCACCGGTGGCGCGGTGACGGTCGACGGAGTCAGCGTGGCGCTCGCCGACCTGATCGCGAGCAATGGCGTCATTCACGTCATCGGCTCCGTGCTGGTGCCGAGCACCACGGACGTCGTCACCACGTCGCCCAGGCTCTCGAGCCTCAAGGCGGCCGTGCTCGCCGCCGACGGAGCGGCCGCGACGGCGCCGAAGATCGCCGCAGTCCTCGACGGCACCGCGCAGTTCACCCTCTTCGCCCCCAGCAACGCCGCGTTCACCGCGCTGGGCGCTGCGCCCACGGGTCAGGCGTTGACCAACGTCCTTGCCTACCATGCAGTGCCGGGCGCTCCTGTCTACGCCGCCACCGCGCTGGCCCTCGCTGCGCCGCTGGTCGCCACGACAGCCCTTGCGACCAAGACGTTTTCCGTCACGGCTGAAGGAAACCCCAAGCAGGTGAAGATCGCCGATTCCACCGCGACCAAGGCCACCGTCACCGAGGTCAACTACTTCACCAGCAACGGCGTCATCCATGTCGTCGACAAGGTGCTGATTCCGGCGCCCTGAGCCGGCGGCGAAGCCTCGCAACCCAACGGGAGCGTCCTCATCGGGCGCTCCCGTTTTCATTTCGAATCTGAATCACCACCTGCCCTCGGGTGCGGCCCTGCCCGAGGTGGGTCAGCGCCGCGCCGGTTTCGCCGAGGGCGAAGCTGCGCTCGATGACAGGCCTTGCCTTGCCGGCCTCGACGAGCGCCTTGAGCGCGAGCAGATCTTCCGGACGGCAGATCGAGAGAAACGTCTTGAACGCCCGGCCTGAGAACATGAACGAGACGAGCCCACCGATGAGCCTGAAGATTGGCCCTGCCCAATCGCCGCCTCCTCCAGCGCACGCGACATATCGGCCGCCCACATTCAGCACGCCGCGGCAGGCCGACAGTGAACGGTCGCCGACGAGGTCGAGCATCACGTCGAACTGCGCACCCCCCGCGGTGAAGTCGGCCTGCGTGTAATCGATGACCTCGTCCGCACCCAGCGATCGCACCAGCGCGACATTCCGAGTGCTGCACACGGCGGTGACGTGCGCCCCGAGCGCCTTCGCGATCTGCACCGCCCAGGTGCCGACGCCACCCGAAGCCCCGTGGATCAGCACGCGCTCTCCGCTCTTCAAGCTTCCCGCATCCCGCAAGCCCTGCAGGGCGGCGGTGGCCCACGGCATCGCCGCGGCCTGTTCGAACGACGCGTTGACCGGCTTCAACGCGAGCAGCTTCGCCTTCACCACCGCGTACTCAGCGAAGGCGCCGCGGGTGGCCTCTCCAAAGACCTCGTCGCCTGCCTTAAAGGCGGTGACCTTCGCGCCGACCGCCTCCACGCGCCCCGCCACCGCCTGCCCGGGCACCGGGTTCTTCGGCCGGGGCACCCCACCATAGGCAGTGAGCCGGATGAGGTACGGCTTGCCCGTCACCACGTGGTGGTCGGCGATGCTCGCCGCGGCGGCGTGCACCCGCACCAGCACTTCCTCATCGCCAGGGAAGGGGCGCGGCACCTCTTCGACGCTCAGCACCTCTGGCGTCCCATACTCCCGGAAGACGACGGCGCGCATCGCAAGGCCTGCGGTTGCAACTGCGGTCTCGCCCAGCTTCAGCGCTGCGTTCATGTTTCTCCTGGCAGTGGTGCTTACGGCGTAAGTAACGGACCAGCTTCGATCTTGTCAATTCGTACTTACGGCGTACGTCCCGAGCCATTGCCGAGAAAGAAGTAGGCCCGCGTTCAGTCCACTGCTGCTGCGGGCGTGACCAGCACCTTCAACCCCGCGGCCTTCTCTTTGAGCACGGGGTCTGCGGCGATGACGGCCAACGCGGCCTCGGGCGGCGGCTGCAGCCTTCGGGTGATGATGTCCACGCCTTCGGGCGTTGCGAGGGTGCTCGAGAAGTAGACGATCGCCCACTCGCCCGCCGGGTCCAGCGCCACGAGGTCCCACGCGCTGACGAAGAGGACGAGCAAGCCGGTGCCGCGCCAGGTGAAGTGGGTCGGCGTCTCTTTGTCCTGCGTGTCGACGCCTTCGATGTAGCCGGGCGCTCCGTCTTCGACGTACCGCACGACGTCCGACAGCCGCCCTTCGCCGAGCACGCCGTAGTTGAAGGTCGGCTTCGTCTTCTTTCCTTCCGTCCACATCGGGAAGTTGGTGGCGACGACGTGCCAGGTGCCGGCAAGCGCGGCGGCGTCGAGGGTGGTCGGCGTCGACGCGACCTTCAGCGGTACCGACGCGCAGCCTGAGAGAAGCACCAGCAGGGGCAGGACGCGCATGCTGTGGAAGGTAGCTGTGGTTAAGGTGCGCCGCGAATGAGATCGCGAACCCTCTCGCACCTGCCGGGGCGCTGCCCGCGCTGCTGGATTCGCCACGAGTTCTGTCTGTGCGCCGAGATTCCTCAGATGGCGACGAGGACGCAGGTGGTGGTGGTGAGGCACGCGCGCGAGGCGGACAAGTCGACGGGAACCGCGCGCATGGCGGGGCTCGCGTTGCCGAACAGCGTGATGATCGACTTCGGTGAAGAGTCCGCCCCGGTCGACGCCGAGTTGTCGCCGTATGTCGAAGACGCCTGGCTCCTGTTCCCGGCGGAAGAGGGCGCTGCCGCCGCGTCGGGTCCTCCGCCGAAGCGGCTGATCGTCATCGACGGCACGTGGCGGCAGTCGCGGCGGATGATCAAGAAGCTTCCCTGCCTGACGAACGTGCCGCGCATGGCGCTGCCTTCGAAAGCCGACGCGCCGCTGCGGCTTCGCGAGTCGACGTCCCCTGACAACCGTTCGACGCTCGAGGCGATCGCCGACGGGCTGACCCTGCTCGAAGGCGAGGCCGCGGGGCAGCCGCTTCACGCGTTGCACACCTTGATGGTCGAGCGCGTCTTTCGCGCGCGGGGCGTGTGGGACTTGAAAGCCGCTGGCCAGTAGCTGACCGGCTGTCAGCTCGTTGGTCCGAAATGAAAGTGGTTCTGATCCTGGCCCGGATCAATGGCGAAACGGACGCGCTCCAGGAAGCCGTAGCCGATGAAATTTGGGCCCTGCCAATCTCGGGATACAAAAACTGTTGCGTTGATCGCGAGCGACTCTCCGACCTCTGCAATCAACTGCAGTTCTGCCCGGACGAGCCGGCCGTGGATGATCGAGAGACGGGTACTCATTCGAACGTTCTCGACGGAGTCGATCGTAAACAACCCCAGCTGTTCTGCGATTTCCTGGTTGAGCCTGGTTGAGTATCGAGTATGCGGCTCCGGGCGGCTCCGGGGATGGGTGATCAATAACTGCAATGGGCCACAGCGGCGTGTTCGCTGGCCAATAACGGGCACCTCGGCACCCGGGTGCTACCCTGCGCCCTCTCGTGAGCGACGACTACGTCCAGACGGATGAGACGGGGCTCACCGGAGCGGTTCGTCGGCCACCCAGCCTGTTGCCGTGGATTCTGTTCGGCGTGACCGCGGGGGTGATGGCGGCGCTGAGCATCTTGCTGCTTCGCCAGGTGCAGGCCGAGAGTCGCCGGGCCGATGATCAGGCCCAGGCGCACGCGAACGAGATGGCGCGGGCCGAGAAAGCAGAGCTCGACCTGACCCAGATGCGGGTGAAGCTCGAGCCTCTTCAGAAGCAGGTTGACGCGTTGATCAGCGAGCGCGATGACCTGGCGGCCCGGGTGCGCGTGCTGACGTTGTCGGCCGTGAAGGAACCAGAGAAGAAAGTCGAGCCCACGAAGCCTCCGGCGAAGAAAGTCACGAAGAAGAAATCAACGAAGAAGAAACGCCGGCGTTAACTGGGGTACCCCATGTTCCGACTGACCAACGCCACGGCGCTCTGCTACCGCATCTACGACGTCGGGGAAGAGATTCACCTCGAGAAAGCGCGCGCGCTGGTCGCCGCCGACACCACCCGCATGCGGCTCTCGCGCGAGGGCAGTGAGTACCTGCAGCTGTCGAACGCGCCGTTGACGTACGAGGTCGGCCGCCAGCCGCTGACGCTTCTCGCGGGGCCCTGCGAAGCGCAGGTCAGCGTTCGCCTGTTCGACCACGGCGCGCTGTCGGTCATCGTCACGCTCGATATTCCGGTGGGGGCGACGCTCGAGTCGCTCATTCCCTTCTCCGACGAAATCTCTGACAGCCCCGCCCTCGAGGCCCTGGCGAAAGAGGTGATGACGTCGGTGCGCGAGAAGATTGCTGCGGCGATCGTCGACGCGCACCTGTGGAAAGAGCGCGAGAGCTACACGGTGTTCCGCGTTCGTGAAATCGAGGGGAAGCCGACGGCGAAGCAGCTGCTCGAGGCGCCCGAGCTGCCCCGGCTGATTCTTGGCGAGGCGCGCGAGACGACGCTGTCAGAGGCCGAACGCAAAGACGTGCTGTCTGAGTGCTTCAGCTACACCGAGTACGACCTCGCGGTGCTCGACTGGAACTGCACGTTTCTCTACGAGCCGCCGCACTTCGCTTCGAACGACGTGGCCGACCTGATGGAGATCGCCAACGCGCAGCTGCTCGAGTTCCGGTACTACGACGACGTGCTCGATCAAGAGCTCACGCGCATCTACGACGCGATCGACAAGAAGAAGCGCCTCGGGTCGTTGGTTCGTTCGCCATACAAGAAGCTGCTGCGCGACCTGATGCTCACGCTGATCGAGATGTCCGAGTTCATCGAGCGCGTCGACAACTCGCTGGTCATCGTCGCCGACGTCTATCTGGGCCGCGTCTACGAGGCGGCGGTGAAGCAGCTGCGAATCCCCCAGTGGCAGGTGCAGGTTTCGCGCAAGCAGAAGCTGCTCTCGCAGACGTACGAGCTCTTGAAGGGCGAGGTCGACACCAGCCGGGCGCTGACGCTCGAGGTGATGGTGGTGCTGCTGATCCTGATCGAGATCCTGGTCGCCTTCTCCGGCCTCGTGCCGCACTAGCGACGGGGCGTTTCTTGTTCAGGGGGCATGCAGGGCTAGAGTCGCGCCCGTTCCCATGCTCGATGTCTCGCAACGCTTCGGCGACATCCTCGTCTCGATGGGCCTCATCACCCAGGCCCAGCTGCAAGAGGCGCTCGCCCTGCAGCACCTCGCGGGGCACCGGGTCGGTGAAGCGCTGCTGTCGCTGGGCTACCTGACCCGCGGCCAGCTGCAGCGCGGACTGTCGGCGGCGCTGGCGTCGGGCACGCAGGTCGCGCTTGACCGCCCGCCGCTGGGCGAGATTCTGCTCGGGCTTCGCTACCTCGAAGAGCCGACGCTGAACGCCGCGCTGGAAAAGCAGAAGGAAGTCGGCCGCAAGCTGGGCGAGGTGCTGGTCGAGCAGGGCGTCGTCTCGGCCCAGCAGATTTCCGAAGCGCTGGGCCTGCAGCAGCGCATGGCCGCGCAGCCCGCCGAAGCCGAAGCACTCTCAGAGGTCGGCGCGAACGGCGTGAAGGTGATGGTCGTCGACGACAGCCTGCTCGCGTGCAACCTCGTGCAGCAGGGCCTGGCGATGCTCGGCTACGAAGTGCAGGCGTGGCAGGACCCGTTTCTCGCGCTCGAAGCAGTGAGCACCTTCTTGCCCAACATCGTGTTGACGGACCTCGAGATGCCTGGCCTCGATGGCGTCGAGCTGTGCCGCCGCATGAAGCTGGGCCCTTCGCACGCCACCCCGGTGATGATCCTCACCGCCAACGACGCCGACGTGACCCGGGTCGGAGGCCTGCGCGCCGGCGCCGACGACTACGTCCACAAAGGCATCTCGATGGACGAGCTGGCTGCGCGGATGGAGAACATCCTCAAGCGCACCAACGCGACAGACCGCATCCGAAGGCTCTTCGCCCGCTACACGTCGGACGCGGTGGTCGACGAGCTGCTGAAGTCGGGTGAGGTCGTGCTGTCCGGTGAGAAGCGCGACGTCACCGTGCTCTTCGCCGACATTCGCAACTTCACTTCCATCGCCGAGACCTACCCCCCGGACCAGGTGATGGGGCTCTTGAACGGCGTGCTGGGAAGGCTCACCGACGCGGTGCTCGCGCATGGCGGCACGCTCGACAAGTTCCTCGGTGACGGGGTGATGGCCTTGTTCGGCGCTCCCGTCGCGCATGACGACGACGCGGCCCGGGCGGTGCGCGCGGCGCTGCAGATGATGGAATCGGTGAAGGAACAGAACAACAGCGGCGAGCACGTCACTCCACTCGAGCTCGGCATCGGCATCAACACGGGCCAGGTCGTGGCGGGCAGCGTCGGCAGCGCACGCCGGCTGGAATACACCTGCATCGGAGACGCGGTGAACATCGCCGCCCGGCTGTGCAGCCTCGCGGGAGGAGGCGAGATTCTCGTCGGCGCTTCTACCGCCGAGAAGGCAGCCAGGGCGGGGTGGACCAGCGAGCCCCTGCCTCCGGTGAAGCTCAAAGGCAAAGCGCAGCCCGTGCCGCTATATCGGGTCACCACCACCAGGAGCGCCGACTTCTCATGAAAGAAATGCCATCGGGATACTCAGAAGACCAGCTCGTCACCAACCGCGCCGCCGTGATGATTTACGGAGCGTCCGAAGCCGACCGCCAGAAGTGGGCGCAGGAAGCCGCGGCCGCTTTCTCGGAAGAGGGCCCGTTGACCGAGCTTCGCGAGCCCGAAGAGAAGGTCGTCGCCGCCGCGTTCGGCAAGAACAAGGGCGTCATCTATGTGCCCGACGCCGGCAAGCTTCCGTGGGACTCGCAGCGTGAGCTCGCCCGCCAGCTTCGCGAAAAGGAAGAGCGCCCCAAGTGGGTGGTGGGCCTCGCGATGTCGCCAGAAGGGGCGACGGGCAAGGGACTTCTTCGTGACGACCTCGCCTATGCGCTGAAGCGCTCGCGGGTCGACTTGAACGACGCGGCAGTGAAACAGTCGGTCAAGAAGCGCCGTGCGAAAGCCGGGAAGAAGCGGTAAACCCGGGGGCATGTCCGACGCCCTCGCCGACCGCCGCAAAGAGCTGGAAGAGACCTTCTTCGCGAAGCAGAACCAGGAGCTCGTCGCGAAGCTGAAGGCCGAAAAGCAGAAGACGCTCGACAAAGAAGGCCTGCAAGAGCTCACCGGCATCAAGAACGACGAAGTCCTCGAGAAGCTCATCTCGCTGAAGATGAACCGCGAGACCATCTCGGCCCTTTCCCTGTTTCCGTTGATTCAGGTCGCGTGGGCCGATGGCGCGGTCGACACGAAAGAGCAGGAAGCGGTGCTGTCGGCCGCCGCCGCTTCGGGCGTGTTGAAGGGCAGCAGCGCCCACACACTTCTCGAAGGCTGGCTCAAGCTCAAGCCGCCCGCCGCCCTCGAGAACGCGTGGTCGAACTACGTCAAGGCTTTGGTCGAAGGGATGAAGGCCGAAGACAAGGCGCTGCTGAAGAATGAGCTGCTCGGCAAGGCGCGCAGTGTGGCGGAAGCGTCGGGTGGCATCCTCGGCATGGGCAGTAAGATCTCGAAGGCCGAGGGCGACGCGCTGAAGAAGCTCGAAGCCGCCTTCGGCTGATTCCGTTGTTGCTGAACGATGCTGGTGGCGCGCGGGCCGCGATCTAGAATCTCCGCCCGTGTCCGCCACCGCCAAAGAGCTCGCTGGAGTCATGCTCGGCGAGTACCGCGTCGGCGCGTTGATCGGCGTCGGCGGCATGGGTGCGGTGTACGAGGGGTACCACCCCGTCATCGGCAAGCGCGTGGCGGTGAAGGTGCTGTTGCCGCAGCTGTCGGCCGACGTCGAGCTGGTGAAGCGCTTCGTCTCGGAAGCGCGGTCGGTGAACGAGATTCGTCACCGCAACATCGTCGACATCTTTGCGTTCGGTCAGCTGCCCGACGGCTCGCACTACTTCCTGATGGAGTTCCTCGAAGGCGAGCCCTTCGACAACATCATCCGCAACCGCGGGCCGCTGCCGGTGCACGAGGCGCTGTTCTGGTGTGAAGAGGTGCTCGAGGCCCTGGGCGCCGCGCACGACTTCGGCATCATCCACCGCGACGTGAAGCCTTCGAACATCTTCATGGTGCAGCCGCGCGCGGGCCGTCGGTACATCAAGCTGCTCGACTTCGGCATCGCGAAGCTGGCCAGCGGCAAGCAGGGCACCACCACGCAGGCGTCCGTCGTCATCGGCACACCCGTCTACATGTCGCCCGAGCAGGCGCGCGGCCGCACCATCTCACCGACCACCGACATCTATTCCATCGGCTGCATGCTCTTCGAGCTGATCACCGGGCGCGTGCTCTTCCCCGCCGAGAATCAGAACCAGGTGATGTTCATGCACGCGGAGGACGCTCCGCCGCTGGCGAAGAGCCTGAACCCGCTGGTGCCCGACTCGGTCGACGCGCTGCTGCAGAAGCTGCTGCAGAAAGACCCCCTCGCCCGCCCGCAGACCGCCGAAGAAGTCCGCGCGCTGTGCGAGGCGCTTCGAAAAGAAATCAACCCCGACACGGCTTTCACCCAGGGCCCGAACCGCCCGGCCACAGGCGACCCGCTGCGCGTCAGCTCGGGCCGCACCCCATCGCCTAAGCAAGCGATGGAAGACGCGATGCTTCGCAACCGCGCCACGCCCGCGGGCTCGCCTCCGACGCCGGCCGAAGCCGCGATGTTCTCGCCCACGATGGTGAGGTCGGGTCCGCACCCCGCCGCGCCTGTCTCTGCGTCGCAGGTGGTTCCCTCGAAGTCGAAGGTGCCGCTGTACGTGATGGGTGGGGTCACCGCGCTGGCGCTGCTCTTCGCCGGCTGGAAGACCCTCGCGGATCCACCGGCGCCGGTCGAGCTCGTCGCGCCGCCGCCTGTCACCGTCCCCGAGCCGGTGCTCGCCGTGGTCGTGCCTCCGTCGCCCCCGCCCGAAGTGAAGCCGCCCCCGGAGCCCCTGCCGCCACCTGTTCCCGAGCCGCCGCTGACGGCGAAAGAGGGGCGCATCAACGCCGAAGGCCTCGAGAAGCGGCTCACCCACCTCGAGAAGCGGCTGAAGAAGAAAGAGGCAGAGACGGGCGACGTCGACGGAATCCTGAGGCAGTTCCTGAAGCAGGCTCGGCTGGACGCAAAGGGGGCCGACTCGGACGTGAAGCGCCGAGCGGTGTGGCGCAACCTCGACGACATCAAGGCCCAACTCGATGGCCGCTGAACAGCTACGGTTCCCGCTTCGATGACAGGCCTCGTCTTGCTGTGGTGCCTCGCGCAGGCGCCAACCCAGCCTCCCGCTCCGGTGGCGGTCGTCGTCTCGAGCAAACGCCCGGGCGCCGACCCATTCTCTGCCAACGCGGCCACCCGGGTGCACGCGGCGCTGCTGCGCGAGGGGATGAAGGCGGGTGACCTGCTCGACGACGTCGCCACCGGCAAGAAGGTGAAGGCGGCCGGCTTCTCGGACGCGCGCAAGTGCCAGGGTGGCGCGAGCTGTCTTCTCAAGCTGGCGCTGCTGCTCGGCCCCAACGCAGTCGTGGTCGGCGTCGACGTCGGCAAGATTGGCAGCAACATCGCCATTCGCCTCGAGGCCGTCTCGTCGCACACCGGCAAGTCGTTGCTGCTCACCGACGTCACCGCGCCCGTCGACGGCTGGGGCGACAAGGCGGCGGTGCCGATTGCGCTGTTCGCGCGCCAGCTGCTCGAGAAGCTCACCACGCTGCTGCCGCCGCCTCCTCCCACGCCGGTCGTCATCGCGCCCGAGCCGCCGCCTTCCGATGCGCCCGTCGTGGTCGCGCTCACGCCGCCACCGACCCCGCCGATGGTCGAAGCGAAGCGCAGCAGCCGCACGCCGAGGTTCCTGAAGTGGACGCTGGGCGTCGGTGGCGTCGCGGCCGCAGGGGTGTCGGTGGGCTTCCTCGTCGCTGCGCTGAACAACCGCGCAAAGTTCAACGGTGGCAGCACCACCACGCCGCCGGGTGAGCCCGCGACGAAGCTGACGCTCGCCGAGGCGCGCACGTACGCGAACGCCAGCAACTCGCAGTTCACCGTCTCGCTGGTCACCGCCATCACCTCGGCGGTGTTGCTCGCGACCGCGACCTACCTCTTCCTGTCGGAGTGACCATGCGACCTCTCACCCGGCTGGCCCTCGCTTGCGGCGCGCTCTGGTTGTCGTCGTGCAGCTGCTCGGACCCTTCGGCGCTGGGTTTCACGGCCTGCCTGACAGCGAACGACTGCGCCGGCGACCTCGGCGCGTGCTGCGACGGGTTCTGCCGCGCAAGCTGCGGTGAAGATGGTGGAACGGGCGGAGGAGCAGGTGGCGGAGGCGGAACCAGTGTCTGCATCCCCGAATGTGCCACGGGCCAGCGCTGCGTCGCGGGCAACTGTGAGTGCGATGCGACGTCGTGCCCCAGCGGTTGCTGCAGCGGCGCAGCATGCAGCTCTCGAACGCTGGGCTCGTGCGCCGCGGCGGGAAAAGCGTGCGTCGGTTGTGACACCGCGAAGGCCGATCGCTGCTCGAGCATTGGGGCCTGCCAGTGCGGCGCGACAAGCGCGTGTGGCAGTGGCCTTCGCTGCGTGAACACGACGTGCGTGTGCGACCAGACGTCGTGCCCTGGCGGCTGTTGCATGGGCAACGTCTGTGTGAACCCGACCTCGGGCACTTCGTGCGGCGCTCCAGGGGCGATGTGCAGCGCATGCGACGTCAGCAAGGCGAACGCCTGCTCGGCCGCCGGCGCTTGCCGCTGCGGCACCGACGCCGAGTGCGGCCCGGGCCAGGTGTGCGGCCTCGGCGGCTGCGTTTGCAATATCGCCTCGTGTCCCAACGGCTGCTGCAATGGCAACCAATGCACTGCTCCCACGGTGTCGACCTGTGGCCCAAACGGCGGCAGCTGCCAGAGCTGCTCGACGATGACGGCCGACAGCTGTTCGGCGTCGGGAAGCTGCGCGTGTGGGTCGAGCGCTGCGTGTGGCGCAGGCCAGCGCTGCGCGAATGGAAGCTGCGTGTGCGACTCGACCTCGTGCACCACCGGCTGCTGCGCCGGCAACGTGTGCACGCCGCGCGCGTTGGCTGCCTGTGCTGCCAACGGCCAGGCGTGTGGGCCGTGTGACCCGGCGAAGGCGAACAGCTGCTCGTCGGCCGGCGAGTGCCGCTGTGGAACCGGCCCGAAGTGCGGCGCAGCGCAGACGTGCACCGGTGGAGTTTGCACCGGTGGTACCTGCAACGCGGCCAACTGCCCGTCGGGCTGCTGCAACGGAAGCCAGGTGTGCCAGACGCCAACGCTTTCGACGTGCGGCGTTCAGGGCTCGGGCTGCACACCTTGCGACAGTGCAAAGGCAGACACCTGCTCGGCCGCCGACGGCGCCTGCAAGTGCGGAGTCAACAACGCGTGCGGCGTCGGCCAGCGCTGCAGCAGTGGCGCCTGTGTCTGCGATTCATCGACCTGTCCGACGGGTTGCTGCAGCGGCAACACCTGCACCACCACCACGTCGGCTTCGGCTTGCGGAAGCGGCGGCCTGGCCTGCGCCTCGTGTCCTGCCACTGCTGACCGATGCACGGGTGGCGCATGTGTCTGCGGCACGGGTGGGGTGGCCTGCGGCGACGGGCTGCGCTGCGTCAATGGCGCCTGTGTCTGCGATCAAACCTCGTGCGCCGATGGCTGCTGCGATGGCCTCACCGTGTGCCGCCGGCCTCCGGTGATGAACAAGTGCGGCTTCGGCGGCAATGCCTGCGCGCCTTGCGACCTGACGAAGGCCGACACCTGCGATGCGGCGGGCCAGTGCCGGTGCGGCGGCTCGAGCCCGTGTGGACTCAACCAGCAGTGCGTCAACGGCCAGTGCGCGTGCAACGCGGCAAGTTGTCCGAACGGCTGCTGCAACAGCGGCGTCTGCACCTCGCCGACAACGGTCTCGCTCTGCGGAAAGCCCGGAATGGCCTGCACGTCGTGCAACCCGGCGTTGGCCGACAGGTGCCTCAACGGCGACTGCAGCTGCGGGAGCCTCGGCACCTTCTGCGATTCGGGCCAGCGGTGCGTCGGAGGCGCGTGCGTCTGTGACGCGACGTCGTGCCCCAACGGCTGCTGCAAGGCGGGAAACCAGTGCCTGTCTCCTTCGAGCACGAGCGCCTGTGGCATCGCGGGCGCGGCGTGCATCACCTGCACCTCAGCCAAGACGTGCACCAACGGGGTTTGCACCGGGCCGATGGTGCCCGACGGTGGCAGCGGAGCGGGCGGTGGCTCGGGGGCGGGCGGCGGCGGTGGCTTTGGCGGCAGCAGCGGCGCCGGGGGCGGGGGCTTTACGACGCTGGTCGACCACCTCGACGTGGTGCCCAACGGCCTTCAGGTCGACGCGGGGACGTGTGTGCCCTTCCAGATTCAGGCGGAAGACTCGACGGGCACCCCGTTGGTCTATCTGGGCCCGCCGCTCAACTACGGCTTCGAGCCTCAGGCGGGCGGCGTCCAAGCCTATCAGGACGCGGCGTGCTCGGCGGCGCCGGGCCGCTTCGTCTCATCTCTGGCGCTCTCGCAGGTGGGCTACCTTTCGGCGCCGTCGTTCGGAAGGTCCATCGTCTACCCGACCGTGATTCCCGCGACGAACTTCACCCAGGGCAAGGCGTTGGCGGTGGACTCGTTCGCGACGCTCACCGGCTTCCCCACCCAGTTGCCCTACGGCGTCTGCACCAACATCGTCCTCGAGGCCAACGTGGCGGCGCTGGACGACACCGCCCTGACGAGGTTGGTAGCGGGCGGCCTCATCAACTTCAGCCAGGGGGCCACCTGCGTCGGCACGATGAACCCGGTCATCGCCGCGGGGACGAAGCAGGTCAACGTCAAGGTCCGCACGCAAACGGGCGGCACGATTCAGGTCATCGGCAGCCCCAATGTGCTGCGGTTTGCGCCCGTGTTCGTGACGCTGATTCGGGCCGACGGCGGCAGCGCTTGCCTCGGGTTTGGGGCCTCTTGCACCGGGGCCAGCGACTGCTGCACAGACGACTGCGACAGCATGGTTGGCACCTGCCGTTAAGGGCTTTCGTAGGCGTTGACCCCCTCTGAAACGGGGGTTACGACGGCCCTCGAAAATGTCCGACGACACGACTGAAAAGCCGCCCGCGCCGCCTGCTCCACCGGCGCCCCCTTCCTCTTCCGCACCGATGGGCGACATGGCCCCGGTGATGCTCGAAGAAGAGATGGAGAAGAGCTACCTCGACTACTCGATGAGCGTCATCGTCGGGCGCGCCCTGCCCGATGTTCGCGACGGCTTGAAGCCCGTGCACCGCCGGGTGCTGTACGCGATGGCCGACCTTTCGAACACGTGGAACCGCGCGTACAAGAAGTCGGCCCGCGTGGTCGGCGACGTCATCGGTAAGTACCACCCGCACGGCGACGCTTCCGTCTACGACGCCATCGTCCGCATGGCGCAGCCGTGGTCGATGCGGTACCCGCTGGTCGACGGCCAGGGAAACTTCGGCTCGGTCGACGGCGATTCACCCGCAGCGATGCGTTACACCGAAGTGCGCATGGAACGTCTGACCGACGACATGCTCGCCGACCTCGACAAGGACACCGTCGACTACGGGCCGAACTACGACGGCACGCTGCAAGAGCCGCTGGTGATGCCGGCGCGTTTTCCGAACCTGCTCATCAACGGCAGCGACGGCATCGCGGTCGGGATGGCGACGAAGATTCCTCCGCACAACATGGGCGAGGTGATCGACGCGACGCTGCACCTGATGGACAACAAGAACGCGGGCGTCCTGGACTTGATGAAGTTCGTGCCGGGCCCCGACTTCCCGACGGCGGGCTTCATCAGCGGGCGGCAGGGCATCCTCAACGCGTACAGCACGGGCCGCGGCATCATCTCGCTGCGCGCGCGTGTGGAAATCGAGACCGAGAAGCGCAACGACCGCGAGCGCATCGTCATCACCGAGATTCCCTTCCAGGTGAACAAGTCGCGGTTGATCGAACGGATCGCCGAGCTCGTCACCGACAAGAAGCTCGAGGGCGTCAGCGACGTGCGCGACGAGTCCGACCGCGACGGGATGCGAATCGTCATCGACCTGAAGCGCGATGCGATGGCGCAGGTGGTGCTGAACAACCTGTTCGCGAACACGCCGATGCAGACGACGTACGGCATTCAGTTGCTGGCGATCGACCAGGGCCAGCCGCGCACGATGTCGCTGAAGGAAATTCTCGAGAAGTTCATTCTTCACCGCCGCGAGGTCGTCACCCGCCGCAGCCGCTTCGAGCTGCGAAAGGCGAAAGACAGGCTGCACATCGTCGAAGGCCTGCTGGTCGCTCAGTCGTTCATCGACCAGGTGATTGCAGTCATCAAGGCGTCGAAGGACACGGACGAGGCGCGGTTCGGCCTGATGCACATTCTGTCGCCGACGCTGCAGCAACACCCGAGCTACAAGAACCTGCCGAAGATCGACGTGGACGCGGTGAAGCGCCACATGGACGAGCTGGTGGTTCGCGCCAGCGCCGAAGTCAGTGCGTACACGAAGGTCGCCTACGACTACCTGTCGGGCGGGTTCTCGGAAATCCAGGCGAACAACATTCTCGAGATGCGGCTCGCGCGGTTGACGAACATGCAGCGCGACGAGCTCTTCAAGGAGATGATCGAGCTGCTGAAGGACGTCGCGCGGCTCGAAGACATCTTGCAGAACGAGTCGAGCCTGCTGAACGTCATCCGCGGTGAGCTGAAGGCCGTGCGCGAGATGTTCGCGGACGTGCGGCGCACGGAAATCACGGGCGACGTCAGCGAGCTGTCGACGGAAGACTTGATCGCCGAAGAGGCGATGGTCGTCACCCTGTCGCACGCGGGCTACGTGAAGCGCAGCGCCGTCACCGAGTACCGCGCGCAGCGGCGCGGTGGCCGCGGCAAGACGGGAGCGACGACGAAAGAGGACGATTTCGTTTCCGACTTGTTCGTCGCTTCGACGCACGCGTACCTGATGCCGATCTCGAGCCGCGGCAAGCTGTACTGGCTCAAGGTGCACGAGATTCCGGCGGCCAGCCGCACGGCGCGCGGGAAGCCAATCATCAACCTCGTTCAGTTCGCCGACGGCGAGAGCCTGGCGCAGGTGCTCGTCACCAAGGACTTCCCTGAGAACAAGTTCGTCTTGTTCGTCACGCGCAAGGGCGTGGTCAAGCGCACCGACCTGAGCGCCTTCAGCAACGTCCGCACCAACGGCTTGATCGCCCTCGGCATCGAAGACGGCGACGTGCTGGTCGGCGTGAAGATTACGGACGGCACGAAGGACGTGCTGCTCTCGACGGCGCAGGGCATGAGCATTCGGTTCGCCGAAGAAGAAGTTCGCTCGATGGGCCGCACCGCGTACGGCGTGAAGGGCATCACGCTCGACGCCGATGACGCTGTCGTTGGAGCAGAGGTCGTCGACAAGGGCGCCACGATTCTCACCGTCACCGAGAACGGCTACGGCAAGCGCACCGAGGAAGCCGAGTACCGGGTCCAGGGCCGCGGCGGCAAGGGCATCATCGACATCAAGACCACCGACCGGAATGGGCGCGTGGTCGGAGCAGTACAGGTGAAGGACGACGACGAGGTGATGATTGTCACCAACGGCGGGATGCTCATCCGCATGAAGGTGAAGGAAATCTCGGTCATCGGCCGCAACACCCAGGGCGTGCGCCTCATCTCGATGGAGAGCGAGAACGAGAAGGTCGTCGGCATCTCGAAGCTGCCCGAGATTGCCGCGTCACTCGACGGCCCTGAAGGTGGCGAGCCGCCGCCTGACGCGCCCGACGCTGCGCCGGAAACGCCTCCCGCCGCGGAAGGGGAGCCCGAGCCCGAGGCGTGAGGCTTCAGTACGCCATGCAGTCGTCGCCGTAGACGCCGCTGATGCAGGTCGCAGTCGCGCCCCAGCCGAACTTCGGACTGCGCGACTGGTCCTGCACGGTCGCCCCAGCTCAGCTGGGGCTGGCTTTGAACAGCTCGTGCCGGGCGGCCTCGGTGAGCGCGATGACCGCTGGGTTCTTCAGCCGCCGTTCGACAGAGATTGCGTAGAAGCGCTCGCGGACTTCGTCGGCATTGCCGAGGGCGCGGACGCCGTACTGGGTGATGACCTTCCTGGCGACGACGGTCGGCGCCGGAAAGAATCCGATGCCGTCGGCGCCGAACACCTTCATCAGCGCGCTGTCTTCGAACTCTCCGACGACGAAGGGCTTGATCCGGTGCTTGTCGAACCAGTGATCCAGCGATCGACGCAGGGTGACGGTCTCGAGCGGCAAGAGCATCGGGGCGCCGTCGAGAGAGGCCGGGAAGCCCCGCTGGTAGCGCCTCACGAGGTCGCTGGTCCCGAAGAACGTCACCCCGGACTCGCCGAGCAGGTGGTTGAACGCGCGAATGTTGCTGCCGCTCGGCACCGGCGCGTCAGAGATCACCAGGTCGATGAGATGGAGCGCGAGGTCGGCCAGCAGCCGATCGTAGGCGTCCTCTGAGCAGACCAACCGCACCGGCCCGGGCAGCGTGAGCGCGGGCTGAAGCAGCTCACGCACGACCAGCTTGGGGACCACGTCCGCGATTCCCACCGCCAGGCGCAGCGGCTGGCCAGAAGTTCTGCCCTTCACCGCGTCCACCATCTGGCGGCCAAGCCCGAAGATCTCGTCGGCATAGCGGAAGGCCACCCGGCCGACCTCGGTCAGTGTCAGCTTCCGGCCGACCTTCACGAACAGCTTCTCGCCCAGCCGGTCTTCAAGGGCGTGGATCTGCGCGCTGAGCGTGGGGTGAGACAGCCGCAGCACCTTGCCTGCCTGGACGAGGCCACCCTCACGGGCGACCGTCCAGAAGTACAGAAGGTGGTGGTAGTTGAGCCATTCCATGCGGCAACAATATGTCGTCCGTAACGACAGATGGTGTCGTTATTTCGTCATGGCCGACACGTTCTGCGCCGATTAGGAATTGCGCTCACCGACGGCCAATCAGGGCCCGGTCGCCAGGAGCAGCAAGATGAAGATGGAGGTTCGTTTTCGTGGGTTGGAGTCGTCAGAGGCGCTTCGTGAGCACGCCGTTCGCCGCGCAGACGTTCACCTCAGCCGCTTCGGTGGCGAGCTCACCTGGGTCATCCTCCGCATCTCAGACATCAACGGCCCCAAAGGCGGGGTGGACAAAGCCTGCCAGGTGACGCTGCGGGGGCCGCGGCTGGGGTCGGCCACGGTGGAAGAGCTCAGCGCCGACGCGCACTCGGCAGTCGACCTGGCGCTCGAGCTGAGCGCGGCGACGGTGGGTCGGGAGCTCGAGCGGGTGCGCACATTGAGGAAGCGGGGGCCGGCGCCGCGGAGGAAGCCGTGAACTGTCCCCGCTGCGTGACGTGGGCGCTGATCGAGCGCGAGCACTGCGGCACGATCGTCGACGTCTGCCCTGGCTGCCGCGGGCTGTGGCTCGATCGCGACGAGACCGAGAAGCTGATCGGGAGCGTGCACCGGCAGCCTCCCCAGGCGTCGCCGCTGCCGCTGTACCCCTCGGCGTCGCACGACGGGCGCGCGTTCGACAACGACCGGCATCGTCGGCGCAAGCGCCAGAAGAACTGGGTCGAGTCGCTGGCTGATCTCTTCGACTGACCCCGCAGCGTTCTCGACCCGAAACCAACCTTCAGTTCAGGAGACTGCGTGCGCTCGAGTTCATCGCCGGTTATCTGATCGTGAAGGCGCTGGCGGTCGACAACATCTTCGTGTTCGTCGTGATCTTCGCTGCCTTCGGAGTGCGGCCAGCTACCAGTACTGCGTGCTGTTCTGGGGAATCCTGGGCGCGCTGGTGATGAGGGCGGCCTTCATCCTGGTGGGCGGCGCGTTCCCCAGCGCTTTCACTGGGCCATCTACGTGTTTGGGGCCGTGCTCGCGCTGACCGGCGTGAAGTTGATGCTGCAGCGCAAACAGCAGTTTCGCCCTGAGGACAACCTGTTGGTGAGGTGGTTTCAGCGGGTGATGCCGGTGACTCCGACCTTCGACGGCGACCGGTTCATCGTGGTGAAGGAAGGGCGCCGGTACGCGACGCCGTTGCTGCTCGCGCTGGTCGCCGTCGAGGTCACCGACCTGATCTTCGCGGTCGACTCGATTCCGGCGATCTTCGCCGTCACGTCGGACCCCTTCATCGTGTTCACGTCAAACATCTTCGCGATCCTTGGGCTGCGCTCGCTGTACTTCCTGCTCGCCGGGGTGATTACGAAGTTCGTCTACTTGAAGGTTGGGCTGTCGCTGGTGCTGATCTTCGTCGGGGCGAAGATGCTGCTGATGGATGTCTACAAGGTGCCCATCGTCGCCTCGCTGAGCGTCATCGCCGGCCCGGCGATGGGGTG
>JBBRAX010000083.1:0-26804 GCA_038206395.1 Myxococcales bacterium | reverse complement strand
GCCGTCGTTGATCGTGCTGACCCACGGGAACTTTCGAGCCAGCGCGCGCGCGTCGGCGGCGAACCTCGGCGGCGCAGCGGATCAGCGGTGGTTGTTGTGCCTGCCGTTGTTCCACGTCGGCGGGCTGGCGATGGCGCACCGGTGCGCGGAGTACGGCGCGACGCTGGTCGTCGAGAAGGGCTTCGACCCCGCGCGCGCGAACGCGCTGATCGATGCGGGTGAAGTCACCCACCTGAGCCTGGTGCCGACGGCGCTCGATCGCTTGCTCGAGGGGCGCGGTGTCTTTCCGAAGACGTTGAAGGCGGTGCTCGTCGGCGGTGGGCCAGTGCCGCTTTCGTTGATGGAAAGGGCGAGGGCGATGGGCGCTTATGTGCTGCAGACGTATGGGCTGACCGAGGCGTGCTCTCAGGTGACGACCGAGCGCGTGCCCGACGGAAGCACTGCGGGGCCGCCGCTGCCGGGAATCGAGGTGCGCATCGTCGACGGGCAGATCGAGGTGCGCGGGCCGACGGTGTTCAAGCCGGGCTGGCTGCAGACGAAGGATCTCGGCGAGCTCGACGCTCAGGGCCGCTTGACGGTGCTCTCGCGCCGCACCGATCTGATCGTCAGCGGTGGAGAGAACGTCTACCCGGCAGAGCTCGAACGCGTGCTCGGTGGCCACCCTGCGGTTCGCGAGGTCGCCGTCGGGCCGCGCGCGGATTCGAAGTGGGGGCAGGTGCCCATCGCGGTCGTGGTGTGGCGCGAAGAAGCAGATGACGGAGTCGCCGCCTGGTGCAGGGAAAGGCTTGCCGCCTTCAAGGTCCCCAAGGCCTTCATTTCTCTCGAGTCCTTGCCCCGAAACGCCAATGGCAAAGTCGACCGCCGGGCGCTGGCGGCGCTGATCGGCTGACTCGCAATCGGCAACGCCGCTGTCCGTATTTGAGGCATGGACAACAAGAACTGCCCGTCGTGTCTGCAGTCGATCGATTCCCGCGCGATCAAGTGCTCCCACTGCGGTTCGCGTCAGCCCGACGCGCCGTTGATGCACCGCAACGTGCCAGGTCGTCTGGTGGGTGGCGTGTGCGCGGCGCTCGCGATGCAGTTCGGTTGGGACCCGACGATCATCCGCGTGCTGATGGTGACCAGCGTGGTGGTCACGGGCGCGATGACGTTCTGGGCCTACGCGCTGGTGTGGTTCATGACTCCGTTCGAGTCGCAGGGAAGGGCGCCGGCGACGCGGCTCGTCGACTGGGCGAGCAACCTGTTCGGCCGTTCGTCCAGCCTTCCTTCCTCTCAGGCCTGAAAGGCTGGTAAGCGCGCGCCCTCTACCGTTGGAGGGCGCCGCACATGAAGACTCTCTCGTCCTGGTTGTTCGCAGCTCTGCTGATTTCCGCATCGTTGCTTTTGACGCAGTGCGGTTCGCCGACCACCGGTACGTGCAACGCCACCAACTGTGCGATGGGTTGCTGCGACGCCGACAACAAGTGCCAGGCGGGAACCGCGGCCACCCAGTGCGGCAAGGGCGG
Organism: Myxococcales bacterium; assembly: GCA_038206395.1. Lineage (GTDB taxonomy): Bacteria > Myxococcota > Myxococcia > Myxococcales > Myxococcaceae > JAGSPQ01. The sequence goes on along the minus strand of JBBRAX010000083.1, from coordinate 25,299 downwards.
CTTGACGTGTGGCCCCTGCAGCACCGGCAAGACCTGTAAGGCGCAGGTGTGCAGCGCCAACACGACCGGCGCCGGGGGAGGCACGGGCGGCGTCGGCGGCGGGTCGGGCGGCGTCGGAGGCGGGGCGGGCGGCGTCGGCGGCGGGGCGGGCGGCGTCGGAGGCGGGTCGGGCGGCGTCGGAGGCGGCGCGGGCGGCGTCGGCGGCGGGTCGGGCGGCGTCGGAGGCGGGGCGGGCGGCGTCGGCGGGGGAACGGGCGGCGTCGGCGGTGGAGCGGGCGGCAGCGGCGGTGCTGGCGGTGGCAGCACGCAGGTCTGCACGCCGATCGCGAACTTCCCGCAGGTCAACGTGCTCGAAGCGATCTACGAAGACGGCCTCGACGGCGGCGATGAGTACAACGGTGGGATCATCACCGATCTCGACGTCGACAACGCGCCCGATGGCGGCCACAGCGAACTCTACGTCGAGGTCTACTACTTCAACGGCGCGACGCCGCTCGACGCAGGTCAACTGACGCTCGGCACGACGACCACCGCGGCGTGCGAGTACTGCCTCTACCTGGACACCGGCTGCAACAACCAGCTCGCCTGCAGCCCGACCAGCTTCCTCGCCCAGGGCGGTGCGATCCGTTTTACGTCGGCGACGAAGAACACCCAGGCCGGGCGGCTCACCGCTGCAGCCAGCAACATCAAGTTCGTCGAGTGGAACTTCACCACCGACAAGGCCGTCACCAACGGCAAGTGCGTGACGATCGGGTCGGCGAACCTGGACGTCTCGTGGAACGGGCCAAACATCTTCCAGGGCGACGGCGGAGCACCGTAGTGCTGCTGGCTGTTGCATTCGACCCAGACCTGTAGCGGTTTTCTTGCCGGTCGGTGCGCCGCTGGTACCGTCGTCAGCGGCGAATGGACAACCGGCGAAAGTGGCTTTGGGCGTCGGTGACGATCGCCTTTGTACTGGCAACCTGGTCGGCGAGCGCCGAGGGCGGGTTTCGCCGGTACCTCTCGCTGTCGACGCAGGTCGAGACGCTGCGCGCGAAGAACAAGGCGACCGCCGACGAGAACGAGAAGCTGCTGAAGGAAGTGAACGCGCTGCGCGCGGATCCGAAAGCGATCGAGCGGGCCGCGCGTGAAGAGCTCGGCTTTATCCGTGCGGGCGAGGTCGTGATCAACTTGGAGAACAAATGAATCCTTCGCCGGTGATGGCACGGATGCGGCGGGGGCCTGTCTTCTACGGGCCAGGGAAGATCACCCGCGAGATCGTCCGCGCCGTGCCAGGGGTGGCCGTCGTCGTCACGCTTGCGCTGCTCGCGCGCGGAGGCTTCGGGTCGCTGGCCACCAGCGGCTGGGCCGAGATCGTCGCGACCGCGCTGCTGCTGCTGGGCGTCGCGGTGTCGGGTTGGCGAAGGGTTCGGCGAGCCAGGTCGGGTGCTCCGAGCACGCTGCGCGACGAGCTCGAGCTCGGAGGAGGGCTGCTCGCCGCGGCGAGCGTCGTCGTCTCTCTGGTCGGCCCGGCGCTGTTCCCGGTCGTCTACCTGTTGATGGCGTTCCTGGTGACTTTCCTCTCGCGGCCGGCGGGGCTCACGTTGCTCGGCGCTGCGGTGCTCTTCGACGCGCTTCACACGCTGCCGGGAAACGTCGCGACTTTCGCCGCGCACACCGGCTTCCTCATCGTCTTCGCCGCGATGTACCACGTGGTCCTTTCGGCCCGGCTCGCCGCTGCGCAGAAGGCCGAAGAAGTCGCGGTGAAGAACCGGATCAAGGAAGTCGAAGAGCGCGCCCGCACCTTCCGCCTCGTCAGCGCCGGCACCCGCGACAGCTTCCCCGGTGTGAAGGATCACGAGAAGTGGCTCGTCGCCTCGGTGAAAGAGATCGAAGGCACCCTGGGCAACGCGCTCGAGATCGCCGAGTGCGCGCTGAAGACCCACTCGGTTGGCGCCTTCCTGCTCAGCGCCGATGAAAGGTCGCTGAAGCTTCACGACTGCCGTTCGCTTTCCGAGCACGTGCAGCGCGAGAAGTTCTCGGCCGGTGAAGGCATCTTTGGCGCGCTGTTGAAGCGTGGCGTGCCGGTGCGCATGGCGTCGCCCGGCGGCCTCAAGGGCGTGACGCACTACGACGAAGGCCCCCAGATCTGCGCGCTGCTCGCGGTGCCCATCGTCGAAGCGGGCGGCCTGATGCGCGGCGTGCTCGTCGCTGATCGCCTCGAGTACACTCCCTTCACCGAGACCGACGAACGCCTGATGTGCACGATCGCCGAAGAGGTCCTTCGCGCGATCGAGGTCGAAAGGGTGATGGGCTACATCCGCAAGGCGCGCGACGAGAAAGACCGCTTCTTCCGCGCGATCGAAGAGCTCAACCGCGCGGGCTCGCCCGACCAGGTCTTTCTGGCGGTGCTCGAGAGCGCACGGCAGATCGCTCCGCTCGACTTCTGTGCGGTGACGTTGGTGAACGAGGTGAACGGGCAGCGCAGCCACCGCATCGCCCGCATGTCGGGAGTGACCGCGCAGGGCAGGGCGCTGGAAGGCACGACCTTCGACGACAACAACGGGCTGGTGGCGAACGTGGTGCGGTATGGCGCTCCGCTGCCGGGCCGCGAAGTGAGCCAGATGGATCGCCAGGTGATCTTCGACGCCGACACCCAGGTGCGCGGCCTCGCCAGCTTGAAGATCTTCCCGCTCGTCGCGGGCGATCGGATCCTCGGCACCCTGGTCGCCGGTTCCCGCAAGCGCGGCGCGTTCGACGACGAGTCGCTGCGCATGCTCGAGGTGATCGCGATTCAGGCCGCGCAGGCCGTGCTCCGCGCCCAGCTATACGAGCAGATGGAAAAGATGGCGACGACCGACGGCCTCACCGGGCTGCTCAACCACCGCACCTTCCAGGGCCGCTTCGAAGAGGCGCTGGCCGCCGCGCGCCGCTATGGCCGCAAGTGCTCGGTGATGCTGACCGACATCGACCACTTCAAGAGCGTCAACGACACCTACGGTCACCCGATGGGCGACCAGGTGTTGAAGGGCGTGGCGCGAATCATTCGCGAGAAGGCGCGGGACACCGACATCGTGGCCCGCTACGGGGGCGAAGAGTTCGCGATCATCATGCCCGAGTGCGACTCGAAGGCCGCGCTGCAGATCGCCGAACGCATTCGCGAGGCCGTGATGGCCGAGGTCTTCCAGACCGACCAGGGCCCGCTGAAGGTCACCCTGTCGCTGGGCATCGCCACCTACCCCGACGCCTCGCAAGACAAGCAGGCGTTGGTGGACCTGTCGGACCAATGCCTCTACTTTGCGAAGCGCCACGGCCGGAACCAGTCGGTGACCGTGGCCCAGATGCAGCTGGGTCGTAAGCTGCCGGCGTGACGCATTGGGCATTCGTGGACAGCTGACGCTTCTCATTCCGGGCCTGGTGGCCATCGGCATGGTGTCGCTCGCGTTCCTCGCCGCCGAGCAGCAGCGCCGCGACGAGCAGTTCGACATGCGGCGCCGCAACACGCAGGTGCTCGAGGCGATTGGCGTCACGGCCGCGGTGTCGGTGGCGCAGAACGACATTGCGGCGCTGGACACGCTGGTCGCCCACGTCTTCGAGCGCACCCGCGGCGGCGAGCTCGAGAAGCTGACCGTCGTCGATGGTGACGGCCGGGTGCTGGCGGACGACGCGCCCGAACGTTTCGGCGAGATCGAGACAGACGCCTTCGCGCGGTCGGCGATCGCGGCCGATGAGCCGGTGTGGAAGCGCGAGGGCAACAAGCTGCGCATTGGCGTGCCGGCGAAGTCGGGCCTGCGTTGGGCGACGGTGCTGGCGCGGTACTCGCTGGACCAGGTGAACGCCCAGGTCGAACGTACCCGGGCGCAGTGGCTGGGCTTCGCGCTCGCGCTGTACGCGGTGGTCGCGATGATTCTCTACCTGGGCATCGAACGCCTGGTCGCGCGGCCGCTGAAGGCGCTGCAGGTCGCGGTGCGCAAGATGGGCGAGGGCTCGCTGAACACCCGGGCGCCGCCGCTGAGAGGGCTCGAGATGCGCGAGCTGTCGGAGATGATGAACAAGATGGCGGCCACGCTGCAGGCCGAGCGCGACAACCTCGAGAAGTCGGTGGCCGACCGCACCCGCGAGCTGCAGGAGGCGAACGCCCGGCTCGAACGCCTCGCGGTCACCGATGGCCTCACCGGTGTCTACAACCACCGGCGGTTTCAAGAAGGCCTCGCGGCCGAGCTGCTGCGTTCGACCCGAACGGGCCGCCCCGTCAGCGTCCTGATGGCCGACGTGGATCTGTTCAAGAAGGTGAACGACGCGATGGGGCACCCTGCGGGCGACGAGCTGTTGCGCCGGCTGGCCCAGGTGCTGAACAGCGCCCTGCGTGGAACGGATCTGCTGGCCCGCTACGGCGGCGAGGAATTCGCGGCGCTGCTGCCCGAGACGTCGAAGACCGTGGCGGGGCAGGTGGCCGAGCGCATGCGCGCCGCGGTCGAAGCCGAGCTGAACGTCGATGGCCGGTGGACGCAGAAGATCACGATCAGCGTCGGCGTCGCGACCTACCCGGACGACGGCAAGACGGGCGAGCAGGCCCTGATCGCTGCAGACGAGGCGCTGTACGTCGCCAAACACCAGGGCCGGAACCGCGTCGTCATCTCGCGGGCGGTCGCATGAAGGCGGCCATCGCCGCCGCTGTCTTGCTGCTCGCTGCCTGCACGACTGAGCCGACCCAGCACCTTCCCGCGCCGAGGCCCGCCCCGCCGCCTGCCCCTCAGTTCGTGCCGCCCGCGGGCTTCACGAAGCTGCGCCTGTCGCTGGTGCCGTATGCCAGCGCGGAAGAGCTCAAGGCGGCCCACGGCCCCCTGGTGGCCTGGCTGTCGATGAAGCTCAAGGTCCCCGTCGAGCTCGTGATCAGCGAGAACTATGACGACGCGGCGGCCAAGCTTCAGAAGGGTGAGGTCGACCTGGTCGAGATGTCGTCCTACGCGTACGTGCGCGCGCAGAAGTGGCTGAAGCTGCGCCCACTGGTGACGGCCATCGCCGATGGCAGCGCGACGGCGGGCGGCTACATCATCGTTCGGCAGGACTCGCCGCTTCGTAGGCTCGAAGATCTGAAGGGGTCGGCCTTCGGCTTCGTCGACCCCGCCTCGGCCGCCGGCTACCTCTACCCACTGAAGCTGCTGAAGGACCGCGGCCTGGATCCGAAGAGCCTCTTCGCCAGCACCCAGTTCATGGGCAACCACGAGAACGTGCTGATGGCGATCTACGAAGGCGCCATCGACGCCGGAGCGACCTACGAGGGCTCGCTGCCCGCCCTTCGCCGTTCGAAGAAGATCGACCCGCTGAACTTCCGGATCATCGCGAAGACGCCGCGGACGCCGCGCGATCTCTATTGCGTGCGCGCCGACCTTCCGCCCGCGATCGCCGAGCAGCTGACCACGCTCTTTCTCGGCCTCTCTTCGCGCGACCGGCATGGCCGCGAAGTCCTCGCGCCTCTGAGCGTCAACGGCTTCCTGCCCTTCGACGATCGCCTCTACGACGGCGTGCGCGCGGCCGCCGCCGAAGTCGACGCGCAGTAGCCACTACTCGGCCCGGTTGGTGCCGCGGGGCAGGCCTTCCGGGTCGCCGAGCATCGACATCTTGGCGCTCAGGGCGCCGGCCTGTTCATGCGGCATCAGCTCGCGCGGCGAACGGTAGTACTGCATCGGCGAGTAGAAGCCGAAGTTGCTGACCCGGCTGGTGTAGACGCAGGCGTATTGCTCGACCTGCTCGCCGAAGCGCGAGTTCTCGTTTCCTTCTTTGAAGAGCAGGCCCCAGTACGGGTTGAAGCCGAGCTCGATGTCCTGCTCGAGGGTGGACGCGAGCTCCAGCGATTCCTTGTAGGTCTTCCGCAGCTTGTCGAGCTCGTGCTTCACGCGCTTGCGCTCTTCTTCCATCGCGGCGCGCTGGGTGTCGTCGAGGGTCGTGTCGCGCTCGATCTTCTTGTCCATCGCGTTCAGCGCCGACTTGTGAGAGGCGATCTCGTCGTCGACGGCGGGCAGCAGGCGCTCGAGCTCGGCGAGGTGATCGATCTCGTCTTGCCGGACCTCGGTGTAGGAAATCTCGTCCTCGATCTCCTGCACGATCATCGCGGTGCGCCACATCGACGTCTTCTTCGACTTCAAGATGTCGCCGTAGATGTGATCGCCGACGTAGAGCACCGTCTCGCCGGCGAGGCCCGTCATCTTCTGAAACGCCGCGAGGTTGCCGCCCTGGTAGATCTTGCCGCGCTCGAGCACCGTCGCTTCGCCGAGCACCTTGTTCTCGAGCACCGTCGAGCCGTCGATCTCGAGAAAAGGTTGCTGGTCAGAGAAGAAGCCCGGCTTCGCCGCGGCGGTGACGACGACGTCGAAGTAGTTCTTCCAGCTCGGGTACTCGGGCACGAGGCCGTCGAGCAGGTACCGCATCACCGCCTCGGTGTAGTCCCAGTGCGAGTTGGTGAGGATGAAGAGCTTCTTGCCGCCCGACCGCAGCTTGTGAAGGGCAGCCCCGAGCTCGGGGTCTTTGTAGATGTAGTGGCCGATGTCCTTGCGAATGATCTCTTTGAGCGAGTTGTCGCGGTGGACGGTGTCGATCGCTTCGCGGATGTCGTCGTACAGCTTTCCGTAGTCCAAGCTCTTGCCCTGCTGCTTCTCGAACAGATCGATCGCGTCCGAGAAGAGACACGCCTCGGGCAACGCGAAGAGGGTGTCAATCCACGCGTACTCGGGGTTCTTCAGGCGAATGCGCTCGTTGCGGTACAGCTTGTGGCGCGCCTCGTCGGTGAGCATGTCGCGGCCGTGGTACGCGCGGCCCACGTAGCCGTACCGATCAATCTTCAGCAGGTTGCCGTACCGCTTGTCGACGAACAGCCCGCGCATCACGAAAGAGTGGTCGTACTTGATGCCGCGGAACTCTTCCGGGTAGCCGAACTTCGAGATGAGCTTCGCGACGGTCATGTCGAACGAGAGCTGCTCGATGCGGCGCTGGTGGTAGATGGCCAGCGTGTAGTCCATGTCGAACCCGACGGCCGAGACGTTGGCCATCTTGAGGTTCCGGTTCACGTAGATCTGCCGCGGGCGCGGCACGGGCACCCGGTCTGCCCGGCCGATGAGCCCTTTGAGCTGCTCGTCGATGAGAATGCTGCGTGCGCGGCGGGCCGCTTCTTCCGCGCGGGCCCGATTTATCGGCCCCACAACGCTTCCATGCAGTGGTTCCAAGATTTTCCCTTAATTGCCAATCGGTGGCAGCGTGAGGGTTAAACCATGGCAGCGCGGCCCAAACGACGAGAACCCGAGACCGCGAAGCTGAAGGCGCGCATCGAGGAGCTCGAGCTTCGCGTCAAGCTGCTCGAGGCGCGGGTGCGCACGGGCCTGGTTCAGGGCCGCCGCCCGGTCGAGGAAGTGCGTGCGCGCAGTGCCCTGGCGCGCCGTGCGCGGCCCCGGCCCCGGTGCCCTGGTTGCCAGCTCGAGCTGCCCGCCGGCCGCCGCAGTGAAAGCTGCGTCTGGTGCGGGTTCCAGTTGGACGCGGTTGCCGCTACGTTTCGCGACAAGTGACCTTGCAGTACAGACTTCTGGGGCGGCTCGAGACCGGCGAGCTTGCCGAGCTCTACCGGGCAGAACGCGACCTCGACGAGAAGGTCGTGATCAAGCTCTTCCACCCGCGCACGTCCGAGGTCGCCTACGCGAAGGCGGTGGCCGAGACGGCGCGGCTGCTCACCGACGTGCGGCACCCTGGCGTCGCCCACGTGCTCGACATCGGCCTCGTCAAGCAGCGGCTGGCGGTGGTGCGCGAGGACGTGGGGCGCTTCAACCTCGGCACCGCCCTGCAGCGGCTCACCACGAAGGAAGTGCTGCTGGCCCCGGCCCTGGCGCTGACGTGGGTGATCGAGCTGCTCGAGCTGGTGCACCAGGTTCACGAGGCGGGAGTCGTGCACGGTGCGCTCACGCCCGGCAACGTGATGCTGACCCCCGATGGCCGGCCCGCGGTCTGCGACTTCGGCGCGCTGCAGGCGCTGAACGCGTCGGCGAACCTGAAGAAGAACTTCGGCCCCCGCGGCCGCAACAACTACCGCGCGCCCGAGGTCAGCCAGAACGAAGCAGTCAGCATCCAGTCCGACCTCTATTCGCTGGGCGCGATCACCTACGAGCTCTTGACCCTTCGCGAGCCCGGCGCCGCGACGATGAGCACCCGCCGCGACGTGGTACCGCCGCCGTCTCGTCTCGATCGCCGGATCAACTCGCGCCTCGACCCAATCGTGATGCGGGCGATCGAGGCGGCCCCTGGCCGGCGTTTCAAGAGCTGCGCCGAGTTCGCCAATGCGCTGCGCGATTTCCTGTCGAACAACGGAGGCCTGCCGTCGAAGGAAGATCTCAAGCGCTTCACCAACGAGCTCTTTCCGAAGGAAGTGAACACCGACGCGATGGGGCCGGTGCCTTTCGCCGAAGAGTTCGCGCTGGCCGAGGTCGACGGCGCCGAGCTCGAAGCCGACCACGACGAGAGGTCGATGGTGCTGATGGCGCGCAAGGCGTTCTCGGGCGGCGAGGCCGATCACCTCGCCGAGACCAGCGAGGCGCTGCCTCAGTTCGAGGAGTTCAACCCGCACACCGTGGTCGCTGCGCCGCGGGGAAGCGATCGCCGGTCGACCGAGCAGATGCCGGCGCTGGAAGTGCCGATGGGGACGCCAGCGTCGATCAGCTGGGACGCTCCGCCATCGTCGATGCCGGTGGCGAAGCGGGTGGAGGTGCAGGCGAACGCGGCGGGCGTGATGAAGCGCGTGCGGATGATGGAGGACTTCGAGCAGCCCTCGCCGACGAATGACACCCAGGAAAGCGCGCCGGCGCCGGTGCCGAAGAAGTCGTCGCGATCGCCATTGGCGATGATCACCGCCCCCGACGCCTACGCGGCGACGCCTGCCGAGAGCCAGCCGCTGAACGAAGCGAAGGTGCGCGATGCCGACGGGAAGATGCGGCGGATGATCACCGAAGAACGCAGCCTCGAGGCGGCCCGCAAGCAGCGGGTGAAGATGACGATCCTCGCCGCGACGTTCGCCCTTGTGGGCCTCGTGATCTTCGCCGCCGCCTTCTGGATGCGCGCCAACGGCTACCTGCCCGGCGGCCCGCCGCGCGTCACGCGGCCCACGTTGCCGCTGCCGCCGCCGAAGCCGCTGCCTGATCAGCCGATGCCGAACCCGAAGCCCGTCGAGATCGCACGGCCCACGCCGCCCCCGGCGCCGAAGGTCAACTGCTATGACGCGCCTCCGAAGAAGGGGATGGCGATGCTGACCGTGGTGAAGAAGGGAAACGTGAAGGTCGAGCTCGATGGCGAGTTGCTGTGCGACCTCGACAAGGTGCCGGTGAAGCCCGGTGCCCACAAACTGACGGTGACGGATTTGAGGTCGGGCGCGAAGGAAACGACGCCCATCAAGCTTGGGGCGGGAGCCACCTTCAAGTTCGAAGCGCTCTCGAAGGGGACCAAATGACAGAAGCAATCACCACGACGCGCATCTTCGTCGTCGAAGATCAGCCCGCGTTGCTGAAGAACCTGTTGAAGGTGCTGGCGACGTTTCCCGAGCTCGAGATCGTCGGCAGCGCGCAAGACGGCGAGTCGGGGGTCGAGCAGGTCGTCGCGCTGAAGCCGCAGCTGCTCTTGCTCGATCTCGAGCTGCCCGGCATCGACGGCATCGAGGTCACCCGGCGGGTGAAGCGAAAGGCGCCCGACGTCGAGATCTTGATTCTCACGTCATTCGATAACGAGCAGAAGGTCTACGAAGCCATTCAGGCCGGAGCGTCGGGCTACCTCGTCAAGCGCGTCGGCCCCGAGAAGATCCGATCGGGCATCAAAGAGGTGATGGAAGGCGGCACGGTGATCGAAGCGGTGATCGCCAAGCGCTTCTGGAATTACTTCCATTCGGTGCAGTCGAAGCCGGCCACGCTCACCAACCCCTGGAACCTGACCCCGCTGGAGTTCGATGTGCTGCGGTTCGTCGCGAAGGGGCTGTCGAACGCCGAGGTCGGGCAGGTGATGACGCTCGAGCGCCGCACCGTGCGCACGCACCTGTCTCACATCTACCGGAAGATGGGCATCAACTCGCATGTCGAGGCCGTGGTGATGGCCCTGAAGGCGGGGATCGTCGAGCTGTGATCGGGCTGCTGTTGTGCGCGGCGATCGTGTCCGGACTTCCGGAAGACGATCTCTCGGTGTCCCGCCGCAAGGTGATCGCGGACGATGGCGTGGCGCTGGCGCTGTACAGGTACTCGCCGCTGGCGACGGGCCGGCCGCCCGTGCTGCTGATCGCCGACTTCGGGTTCGGGCGCTCGGCCTTCGACTGGCATGGCGCTGGGCTGGCGCGGTGGCTCGCTCGCCATGGGCGCACCGTTTACGTCGCCGAGGTGCGGGGGCAGGGCAAGGCCTCGGTGGCCGGGTGGACCCCTGCCGAGGTGCTGCAGTACGACCTTCCCGCGATCGCCGCGGCGATTCCCGAGCCGACCTTCGACGTCGTCGCGCACGGGTGGGCCGGGACCCTGGCGCTCGCGGCGAGCGTCAAGGAATGGAAGGGGCGGGTGGGCAAGGTCGTCTCGCTCTCGACGCCAGCCGAGTTCATGGTGCCGAGCCGGCTGGCGCTCGCGGTGCTGAAGAACGGTGGGAAGATCGCGAGCCTCGGCGGTGACCCGGAAGGTGCGCACATCTTCGAGCTGCTCTTCGCGATGAACGCGCTGTTCTCGCGCGATCAGCTGTCGTCGTTGCGCAGTGAGATGGTGACGGACTTTGGTCCACGCGCGTCCAGGGCGCTGCTTCAGTGGATGACGTCGGGCGATCTGACGCTGGGCACCGGTGAGTCATTGAAGGCGCGCTTGAAGGCGTACGACCGGCCGACGATCCAGTTCCTCGGCCTCGCCAATGGCTGGGCGAACCCCGAGCTGTGCGGCGTGCTGCGCGAGGTCTCGGCCGCGAAGGTGAAGCTGCGCGTGTTCAGCCGCTTCGACTACCTGTCCGAGGACTACAGCCACCTGTCGCTGCTGCAGGGCGAGAACGCGCCGCGCGAGATCTTCGCCCACGCGCTGAAGTTCCTGAACGAGGACGCGCCGTGAGGGCCGCTGTGATCGCCTTGCTGCTCTGCGGCTGCGCCACTTTTCACTGGCAGCCGCTGCCCGCCACCGCGCAAGCCCACCGCGCGAAGACTGCCGACGGCTGGGAGCTCGCGATGGTCCGCTACCCGGCCACCGTGCCGTCGACAGGCCGCCCCGTGCTGCTCGTGCACGGCATCGCCGCGAACGCGCGGAACATGGATCTCGACGAGCACCACAGCCTCGCCCGCTGGTTGGCAAGCCAGGGCCGCGAGGCGTGGACGCTGTCGTTGCGGGGCACGGGCGACTCTGACGAGGCCGATGGCAAAGATCGGAAGTCGGGCTACAGCTTCGATGCCTTCTGGCAGCTCGATCTGCCCGCGGCCGTCGACTTCGTGCGGGCGATGACCGGCGCCGAGAGCGTCGACTACGTCGGCCACAGCATGGGCGGCATGGTGCTCTATGCGTACCTGTCGCAGGGCGGGCAGGGCATCCATGCGGGGGCGACCCTGGGCAGCCCGACCAAGCTCGACTGGGGCACCAACAGCGAAGCGATGATCGAGAAGGGCTTTGGGTTCGTGCCCGACGGCTGGGCGCTGTGGACGGCAGTGGGTGCGCACGCGGTGGTCGGGCTGCAGGGCCTGCAAGCCGAAGGGCCGTTCGAGAGGCTCTTCTACGTGACGGGCAACACCACGGTCGAGAGCTGGAAGCGGCTGATTGCGTACGGCACGGCCGACATCTCGGGCGGCGTCGCGTCCCAGTTCGTGAAGCTGGTGGTGACCGCGAACTTCGTCAGCGCCGATGGCGAAAAGGACTTCCGTCGCGACCTCGCCCACGTCACCACGCCGGTGATGGTGGTGGCGGCGCGGCTCGATCGGCTGGCGCTGACCCCCGCCGTTTACGACGGGTACCGGGCCCTGGGCGGCCCGAAGGAATGGCTGCTGATCTCCCGGGCGAACGGAGCGTTGGCCGAGTACGGTCACATGGATCTCGTCGTCGGAGAGCGGGCCAGCACCGAGGTGTGGACGCCCGTCCTCCAGTTCTTCAATCGTCACGCCGCTAAGGATCACCCATGAAAGCCACCCCGAAGAAGGCCCCCACGGCCACGCTGCCGCCCGCGCTGGAAGCGATCGCGCGCACGGTGATCGAGCACAAGCTGCCCAACGGCCTGAAGGTTCGCCTGCTGCCGTCCGACGCAGTGCCGACCTGCACCTTCTACACATTCTTCCGCGTGGGCTCGCGCAACGAACGCCCGGGCATCACCGGCATCAGCCACCTCTTCGAGCACATGATGTTCAACGGCGCCCGCCGCTATGGCCCGGGCGAGTTCGACAAGGTGCTCGAGAGCAACGGCGGCTCGTCGAACGCGTACACGTCGAACGACGTCACCGTCTACTACGAGGACTTCATGGCCGAGGCGCTCGAGCGCGTCGTTGATCTCGAGTCCGACCGCATGCGTTCGCTGCAGGTGACGCCGAAGATGCTCGCCAGCGAGAGGCAGGTGGTGATCGAAGAACGCCGGCTGCGCGTCGACAACGAGATCGCCGGGATGATGGACGAAGAGCTGTCGTCGCTCGTCTACAAGGCCCACCCGTACCGCTGGCCGGTGATCGGCTGGATGAAGGACATCGAGGCGATCAAGCGTGAAGACTGCCTCGAGTACTTCCGCACCTACTACGCGCCGAACAACGCGACCATCTACGTCGCGGGCGACTTCGACCCCAGGCAGGCGATCGCGCTGATCAAGAAGTACTACCGCAACATCAAGGCGGGCCCCGCGGTGCCGCTGGTGCAGGACTCCGAGCCCGATCAGAAGGGTGAGCGCCGGGCCGAAGTGCGCCACCCCGCGCAGGCGCCGTCGCTGATGATCGCGTGGCGCGGCCCCAACGCTGCCGACCCCGACACGCTGGTGCTCGACGTGCTGCAGTACGCGTTGTCGGTGGGCCAGTCGAGCCGGCTGACGAAGTCGCTGGTGTACGCGAAGGAGCTCGCCATCTCGGTCTCGGTCGACTGGTCGTGGCGCTTCGACCCGGGCTCTTTTGTCGTCGGGCTCGAGCTGAAGCCCGGGTCGGACCCGAAGCTCGCCGAGGCGGCGCTCTACGAAGAGCTCTCGCGCGTGGCGCACGAAGGGCTCACTGATCGCGAGCTCGAGAAGGCAAAGAACAACCTGGCTGCACACCTGCTGCGCGAGCTCGCCACCAACAACGGGCGCGCGCACGCGCTGGGCACCTACGAGGCGATGCTCGGGCACTGGCGCGAAGGGCTGGCGCTGGCGTCGCGCTACGAGACGATCACCGCCGACCAGGTGCGCGCGGCGGCGCAGAAGTACCTGGGCGATTCGCGCCGGTCGGTGGTGACGCTGGTGCCGATCGCCGAAGCGTCGCCCGCGGAGGCCGCATGACGGCACGGGCCTCGAAGACCCCCGCGCTGCGCCCGCTGAAGGTGCCGGTGCAGGACGAGACGACGCTCGCCAACGGGCTCAAGGTCACCATCGTGCCGCGCGGGCCGCTGCCGTTGGTCTCGGTGCGGCTGTTGGTCCGGTCGGGCGCTGCCTTCGACGACCGCAAGGGCGTGGCCGACTTCGCGGCCCGATTGCTGCGTCGCGGCGCGGGCGGGATGACGGCCGACGAGATCAGTGAGGCGGTCGACTTCGTCGGCGCCAGCATCTCGGGCTGGGCGTCGGAAGATGCGTGGGGCATCGCGCTCAACACGCCGTCGAAGCACCTCGAGAAGATGCTGCCGATCTTCGCGGCGCTGCTGCTCGAGCCGACCTTCGCCGAAGACGAGCTCGAGCTGCTTCGCCGCCGCACGCTCGCTCAGATCACCAACGAGCTCGATGATCCGGGCGCGCTGGCCGACCGCGCGTTGCTGAAGGCGATCTGGCAGGGCCACCCGTACGGCCACGAAGTCTCGGGCTCGATGTCCGACATTCGCGCGCTGCATCAGGAAGATCTTCGCAAGTACGTCCGCGGCCACATTGGTCCACAGATTTCGCAGCTGATGCTGGTGGGCGACGTGAAGACCGACGCCGTGATGCCGATGATTCGGAGTCTCTTCGGCAGCTGGGCGGGTGGGCCGGTGACGCCGCCGCTGCTGCCGCCGTGGGGCGACGCGGCGATGGCGGGCAGGGTGTTGATCGTCGACAAGCCCGAGCAGACGCAGGTGCAGATGCGCATCGGCGCCGGAGGCGTGAAGCGCGGCCACCCGGCTCACTTCCCCCTCGCGGTGATGAGCACGGTGCTGGGCGGCGGGTTCACGTCGCGGCTCGTGACCGAGATTCGCGTGAAGCGCGGCCTGTCGTACGGCGCGGGGTGTCACTTCGACATGCTCAGCGCAGCGGGCTCTTTCACGGTCTCTTCGTTCACCAAGAACGAGACGATTCAGACGCTGATCGAGATCGGCCTGGGCGAGGTCGCGAAGATGCGCGCGAAGGGCCCCAGCCCGAAGGAAGTGGCGACGGTGCAGCGCTACATCTCGGGGCTCTACCCGGCGCGGCTCGAGACGAACGACGCGATCGCTGGCGCGCTTTCCGACGTCTCTTTCTACGGCCTGCCGGCCGACTGGATCTCGCAGTACCGCCAACGGATCTGCGCGGTGACTCCGAAGGAAGCGGCCGCAGCGGCGCGCGCGCACCTCTTCGAGAAGGGCAAGGAAGCGATCGTGCTGGTGGGCAACGCCGCGCTGCTGGCCCCGAAGGTCGAGAAGTTCGGGCCGGTGACGGTCTGGAAGCCCTCGCAGCTCGAGTGAAGGTCCTCTTCGAGGGAAACGGCTTCGTCGCGATCGACAAGCCTGCTGGCCTGCCCGTCATCCCCGGGCGCGACGGCGGCGCCGATTGCGTGCGAACGCGGGTCGAGGCGCGCTTGAGCCGGCCCGTCTGGGTCGTGCATCGGCTCGATCGCGACACCTCGGGGGTGATGCTCTTCGCGCTGGACGCCGACACGCACCGCAGGCTCTCGATGGCCTTCGAGGCGGGCACGGTGGGCAAGCGTTACGTCGCGCTGGTCGATGGCCGGCTCGAGGAGTGGGTCTCAATCGAGGCCGCCCTGGTCGAGGCACGGAAGAGCCGAATGCGGGTCGCGCGCGAGGGCGAGGTGGGCAAGGCGGCGCAGACCATCGTCACCCCGCGCACGATCTTCTCGAAGGCGACCCTGGTCGAGTGCGAGCCGCTGACCGGGCGAACCCACCAGATTCGGGTCCACCTGCTGAGCGTTGGCCACCCGCTGCTGTTCGATCACCAATACGGCCGCAAGACGCCGCTGACTGCCGCCGACCTGGGTGGAACCTCTGACGCCGTCGTCCTCGCCCGCACGCCGCTGCACGCCGAACGGCTGGTGATCGAAGGGGTCACGATCGAGGCGCCGCTGCCGGAAGATCTGCGCGCGGCACTCGAGTTCCTGAGGTAAAGCTTCGACGCAGTGAACAACCGGTTCGGTGCATTGGCGTGGGTCGCTTTGGTGCTGAGCGCGACGGCGCTGTTCACGCTCGCCCCACTTCTGCTGCCGATCATCTTTGCGGCGTGGGCGGCGATGATCGCCAGGCCCGCGCTCGACCGTCTGGCCGCGGCGATGGGCGGGCGCAGCGGGGCGGCGGCGGTGCTGGTGATTGGCTTCATCGTCTTCGTGGTCGCGATCGCGAGCCTCCTGGTCTTCGCCGTCGTCTCGGGCTCCACCGAGCTGTGGGCCCTGGTGGTTCAGTCGCCCAGCGCGCAGTCGGCTGTCGAGGCGATCGTATCGCCCGGCAAGGAGCCGACGGGTGAAGCGTTGGCGATGCCGACGTCGATCGCCGAGCTGACGCCCTACTTGTCGGGCCACAGCTCGGACGCCTTCCGCGTGCTTGGCGGTGTCGCCGGAGCGGCCTTCAAATCCATCATCGGCTCGATCATCTTCTTCTTCGGAACCTGGACCTTTCTCGTCGACGGGCCGCGCGCCTGGGGCTGGGCACAGCAACACCTGCCGCTGGCACCCAACCACCTTCGCCGCCTGGGCGCTGCCTTCAACGAGACGGGCCGAGGGATCCTGATCGGCGTCGGCCTCACCAACGCGTCACAGGCCGTGGTGGCGGTCATCGTCTACCTCTCGTTGGGAGTTCCCCGCGCCGTGGTGCTCGGCCTGCTCACCGGCATCTCGGGCTTCGTCCCCATCGGTGGGACGGCGATCGTGTGGGCGCCCGTCGCGGCGGGCCTCTACTTCACGGGTAACCCGGTGAAGGCGATTGTGATGGTCGCCTTCGGCCTCGTCATCTCGACGATGGACAACGTGCTCCGGCCGATTTTCGCGCGCTACGGGAAGCTCGACCTACCGGTGTTTCTGCTCTTCCTCTCGGTGTTCGGCGGCCTCGCGGCGTGGGGCGTGTTCGGTGCGATCCTAGGCCCGCTCGTGACGAGGCTCGCGATCGAAGCGCTGGCGATGGTGCGAGAAGATCGCGACGCCGACAAGGCGATCATTCCTTAAGGGTGGGGCAGCCCTGCTTTGGCGAGCCGGTGAAAGGTCTGCATCAACACGTAGAGGGCGAAGGCGGCGTCATCCACCCGCAGCGGGTGCTTGCTCGCGAGCGACTGCAGCGCCAGCAGGTCCCTCCCGTCGACGCCCAGCAGGTGCGCCTGCGAACCCGTCGGCCCTTCACCCGCGAAGTGCAGCGCGCGGTGCACCGTCTCGACGCACGCGCGCACGCAAGCCCCCCAGTCGCCCGCAGCGAAGGCGGTGTCGGCCACGCGCGCAGGGTCCAGCAACGCACCTGGAGCCAGCGCCGCCGACACACCCAGCGGCCGCGCGATCACCGCTTGAATCCCTCGCGCCGGCGTCGCCATCGGCGGCACGTCTGCGTCTTCTGCCGGGTGATCTGCGAGGTGCTGGCGAATCTGCCCTTCGAGCCCGCTTTCAACGGCCGCATCGGGCACCGCCGCGATCACCGGCTCGGGCCGCGAAGGCCGTGGCGGCACCACCTTCTTCTGCCTCAGGTCCTTGATCACCAGCCGCATGATCGCCTTGAGCGTGTCGAGCACGCCCTGGCCGTTGGTCGCGCACGTCTCGAAGTCGGGCCAGCTGCGCCCGTTCAGCGCGCTGCGCAGGTGCTCGAGGCTCGAGACGTTCTCGATGTCGCGCTTGTTGTACTGGAGGACGATCGGAAACTTCTCGATGCGGATCCCCTGGTCGGCCAGGTTCTCTTCGAGGTTCTGCAACGACTCGCGGTTCGCGTCTTCGGCGGCGGGCTGCGAGTCGGCGACGAACACCACGCCGTCGGCGCCCTGCAACACCAGCTTCCGGGTCGCGTTGTAGAAGACCTGCCCGGGCACCGTGTAGAGCGCGAGCCGCACCGAGTAGTCGTGCACGCGCTCGACCTTCACCGGCAGGAAGTCGAAGAAGAGCGTGCGGTCTGCCTCGGTGGGCAGCGACATCAGCTCGCCGCGGTGCGCGGGCTTCACCGAGTCGTAGACGCGCTTGAGCGTCGTCGTCTTTCCCGACAGGCCGGGCCCGTAGAAGACGATCTTGGCCGCGATCTCGCGGGCCATCACATTCACCGTGCTCATGGCGTCAGCTTCCCCAGGACGACGCGGCGGCGCGCGCCGGTGGCGGCGGGGATGTTCTGCGGCGTCCCCTCCAGGTGCTCAGACGCAAGAAGCGCAAAGCACGCCGCCTCTTTGGCGCCTTCCGGAAACCCCAGCGTGTCCAGCGGCAACACCGGCAGGGGATGCAGGCGGGCCTTCAGCCCCGCGACGATCAGCGGATTCCGGCTGCCACCCCCCGACAGCCACACGCCCGAGAGCCGCCGCCTCGGCAGCACCCACTTCTCGTACGCCTGCGCGGTGGCCTCGACCGTGAACGCGACCAGCGTCGCGAGCAGATCATGCGGGCGATCGCCGAAGTCCTTCCACAGCACCGCGGCCAGCGACTCGCCGAATTGATCGCGTCCCGCACTGCGCGGCGGCGCCCGCTTCAGAAATGGGTGGCCGCACAGCTTCCGCAGCAGCGGCACGAGGATCTCGCCTTTGCGCGCGAGCTTGCCGTCGCGGTCGTAGTGCTGCCTTCCCTTCGTCAGCTCGCGCACCACCGCGTCGAGCAGCATGTTCCCGGGCCCGGTGTCGAAGGCCAGCGTGTCCTGAAGCCT
Organism: Myxococcales bacterium; assembly: GCA_038206395.1. Taxonomy (GTDB): domain Bacteria; phylum Myxococcota; class Myxococcia; order Myxococcales; family Myxococcaceae; genus JAGSPQ01. The sequence continues at coordinate 7,150 of JBBRAX010000083.1, read as the reverse complement.
GCTTGAGACGATCGACACGTTCGCGATGCCGCCGATGTTCTGCAGCGCCCGCGCCTCACCCGGCTTCCGGAACAACACCCAGTCGGCATACGGCACCAGCGGAGCCCCTTCGCCCCCCGCGGCCACGTCGCGCGTCCGAAAATCGCTTACCACCGGCACACCCGTGCGTTCGGCGATCACTGAGGCCTCGCCCACCTGCATCGTCGCTCCGCGCAGGTGGGCGACGGTTTGCCCGTGCGAGCCGATCGCATCGACCTGCGAAGGCCTGAGCCCCGCAAGGGCGATGGCCGCCAGCGCGGCATCGGCGAAGAGCTCACCCAGCACGAAGTTCAGCGCACACAGCGCCCGGGCAGAATCGGCCTGCAGCACGCGCCTGGTCAGCTTTGGGGTGAACGGCTGACTCACGTGGCTCAGCAGCTCGAGCCCGACGGACGGCCCGGTGCCCCGAATGCGGCACGCCACCGCTTCGATGGCGTCCACGCTGGTTCCCGAGATGAGCCCCACCACCACCCGGCTGCGTCTCACAGGCCCCGCAGCGTACCGGTTTTCAGTTTCGGCGCGCTGGGTGTTTGTTGGCTTCGAGGTTCGCGCGCAGCTGGTTCCACTCGTCGCTGGGCCACCCCAGCCGGGAGCACTGGGCGAGCACCTGGTGGCCAACGCGGGCGAGCTCCGTCCACAGATGGTGCTTCGAGGTGATGCAGGTCATCTGCTCTTCGCCGTTGGTGAGCGCGGTGACTTTCACCAGCGCGTCCTCGAGCAGCTCGACCCGAAGCCGGTGCTCGCCCTCGACGAAGGCCAGCTGCGCCGAGTCACCCACGGCCTGCAGCTTGAGGCACCGCGCAGTCCACGCCGCCAGCGCCGCCACGGGGAAGTCGCGCCACTGCGCCTTTGGAAATGCCTTGGTGCCGAGCGTCACCCACAGCGGGCCGAAGACGCGCTGCGACTTCGAGCGCTTCAGCGCCGAAGGATCTTCCGAGACGAGGATCTTGAAAGAGAGGGCGCCCATTTTCAGCGCAGCGCCCCTGCGACATCGCCTGCGGCCTCGAGCCGTCGTGCCGCCGAGGCCTCATCAATGCCCAGCAGGTCGGCGACGATTCCCACCGCGCGCCGCTTGAGCTTCGCGTTCGTCGGCCGCAGCCGCGCCATCCGCCCGCCCTCGACGCGCCCGAGCCGCACCATCGCCGCTGTCGTCAGCGCGTTCAGCGCCAGCTTCGTCGCCGTGCCCGCCTTGAGCCGCGTCGAGCCCGCCACCACCTCGGCGCCCGTCAGCAGGCAGATGCGGACGTCTACCTTTACCGCCCGGCGGCGGGTGCAGCAGACCAGCAGGGTGGTCGCTCCCCGGCGTCTGGCGTCGCGCAGGGCAGAGATCACCCACGGCGTCGTGCCGCTGGCGGTGATGCCGCAGACGACATCGCCCGGGCGAACATCAGCAACGGCCTCTGCGCCATCGCCATCTTCAGCACCTTCGACTGCGCGGGTCAGCGCCTTCGGGCCGCCGGCGATGCGCGCCACGACCTGCCAGGGCTCGGTGCCGAAGGTCGGGGGACACTCGGCGGCATCGAGCGCGCCCAGCCGCCCGCTGGTTCCTGCGCCGACGTAGATCAGCCGGTGTCCTGCGCGCAGCGCGGCCGCGATCAGCTCGGCACCTTCCGCCAGCTGCAGTCGCGCCCGGCCAGCGGCCTTCACGGCTTTCGCGTTCTCGCGGTGCAGCAGGTCGACCACCTCGCGCGCGCTCGACCCTGCGCCCAGGTGCTGCCCCCTGGCGTGAACCCGTTCGGTCGAGCTCATCGACGCTTCAGTGGGTCGTTCTTCTTCAGCGTCTCTTGCACCAGGCGCGACACGCGCAGCGCAGTCAACACTTCGCCCTCGAAGCCCAGACCCGGGAGCACTTCCCGGCTCGCGAGGAACAGGTGCTTCGCTGGAGCGCGCGCCGGCAGCCCCGTGATCCCCAGCAGCGTCTCGTCGTCGAAGGCCAGGTGCGGGTGGGGCAGCATCCGGCTTCCGCGAACGCCGCTGGCGTGAAGGTACGGCGCCGACTCGAGGTGGAGCTTCGCACGGGAGAACGGCATCAGCCGTTCGAGCTGTTTGCCGAGGCGATCGGCCAGGGTCTTGAGGTGATCTTCACCGAGCTCGCGGGCCGACGCGGGCACGAACGCCGACGCGCAGACGCACCGCATGTCTTCGCCGCCCGACTCCATCGCGCGCTTCGCGGGCTGCACCTGCACCAGCATCACCGGGAGCTCGGCGTCGTCTGTCTCGAAGAGCACCAGCTCGCCCATGCCGCGGGGCAGCGACCTCTCGGGCAGCACCTGGTTGAGCGTGAAGAGGATCTCTTTCGTCTGCGCGCCGTCGAGCGTCTCGGACAACGCCCGGTGCCGCTTCTTCTCGGGCAGCAGGCGCCGCAACGCTCCCGCGTCGGTGGCGCCGAGCACGCAGCCTGTCTTGTAGATCGTCTCGGAGCGCACGAGCTTGATCCCGGTGAGCGTGTTGCCGTCGAGCGCCAGCGTCTCGGCCACCGTCGACTCGTCGTGGAGCAGCACGTCGCCGCCGAGCTCCTTCAGCCGGGCGAGGAACACCTCGCGCAGCCCTTCGCGGCCACCGGGAATCGTGTACAGCCCCGACAGCGCGAGCGCCAGAGGCCGCGTCACCGCCAGCCCTTCGGGACCCGCCGAGTAGTTGAGGAAAGGCACCAGCCCCTTCAGCAGCTTCTCCATCGGCGCGTCCGACAGCCGCGACGCCTCGCGCAACCCCGGGTGTTTGTCGGCCAGCCGCTTGAACTTGAACTTCCCGAACACGCCTTCGGGCGGCAGCTCGGGCTTTTCCTTGAGGAAGGGCTCACTGCGCTCGGCCGCCGAGGCTGCAGCGCCGAACGCAGAGGCCAGCGCCGCGCCCTGTTCAGCGCCCAGCGCGCGCTTCGCCTCGGCCAGGAGCTTCGCCGCCTCGGGGTGTACGTCGAGCCGCACGCCCGGCCTCACCAGCTGCAACATCGGCGACGGCGTCCGCAGCGCGCGCTGCAGGGCAGTGGTGACGCCGAGCTCGGTCGAAAGCTCTTCCAGGCAGGCCAGCGACTTCAGCGGCGGGATCACGAAAGGCGCGTACGGCAACGTCCAGCCCTCGTGGTGGTAGCCGTTGCCGTTGCCGTCGTGCTCGACATACAGCACCTGGTAGCCGCGGCGGGCGAGGAGCGCGGCCGCCATCGCACCCGACAACTGGCCGCCGACGACCGCGACGTCGTACACGTGGCGCGTCGGGCCGGTGTTGGCGCGGGTGGGCTTCTGGGTCGCGCTCATCCCCGCACCACCTTGCGCCCGTCGAGCTTCAAGCGCCCTTCGACCACCGCCGCGACGACCGCGGGAAACAGCCGGTGCTCTTCGACCTGGATCCGCGCCTGCAGCCGCGCCTCGTCATCGCCCTCGAGCACCGGCACCGCAGCCTGCGCGATGATCGGACCCGTGTCGGTGCCTTCGTCGACGAAGTGCACGGTGCAGCCGGTGAGCTTCACGCCGTACTCGAGCGCCTGCTTCGCCGAGTGAACGCCGGGAAACGCGGGCAGCAGGGAAGGGTGAACGTTGATCACGGCCGACGGAAACGCGGAAAGAAACCTGGGGGTCAGCAGCCGCATGAAGCCGGCGAGCACCACCAGCGAGACGTTGCGCGATTGCAGTTCGGCGATGAGGGCGTTGTCGAAAGCGTCGCGCGACTCGAAGGACTTGTGATCGAGCACGACCGCGTCGATGCCCGCGGCCTTCGCGCGATCGAGACACTTCACGCCTGGCACGTTGCAGACGAGCACGGCGATCGGAACCTGCGCGTCAATCAGCGCCTGGAAGTTCGAGCCGCTGCCCGAGGCGAGCACGGCAACCCGCGTGGCGACCGCGGCGGTCATGCCCCGATGATCGCTTCGGCCTCGGCGCCCGAGGTGCCCGCTTCGATCCGGCCGACTTCCCACGCCGGCACGCCGCGCGCTTTCAGTAGATCCAGCGCCGCCTTCACGTCGCCCGGCGCGACGACGACGCACATCCCAAGGCCCATGTTGAAGGTGCTGAACATCTCGTTGCGCTCGATGTCGCCCAGCCTCTGCAGCACGTCGAAGATCGGCGCCCGCTTCCACGTCTTTTCCGACAACACCGCGCGCACCCCATCGGGCAGGCAGCGCGGCAGGTTGCCGGGAATTCCACTGCCCGTGATGTGCGCGAGCCCTTTGAGCGGCACCACCTTCTTCAGGGCGAGAATGTCCTTCACGTAGATCCGCGTCGGCGTCAGCAGCTTCTGGCCGATCGGCTGATCCATGCCGACGATCTTCTCTTCGTACTTGATCGCGCTGTCTTCGACGACCTTGCGCGCCAGCGAGAACCCGTTCGAGTGCAGGCCGCTGGAGGCGATGCCGATCACTGCGTCGCCAGCGACGATCCTGGTGCCGTCGATGATCTCGCTCTTCTCGACCACCGCAGTGCAGAAGCCCGCCAGCTCGTACTCGCCAGGCGCGTAGAAGCCCGGCAGCTCGGCCGTCTCGCCGCCCAGCAACGCGCAGCCCGCCTGCACGCAACCTTCTGCGATGCCCGCAATCACCTTTGCCGCCCGCGCCACGTCGAGCCGCGCCGTCGCGTAGTAGTCGAGGAAGAAAAGAGGCTCGGCGCCGCACGTCAGCACGTCGTTCACCGACATCGCGACCAGGTCGATGCCCACCGTGTCGTGCACGTCGAGCGCGAAGGCCAGCTTCAGCTTCGTGCCGACGCCATCGGTGCCCGACACGAGTACCGGCTCACGGTAACCCGCAGGCAGCGCGAACATGCCGCCGAACCCGCCAACGCCGCTCAACACCTCGGGACGACGGGTGCGAGCGGCAAACGGCTTGATCCGTTCGACCAGCGCGTCGCCCGCTTCGATGTCGACGCCAGCCTGTTTGTAGGTGGTGCCCACGCCCGGCGCTTCTACCGACTTCGACCGCGTTCGTATCGGGAAAAACGATACGGTGGAGCGCCGATGACGAAGTTCCTGTCTGCCCGCAGGTACGAGGTGCTCGCGCTGGCGTGCTCACTGCTTTGCGTGGTGCTGCACGTCTGGTCCGATGCGCAGCCGTCGATCGGCCTCATCGCTGGGAAAGCGAGCACGTCGACCCTGTCGGCGCTGGCGCGCGGCATTCACCTGATCGAAGGCCGCGCCACCGACCTCAAGTTCCGGTTGCGAGGCCCGTCAACCCCAGACCCCGCGGTGCTGGTCGTCGCGATCGACGAGAAGTCGGCCCAGAAGTATGGGCTCTGGCCGTGGCCCCGCGCTCACCTGGCCGCTGCGCTCAATGCCCTCGTCGACGCAAAGGCCCGTGCGGTCGGCCTCGACATCGCTTTCACCGACGAAGCCAACGACGACGGGAAGATCTACCGCGCGCTGCTGCAGAAGTTCGACGCGGATCAAGGGGCCGCGGTCGTCTCGCTGGCCGGCTTCCGCGCTGAGCTGGTGAAGAAGTCAGCCGAGTCTGACGATCTCAGCCTCGAAGAAGCGTTTCGAAAAGGCGGCGGCACCATCGTTCAGGGCGTGATCGCGTACCCCGAGGAAGAGCGCGACGCGATCGGCCTCGAACGGGTGGCGGCGCATGACGCTTTGCTCGCCGGGCAGCTGCTGCAGGCCGAGGGCGCAGTCGCTGGCAGCACGTACCCGTTTTCGAAGCTGCGCGGCTGGCCCAACCATTCGGCCCAGACGCCGCTGCAGCGCTTCGCCAACAACGGAAACCACTTCGGCCACTTCAGCTACGTGCCCGATGTCGACGGCACGATTCGGCGCTCGCCGATTCTCATCAAGCTCACTGGCGCGAAGGGCCTGCTGCCCTCGCTGCCGCTGCAGACCGCCGCCGTCTACCTCGGCGCGAAGCTCGTCCCCACCCAGGAAGGCGGCGATCTGTCGGGCGTGCGGATCGAGCCCGACCGCGGCCCGGCATTCCACGCGTCGTACCAGGGCAACGAGCCCTTCATGCTGGTGAACCACGTCGGCCCGCCCTCGGTGTTCCCTCAGCTGTCGATCGGCGAGCTGATCGACGGCACGTTCGATCGCAAGGTGGTCGAAGGCAAAGCAGTGCTGATCGGCGTCACGCTGGTTGGGGCGACGGGCGATCAACGGGTCACTCCCTTCTCGGAGTTCACGCCTGGCGTCTTCGCGCACGCCTCGATCCTCTCGAACCTCTTGAACCGCAGCTTCCTGCTGCGCCCGTCGTGGCTGGTGCTGGTCGAGTCGGCGTTGATGTTGGCCATCGCCTTGATGCTCTCGCGCCTCATCCCGCGCCTGAAGAGCTTCGGGCTCAAGCTCGCGGTGATCGTCGGGCTCGCGCTGGCGTGGCTGGCCGCCGATCAAGCGCTCTTCTCGGGCGGCACCCAGCTCGCGACGGTGATGCCGCTGGTGAACACCCTGGGCGCGTCTTTCGCGATGATCTTCCTCGGCTACCTGTCGGTCGACCGCGAGAAGCTTCAGCTGCGCAGCACCTTCACCAAGTACCTCGGCGCCGACGTGATGGAAGAGGCGCTGAAGTTCCCGGACAAGCTCAACGCCGGCGAGAAGCGCGAGATGACGGTGCTGTTCTCGGACATCCGCGGCTTCACGACCGCGTCGGAGGCCGAAACCCCGGAAGCGGTGGTCGCCCAGTTGAACGAATACTTCGGGGAAATGGTCGAAGTGCTGTTCCGCCACCAGGGAACGCTCGATAAGTTCGTGGGTGACATGGTGATGGGGCTCTTCGGGGCCCCGCTGCGTGACCCCCGGCATGCCGACCACGCCGTTCAGACCGCGCTCGAGATGATTCAGGTGCTCGAGCGGATGAACGTCGGGTGGAAGGCGGCGGGCCGCCCCGTCCTGAACATCGGCATCGGGATCAACTCGGGCGAGATGATCGCCGGGAACATCGGGTCGGAAGCTATCATGAGCTACACGGTGATTGGCGATGCGGTGAACCTCGGATCGCGGCTCGAGTCGCTCAACAAGGACTACGGCACGCGCATTCTCATCAGTGAGGAGACGCGGTCGCGCCTGACGATCGAGGTCCGCACGCGACCGATCGGGGCGTTGACCTTCAAGGTACGTGCGGAGCCCGTGTCGTTGTTCGAAGTCTCGGGGATGGGCGTCGAGACGCCCGGGGAGTAATGAAGCACATGACGCTCTATAGAAT
>JBBRAX010000082.1:0-27106 GCA_038206395.1 Myxococcales bacterium | reverse complement strand
CCAGCGCCAGCGCTTCCATCTGCTGAAGCAGTGACGGCCCGAAAGTGCGCGCGGGAGTAATCGCCAGCGAGTCCTGCGGGTGAATGCCCATCGGCTCGAGCAGCTCGACCGAGCCCGCGACCTCCGACGTGCCCTTCGCATCGGCGAGCACCAACAGCTCGGCCCGCCGCCAACCGGCCAGCGCCGCCAGTGACACCTTCGCGTTCAGCTGCTCGGCGTGCGCGAGCCCGTCGAGCCCTACCCCCAACAGCTTCACCCCTTGCTCGGACGCCAGCCGCGTGCCCAACGCGAGCGCCGTCGGCCCGCCCAGCGTCGCCACGACTGCATCCGGCTTCTCGAGCGCCACGATGCGCGTCGCCGCCTCGAGCGTCACCGGCTCGAGGTACGTGCGGTGCGCCACGTCGGGGTCGGTGGCCAGCGTCGCCGGGTTGCTGTCGAGCAGCACCACGTCCGCGCCTGCCGCCTTGAAGCCCAGCAATGCTTCCGTCACCGCCGAGTTGGGAACGTCGGCGCCCGCACCGAGAACCAGAATCTTCATGGGTCTTCTTTCTCCTCTTGAGGCCGTCAGGCCCGGATGTCGTTGGCCGCGTCGTCGCCGCCCGGCATGCGAATGATTTCCTTCTCGTTCTCGATAATCAGCGTCTCGAGCAGCGCCTTCTGCACGTGAAGCCGGTTCTCGGCCTCGTCCCACGCCGCCGACTGCGGGCCGTCGATGACGCTCGCCGCAATCTCTTCGCCGCGGTGGGCGGGCAGACAATGGAGGACAATCGCCTTCTTCGCCGCCAGCTTCATCAGCGCGTCGTCGACGCAGTAGCCCTTGAACGCCTTCAGCCGGGCATCCTTCTCGGCTTCCTGGCCCATGCTCGTCCACACGTCCGTCACCACCACGTCCGCGCCGGTCACCGCCTTCTGCGGCGAGTCCGTCACCTGCACGTTCGCGTTCATCACGTCCGCCGCGGGCCGGTAGCCCTCGGGCGAGGCGAGCTTCAGGGTGAAGCCGAAGAGCGTCGCCGCCTCGCAGTACGACCGCCCCATGTTGCTCGCGGTGTCGCCGACGAAGGCGACGGTCTTGCCGGCGATCGCGCCCAGGCGTTCTTCGATGGTGAAGAGGTCGGCCAGCAGCTGCACCGGGTGTCCACCGTCGGTGAGCCCGTTGATGACCGGCACCGTCGCCGCGCCCGCGAACTGACGAATGCGGTCGTCAGCAAAGGTGCGCATCACGATGCAGTCGGCGTAGCGCGACGTCACCCGCGCGGTGTCCTGCAGCGGCTCACCGCGGCCCATCTGGCTGTCCGTCGGGGGCAGCGTGATGCAGTGGCCGCCGAGCTGGGCGATCGCTGCCTCGAAAGAAACGCGGGTGCGCGTCGACGCCTTCTCGAGAATCATCACCAGCGTGCGGCCCGCGAGGGTGTTCATCACGCGGCGCTGCGAGCGCGCTTCCTTCAGCACGCGGGTGCGGCGCATGAGCGCGCCCAGCTCGTCCTTCGACAAATCCGATAAAGTCAGGAAGTCGCGTTTCATTTCCAGCTCTCCTTCAGTGAAGTGAACAGGCTTTCGAGCCGCGGCACCTGCGTCGCACGTGCCTCCAGCGCCGCCGCGGCCTTCGTCAACGTCAAGAGCTGCGTCGCCACCGCGGTGTCGCCGGTGCCGCCCAGCGAGTTCTTTCGCGCGGCCGCCGCCTTCGGCTCGAGCACCGTCAGCGTGGCCGCGTCGAACCGCGGGTCCACCTCGACTGCCTGCGCGAGCGTCAGCTTCGCCAGCGGAACCTGCTTCTCACGGGACACCCGCACCAGCCGGCCGACCGCCTGGTACGCGTCGCGGAAGGCGATGCCCTTCTTCACCAGCGCCTCGGCGAGGTCCGTGGCCTGCGTGCTGCCGTCTTCCAGCGCAGCGCGGCACACGTCCGGCTCGAACTTCACGTTCTTCAAGCCAAGCCGCAGCACCGAGAGACATTCATCGAGCCGAACGCCCATCTCGAGCAGCGGCCCGCGGTCTTCCTGCAGGTCGCGGTTGTAGCCGCCGGGCAGGCCCTTCACCGTCGCGAGGAGTCCGGTGAGCGCGCCGATCGCCGAGCCACTCTTCCCGCGCAGCAGCTCGAAGAGGTCGGGGTTTCGCTTGTGCGGCATCATCGAGCTGCCACATGCGATCTCGCCGCCCAGCGTGACGAAGCCGAACTCTTTCGACGAGAAGTCGATCAGGTCGGTCGACAATCTTCCAAGCCGCACCAGCAGCCGCGTCGACGCGTAGAGGAAGTCGAGCGCGAAGTCGCGATCGCCCACGGTGTCGAGCCCGTTGTCCGTCATCCTCGAGAACTGCAGCGCCTGCTGCACCGACGCGCGGTCGGTGTTCATCGACGTACCGGAGATCGCGCCCACGCCCAGCGCCAGCGTGTCGGCCTGGTCGAGCACGAAAGCAAAGGCCTCGGCATCGCGCAGCAGCCCCGCCGCCCACGACGCCCACCAGTACGCGAGGGTGACGGGCTGCGCGCGCTGCCGGTGCGTGTACGCGGGCAGCACCACGTCCTGACCGTCTTTCGCGTACTGCAGCACCTCAGCCACCAGGCCTGAAATGGTGTGCAGCGTTCGCGCGCACTGCTCGCGCGTCCACAGCCGAAGGTCCGTCGCCACCTGGTCGTTGCGCGACCGCGCGGTGTGAAGCACCTGCGAAGAGTTGCCGATGCGCCGGTGAAGCTCGGCCTCGACCGCCATGTGCACGTCTTCTTCGTCGGGCAGCACCAGCGTGCCCTTCGCGGCGTCTTCCCACAGTGAGACGAGCCCTTTGTGAATCGCGCGCGCGTCCGCGTCGGGCACCAGCTTCTGGCGCGCGAGCATCGCGATGTGGGCGAGGCTGCCGATGAGGTCTTCCTTCAGCAGCGCGCGGTCGAGCTTCAGCGAGCTCGAGAAGGCGAGCACCTGCGGATGCAGCGTGGCTCCCCCGGCGGCGTCTGTCTTGGCAACGACTGAGCTCATCCTTTCCCCTTCTTCCAGATGGTTCGAAGCTGGTTGGCAACCCGAGACGGCTTGATGCCTTTGGCAGGTACGAGAAAAATCGTGTCGTCCCCCGCGATGGTGCCCAGGACCCCCGCTGGCCTTCCGGCGTCGATCGCCGCCGCCACCACCGACGCCGCCCCGGGCCGCGTGTGTAACACCACCATCGCGTCGCCTTCGTCGACCGTCGTCACCAGCGCGTGCACCGCTTTTAACCCCTCGACCCCACCACCGACCGGCGCGTCATCGAGCTCGTACGCCGTACCGCCTTCAGGCAGCTGAATGCGCCGCGCCATCAGCGCGCCCAGGTCGCGGCTCAACGTCGCCTGGGTCACTTCGATTCCTTCTTTTTCGAGCAGCTTCTTAAGCTCTTCCTGGGTGCTGATGACCTGCGAGCGAATGAGGCGCCGAATGGTGTCGCGGCGCGAATGCACCTCAGTCGTCATCCGACCGTCACCAACGTCCCGACGCCCTGGTCGGTGAAGAGCTCGGCAATCACGCTGTGCGGCGTGCGGGCGTCGATGACGTGAACCCGCTCGACGCCCGCCTGCGCCGCCCAGAGCGCGGCCTTCGCCTTCGCGAGAAGGTTTCCTTCGAAGGCACCGGCCTCGAGCTTCGCGATCAGCAGCGACGTCGGCATCTGCTGCACCAGCTCGTCTTCCACCATCAGGCCCGTCGCGCCAGTGAGCAGCACGAGCTTTGATGCGTTCAGCTCTTTGGCGACCATCGCGGCGACCTGGTCTGCGTCCAGCGGCACGCTCTCGCCGTCCTCGGTGATTCCGACCGGAGCGATGACTGGCACGTACCCGCGCGCCAGAAACATCTCGAGCATCTCGGCGTTCACCTTCAGCAGCTCACCGACGGCGAACTCGCCCTTCACCGACGTGCCCTTCTTCGCGCGGAGCAGCCCGCCGTCCTGCCCCGACACGCCAATCGCGTGGCTGCCGTTGCGGTTCAGCACGGTGACGAGCTCGAGGTTCGTGCTGCCGGTGACGAGCACCTCGCGCAGCTTGGCGTCGCCCGACGCGTTCGGCGCTTCGCCGTGGACGACGATGGGCACCATGCCGACGGACTTGAGCAGGTTCACGTCTTCGCAGAACGCCTGCCGCAAAGAGTCCTTCGCCAGCGCCGCCTTGCCCAGCTTCAGCACGCAGCGCTTGCCGGAGAAGCGGGTGATGTACGAGAGCGCCTGGGTGAGCAGCGTCACCTTGAAGCTCGGGCTGTAGTTGGTGAGGCGGTCATCGCGCGACACCGAGCCATCGGCCGCAGACTTCAGCAGGCTGGTGTAGTCGGCGTTGATCTTCACGTAGTCATACGAGAGGTCGCAGCCCCACGCGATCGAGTCGGCTTCGCCCGCGCGCAGCTCGACGGTCACCTTCACCTCGGGCTCCCGCATCCGCGCCTTGAGCCGCGCCGGCGAGTCGAGCGTCGGCTTTTTGTCGTAGACGCAGATGCCCTGAATGGTGACCCGCGAGGCCGAAGGGTCCAGCGCCCAGCCCTGCGAACCGGCGCGCGCGCCGACGGTGGCGAGCACGCGGCCCCAGTTCGGGTCGGCTCCGAAGATGGCTGCCTTCACCAGCGACGAGCCGGCGATCGACTTCGCAAAGTCCGCCGCCATCTTCGTGTTCGGCGCGCCGGTGACCTTCACCTCGATGAGCTTCGTCGCGCCTTCGCCGTCGGCCGCGATCTCGCGCGCGAGCTCCTGGCACAGCGAGAACAGCGCCGCGCGGAACTTCTCGTACTGGTCGCCCGGGTCGGTGATGGGCGCGTTGCCCGCGAGCCCGTTGGCCAGCACGAAGACGGCGTCGTTCGTCGACATGTCGTTGTCGATGGTGAGGTTGTTGAAGCTGCCTTCCATCGACGAGACCAGCGCTTGCTGAAGCATCGGCGCGGAAATCGAGCAGTCGGTGGTGACGACCGCGATCATCGTCGCCAGCTGGGGCGCAATCATCCCCGAGCCCTTGCAGATGGCCGACAGCGTCACCTGCTTCCGGTTCAGCGAGATGGTGCGCGAGGCGACCTTCATTCGCGTGTCAGTGGTGAGAATCGCTTCGGCCGCCGCTTCCGGCGCGTGCGTCAACGCGGCCACCAACCGGGGCAGCGCGTCGATGATTTTCTCTTTCGGCAACCGCACGCCAATGACCCCAGTGGAGGCAGACAGAATCGCCGAGCCGCCAGCGACATTCAGCGCCGCCGCGAGGGCGTCGTGCACCTTCTGCACGTCTTCCAGGCCCGATGGCCCGGTGAGCGCGTTCGCGTTGCCGCTGTTGATGATGACCGCGTGCACGCCGATCGCCGGCACCCGACCCGCCGCATCGATGACCGGAGCCGCCCGCGCGGTGTTCGCCGTCAGCGCTGCCGCGGCCACGCAAGGCGTCGGGCTGTAGACGAGCGCGAGGTCTTTCTTGTTCGGCTTGATGCCGGCGTGAAGCCCCGCGAACTGGAAACCCTTGGCGACGCTCATCAGGTGACCCCCTGCGTCTCGCGCAGCCCGAACATCAGGTTGAAGTTCTGCACCGCCTGGCTCGCCGCGCCCTTGAGCAGGTTGTCGATCGCCGAGATGGCGACCGCGTGGTTGCCCTCGACGGTGACGCCCACAATCGTCCGCGGCGTGTTCACCACCTGGCCCATGCGCACGGCGTCGGCACCTTCGACCAGCGTCACCAGGGGCTCGTGTTGGTACGCCTCGGCGTACGCGGCGTTCACCTGCGCGGCAGTCACTCCGGGCTTCAGCGTCGCCACCGCGGTGGCGAGAATTCCGCGCTTCACTGGCAACAGGTGCGGGGTGAAGACCAGGGCCGCCTTCTCACCGGCCACGCGCGACAACGTCTGCGCAATCTCGGGCGTGTGCTGGTGCTTCAGCGCCCTGTACGCGCGGAAGTCGCCGTCGACTTCCATGAAGCTGTAGTCCTCGGTCGCCTTGCGGCCCGCGCCCGAGACGCCCGACGCTGCGTTGACGACGAGGCTCAGCGGCTCGGCGAGCTTCGCGCGCAGCAGCGGACAAATCGCCAGCGCCACCGCGGTCGGGTAGCAGCCCGGGTTCGCAATCAGCGTCGCGGCGGGAATCTCTTCCCGGAACAGCTCGGGCAAGCCGTAGACGGCCTTCGAAAGCCACGCCGGCGCGTCGTGCGTCATTCCGTAGAAGCCCGGGTACTGCGCGGCGTCCTTGAGCCTGAACGCGCCAGAGAGGTCGATGACCTTCGCGCCCAGCTCCAACAACTTCGGAGCCAGGTGCAGCGCGCTTTCTGAAGGCGTCGCCAGAAACACCACGTCACAGTCACCCGCCAGCGCGACGCCCTGGTCGTTGCCGACGAACTGCAGCGCGCTGTCGATGCCCAGCCGCGCCGCCACCGACTCGCCGACCCAACGGTCGCTGGTGAGGAAGCCCAGCTGCACCTGGCCATGGCGCGCCAGAATTCGAGCCAGCTCGATTCCTGCGTACCCCGAAGCCCCGATGATCCCCGCTTTCAGCGTCTGCATGGTGGACGCATATATATGCACCAATTATGCATGCGCAAGCCCTACTGCCGCGGGCCGAGAAGAAACTCGAGCGCCGCCGGCAGCCGCTGCGCCCAGTAGGTCTCGCTGTGCGTCGCGCCCTGCTGCACGACGTACTTCAGAGTCGTGGGCTCCGAGTAGCCGAGGGTGCGGTAGGCCTGTGCGAGCTGCGCGGTGTTCGTCTTGTCGTCGCTCGAGTTTCCCGAGTCTCCGCTGTCGACATAGGCGCGCAGCGGCCGCGGACTTAAGGGCGTCGCGGCAACCAGCGTGAGCAGCACCTTGTTGTCCCACCAGGTAGAAGGAGACATCGCTCCGACGAGGCCGAAGGTGGTCGCCTTCGTCGTGCCTGCGTACGCGGAGATGAGGCCGCCCAGCGATGAGCCGAGAATCGCGGTGTGCTCGCGCTCGGGCAGGGTGCGCAGCTCCGCGTCGACCTTCGGCTTCAGCTCTTCCACCAGCATCCGCACGTATTGAAGGCCCTTGCCGCTGCCGGGGTACGTGGTGTCCATCGTCGGCGTGTATTCACCGATGCGGTCATTCGTCGCTTCTGGCCCGACGATGATTGCCTCGCGGGTGCTGCCGTTCTCCGCCGCCGCGTCCATCGCGTTCTGTGCGTACCAGGGGTTACCGCCGAACGCCGTCGCGGGGTCGAACAGGTTCGCGCCGTCGTGCATGTAGACGACGGGGAAGCGCGCGCGCGCGTTCTCGACGTACGTCGGCGGCAGGTAGACCCAGACAGGCCGCGTGTTGCCGAGAATGGTGGAAGAGAAGGAAGGCCACCGCTTCGACCACTGACCGTTGGTGGTGAAGAAGTGCGGATAGATGTCGACCGTGGTGCCGGCCTTTACGGTGTAGTTCGGCCCGCGGCTCCAGTTGAGGTCGTCGACCAGCGGCTTGAACTCCAGCGTGCCGGTCACCGCGGTCGTGGTCAGTGTCCACGTGTCGTCCGGGCCGGCGGTCATCGGGTTGCCAGTGGTCCAGTTGAAAGGAAACGCCGAGCCGCGCATCCACAGCTTTCGGGTGCCCGCCGGGTAGTGCACGCGGACCACCGTCGCCGGCTGGCCGGCATCGCCGACCATGCCTGCGTCGACGAGGAGCCCGGCATCGACGAAGACGCCTGCATCGAAGAAGACGCCTGCATCGGCTTCGACCGAAGCGTCAGGCGTGTTCTGGGACGGCACGCCGCACCCCAGGGCGAGGAGCAACAGCGACGCGAGCGCGGCAAATCGGGCCTTCACCCGCACCGCTCTACTTCGCGGGAGCAGCGACGACAATCGGCTTCAAGTCCCAGCCGAACCGCAGGGGCTTGCCGTGCTCGTCGTTGATCACGATCTCACCTTCCTGCACGAAGCCGCCGCGGTACTTCTCGGCGTTGACATCGAACTGGAACTTCTTTGCCGCTTCCTCGGGCGTCGCCGCCTTGATGCTCCGCTTCGAGAGCCCGCAGCCATGCACCTGGAACTTTTTGTCAGCCATGGCGCGCACCATACAGTTTGCGCAGCGCGAGCTTGATCAATCGTGCGTGGTCGAACGCAAGTCGCGAAGGAAGCGCGTCGATTGGCCACCACTTCGTCCCGTTCATCCCGAGAGCCTCGCCAGCCAGGGAGCCCGAGCGCTGAAGAGCGAACAGGGTCGTACAGCTCCAGGCGGTAGGAGTGTCCCGGACATCGCGCCCACCCCCTTCGACGGAGGCCACGGTCACCAGTGGCGACCCGGCGACCTCGAGCCCTGCCTCGCAGCGGAGCACGCGAACCGCCGCCTCCTCGGGCGTCTCGACACCCGGCGCCCACGGGGCTCCTCGCGGTGCATCCGTCGGCACGAACCCACCCGGCAGCGCCCACTGGTTCGGCTCGGCCGGCGCCTCGGCAGGCCGGCGAATCAGCAGAACCTCGCAGTCGCCCCGCACCACGACGACATCGACGGTCGGATTCGGCCCGAGCTGCCAGAAGGGCTCGAAGGCGGCGCGGAAGAAGTCGAAATCATCGAGCCGCCGCATCACCTCGAGGGCCTCGCGAAATGCGCGGTGCGGTTGCTCGCTGGCGTGCGTGCCGCTGGCGCCCGCCACATCGGCGAGCAGCAGGTACCGAAGCCGAAGGTTGGTCGCGACCTGAATCTCATCGCTGACGACGTTGCCGCCACCAAGAAAGAGGCAAAGCCCGTCGTGCGCCTGCATCAGCGCATAGAGGCCCGCCGCCTTGTCGTGAAGCGCCTCGCCGACGAGGCACACGTGGGTGAGTCCTTCGGCGATCGCGTCGGGCGGTGACTCCTTCACCAACGTCGCGAGCACTGGCAACCCCAGCTGGTGCGCGCGCTTCAACACCTCGCCCTCGACGCCGTGGGTCGTCCCGCCCGTCACCACCACCACGCGGTCCCTGGGCAGCTGCGGCATCAGCGCATCGAGCAGCGAGATGATCTGCGCCCTATCCGCCACCGGCATTCTTTCCCACGCATGCAGCCACGCGCCGGCGAAGCTGACCGGCCGTTTCCCCTCGAGCACCCGAGAAGAGTCGTCGACGAGCAATGGGCCGACGCGTTGCATCAGCGCCGCATCGCGCTCACTGCGCGCCCGCCGCTTCGCCTCGACGACGGCGGGCGTGTAGTGCCGCGGCGGAACATCGTCTGGCACCACGAACTTCTGCGAGGGCCGCGCCGCATCGACCGCGAGGTACGCATCCTCAGCGCGCGCCAGTTGGTCGAGCTCGTCATCGTTGAGCCCGCACAGCCGCGCCGCCTGCACCTCGAACTTCATCGACGTCTGGTAGAGCCCGGGACCATCCGTAGACAAGACGCACCGCACCCCACGCGCGAGGTACCGCCGCAGCGGCACCTCGGCAGACGTCTGGATGTTGTTCAGCGCGAAGTTGGAGTTGAGGTTGAACTCGACGAACGCCCCGCGCTCGGCCAGCGCATCGACGGTCGCGTCGTCGACGCCGAACAGCCCGTGCCCGATGCGCAGACACACGTTTCGCGAGGTCACGTGCTCGAGCACCGCGCGAACATTCTCGGGGTGGGCCGGGTTCTCGCCCGCGTGCACGCGCGCGACGAAGCCGGGCCACGCGATGCGCGACAGCCGCTGCAGCTGCCGGCCGAACGCGTGGGTCGAGTTCGTCTCGTGGCCCATGAAGTCGACGCCCACCAGAGCGCGGCTTCCGGCCAACGCTTCGACGCGATCGATCAAGTCCTCGTCCCACTCGAAGTCGTTGTGCCGCGAGAACGCGAGCAGGAACCGCAGCCGCACGCCTGTCTCGGCCTCGATGATCGGCAGCGCTTCTTCCGCGAGCCGCAGGCGATCCGCGCGGTGGATGTCTCCCAGCGAGAGCTCGGCGTACTGCACCTTCGCGGCGCGGTAACCCTCGGCGATTTTCCACAGCAGCGGCACGAACAACTGCGGCGCCTTCGTGATGGGCGCCCGCGCCCGGTACACCGCTTCCATGTCGACGAAGGTCGATTGGCGATCCAGCGGCAGGTGCCACTTTTGTCGCCAGAGGTCCGCGTCCGCCAAACTGAGCGGCGGGGTCGTGCCACTGAGCCTGCCCATCCCTCGACTTCTCTCGGGATGAACCGAGGGGATGCTCTCGGGGTGAACCGAGGGGATGCTCTCGGGGTGAACCGCGGCGAGCGCCAACAGGTCGTCGGCCCGCGGAGCCCCCGCGAAGTGGCAGTGCAGATCCGTGCGCGGCTCAAACACCTTCGTCGCGACCACGCGGACCGATGGGTGCGGGTGCCCGTTGTCGGCGAGGTACCGCGTCTCGAACGGAGACAGGGGCTCGTCGTCCAACAGCCGGTCTCCCAGCCACACCCCGTCATCCTGGACCCGCAGGTGCTTCACCAGCGCCGCATACAGCCGCGACCGAACATCGCCGTCGACCTGAACCGCGCCGTCGACCACGCGCAGCGTGAAGAGCCCCCCCGCGTCGAGCTTCACAGCACTTCCGGATTCATCACGTGCGGCGGCCGCCGGCCTTCGAGCACCGCGAGCAGCACATTCTTCAAACCCAGGCGTCGGCCTCGACGTTGTCCACGCCCACCGCCATGTTGCTCACCACCTTCAACCCCGGCGCGGCGTCGAGCACGCGCGCGTCGATGCGCTCGGTCAGCATCGACAGCACAGCATCGCAGCCGCGAATCTTCTGCAGCACCACGTCGGGCGACGGCGGCGTCGGGCCATCGAACAGCTCGACGGTCGCCGACGCCGACAGCTTCTGAAGCGCGGACTCGGCGATGCGGCGGGTGACGAAGACGCGGGGGCGGCTCACCCCTTCAACATGTCACTGCTCTCAGCCGATCTGCACTTCGAAGTCGGTGGCCTGGTCTTCCTCGCGCACTTCATTGTGCGCGTTGACCTCGATGCCCTGGCCCGCGACGGTGCCGTCGAAGCCCCAGTCGAAGCCGCGGTCGTGGAAGGTGTTGCCGCTGCCCGAGATTTCCACCTCGACGCCGTCGAACGCGTGCGCCGGGTCGCCGTGCAGCAGCCTGTTCACCACGCTGCGAACTTCGCTGGCGTCGATGTCGTCGATCTGAATCTCGCCGTGCACGCCCGCGTTGCCGGCGATGGTGAAGTCACCCTCGAGGGTGATGCGGGTCTCGGCCTCGCCGATGACCGCCGCGCTGGCCGGGCTCGCGAGGAAGGCGACGAGGTCGGTGAAGCCCGAGCCGTCGATGGGAATCGTGGTCTCGACAGTGACCGAGCCCGACGCTGTCGCGTCCCCCGGAATCGACAGCGCGTTGCCGAGGCTGTCTTTCACCAACTCCAGCGGGCCGCCCACCGAACCTTCGGCTTCGATGGACGTGACGCGCGTCATCGACACCGGCCTGCCGTCTTCGAAGTTCAGCTTGTAGCCGGTGGTGCCTTCGACCGAGGCGTCTGCCGCGCCGCCCGCCGAAGCGAACTGCGCGCCGACCGAAGCGCTGACCTCGACCGAGGCGAGGTTGTCCTGCAGAAAGGAAAGGTCACCAGGGCTCGGCAGCAGCGCCGGAGCGAGGATCGCGCCCGGCCCGCTCGCCAGCGCGGCGACACCCGCTGCGCCCGCTGCCAGAATCTTCGCCGCCTTCGCCGCGTCTTCCGCGTTGTCGAAAGTGAACTCCATCTTCCCGCCGACGCCGGCGGTGGCCGTGCCGCCGGCTCCGAGGCCGACGCCCGCGCTGACTTCGCCCGACACCGTGTAGACGTCGTTGCCGTTCTCGTCCCTCGAGAGGCCGACCTGAATCTCGGCGCTCGCGTCGATCGCGACACCGAGCTGCGCATGGAAATCGCCGCCGATGCTCAAGCTGTCGCCTTCCTCGAGCGAGTCGATGTTCTCGGTGATGCCCAGGCCATTGTCGATTCCCTCTTTCGCGAGCTCGCGAACCTTCTCGACGACGGGGCCGGCGAGACTGAGGCCCTGCTCGACCGCGTACTGCACCGCGTTGCCGACCTGATCCTTCGTCCAATTCGCGGCGTCACCGACGAGGTCCACCGTGCCTTCCGCGACGTCGACTGCGAACTCGCCGACATCTGTCGCGACGCTCAAGATGCCTTCGCCGAGGTCCGTCGCGAAGCCGGCCACCGCTCCGAAACCATCGGCCACGGCGCCGATGACATCGCCGAACCCGTCTTGGACGCCGTCGACGAAGCCACCGTCGCCGCCGCGCTCGGCGAGCTCACCCGCCGCGTCGTCTTTGCCCGCAGCGCGAAGGGCGCTGGTGGTCGCGTCGAACAGCAGGTTGGTGCCGCCAGCGTTCTTGAACTCATAGAAGGCGTCGTCGAACTGGAAGAGCTCGCTGTCGTCGTCGACCTTCGAGGCGAGCGTGCGACCCAGCGTCCCAGCGGTGACGGCGCCGCCCGCTTCCGCGACCCGCGCGAGGGACTTCAGGGTGTCTTTGATCGCGTTCTTGTCGTCGCCGTCTTTGTAGTGGCCCTCGGTGTTCGAGCCGAGCGTGGTGGCGATCTTGTCGATCGTCTCGGCGGACGCGCGCACGAGCGTATTCAGATAGGCGGCGTCGCCGGTGTGAAGGGCGGCGAGGCGTTCGAGCTCGGCAGACGCGGCCTTTGCGGCCTGCGCTTCGTTGCTGCCGGAAGAGAGGGCGCTGTCGTACGCGCGGTCGACGCTGACCGCGTCCTGCGTCGCCTGCTCCGTGGTCGTCAGCTGGGGAGCGGGCGGCCCAAGCGCGGCCGGGGGCGACGGGTTCACCACCGCGAGGCCCTTTCGCTGCGCCGCCATGATGTCGGCGATCGAGAAGCTCGGAGCGACCGACGCGAGCTGCGGCGCCGCGAGATTTCCACCGCTCGCAGCCAGGCCGCGGGTCCGCAGTGCCGTACCCCTGCCGGTCGACAGCTCGTCGCGCAGCAACTTGGCTGGCCTCTTCTCGATGACGGCCGCAGCGGCAGTCTTCTTCTGGAGCGCAAGCGCAGCGGCCTTCGCAGCGGCGAGCTCGGCGGCACGGCGGGCGGCTTCGGCGGCGGCACGGCGGGCGGCTTCAGCGGCTGCGGGGGAGGTGTCGGTCAGTCGGGGCATCGGGAGGCTCCTTGAGTGCGTGGCAGTCGTGTCATTAGCCCCCCACCAAAAGATGGGTTACCGCACCCCACTGTCAGGCGGCTTTACGCGTTGGTGGGCGCTGGACACACCGTCGCCCACGTCCGTGCTGATCCCTTCGTGGTCCTGAACGAGATGGAAGGCAGCAGTCAACATCGCATCGTTTCGAGGACTTAGGTCCGGCTCAGGGGCTGCTCAACCCGGGTGCTCACCCGCCGTCCCCACCAGGAAACCCGATGACCGCGATTCGCCGCTCCGAAGACCCGAGCTTCACTGTGCGCTCGACCGAAACCGAAGCCTCGACGGCGCCTGCCGCGAAGGCTGCTCCGAAAGCGCCCCCGAAGGCCGCCGCCCAGAACCAGCTCGAGAGCCACAAGTCGCCCGCCCCGCCGAAGCAGCCCGACGCCGACCTGGTGAACGTCTCGACGGACCTCATCAAAGGCTACGTGCACCCGGGCCTCTTCGAGTCGAGCCGCCCTGACCTCGCGCAGAAGCAGCTCGAGAAGCTTCCGCCCCGCGAGTTCAACGCAGTGCTCGGCAAGCTCGACCAGAGCGGCTCGCTCGAACGCTTCATCGGCCAGCTCGATGACACCCAGAAGACCGCGTTCTTCGACACCGCCGCTCGCAAGGGCGCGTTGGAGCGTCGCGAAGCGGTTCCGCAACACGGCGTGATGAATCCTCCGACGGTGCCCGCCTCGTACGCCGCTCCAAAGGAAGCGCCCTTGGGTCTGGCGAAGGCAGTCAACGAGGCGAACATCGAAGGCGCGAAGCAGCTGTACGGTGCGCAGCAGGACTACCTGGATCGCTACGAAGCCGCGGTTCGGAACTGCAACAGCGGCGCAGAGCTTCGCGCCCTCGGGCCGTACGCGAAGTTGGAGACCGTCTCGAATCTCACCCACCCTTCGCATCCGCAGTACTCGCAGCTGCATCGCGACTGGAGCCATATCCGCTATCCTTCCGGGGGTCGTGCCCAGGCGACCATCAGCAACAAGCTCTCGGACTTCATGGGTGAAGCACACGCCGGAAGCTTCTTCGTCGAAGGAAAAGTCGAGGTGAAGACGAAGGCGGGGTTCTCGGGCGAGATGGAAGGCCGCCTCTACGACACTGGGAAGGTCAGCGACACGAAGGCGTCCGCCAAGTTCACCGACGCTCAGAAGCTGAGCCTGGGGCTCGACTCGAAGGGCAAGGTCAGCGTGGGCGCCGGAGTTGGGCCGATGAAGTTCAAGGTGAAGGACGGCGAGGCGACGATCGGCGCCGAAAGCAAGAACGGCCAGAACGAGGCGAAGGCCCACGCCAAGTTCGACAAAGACGGACTCAAGTCGTTCGAAGGGGAAGTCAACGGCACCGGGCTTTCCTATGACGACGGGCGTCTTCAGCTCGATGTGTCGTTGATCCACGGCGCCGGCGGCTACGGCTTCTCCAACCTGGAAAAGGGCGAGTTCGGTGGTGGTGTGAAGAAGACCTTCGAGCTCACCAAAGACGACGAAGTCACTCTCAGGGCCGGCTTCGGAATGCAGGGCCTCAGCCCGGCGAACGCAAACCACGCGCTCAACCGCTTCGGCATCTGGGAAGAGCCCGCCGAGCTGTTGCAGAAGAAGCCGTGGCAGTCGCTCGACGCGAAACAGAAAGACGCCTTCCAGCGCCGCGGTTGGTCTGAGCAGGAATGGAGCTCGAAGGTGAACGCCCATGGTTGATACCTGGACGGAGGTCGCGGACGCCCGCCGGATTCTTGTCTCAAGCGGGTCGCCCCTTCGAAGCACGAAGCCCGGCGAAGTTCTGATTCTCTTGCTGCGGCTGCTGACCGCGCTGTTCGTCGGTCTGTCGGCCTACAACTGGGACAGCGAGAACCTTCAGCTGCTGATGGGACTCGCCGTCTTCTTCGGCCTGCCGCTGTTGGTCGTCGAGACCTGGCAGAACAAATACGAGATTCGCCCGCGCGAAGTGTTCCAGCGGTCGGGTCCTTTCGGCCTCTTCACCCAGCAGTCGGTTCCACTCTCGGCCTTTCGCAGCGTCGTCTGCGACTACGACCGTCGGATGGTGGACGTCTCCGAGCGTGACGACGATGGAGACCAGGTTGGGCCGACGATCCTCGCGGCGAAGAACAGCTTCCGCGTGACCCTCGAAGGCAAGCACCACGTCTTCCGGCTGGCCTCTTTCGACGACTCACCAATGGCGCGGATGCTCGCGATGTCGATTGCGAGCCGCTTCGCCCTCGAGCTGGTCGACCTGCAGGCGCTGCCGTCGGACGAGGAAGTCAGAGCAGCCGAGCGACTGATGTCCGACCAGCGTCTGCGGCCGGGCTGATTACTTCTTCTCGCGCTTGAGCTGCCGAATCGACTCTGCCGCTTCGTCTTGACCGCAGTTGAGCTGACCGTCGCTGCGTTCTTCCTTCGGCAGCTCGGACAACCCGCGAAGCGCCTCGATGGCGTCGCGGTCACCCAGCTCGGACAGCCGCACTGCCGCCTTTGCCCGAACCTCGCAGGCGCGGTCACCCAGGGCCTGCGAGTAGAGCTCGACCCGGTCGAGCGTGGCGTGCGCCCCAGAGAAGTCGAGGTACCTCAGCGCGCCCCACTGTTTGCGCGACCGCTTCCCGGTCGCGAACGCCTCGAACATCGGGTTGAACGCCTCGCGCGGGACCACCTCCATCATCGCCCGCAGCTCGGCATCCGACTCGGCGGCCGCGAAGTCCTCAGCCAGCGCCTCGAGCAGCAGCGGGTGCGCCGCGTGCAACGCCTGGTACGTGCGCTCGCGAAGCAGCGCCCGTTCTTCCGAGTGCCGATCGAGCCGATGAAGCGCCGCGGCCTTCAACGCGCTGAGCTCGGGCACCTCGGCCGGCGCCTCTTCTTCGCGCTGAGTCAACAGCTCGATCGCCTGCTCTGCGCCGCCGGTCTCGATCATCTTTGCCGCGCGTTCCGTCGGAGTCGCAGGCAGCAGCGCCACCGCCGCCGACGCAGTGCCGACAATCAGCCCTGTCCACAGCAGGCTCTTCCACCACTCGCGATCGACCTTCTTCGCGACGACGATCGCGCGCCGCGCCTGGGTCACCCCGGCTTGACCGAGCAACGTCGTGCGCTGCTGCACCTCGGCCCACTTCGACGGGCGGTCTTCCACCGCAGGCACCTGCGACACCACTGGCGGCAGCGAGCCTGCCGACGTCGCGCTGAACATGCGCCGGCTCGGCGTCGTCACCGAAGACTCGTTGGGCCTCAAAGGCAGCTGCGGCATCAGCCTCTCGAGAAGCACCGCTCCGTTTGACGGCCGTGCGTCCGGAGACTTCTCGAGGCAATCCATCACCAACGAAACGAGGGCCGGCCGTTCTTTCAAGCTCGGCATCACCTCGCCCAGCGGCCGCGGCGGCGAGAGCAGGTGCTGCTTCAGAAAATCCTGCGAGCCAGGGCCCGGAAAGGGGAACTGGCCCGACAACATCCGGTAGGCGAGCACCCCGAATGAATAGACGTCGGTGCGCGTGTCGAGCGTCCCCGCCGTTGCCTGTTCCGGCGCCACGTACGCGGGCGTGCCGACCACCTGCCCTGGCTGGCTGATGAACGGGTTGTCGGGCCCGCCCAGCGGCGCTGCGCCATCGAGCCCGTCGGGGATTTCCATCAGCCGCGCGATGCCGAAGTCGAGCAGCCGCGCCTGGTCGCCGCGCGGGGTCGGCGTCACCACCACGTTCTGCGGCTTGATGTCGCGGTGGACGATGCCCTTCTCGTGAATCGCTCCGAGGCCATCGGCGATCTGCGCGAGGATGACGATCGCGCGATCGGGAGCCATCGGCCCCTGCCTCATCACCTTCTCGAGTGTGTCGCCCTCGGCGAGCTCGAGCACCAGAATCGTCGCTTCGGGAGCCGACTCGAAGTCGATGACGCGCACCACCGACGGGTGGTCGACCGTGCAGAGAATTCGCGCCTCGCGGCGGAACCGTTCGGCCATGTCGGGTCGCTTGCCGAGGTCGCGCTTCAACACCTTCAGCGCCACCTTGCGGCCCAGCGACACCTGCTCGGCCAGGTAGACCTCGGCCATGCCGCCGCCGCCCAGGTGACTGAGGACCTTGAACCGGCCTCCGAGGACGTGCAGGTCTGGCTTCAAAACTTCGCGCACACTGCCACCGTGGGCGCAGCGAGTCGAAGATCTGATGGTTGCAGCGACGCCTCAGCGCGACTGCAGCTCGAGCGGAACCATTCGGAGAATACGTTCTCGCCGCGCCAGCGCCTGACTCAGCCGCCGGTTCAGCAGCTTCGTTTCAGTGACGCTGACGCGATCTTCCCGCAGCTCGAGCAGCCGCAGCCGCGCCCGAAGGGCTTCGAGCTGATCATCGAGCACCACCGGCTGCACGTTGCGGCGGCCCTTCTCCACCACGTTCTGCGTCCACACCGGCAGCGGCTGCATCCGCACCATCTTCACCAGCGCATCCGGCGTCGCGCGCTCGAGGGTCAGCTTCACCAGCATGCCGTCGCGCTTCGGGCCGTCGTCGTCGCCGACGTCCTGATTGCTGACGAGGTTTCCCAGCGAGAAGGCGACCACGGCTTCACTTCCGTCTGCGCGCACGACCGTCTGAATCGGCTGCAGCACGTGCGGGTGGTGGCCGACGATGGCGATCGCTCCCGCTTCGACGAGCTTCACCGCCAGCCGGCGATCTTCCGGGCGCGGCTCGGCCTGGTACTCCTCACCCCAGTGCGGAATCACCACCAACGCGTCGCAGCGCCCGGCCGCCGCGCGCACGCGCATCAACAGCTGGGCCTCGGTGTAGCCGCCGCTGGATACATCGTCCGCGTAGTGCACCAGCGGCACATGCGGCGCCTTCGGGTCGGCCAGGTTGTGGAAGCGATTGAGGAACCGCGTGAAGGCAAAGAGGCCGATGCGCATCCCATTCCGCTCGACCACCAGCGGCTGCCACGCCGCTTCTTCGTTCACGTCAGCGCCGGTCGAAAGCATTCCCGCGTCAGCGATCGCTGCGCGCGTGGCGACGATGCCTTCGCGATGCTGGTCGAGCCCGTGGTTGTTCGCGAAGGTCGCGATGTCGACGCCCGCCGAGGCGAGCCCGCCGAGCAACGACGCCGGCGCATCGAACAGCAGCCCGCCACTCACCGCCTTCGGGTTTCCGCTGATGGGCGTCTCGAGGTTGACGATCGCCAGGTCCGCCTTTCCGAACGCCTGCGCCAGTGGGGCGAACACGTGGTCCCACCCGCCGTTGTTCTGCGCCGTCGCGTGCTTCGCGGCGCTGTTCTTCACGGGCGGATGCGGAATGACGTCCCCGCCGATGATCAGCTCGACGCGCGCAGGCGCAGCAGCCACCACCAACATCAGGGCAAGAGAAGCCGTCACAAGTCCGGAACTCGAACAACATGACCGAGAGCCAACGACACTGCCGCGACCAGCTTCCCCCGCACGTCGAATGAGGTCGTCACCCTTTTGATTTACCACCTGCGGGACGCTACGGCAGTTTGGGAACCAGCAGATTGCCGGTCTCGCTGCGAAGGTTTCCGACGAATGATGCGAAGCCTTGTCTGGCGCTCTCTTCGCTGGCTGAGATTCCGGGAGCAACGATCATCGAGACGCCACGGTCAAGATTGGCCGCCGCGCTAACGCGTGCATGAAGCCAGTCGAACCCGTGCTTGAAGAGGAGCGCTTCGAGAAGCTGATCGAGCGAGACGACGCGGCCCGCCAATCGGGTGGCGAAGGGTGCACAGCGAGGTTCCGTCGCCAGCGCGCGCAGCGCATTCTTGTCACCGGTCACGAAGAAGCCCGTGGTTTCCCGCGCTGCCAGCGAAATCAGCACCAGTTCGCCCGCATCGACTCCTGGCACCTGGGCCAACCGCTGCGCCTCAGCGTCCGTCAGAGCCTCCCCCGCCTCCTCGACGGCTGCGATGAATGCCATCAGACGCTCTGCCGTTTCAGCGCCGTGACGCTTCACCGCTTCGTCGGGCTTCTTCAACCGAAGTTTAAATCTCGTCGTGGGGAGAACCCTGACCTCCGCGTGCGTGGCTCCGAGAAGAATCAGCGATTCATCAAGCGCGTTGTAGCCAGCAAGCTTGTGAATCGCGTCGACGTCGAAGAAGCAGATCACGAAGCAAGAGCGGCAGTCTTGTCTTCGTCGGGGGCTTCCAGCATTCGAGCCGCGAACTCGGCCGCGTCTTCGCCCAGCAGCGACCAGTCGAGCTTCTCACGGGCATGCGCCCGAATCGTTTCATCGCCGCGCGCGGTTTCTGGCATCAGCTTCAGCGCGGCGTTCGCTACCGCGAAGAACGTCTTTCCCATCGAGTAGGCGTAGTTGAGAACGATGAAGCCCGGGTCGGTCTGCTTGGGGGTCGCCAGCCGCTGCGCATCAGCCGCAAGTTGATGGGCCGTGGGCCAGGCAGCGGTTGCATGGAACCTGGTGTCCGGCTTTCCAGAGAGCAAGGTCACGGCCCAGGCGTTCGCGGCGACTTCGTCTGCATCCGTGTCGTCGCGGCGCATTTCGGAATCGACCAGCGCACTGTCCGGCTGAACGTGGCCGAGGGCGACATGGCCCAACTCATGGGCGACCAGGAAGAGCAGCCAGGGAGACCCAGTGCGACCCGTCGTGAGAACGATCACCTTCCGACCGCCGACGTCGACGGCGAGCGCGTCCGGCTTCTTCGCCTTCGCAGGAAAGTTGGTGGTCTGCAGAACGGGGATACCGATGGACCAGCAGTACTGAACGAGCGCTGGCAGATCGATCCATCCGCGGGGCTCAAGAAGCTGCTCCCTGAGCTCAGCGGCAGACGCAACGACTTGAGCCACAGGAGAAGGCGCAGCAACTGCCACCGTGCGTGCGAGTTGGCAGGCCAGGGTCTTGGCGACCTCGAGGTCGCGCTCCTTCACGTTGGTTCGATGCTTGAAGCGGGCGGGAACTGAGATCGGCTGCGCCGAAGCCTCGTGGCCGTTCAGCGAAGCGAGATCGAGGCCAGCGGTGCGCGAAACATGGAGCAGTGCCTCTGCAAAGCCCGAAGGAGAGAGCGCGGCCTCATCGTCCCACCAGGATGGGAGAATGTTCCGTTTGACCCACGCCCGAGGCAGGCCGAATGACGCCAGCTTGCGGTACAGATCGTTCATTGGATTGAAAAGCTTGGTCACTGGCGGCCTCCTTTGTTGCTGGAGTCTAACGCGTCCTAATGCGTCCTACTGACGTCCAGGGCTCCTAGCCCTGAACTGGCTGGAATCTGAAGAGAATCAGCGAGGAGAAGAACGGGGTCGGGGCCTGAGTCGCGGGGGTTACTGCTCGAGCTTCGCCTTGATTCGCGCCGCGTCGTCGATGCGCTTCAGCCGGGTGTAGCAGCGCATCTGGTTCACCATCACGGTATGGCGCCAGCGGGGCTCGAGGTTCGACACCGACGGCTTGTCGGCGAGCCACGCGTCGGCCTTCTTCAGCGCCTCGTCGCACGCGCCTTCGTCGGCGAGCCTTCCAATCTCGCGCGAGCGCGTCTCACGAATCGTCGAGCCCACCGCGTTGAAGGGCGCCTGCACGAGCTTCTTTACCCGCTTCTCGATGCCGGCCAGCGACAGCACCGACGCCTCTTCGTCCTCGGCGGGCGGCGGCGCCTCGTAGATGGGCGGCTCGTCTTCGACGTTCGTCATCGGCGGAGGCGTGAGGCTCGGTGCGGGCCCGGGCGCGGGGCCCGGCGCAGTCGCGGGCCAGCTCGGCGGGTTCGACCATTCGTCGTCGGGGCTGACGATGGGAGGCGTGGCGGCAAGCGGCGCTCCTGCGTCGCCGACGAAGGCTTCGATGGCGGGCGTGGGAGGGCTTGCGAGGTCTGGCTTCTTGGTGACGACCGGCGCTGGCGCCCACGCTTGCTCGCGCAGCTGACCTTCGCGCCACTCGACGCTGCGGCCGGCCTTCAGCGTCGTGCGCGACCCCGGCGCGCTGATTTCGACCACGCCCTCTTCGACCGCGACGATGACGCGGTGAATGTCGCGCGAGACGAGGAACCGGGTGCCGATGTCGCGCACTTCGATTTCGCCGGCCTTCACCGTCATCAGGCGGTCGGGCAGGTGCTTCGCCACCATCACCACGTCGCCCTTCTCGAGCGTGAAGCTCAGCGCCTTCTCTTCGAGCGTGTCGATCTTCAGCTGCGTATTGCCGGTCAGGCCCGCGCGGCTGCCGTCGGGAAGCGCAAGCCACAGCGCCCCGCCCGCTTCGGTGGTGACCTTCGAGCCCTGCGCGACCGTCTGCGCCTTCAGCAGCTTGCCGTCCTGGCTCGAGGCCTTTCGTGCGCCGGTGACCCTCGCGATCAGCGGCTTGGCGACGGGCGCCGGGGGAACAGGCAGCTCGGCGAGCTGCGTGGGAGGCAGCGGAACAAGCTCGTCTTTCTTTGCGAGGTGCTCGGGCAGCGGCGGCGTGGTCTGCACCTGGCGCCAGACGAAGAACGCGAGGAACAGCGCGGCAACGCCGGCGAGCGCGAACCCGAAGTAGCCCCGGAACCACGACTTCGACTCGGCCTGTTTCTCGGCGGCCTCTTTCAGCACCGCACCAATCCGCCGCGCGGCGATGGGGTCGAGCGGCGGCGGCGCAGCGGCCGAACGGAGCTGCAGCAGCGCCTGGGCCTGCCGTACCTGCGCGAGCTGCACCTGGCAGTCGCCGCACGTCGAAAGGTGCGCCTGCGTGGCAGACGGAAGCGCGGGAGTTGAGGCGAGCTCCCAGAGGCTGTCGCGGGTGAGGTGCGCGCTCACGAGGCACCGCCGCCGAGCTTCGCGACCGCTTCGGTGAAGTCGATGCGCGCCCGGTTGAGCCGCGAGCGCACCGTGTTCACGGGGATGCCCTCGAGCTCGGCAATCTCTTCGGGCTTGAGGCCCAGAATCTCGTGGTACGTGAACACGGAAGCTTTCTCGGGCGACAAGGCGGTCAGCGCCTTTTCCATCATCGCTGCCGCTTGTTTAACCTTCGCCGCGTGCTCTGGGTTGCTGGGCGTGCCAGCTTCGAGTGCGGGCATGTCATCGGTGAGGTCTTCGGGGCGCCGTCGCTTGCTGCGCAAGTGCATCAGCCCCACGTTCACGCACACCCGGTGGAGAAAAGTGGTGACCTTCGCGTCGCCCCGGTAGCCCTTCAGGGCCTTCATCAGCTGCAGGTACGACTCCTGAAGCAGGTCTTCCAGGTCCGCCGACGGGCCGACGACTTTGTAGAGAACGCCCCAGGCCAGTTGGCACGTGCGCTCGTAGAGCTGCGTAAATGCTGCGCTTTCTCCGTCGCGGGCAGCCAGGGCCAGCGCCCGCAGGGGGTCGACCGGTGCAAAGTCGGCGTCCATGAACGGGAAAGTGGCGGCCAGCGCATACATCTCGAGGGGTTGGTTGCCGCCCGAGACAGTTGCGATCCGCCGCTAAGGGTCCTTTTTCAGTCGAGGAAGTAATCGGGCAGCGGGTCGGTGCCCGGGGTCATCAGGTACTTCGCCAAACCGGCCGGGGTGAGGCCGTCGGCGAGCAGCACTTCTTCGTCGATGCAGAAGTTGCCGCTGAAGGTCTTGGCGTCTTTGGTGAGAATGGCGTGGGCCGCGTCGCCGAGAATCTCGGGCTTGCGGGACGCCGCGATGACGGCTTCTCCACCCAGCAAATTCATCACCGCCGACGTCGCGATGACCGTGCGTGGCCACAGCGCGTTGACCCCGACGCCCTGCGCTTTGAACTCTTCGGCCATGCCGAGCACGCACATCGACATGCCGTACTTGGCCATCGTGTAGGCGACGTGCCCGCCGAACCAGTGCGGCTTCATGTTCAAGGGCGGCGACAGATTGAGGATGTGCGGGTTCTTCGCCTTGAGCAGGTGCGGCAGCGTCGCCTGGCTGCAGAGGTAGGTGCCGCGCGCGTTGATGCCATTCATCAGGTCGTAGCGCTTCATCGGCGTGTCGAGCGTGCCGGTGAGGCTGATCGCCGAGGCGTTGTTGACGCAGATGTCGATGCCGCCGAACTTCGCGACGGTCTGCGCGACGGCGTCGGTGACCTGCTCCTCGAAGCGGATGTCACACATAATCGGCAGCGCCTTGCCGCCGGCTGCCTCGATTTCCTTCGCCGCGGTGAAGATGGTGCCTGGCAGCTTCGGGTGCGGCTCGGTGGTCTTCGCGATGATGGCGATGTTCGCGCCGTCGCGGGCCGCGCGAAGGGCGATGGCGAGGCCGATGCCGCGGCTTGCTCCGGTGATGAAAAGGGTCTTGCCGTTGAGAGAGCTCATGGACGTTTAGCCTTTGCGAACGTCGGCGTAGCGTTTGCCGCCACCGACGGGGAGTTGAGAATCGAGCCAGCCGGCGAGGACGACGCGGCCAGAGCCGTCGCGCTGCCCACCCCACCCGGCCGTTTGATCGACGAGCTGCTGGTAACCATCGGCCTCGAGCATCGCGCACGCGCGGGCGCTGCGGCCGCCCAACAGGCAACCGACGACGAGCTTGGTGTCGTACGGAAAGTTCGCCTTCATCACCGCGAGAAAGTCGGGGCTGCTGAGCGGGATGTTGATGGAGCCCGAGGGATGGCCAGACTCGAACTCCTGTTCGGTGCGGACGTCGACGTAGGTCCAGCCGCCGTCTACCAGGGCCTTTGCTTCTTTCGGGTCCACGCGTTTCGTCGTCATCGAAAAGCCCGTATAGCCTCTGGGGCGCACTGCGATGAAGTCATTCCCCATCCTCCTCGTCCTCACCGGCTGCATGGCGTCACCGCCTGGCCCTGCGTTGACGGGTGTCTCGCCGCAGCGGGTGAGCGTGTTCGTCGCGACCGAGCTGAAGCTTGACGGTCAGCGCATCGAGTACGACGTGGCGGCCGACCTCGACCACCCGTCGCAATCGGTGTTCAGCCTCGACTTGCAGGTGAGGCTCGTCGGGCCCGAGACGGTCGAGCTGCTGAAGGCGCGAAGGGTGAGCACGACGCAGGTGGTGGCGACGGTTCCGCCGACGTTGATGCTCGGGAAGTACGCGGTCGAGCTGTCGACGGCGCGGGGCACCGCCCGGCTGGCCAATGCGGTGGAGGTCGCGAACTGCTTCAACGACTGCGAGCTGGCTCCGGTCGATGGCGGGTGTTTCTCGTTTCCGGATCTCGACAACGACGGCTTCGGGCCCATGGGCGGCGGGGGGCCGGTGTGTCTTGACGCGGGAGCGCGCGTCGCCAAAGGCGGCGACTGTCTAGACAACGACCCGCTGGCGCAACCGGATGCCTTCGAAATCTGCAACGGCATCGACGACGACTGCGATGGCGTCATCGACGACGGCACCTGCGTGGCGGATGGCGGGTGGAAGGTGCGCGCGGACACAGCGGGCGACGACTGGGTGGCGGCGACGAACTACGGGCGCGGGCGCGTGTGGTTGCTCGGCGCGCAGAAGCTGTTGGTTCGTTCAGGCAGCGGGGCTTTTGCCGACGTGGGCATGAACTGCGCGGTGCCGCTGACATGCGCGTGGGCAGACGTGACGACGGGGCTCGGGTATTTCGGAAGTGCTGGCGCCGTGCAGACGCACTCGACGATTTCGACGTCGTGCAACCCCCCGTTCGCCGTCACTGGCACAGTCGCCGGGCTGCAGGGGCTCGGCACGCGGGTCTACGGAGCGACGCGCGACGGCATGTTTCTCGAGGGAAACAACGCTGGCTTTTCGCTGCGTGGGGGAGTCAGCGGCACCGTGAACGCCGTGCACGGCGCGACGGGAAATGCGTTGTTCGCGGTGGGCGTCCAGGCGGGAAAAGCGAAGGCGTGGCGGCTGGTGACGGACGGCGGCGTGGCGATCGACGAGCCGCTGCCAATCGCAACTCAGCCGCTGACCAGCATCTGGGCGGTGGATGAGTCGCTGGCCTACGCGGTCGGTGCGCAGGGCGCGTTGCTCGAGCGGTCGCGCGGCGTGTGGCGTGCGTTGCCGTCGGCCGATGCGGGCTTGAGCGCGGTGCGGGCGTTCGGTTCAGGGCGCGTGTACGTGACCACCGTCGACGGGCGCGTGCTGCGGTTCGATGGCTCGAAGTGGCAGCAGTTGTACCGGCACCCCGCCGCGGCCGAATTCACGGCGCTCACGGGGACTGCCGAAGATGACCTCTGGGCCGTGGGGCGCCAGGGGCTCGTCGTTCACTGGAACGAGTAAGCCGTCAGAAAGAAGAGGCACCGTTCATCCCGAGAGAAGTCGAGGGATGAGCCTCCGCAGAGCTCCGCAGAGTTACGCAAACGCGTGTGATCGTGCCCCGAGGAAGCTCATCCCTCGTCTTCTCTCGGGTCGGGATGAACTGCGGCCTGTCTTCTGCCGGCTCTGCCTGGGTTACCGGGCGTCCTGCGTGTAGTTGGCGCCGTCGTTGTTGAACCAGAGGTCTCCCTGGTCGCGCGACGAAGAGCCATCTTCCGGCGCACGGCAGGTGAACCCGGCATGAACTGCGAACTCGATGGTCTGCCCGCTGGCGACGTGCGGCAGGTAGTACCACCCGTTGATGATGGGGCACGGCACGTCGGTGGACTTGAGGACGCGCGAGGTCGCCCAGCCGTCGGTCGTGAAATGCAGCTCGAGCCAGGTGATGGAAAGCACAGTGAAGCCGCGGTCGAGCCACCCATGTTCCTGGGCGTAGGCGACGAGCTCGTCCATCTCGGGGTGGACGAGGAAATGGATGACCGCCGACGGCACGCCCGAGTGCAGGTGACCCGGAGGGGGCGGCAAATGCGGCGCTTTGGGCTCGGGACGAGGCACGTGCAGGTGGATGTACTACCAATCGCGCGAACCCTGAAAGTCCGGCCGCCTTGACCTTCGCGCGGGTCGGGGGTCTTGAGGGTTGTGAGCATGTCGTCGGAAAACCCCCGCCCTCCGCTTCGCCTGGTGCCCGTCGGGCCCCGCAGCGATTCGGCGCTCTGCCAGGACTTTCTGGCGGGCGATGGCTCAGCGTTCGGTGAGCTGGTTCGCCGGCATCAGGAAGTCGTCTACCGGTTGCTGCGTCGGTACACGAAGACGACGGACGACGCGTTAGACCTCTCGCAGCGCGCATTTCTGCAGGCCTTCGAAGCGGCGCGCCGTTCGCTTCCCCGCCTACAGAAGACGTCGGTCGAAGTTCCGTTTCGTGCGTGGCTGCTGCGCATCGCGGTGAACCTGGCCAAGAACCTCGGCCGCGATGGACGGCGGTGGGTGACGGCGCCGGTCGAGGCGATTGAGGCGCAGCAATCGGCCACCGCTCCTGAAGCGCTCGAGCAGCTGCTCAGAGCCCAGCGCGAGGCCTTGACGAAGGCGGCGGTGCTGCAGCTGCCGCGGCGGCAGCGGGAAGTGCTCACGCTGCGCGTCGATGCGGGGCTGTCATTCGGTGAAGTCGCCGCGACGCTGAACATCACTGAAGGCAACGCGAAGACGCACTTTCACTACGCGGTGAAGAGGCTGCGCGACGGAATCCGGAAGCTGGCGCCCGATGCGCTGGAGGAACCTTCAAGATGACCTGTGACGAGCTCGAGTTGCTGTTGCCCGATGGTGCCGAGGCGGAAGACGCAGAGGCGCACTTGGCGGGTTGTGCCCAGTGCCGCGAGACGGCGGTGCTGCTCGGCCTCGTCGCGCAGCCCGCGCTGACGCCGAATGAAAGAGCGAAGCTGGTCGGCTTGCCCTCGGCGGTGCAGGGGCAGTGGCAGCGCAAGCAGCGGCGGTTCAGCGCTGTGAAACGGCTCTCGGGTCTGGCGCTCGCGGCCTGCGTGGGCGCGGTGCTGGCCGGCGGCCTGGTGTGGAAGTTGAACGGGGCGCAGCCGCAGCCGTTGGTGCAGCCGCGCCTCGAGCCAGAGGTGTTGGTGCTGATGGACGACTCGAGCCCATCGACGTCCGACGATGAATCGAGTTTTGAAGTGTCGTGGCCCTCGCTGAATGATGACGGAGACGTTCTATGAAGAAGTTCCTGGTGGCTGCTGTGATGGCGGTGTCTGCGGTGACGTTTGCGGCTCCTCCTGCTCCTGCGGCGGCAGTCGACGGCGACAGGGCCGAGCGCAAGGCCGAGATGCAGAAGAAGATGCACATGTTGCTCGTGGTCGGCATCGCCGATGCGCTGAGCCTCAACGAAAGTGAAGCGCTGAAGATGTCTGACAAGCTGAAGGCGTTCGAAGAGAAGCGGCGCCCGGTGCGCGAAGGCATGGGGGACTCGCTGCGGATTCTCAAAGCAGCGGCCGATGGGGACGCGACGGCAGCCGCGAAG
>JBBRAX010000081.1:0-27205 GCA_038206395.1 Myxococcales bacterium | reverse complement strand
CAGCGAGAGAACCCGCAGCGTGAGAACCAGCAGCGTGAGAACCAGCAGCGTGAGAACCAGCAGCGTGAGAACCAGCAGCGTGAGAACCAGCAGCGTGAGAACCAGCAGCGTGAAGCCCAGGCCCGCGAGAACGAGCGCCAGCAGCAGATGGCGCGCCAGAACGCCGAGCGCCAGGTCCAGGCCCAACCTCTGAGCCAGATCAACGACAGCGAGCAGCGCGCAGAGGAAGAACGGAAGCGCCGCAAGTCTCGACGGTGATCACCCAGACGGATCATCGCTCGGCTGCTCTTTCCGGCTGAACAGGCTGCTATGACGGTCGCCGTGCGTCGCCAAACCTTCCTCGTTGCCCTGCTGCTCGCCACTTCCGCGTTCGCGGACGATGACGACATCAAGGTCTCGCAGCAGAAGTTCCCCGACAGCGACGTGCCGTTCAACGTCGTCGAAGGCGTGGTGAACGCTCCGCCGGAGGACGTCTGGGCGGTGGTCTCGAAGTGCAACAACTACGCGAAGACGATGCCGCGCATCCTGAAGAGCAAAGAGCTCTCGCGCGAAGGCGATGAAGCGACGACCTGGAAGGCGAAGTGCGAAGTGACCGCCGACCTCCCCTTCCCTCTCTCTGATCTCACCGGCATCACCATCGCCACCCACAAAGTCGAAGCCGGCGGAAAGTACTCTCGCGAATGGACCCTGCTGTCAGGCGACTACGACATCAACCATGGCGCGTGGATCATCCAGGGCATCGACGACAACAAGAAGTCGTACGTCACCTACAAGATCCGCGTGAAGCCGAAGATCGCGCTCCCCACCTCGTGGATCGCCAGCGCCCAGAAGAGCGCGATCAAAGATGTGATTCTCCGGATGCGCGAGACCGTGAAGAAGCCGTGAGGCCTGCGCTTCAAGCGCAAACGCCCGCGACGACACAACAAACACACTGGAACCAGAGATGATTCAGCATGTCTCTTCGCATCGGCTCCAGCGGCGAATCGGTTCGGCAGCTTCAGGCGCGCCTGCAGCAGGCTGGCTTCGATCCGGGCGGCGTTGACGGGAAGTTCGGCCAGAAAACCGAGACCGCCGTCGAGCGTTTCCAGACCGCGCGCGGCCTCACCGTCGACGGCATCGCCGGCAACGAGACGATGCGCGCCTTCGCTGGACAGAGCGACTTCACCCCCGCTCCCGGCACCACGGCCGCTGGCGCTGCGACCACCGCCACCCAGGCCGGCTTCAACCACCACTTCAAGCAGTTCCGCGAAGTCGACCCCGCCCGCCTGCGCGCCGCCCTTCCTGCTCAGGCCCAACACCTCGCCGACGACTTCATCGCTGCCGGCCGGGCCAACAACATCGACCCGCTCACCCTCGTCGCGATCTCGAAACACGAGACCGGCAACTGGACCTCGAGCGCCTTCCGCAACAAGAACAACGCGATGGGCATCTCGAGCTCCACCGGGCCGCGCCGCTTCGGCGACGTCTCCGAGAGCATCAACCAGATGGCCCGCGGCCTCGCGAGCCCCACCGGCTACTACCGCAACGCCACCAACATTCAGCAGCTCTGGGGCATCTACGCACCCGGCCCCGCCACGGGTCAGGGCCGCCAGCAGAACGACCCGAACAACCTCAACCGCAGCTGGGGCCCCGCAATCGTTCGCAACATCCAGCAGCTCGAGCGCTCCATTCTCTGATCAAGAACGATCGTGCGCCTGATCGTCGCGTGCGTCGGAGCCTGAAGATCTTCGTCCCGCTCTCAGAGAGCCGGCCGTAGGGTCCATCGCCGATGGGCCCCTTCCAGATGGTCGCGTACTGGTGCTGGTACCGCGGCGAGCATTTTCACGGCTACCAGCAGCAGCAAGGCGTGCGCACCGTTCAGGGCGAGCTGCTCGCCGCCTTCGCGCGCGCGGGCCTCACCCGAAATCCGGTCGTGGCCGGGCGAACCGATCGCGGTGTCAGCGCGCGGATGCAGGTGCTGAGCAGCCGGCTCGAGCGCGACCGCGATCCGTCAGACGTTGCCGTGCTGCTCGAGGCCCAGCTGCCGCATGATCTCGGCATCCACCTCGTTCGCCCCGCTGCCGCCGGCTTCCACGCCGCGTTCAGCGCCAGTACCAAGGAGTACCGCTACGCGCTGCAGCCGGAAGAGCTGGGCGACCTCGCCTTGCTGATCGACGCGATCGCCCTCGTCCCCGGCACGCGCGACTACCGCGTCTTTCACTTCAAGAGCAGCCAGCTGCGCCCTCGCACCATCACCTCGGTCGAGCTGCTCAACGGAAACACCCTGCGCTTCGTCGGCGAAGGCTTCGCACGGCACATGGTGCGAATGCTGGTCGGAGGGTTGCTCGCCGTCTCGCGGCAGAGCATCCCGATCGACGTCTTCCGTGAAGGGCTCGAGCGACAGCGGAACTTCTACTGCCCCACTGCGCCGCCCGAACCGCTGACGCTCTACAGCGTGGACTACCCACGAAACCTCGACCCCTTCACTGCGGCTGATCGGCAGGCTGCGCCGGAATCACCTGCCACTCTTCGGGGCACTGCTCGACCGCCGGGTAGTACTGACCTTCCGACCCGCAGTAGTAGTTGACCGGCGCTTCCACCACCGGTTCGGCCACGATCGGCGCCGCCACCGGGTACGGGTACACCGGCTGCGCGTACGAGTAATAGACGTTGTTCACCCCCCACCACCAGCCCAGCGAGCCCGAGCGGTAGCCGTAGTACCAGCTGCCCCGGTTCCACGCGGGCGTCCCATACCGAACGACGAAGCGCGGCGAACGGTATTGATACCGCGGCCCGACGTAGACGCCGAAGTTCGGGCGGTAATACCGAACGTGCGGCGCCGACACGCCAACATGAATCGAGACGCCACCGCCGCGGTAGTGGCCCCGGCCGTACTCCGAGCCGCGCCAATAGCCGCCACCGCGATTCCAGTGGCCGCCGTGGTTGTAGCTGCCGCCGCGGTTCCAGTTGCCGCTGCCATTGCCCCGGTTGCCCTGCCCGCCGCCGTTCACTGGAGCAGCACCGTGGTAGTCGTTGCCGCCACCGTGGCGATTCGACCCGCCGAAGTGCTGGGCCAACGCCAGGCTGGGGGCCATCGCGAGGCAACACACCGCAATCAAAGAGATCCGTTTCACCGCAGCACCTTCCTGCCAGAGCCCTGGAGTGGGCAAACCTTCTAACGGGAAGACCACTGCGAAATTCAAGCCGATCACCTGGCCGAGGCACCTGGCAGAGGAGGCCGCCGCGCGTGAATTCGCCCTGCGCAGCGCCCGTCGGCCATTCGAGACCTTTCGCACTGGTACAGCCCGGCCCACCTGATGCAGTTCTTCGAGGCACCATGCTCCAGACCACCACCCTCACGATGGCCTTCCTGCTCTTCGCCACCGCCGCGCTGGCAGGCACCCGGTCAGAAGCCGAGCGCATCGAGATGGGGATCAAAACGATCGAGACCTCGAAGGTGGTGTTCGTTCGCAACGGCAGCGAGCACAGCGCCTATGCCGCCGGCAAGTTCATGCGCGGCAAGCTGAAGAAGGCGGGCAACCAGGTGAAGACCTTCGAGGAGTTCGTCGACAAGCTCGCCACGAAGTCCACCACGTCAGGCCTGCCGTACCTGGTGAAGCTCGAGTCGGGCACCACCCTGCCCCTCGCCCAGTGGTTGCGCGAGAAGGACGCGGCGGCCGCAACCCCTTAAGGCCTCGTCGAGCAGAGTGGGACTTCCCGCCCCAGCGCAGACGAGGCAGGGGGAAAAGGCTACGCCGTGACCTTGATCATCTTCACCGGCGTCCTGGGCGCGTCGTTCGCGTCCGTCGCCGTCTGCTCGATCTTCTTCACCACGTCTGCCCCGGTGATCACCTTCCCAAACACCGGGTGCTTCGAGTCGCCCGGAGAGAACCAGTCGAGGAAGCTGTTGTTCACCGTGTTGATGAAGAACTGGCTGCCGCCCGAGTTCGGCGAGCCCGTGTTCGCCATCGACAGCGTCAGCGGCTCGTTTGACAGCTTCGCGGTGAACTCGTCCTTCACGTCGCCCCAAGGCGGCCCACCGGTGCCCGCGCGGTTGCTCTTCGGATCCTTCGAGTACGGGCAACCGAACTGCAGCATGAAGTTCTTGATCACCCGGTGAAAGTGCAGCCCGTCGTAGAACCCGGTGCGCGCGAGCTTGAGAAAGTTCTCAGACGTCAGAGGCATCTGGTCGGCGAAAATCTCGGCGGTGAAAGTGCCGAGCGAGGTCTCGAAGGTCGCGATGGGGTTGGCCATGCGCGCGTCTTACCTGCTAGCGCGCGTACCAGCCAGCAACCTTCGGGTGCGCCTTCACCGCCGCCACGAGCGCCAGCAGCTTCGGAAACGGCATGAACGTGTCCGCTCCGATCTGGTCGATCTTCCCTTCGAGCAGCGGCGTGAGCGCGACGAACAACTTCAAGTCGGCCACGCTGATTGAAGGGCCGCCGACGAACAGGCCCTGAATCTGTTCCTCGATCTGCCCGCACCAGGTGGGGAAGAACTCGGCCGCCAGCGCCTCGCGCGCCTTCTTCTTCTCTTCCGGATCCTTGATGCGCTGAGTCGGGCCCAACTTCGCCCGCATCTCTTCCACTGCCGCCATTACGCCTTCGTGCCGCGCCGATTCCCACGCGTCCGAGGGCAGCAGACCGTGCTCGCTGCCGAGCATCCGCAAGATCGCATTCGACTGCGCCAGCGGCGGCTTGCCTTCGACGGAGTAGATGGGCAGCGCTCCGAACGGCGCGCCCGCCTTGCGCTCGTCCCACTGCGCGCGGTTGAGGCGCTCGTCGTTGAACGCGACGCCGGCCAGCGTCAGCGCGAGGCGGATTTCCTCACCGCGGCTGGTGGGAATGTCGAAGTAGGTCAGGGTCGGCTTGGTCATAGGGCCGCGACACTAACGACGCTCAGCGCGTGACGCCCGAGAGATCGATGCCGAGCCCGTCGCTCGCGAACTTCCCCATGCGCTCGATCAGCTTCTGAATCGCCGGAACCACACTGCGGCCCGAACGGTTCGCCTCTTCTTCCAGCTTCGCCTTGCAGCTCAAGTCCGCGCACGCATGTACCCCGATGCGCTTCTTTGCGTTCACCGTCGCGGTCAGGAGCCCGACCCCCGTGCCCACCGAGTGGCTGTGGCACCAGTCGCACATCGCCGGCACCGTCACGCTCGGGCCGCCGCCGCCCGTCTTGCCGTCGAAGACGATGCCGGTAGGGGCTCCGCCGGGCGTCGCGAACAGCAGGTAGATGCGCCCGCCCGCGGGGTGCGCCCACGCCACGTAGTCACGAACGAAGATCGGCGGCTGAACTTCAGGCGTCAGCTCCACGAGCTTGCGGTCTTTCGGCCGGAACGACGCAAGCAGCGCTTCTTCTGAGTCGAGCTTGAACATGCGATCGACATTCTCACTCTAGTCGGGGCCCGATGGTCATCCTGCTCGTGGGAGCGATGCTGATGGGAGTGACACGAAGGCACGGTGGTGGCCGACATCTGCGCCCCGGGCTAGAGAGCCGGCCATGTCTGCCCCACTTCCGGGAACCGTCGAGCGCTGGGCCTTCGACTTCGTCTCTGCGACGACGATGGCGGCCAAGCTGACGCCACCTCCTCCGCCATCGGAATGGGCACCTCCGACTGCCGCGATCCTCGTGACCGCCGGCCGCCCGCCTGAGCTGACCGCGCGCGAAGGCAAGAAGAAGACGCCGAAGGTGCAGCACGTGGCGCGACGGGCCGAGGTGCTCCACACGTTTCTGCACCACGAGCTGCAGGCCGCCGAGCTGATGGCGTGGGCGATTCTCGCGTTTCCCGACGCGCCGCCGGCGCTTCGCCGCGGCCTGCTCAAGCTCTGCCGCGACGAGCTTCGCCACCTGCAGATGTACCAATCGCACCTCGAGACGCTGGGCTACCCGTTCGGCAGCTTTCCGATCAACGACTGGTTCTGGAAGCGCGTGCCGGCCGAAAACCCGACGGCTGCTCATTTTCTCGCCCGGCTCGGCATCGCCTTCGAAGGAGCGAACCTCGATCACGGCGCCCGCTACACCTTGGCCTTCGCTGCCGCCGGCGACACTCGCGCTGCGGAAATCCAGGCGCAGATCGTCGAGGAAGAAATTCCGCACACGGCGTTTGCGATCCACTGGTTCGAGAAGCTCACTGGCGACGGCAGCTTCGACCACTGGCGCACGTTCCTGCCTTCGCCGATCAGCCCCGCGATGGCGCGCGGCCTGCCGATGAACACCGAGGCGCGGCTGCGCGCGGGCTATGCGCCCGAGTTTCTCGACGCGCTCGCCGGCTGGGATCCAGGTCCGGCCGGCAAGAACCGTTGAGCCGCGAGCCGGTGGCGTGGGTCTTCAACCTCGACGCCGAAGACGAGCTTTCCCGCGGCGGGCCGCACACCCCGACGAAGGTCGCCCAGGCCCGCGTCGAGAGCTTGCTGCCGTCGCTGCGCGCGCTGCTGGAACCGGGCGACGAGCTTCTCTGGCCGTCGACCGAGCCGGTGAAGTCGGCGCGCATCGGGCGCGCGTGGTGCCCGACGCCGTGGGCGTGCGATCAGATGCGGCGCGCGGGGCTCGAAGTACCGCCCGCGCCATCGCCCGAGGTGTTGCGTCGGGTGAACCACCGCAAGTTCGCGCACGACCTGGGGCAGGCGCTGCCAGCGGCGGCCTTCGTCACCACTGAAGCCGAGCTTCTCACGCTGCTGGCGACGAAGCCGGCGGCTTCCGTCGAGGGCAACTGGCTGATGAAGCGGCCCCTGGGCTACGCGGGCCGCGGCAGGAGGAAGATCGCCTCGGCCGATCTGAGCGCGGCGGACCGCACGTGGATCAACGGCGCGCTGCGAACGGGTGATGGCCTGCAGGTCGAGCCTTTCGTGCTGCGCGAGCTCGACTGTGGGTTGCACGGCTTCGTGGAGGCCGATGGGTCGCTGAAGCTGGGCGAGCCGACGCTGTCGTCGATTGATGCGTCGGGCACCTGGCTGTTCACCGAGAAGGCGTCGCCCATCACGCTGCTGCAGGCCGAACGGGAAGCGCTGACCGCGGCGGCAACCGGGTCGGCCCAGGCGCTGACCGCGGCGGGCTACTTCGGCCCGTTCGGAATCGACGCGTTCCGCTGGCGAGACCCCCAGGGCGAGGTCGGGTTCCAGCCCCGCTGCGAGCTCAACGCCCGCTACTCGATGGGCTGGGCAATCGGCATGAACTGAGGCAGCCCAGCCCCCACCCGCCCCTTCGGGCGCCCGTGACGCAGCGCGCCAACTGTTCGATCTACTTTTATCGAATGGGGGAAGTGCCGAGGCGGCGGGGGCTTGGCGCTCACGCCCGGCCGAACGCTGACGCGATGCGTCGCGTTTCCCGTGCTTCTTTGAATCGCCCGAGGAGTAATTTCCGCCCATGAACGCCGCGCTGCTCGAAGAGCTTCTTCTGGTACCCGCGTCGGAACGCGACACCTGGGTCGACCTGTTGCTGGGCCTGGAGGAAGCGCCGCCCGACGAGTCCGGCCTGCCGCGCGGCGCCGTCCCCTACCTGCCGTGCGGAGTCGCGGAGATCCTCGCGATGATTCCATTCGTCCGGCCGACTGACGCGTTCGTGGACGTCGGTTCGGGAGTCGGCCGCGTGGTGCTGCTGACCCACTTGCTCACCGGTGTCCGCGCGCTCGGCGTCGAGATTCAATCG
Source organism: Myxococcales bacterium (assembly GCA_038206395.1). Taxonomy (GTDB): domain Bacteria; phylum Myxococcota; class Myxococcia; order Myxococcales; family Myxococcaceae; genus JAGSPQ01. The sequence continues at coordinate 19,579 of JBBRAX010000081.1, read as the reverse complement.
ACGCTGGTCGCCATCGCGCGCGAACGTTCGGCTGCGTTCCCAAAGGTGAGTTTCACCCACGCCGACGCGTCGAAGATCGAGCTCGAAGGCACCTTCTTCTTCCTGTACGCCCCCTTCAACGGCGACCTGCAGCGCAGCGTGCTCGCGCGAATCGAGGCCGTGGCCCGCCGCCACCCAATCACCGTCTGCACGGTGGACCTCGAGCTGAAAGTCCCCTGGCTCGTTTCGCGGCCGGGTATGCCCGAGGCCATCGAGCTCTACGATTCGTGTTAACTTCACCCCAGGGCCGAGGCAGCAGTGGTGAGGGCGCTTGGACATCGAAGGACTACGGAAGCTGTTCGGGCGGGCGCTGGGCTTCACTTTGGCGTCACCGATGGTGCTGGGCGGCTGCGGCGGCGGCGGGGGGCCACCAGACGTCGACACGAGCTACAGCGAAGTCACCTGCGGTTCCCGGCTCGATGGCCTCACGCCGGCGGTCATTCCGGATCTCGTCGAGCTCTGGCAAATCGCGCCCGGACCTCAACACACGCGGATCCTCAGCAAAGGGGTCGCCTGCGCCACCGCGACTGATGCGGGAGGTTGTCTCGCTGAGCTGGAAGTGCTGAGGCCGGACGCGGGAATTCTTCAGCGCGGGGTCGGAGTGCCTCCCCAACAGGTTGATCCGTATCTGGTGACGACGCTTGGCAATCAGGTCCGGGCGATCACCACGATGCCTGATTTGATCAACTTTCTTGGAACGGTCGACTCCCCTGCCGAAGCGCTGCTGTTGGGGGAAATCAACGGCTACACCTTCTTCTGCGGAAATCGCCAGAAGGGGGCGTTCAAGGTGGTCGATGGAGGCATCGAAGTAGTCGGCGTTTCTGGCTTCCTCTGCAGCGGCGGGACCCTTAATCGCACCTACCTGACGGTCAGCCCGAACGGAGAGCTCGCGAAGGCGAAGACCGAAGTTCTCGAAAAAGACACCTCGGGCGCCGTCTGCGGCCGGCGTCCGCACGGCTTGATCGAGAAGGGCACTCGCCACACGCGCCACCCGCTGGGCCGCCACTTCGCGCAGAGCGCCCAGCTCGAAGCGGGCTCGGTGGCCGCGTTCCACCTGCTGCGATCAGACCTCGCCTTCCACGGCGCTCCCGCTGCGCTGCAATCGGAGGCGATCGACGCAGCGCATGACGAAGTGCGCCACACGCACACGACCACCGCGCTGGCACGCCGCTTCGGCGCCGAGCCTGATGCGCCCCAAGTGGCGCACGCCCCGCAACGTGCACTCGTCGAGATCGCGATCGAGAACGCGGTCGAAGGTTGTCTGCGCGAGACATGGGGAGCCGTCGTCGGCCACCACCAGGCGGTGCACGCCACGGATCCACACGTGCGTCGCGCGATGAAGGTGATCGCGGAAGACGAGACGCGCCACGCGGCCCTCTCGTGGAAGGTGCACGCGTGGGCGCAGCATCGCCTCAGCACGGCCGAACGAAGCCAGGTCCGCGAGGCGCAGAGGAAAGCCCTCGCGGTGCTGCGTGCCGAGGTCGCCGTCGCGCCCGAAGCGGCGCTCATCGAAGAGGCCGGCCTGCCCGATTCGACCCGCGCGACGCAGATGCTCGAGCAGCTCGCCATCGATCTTTGGGCATAGCGATTGCTCAAGCAGAGGGGATGAAATCCTCTCGTCTCAGCCGCGTGCTCGTCACCGGAGCGACCGGCTTCATCGGCCGCGCCCTTGTCCCAGCCTTGCTCGACGCGGGACATTTTGTCCGCGCCACGACGCGGGATCTGAGCCGCGCCACGGGCGACAAACGCATCGAGTGGGTGCAGGCGAACCTCGACGCGCCGGACGACGTGGAAGCGGCGCTGACCGGCATGGACGCGGCCTACTACCTGGTGCACGGGATGGGCGGCGGCCACAGCGACTACCGCGAGGCAGATCGGCGTTCGGCCCAGATGTTCGTCGCCGCCGCCGCGCGCACGGGCTTGAAGCGGATCATCTATCTGGGCGGCGTCGCTCCGAAGGCAGAGGCGTCGGAGCACCTCGCGAGCCGGCTCGAGGTCGGCGAGATTCTTCGCAACGGCCAGGCGCCTGCGCTCGAGCTGCGTGCATCGTTGATCATCGGCCAGGGCAGCGCGTCGTGGCAGATCATCCGCGACCTGGCGCTGCGTCTACCGGCGATGGTGCTCCCGAAGTGGACGGAGTCGAAGACGGCGCCGGTCGCGCTGGACGACGTGGTCGTGGCGCTGGTGCGGGGGCTCGACATCGAGTTGCCGCACAGCCGGTGGTACGACATTCCGGGGCCCGAGGTGCTCAGCGGCAAAGAGATGCTCGGAGGCATCGCGGCGCTGAAGGGCCGAACGATTCCAGCCCTGAAGATCCCGCTGCTGACTCCGTCGCTGTCGTCGTGGTGGCTCAAGCTGGTGACGCGCGTCGACTTCTCGCTCGCGCGCGAGCTGGTGCAGGGCTTCACCGGCGATCTACTCGCGGTCGACGATGCGTACTGGAAGTTGATCAGCCATCAGCCCGAGCAGACCTTCAACGAAGCCGCGCGCGCCGCCCTGGCCGCCGAGCCTGCGCCCGAGAGCCTGAGGGAACGCGCGGGAAGCATGGAAGAAGCGGTGGTGCAGAAGATCAGCGGCTTGATTTGAGGCGCGGGCGCCGATACTTCTCCACGCATCGTGCGCACCCCGGCTTCAGTCCAGAACACGTAGCGCTCGGATTCGAACCGGACTCAAAGCCCGCTTCATTCTCTTCCAAACTCCGGCGCGGCTGCGCCTCGAGGCATTTTCCATGTCGACCCTTCCCTCTGCAGAGCGCCCTACGATCGTGATTACCGAGCCGGACTTCCTGCTGGGGTGACTCACGCGATCCGGCAGCAGCGCGTGCTCAACGGGGTGTGGCGGCCTCGACGAACGCATGCTTTCCGAGCAGCCGGTTCGCCTTCAGCGTCCGCAGCAGCCCAGGCAACCCCGGCGTCAACTCCGGGAAATGCAGGGCCACCTGATCGAGCGAGAACGGCGTCCGCTGGCTGCCGATCCACTCCAGCACCGGGTGCAGGGGTGGCTCGGCGTCGATCTCGAAGGCGCCCGAGCCGATTGACGCGATCACCTTGCCGTCCTCCACCCGCAGGAACGCGCGCGGCACCAGCAGCCAGGCGGCCTGCGTGTTCAGCGCGTCGCTGACTTCCTCCGTCTCGAGCGCGGCGACTTCGCTCTTCAGCCGCTCGAGCATCCGCGCCAGCTGCGCCTCGCGGTCATCGGCCCGAAAGAGCGCCCGCCACGTCTCGTCTTTCAACAGCCGCGTCCGCAGCGCCGTCAGCACGACGTCCGCCCAGGTCGGCTGGCCGAAGGTGAAGTTGAGCGCGAGCGTGTCTTCGTCCGACTCGGTCTCGTGCCAGGTGCCGCGCGGAACGAACAGCACCGAGCCCGGCTTCAGCTCGAACGTCAGCGCGTCGTCGGGCATCTGGGTCGGCAGCGGCGCGTCGACGTAGCCCTCGAGCTCTTCGGACAGCTCGTCCTGGTTCATCGCCCAGCGATCGGTGGGGTTGATCACGCTTTGGTTCGGCGCGATCCGCCAGCGCTTGGTGCCGCGGATCTGCACCACGAAGTTCGCGTTGGCGTCGAAGTGAGGACTGTTCCCCGAGCCCTCTGGAGACACGTACACGATGCTGCGCGGGTCGCACTTTTGCGGCAGCCCAAGCTCAGTGCGCAGCGCGTCGAGCCAGAACTGCACCGGCGGCAGGAAGCGCTCGACCCCGTTGAGGATCAACGCCATCCCCTCGGCGTGCAGCGCGGCGGCTTCCTCGGCGGCGACCTGCAGCGAGCTGTGCTCATCGCGCTTGTCGGCGAGCGCGACGCGGATCTGGTCGTCGTAGGTGGTGAGCAGCAGCCGCAAGTCGTGCAGCTCGGGCAGCGCTCCCAGCGGCCCCAGGCGATCGAGCTGGCCATGCGCGATCGCGTGCTGCCCCGGCCAGCAGCGCTCTAGAAAATCGTCGACGCCGAACATGCGCTCGAGGCAGCCCACGTCATTGAAGTGGAAGCCCATTTTCGGAGCGGACTGTAGCTGCTAGACGCTCGTCGAATGACGCCCACGATCGAGCACCTCAACTTCTTTATGGCTAACCCGTCTGGGTGGCTCATGCTCGCGGGCCTGGCCATTTTCCCGCGCATCACCTTGCTCTTTGTGGGCGGCCCGTTCGCCTGGCTTCACTGGCTCGGGTGGGTATTCACCCCGCATCTGCTGGTCGCGATTCTGGCCACCACCCGGTATTGGGACACGAACCCCGTGCTCTGCATCATCGCGTGGTTCATCGCTTTTGCCGGCACCGGCGGCGAAGGTCGGGTCGTTCAAACGCAGAATCGGCGTCGCAAAACGACGGCAAAGCCCGCGTGAACACCCCTGCCGCTCGCCGCTTCTGGATCGCCGCCTCGATCGTCTCGCTGGTGGGGATGATCACGGTGAATGCGCTGGCCAACGCCCTTCCGCTCAACGGCCTCACCACCGGTGCAATCTCTGACAGCTACCCCATCTGGTTCGTGCCCGCGGGCTACGTGTTTTCCATCTGGGGACTCATCTACCTCGCGCTGATTGCGTTCTGCGCGACCCTGGCGCTAACGCCGGCTGCTGAAGCCGTGATGGCGCCGGTTCGACCGCTCTTCGTGCTCAGCTGCCTCGCCAACGGCGCCTGGATCTTCGCCTGGCATTACCTGCAGCTGGGGCTGAGCGTGCTGCTGATGCTCACCCTGCTCGGGAGTCTGATCGTGATCTACCGGCGCCTCTACCTCGGCCCGGTGGCGCCCCTGCGGCCAATGGTGCGGCGGGCGTTGCTGGCCCCGATGGGCCTCTACCTGGGGTGGATCTGCGTGGCGACGATCGCAAACATCTCGGCCTTGCTGGTGAAGCTCGGCTGGGACGGCGCGCCGCTCTCGGGGCCGACCTGGGCGGCGGTGATGATGTTCGCCGCCACCGGCATCATCCTGACCCTTGCCCTTCGCTTCAACGACGCGATTCCTCCGCTGGTGGTGGTCTGGGCGCTGGTGGGAATCCTGGTCAAGTTCCCCGATCAGGCCGCCATGCGCCTGACCGGAGGCACGATGACCTTCCTGCTGGTGGCAGGGGTCGCCTGGATTCTGTGGCGCCGGGTGCGCGGCAGCCGCGCATCACCCGCGGGCGCCTGACGGCCAGGGCTCCAGTGACGTCGCAAAACGCGACACCGGGACAAACGCGCCTCTTGCGCTGCTGAACCTGCCGTCGATGCTGCCTTACGACCTCACGTGGGCCCACGACTTGCTACTCCCGAACCACATTTGCGAGCTGTTCGTGAACCTGCTCGTGGAAGGCAGGAGCCTTCGATTCAAAGGAGAAACACCATGGAGCTGGGAATCAAGAAGCAGCTGACGGTTGCCTACGACGAAGCCCTCACCCGGGTCACCGCCCTGCTCAAAGAAGAGGGCTTCGGGGTGCTGACCGAGATCGACGTGAAGGAGACCTTGTCGAAGAAGCTGGGCGTCGAGTTTCGGCCCTACCGCATCCTCGGCGCCTGCAACCCCACCCTGGCCCACGAGGCGCTGCAGAAGAACCTCGGGGTCGGCGTGATGATGCCGTGCAACGTGGTGGTCTACGAAGGCGACGACGGCAAGGCCGTGGTGACGGCGGTCGACCCGATGCAGACCGCGGCGGTCAAGGCGGGGCCAGAGCTGGTGGCCTTCGCCGAAGACGTGCGCGCGCGACTGAGCCGCGTCATGCAGAAGCTGTGACCGATTCTTCGCAGCCTGGGCTCACCTTCTTCGGCAGGCTCGTTCGCCGGCCGGGCGTTTGGATCGTGCTCGTGCTCGCAGCGGCGGCGGTGGTGATTCTCGTCTGGCGTGCGCGGCCGCCGGTCGTCTCCACCGTCGTGCTCGGCCGCAGCGACCTCGAGCAGCACCTGGTGGCGAGTGGTCGGGTCTGGGTGCCGACCCGGGTGCAGATCTCGGCGCAGCTGCCCGGCCTGGTGGTTGCGGTGGCGGCGATTGAAGGGCAGCGCGTCAAGAGCGGAGAGCTGCTGGTGCAGATGGACGACACCGAGGCCCGCGCGGCGGTCGACCAGTACAAGGCCGCTGTCGGCCAGTCGCGCGCGCGGGTCGACCAGTTGAAGCGGGTCGGGGCGATCGTCGCCACCCAGAGCCTGCGCGAGGCCGAGACCAACCTTGGGCAGGCCGAGGCGACCGTCGCGCGCACAATCAAGCTGGCTGCAGCGGGCGCCGTGACCAGGGTCGAGCTCGACAACTCGCGGCGTGACCTCGAGCGCGCCCGGGCACAGCGCGCCGCGGCCGAGGCGCAGCAGATCGCCTCGTCGCCTTTGGGCGCCGACTCACGGCTCGCCCTCACCACCCTGATGCAGGCCGAGGCGCAGCTCGCCGGCGCGCAGGCCCGGCTGACCCAGGCGCAGCTGGTGGCCCGGCAGGACGGCGTGGTGCTCACCCGCGCGGTCGAGCCGGGCGACGTGGTGCAACCCGGTCGCACGCTGATGACGATCGCGGCCGATGGTGAGACCGAGCTGGTGTTCGAACCCGACGAACGCAACCTCGCTGACATCCGGCTCGGCCAGCGCGGCCGCGCGGCCGCGTACGCGTACCCCCAGCAGGTGTTCGACGCCGAGGTGAGCTACATCGCCCCGTCGATCGACCCCCAGCGCGGCAGCGTCGAGGTGCGGCTGCGGGTGCCCGACGCGCCGGCGTTCTTGAAGCCAGACATGACGGTGTCGGTCGACCTGACGGTGGCGAAGAAGTCGCAGGCCGCGGTGCTGCCCAGCGCGGCCGTGCGCGCCGGCACCTCCTCGGAGCCCTGGGTGCTCGCGGTCGAGAACGGCAAGCTGGTGCGAAGGCCGGTCTCGCTGGGGCTTCGCGGCGACGGAACCCTGGAGATCACCGCTGGCCTCGATGGCGGTGCCGAAGTCGTGCTGCCCGATGGCCGCCGTCTCAACCCGGGGCAGCGCGTCCGCACGGCCCCAGAGGGTGACTGAAGATGCCCTTCGCGTGGTTCGTCGCGCTTCGCTACCTGCGCAACGACAAGTGGCAGTCGGTGCTCATCCTGGCGGCGGTCTCGGTGGGCGTCTCGGTGATCATCTTTCTCTCTGCGCTGATCAACGGGCTGCAGGTGTCGCTGGTCGACAAGACGCTTGGCTCGCAGCCGCACGTGACGCTGCACCTTCCGCGCGAGGCCGCGACGCCGCTGGTCGAGCCTTCGGCGACGGTGGCGATCGCCCGCACCGTGCAGCCGACGTCTCAGCGGCTGCGGTCGATCGACCAGTGGCCGACCGTGCTCGCCGATGTCGAGCGACTGGCGGGCGTGATCGCCGTCTCGCCCGTGGTGTCGGGTGCCGGCTTCGCTGTCCGCGGCGACTCGAAGGAGCCGGTGATTGTCCGGGGAGTGGACCCCGAACGCTCGCTGGCGATCCTCGATCTGCGCAAGAAGATGGTCGACGGCCGCTTCGACGTGGCGGGCGGCGACGTCGCGATCGGCTCAACGCTGGCTGCCAACCTGGGCGTGCGCGTGGGCGACAAGATCCGGCTCACCTCCAGCGAAGGAGTCGAGGACACGGTGACCGTCTCAGGGGTCTTCACCCTCGGCAACGAAGGGGTCGACCGGACGTGGGTGCTCACTTCGCTGCGCCACGCGCAGTCGCTCTACGCGCTCCCGGGCGGCGCCACGTCGATCGAGCTGAAGGTCGCCGAGGTGTTCGACGCCGAGCAGGTCGCGATCTCGGCGCACGACCGCACCGGGCTCGACGCCGACAGCTGGATGAAGCTCAACGCCGAGCTGCTGGCGGGCCTCTCGGCACAGAGCAGCTCGAAGTCGATGATCGAGTTCTTCGTCACCGTCGCGGTCGCGCTGGGAATCGCGAGCGTGCTGGTGGTGTCGGTGGTGCAGAAGTCGAAAGAGATCGGAATCCTGCGCGCGAACGGCACCGCCGCCCGGCCGGTGTTGCAGATCTTTCTCATCCAGGGCGGGGTGCTGGGCCTGGTCGGCTCGCTGCTCGGCTCGGGCCTCGGCGCGATCTTCGCCAAGGTCTTCGAGCAGCTCGCGCTTGGTGCAGATGGCGAGCCTCGCTTCCCGGTCACCCTCGACCTGCAGCTGTTCGCGGGTGCGACGGTGCTCGCCGTGGGGGTGGGTCTGCTGGCGGCCCTCTTTCCCGCCGTGCGCGCGTCACGGCTCGACCCCGCCACTGCGATCCGCAATGGCTGAGCGCGCGCTTCTTCAGCTCGAGGCGGTGGTCAAGGAGTACGGGGAACGGGTGCGAACCCGCGCCGTCGCGGGGGTCGATCTCACGCTCGCGACGGGGGAATTCGCCGCGCTGATCGGCCCGTCGGGCTCGGGCAAGAGCACGCTGCTCAACCTGATTGGGCTGTTGGACCGCCCGACCTCGGGCCGGGTGGTCGTCTCGGGCACCGACACGACCGGGCTCGACGATGGCGCGCTCACCCGAATGCGGGGCCACTGGCTCGGCTTCGTCTTCCAGTTTCACCACCTGTTGCCGGCGTTCACCGCCGTCGAGAACGTGATGCTCCCCGAGTGGGGCGACAAAGGCTTTGCGACGCCAGACATGCGGTCGCGGGCGGTGGAGCTGCTGCAGCAGGTCGGCCTCGGTGACCGCCTCGACTACCGCACCAGCGACCTGTCGGGAGGCGAGCAGCAGCGGGTGGCGATCGCCCGCGCGCTGGTGCGCCACCCCCCGCTGGTGCTCGCCGACGAGCCCACCGGAAACCTCGACACCGAGTCCTCGAAAGAGGTCTTTGAGCTGATGGAGCGCTTCAACCGAGAGAAAGGCACCACCTTCCTGGTGGTCACCCACGATCCGCGCATCGCCGAGAAGTGCAAGCGGGTGATCGAGATCGTCGACGGCCGCCTGCGCAGCGACCGGCCCGGTGGTTTCAAGGCGTTGTCGATTGCTTGAAAAGCCGTCGGCCATCGGCTGTCGTAGAGCTGATGTCGTTCACCTCGAGGACTCGACACATGCGCAACACGCTGGTGGCACTGGTGGTGGGTGGGCTGTTTGCCTGTAGCGGTGGCGGCACGACCGGCGCCGGCGGTGGCCTGGGCGTCGGCGGCGGCTCGGGCGTCGGAGGTAGCGGTGGCTCGGGCGTCGGCGGTGGCTCGGGTGTCGGTGGTGGCTCGGGCGTCGGTGGTGGCTCGGGCGTCGGCGGTGGCGCAGGCGCCGGCGTAGTCGCCTTCGAGACCTTCGCCTTCTACAGCCCGCTGATCACGGCAACCGCAGACGGGGCGCTGCACCTGGTTTTCTACACGAACACCTCGCCATCCAATGTGAACTACGCGCGGTGCGCGACCGCCTGCGGCGAGGCGACCAACTGGACCACGACGACCATCGGGAGCGGCGTGTTCTCGGGTTCGACCCGTCTCGCGGCGGGCGCCGACAACCGGCTCCATGTGATCTACGAGACCAACGGCCCCAGCATCCCGTCAGAGATGGTGTACGCGACCTGCGCCACCAACTGCACCCAGGCGGCGAGCTGGACCAAGACATTCCTGACCTCGCTCTTCGGCGGCTGGAACTCGCCCACCTACGGCTCGCCGTTTGTCGTCGACTCCCAGAATCGCCTCTCGTTCACCGTCGATCGCTCCATCTATCTGAATGGGGGCCTGACGCTCGCGACCTGCGCGGCCAACTGCACCACCGTGGGCAACTGGTCGACGGGCCTGATTCGAAACTCTGGCACCCGCGTCGCGATGGCCGCGTCGGGCACCACGCTCCATCAGTTGGTGGACAACAACGCCCCCAGCAGCCCGACGACCCTGCTCGCCTACCGCACCTGCACGTCTAACTGCACCCAGGCCTCGAGCTGGCAGGAGCTCCCGGGGCTCTTCTTCGCCTTCGGAGGCTCGACGCCGATCACGCTCGTCACCACGGCGCAAGGAGGCGTTCGCATCGTCTACAACCAGGGGCTCAGCGCCAGCGGTGAGTCTGCCGCGGTGAAAGCGCAGGACAACAAGATGCTCTACTGGGGCTGCGACGCGAACTGCCTGGATGCCGCGTCCTGGAACGGCACGGTCATGGGGGCGGTGGATGACGGCAATGCCGGCATCAAGGCAGTGCAGGCCGGCTCTGACCTGGTGTTGGCGATCAGCAACGGCAGCAAGATCTTCACCAAAGTGTGCTCGGCGAACTGCTCGGTCGAGGCCAACTGGGCAAGCGCCGACGTCGACACGATCAACTCGTGGACCACTGCCTACAACCCATACACGTACGGGATCTGCGGGGCCAACCCGCCCACCACGGCGGTCTGGTCGCTCGCGCACCCGGGAGTCGCCGTGCGCCCCGACGGCGCCGCGGCCTTCACCTACTCGGGCCACATCCTGCGCACCTGCCCTGGCTCGACCTCGGTCGGCTACCTGCCCGGCTTCGGGCGGGTCTCCTTCTTCCCCTGACCAACGTCTCACGATGGAGCTGCCATGATCTTCGAACTCACGCTGATCCTCTCGGCGGTGCTTTCCGCGAGCCCGGTGCAGGCGCCAACCGCTCCGGGAACTGTGGAGCTGCGCTGGCAGGTGGGCGGCAAGGCCAGGCGCCTCGCGGTGCGACTCGAAGGGCTCACCCAGAGCGAAGTTGAGCGAACCGACCTGCAGTACGCGCGCTCGCTGCGGCTTCGAGGCGTCCCGCTTTCGGCGCTCCTGGAGAAGCTCCCCGGTGATGGCACGCTGGTGATTGCGCACTTCGAGAATGGAATGGTGGTGCCGCTCCCCGACGCAAAGGGGCTCGGCGCAGCTGTTGTGGGAATGGATGCGACTGCTGGTTCCCGATGCGCCGATGGGTCAGTGATCGCCTCGCCGCGCGGGATTGGAAGGCTGAAGCACCGTAGACGATCCCGATCAGTGCCAGGCCGTAACCAGTCACCGCCATGTGCCCGCGATGAATGCGAGCGACGCACGCCAGGCCGGCGCCACAGCCGAGGATCACCGCCTTGTCGAGCTGATGTCTTTCAACCGACATTGCCACGCTGACGATCGACTCGCCGAGGACGATGAGCACCATCAAGCCGTGACGCTCGGAGAAGTGCTCTGCACGAGGCGCTGGTGTCCGAACCCCGAAACTGAGGGCGAGCGCTCAGCCCTTGCACACGGGCGATCTCACCGCCGCGGCCCCCGCACAGCTGGGGTCTCCGAGTCCCCAATGTCGAGCGTGATCGGGCCGTCGGAGAACCTGGCGACGATCTCCAGCCTGCCCCCGAGCGCCGCCACCACCTTTTTCAGGGTGCTGACCAGCACTTCATCGCGCTGCTCAAGCTTGGACACCGTGGCCTGCTTGACGTCGAGCCGGTTCGCGAGCTCCTCCTGGGTGAGGCGGCGAATCTCACGCAGACGCTTGAGCGAGATCTCGCGGTGGGCCGTCGTCCTTCCACCGCCCTGCACGAGCTCGAGCAGTCGAGTTACCGCCTCTTGCTCGTCGGCGATGACCTCGTCTGGGCCAACGCCGTACTCGCTCGTCGCGGGGGCAGTGATCCCAAAGCCGTGGCCGGGTCGAAACTCGACTGAGGCCCCAAAGTCTCCACGCACGATGTCGAGAAACGATGAACCCTTCGGCTTCTTGGAGATGTCGCGGCGGAACTGAACCGAGGGATCCGCGGCGTGAATACGCTTCTCCATTTTTTCGAACGGATTCATGAGCCGATTCCTTTGCCGTCAGCGCCCAACTTCCAGAACTCGACCTTCCCGTCTGACTTTCGTGAGATTTCAATCGCCCCATTTGCCCCTACGATCGTGCGGTGACCTCGACTCCTGCCGGCCCAGCCGCCGCCATCGGCCTCTTCCCAGTTGTCTTCCAGAATCGGATACATCCGACCGTCGGTCGCCCACTGAGTCGGGTCGTTGAGAATCTCAGTCATCTCATCCTCCACGGCGATCAGCAGCCGAGCCAGCAGCCCCTGAGCTTCTGCGGCAGTCCCCTGGGCCGGAGCTTCAGCGAGACGTTTGAAGTACTCGGCAAGTCGGCCCTCTTTCGTCACGAACATTGCCTGGGAGGAATATAGCCCGTGACGACTTAAGTCGCAAGAGTCAGAGGGCCCGCTGAAGTGCGCTTCAGCTCCGGACGAGACGGCGCTCCATGCACTCGTATTCCCAGTCCTCAAAGGTGGTCGTCTCGAACGAGTTCAGGTCCGCGCGGCACGAGCTGTAGTGAACGAGCCGGGTGTCATCACCTGTGCATCTGGCGCACGTCGAGAAGAGGCCGGACATCCACGAGTCCGGAAGAACGTGCAATGCCAGCCACAGGTCTTCCAGCGCGGGCATCGCGTGCCCCGCCAGCGGCGCGATCAGGTTTGTCGCCGCAATCGGAGCGTCGAGGTGGGTCAGCGCAGGTGCCAGCCAGGCGCCGTCGAGCGAGACCGCCTCGCAGCGCATTCCGAAGGTTTTCAGAAACCGCATCACCGGCGCCGCAAAGAGCGCGCCGAGCTGTTGGACGTTCGCCCGAAAATCGAGCGCCGCATGGCGGATGAAGCCGGTTTCCCAGGTCGCGCGGAGGTGCCGCTGCGCGATGCCCGGGAACCATCCTGGCCACCCGCGCGCGACGAGCCCGTTGAAGGCGTCCCCGTCGGCGCGCCCGCACCGAATCCGCTGCGCTTCCAGGGCTTCTCCGCGCTCGTCCAGCCAATCCGCGTAGACCTGCCACACCTCGACGGCATCGAACTTCTCTCGCAGCAGCGCCTCGTATTCGGGGTCGGGCATCGGTCTCTCCCTTGGTGTGGGCGAGTGAACGACTCCGGGCTGACATGCGGCCTGGTGCGAGCCCTGCGTCTTGCCGAAAAGGGCCCCTTTCGGGCTCGCGACCTGGATGAGCTCGGCGTGCCGCGAGCGTACCTTCGCCGCCTGATGTTCGCGCCGGGCTCCGCAGGGCCCCACTGCCATCCCGCGGCGCTGTCATCGCGATCGACAGAAGTCGCGCAGGGGAACTTCATCCGTTAATTGCTCATAGGTCGACTACCCTGGCACCGCGATGAAACTCGTGCCGGGGCTGTATGAGGCGCTCGTCACGAGCGCCGTCGAGGACGCCCTGAAGGCAGCGGGCGACTCCATCCACACCACGCGCGAGCCGGTCAACACCGAAGCCGCGCCCCATCTGCTTGGCAGGTACCTGTTCGATGCGCTCGTCCGTGCGCTGAAGAACCTCCCCGAGGAAGACCGTGCCGCCCATCAGCTGAAGCTCGCGAATCAGCTGGTCCAGCTGCTGGCACAGGCCGCGCCGAACGCCGGACTGGGTGACGACGAGCAGCTGATCAACCCCGCTGAGTTGCTGCTCGCGGTCCGCAACACCGCGGATGCGCGACTTGGAACAGGATTGGCGGAGCGCCCTTCCCTCCCCCTTCGCCACAGCGACTTGCTCGTCAACGGCCCACGCGATCTCCGCGTCGGTCTCGAGGTTCGTCGCGAGCTCGCGTCTGCGGACGCGGTCGACATCATCGTCTCCTTCCTGAAGTGGAACGGGGTCCGGCTCATTCACCCAGAGCTGAAGGCCTTCGCGGCGCGACACCCAGGCCGCTTGCGAGTGCTGACGACGACCTACATGGGCGCGACCGAGCCGCAGGCGGTCGAGCAGCTGATCGACCTCGGCGCCCAGGTAAAGGTCTCCTACGACGCCCGTCGCACGCGGCTACACGCGAAGGCCTGGCTGTTTCACCGCGACAGTGGCTTCTCCACCGCCTTCATCGGTTCCTCCAACCTGTCGCCGGCCGCGATGCTCGACGGTTGCGAGTGGAACGTCCGCCTCTCGGCGGTCGACAACCGGACCATCCTCGACAAGTTCCTCTGCACCTTCAGCCAGTACTGGGAGGACGTGGAGGCGTTCGAGCCTTACGAGAAGGCGCGCTTCGTCGAGGCCACGAAGTGGAGAGACCCGGCCCGCGACGCCCTTGCTCAGGCCGCAAACCTTAGGCCCTACCCCCACCAGCAGGCTGCCCTTGACGCGCTGGCGCTTGAGCGAAAGCACGGCCACAAGCGCAACCTGGTGATCGCCGCGACCGGAACCGGGAAGACCATCGTCGCCGCGCTCGACTACGCGCGGCTTCGCAAGGAATTGGGCCCCGAGACGACGCTGCTCTTCGTCGCGCACAGCGAGGAGATCCTCAGCCAGAGCCTCGCGAAGTACCGCGCCGCGCTGAAAGATGGTCACTTCGGCGAACTTCAGGTCGGCAAGCACAAGTCGGTCGAAGGGCGGCATGTCTTCGCTGCGATTCAGTCGCTTCATGCGAAGCGGCTCTCGACGCTCGCGCCCGACGCCTACGACGTGGTGGTGATCGACGAGTTCCACCACGCAGCGGCCGACTCGTACGAGGCGCTGCTCAAGCACCTGAAGCCGAAGATCCTCCTCGGGCTGACAGCGACCCCGGAGCGCGCGGACGGCAAGTCGGTTCTCGGCTGGTTCGACGGCCGGATCGCTGCCGAGCTGCGGCTATGGGACGCCCTCGACCTCGGCCTTGTGTCGCCGTTTCAATACTTCGGCGTCCACGACGGAACCGACCTCTCGAACGTGGACTTCTCGGCCGGGAAGTACGACGTCGCCAGCCTCGAGAAGCTCTACACCGCGGACCACGCCCGGGCGTTGGCGGTGCTTCGGGCGATCGAGCACACCGTCCACGATCCGGGCTGCATGCGCGCGCTGGGGTTCTGCGTTTCCGTAGCGCACGCGCGCTTCATGGCGAAGTTCTTCACCGAGAGGGGTTTGCCATCCGTCGCGGTCGATTCCGAGTCCTCGGAAGCAGAGCGAACGGGCGCGCTCCAGCAACTCCGCGCTGGGACGGTGAAGGTCGTCTTCGCGATGAATCTCTTCAACGAGGGCGTCGACGTCCCCGCGGTGGACACCGTGCTGTTTCTCCGACCGACTGAGAGCGCGACGCTGTTCTTGCAACAGTTGGGGCGCGGCCTCCGGCTTGAGGAAGGAAAGTCCTGCCTGACGGTGCTCGACTTCATCGGGAACGCACACCGGAAGTTCAAATTCGTCGACCGGTTCCGCGCGATGTCTCGGGGGACACGGGCGGGAGTGGGCAGAGCCATCGAAGAAGGGTTCCCCCACCTGCCGGCTGGCTGCGACATCCGGCTCGACCGAGAGAGCCAGCGCATCGTGCTCGCCAACATCAGGGCGAACCTCGGCAACGTCTGGAAGGAACTCGCA
The DNA here is from genome assembly GCA_038206395.1 of Myxococcales bacterium. Taxonomy (GTDB): domain Bacteria; phylum Myxococcota; class Myxococcia; order Myxococcales; family Myxococcaceae; genus JAGSPQ01. The sequence goes on along the minus strand of JBBRAX010000081.1, from coordinate 4,448 downwards.
ACAGACCTGAAGAGCCTCGGCGATGTTCGGCTACCAAAGTTCCTGGAAGAAGCAGGGCTCGACGCGGAAGACTTCTATGCGAAGCAGGGCCGCAACCTGGCCGCGCTTCGCCATCAGGCGGGCCTGCGAAAGGGCGAGGCGGACGACAACGAGCTGACCCGAGCGATTCCCCGGATCCTCTACGTCGACGACGACGTGCGCCTGGAACAGTGGCGAGCGTGGCTGACCCAGGACAAGCCGCCGAGCGCGGAGCCAGCCAATCCCCTGATGCTGATGATGTTTGTGGCGCTCGGTTTCGTTCGCCGGCCGGTCAGAGAGATGGGGGCGGCGCTCGCTGAGCTCTGGGCCGCACGCGACGTGCGGGAGGAGCTCGTCGACCTGCTCGGCTTGCTGGCCGACCGCCAACGCCGCCCAACCTTCGAGATCGCCGGCCTCCCCTTCCGCACTCACGCGAATTACAGCCGAGACGAGATCAGCGCCGGGCTGCTGCAGCTCCGCAACGACAAGGTGATGAGGACCCAGGGCGGCATCTACTCCTGCGACGAGGTCCGCGCGGACGTCTGCTATGTGGAGATCGACAAGGACCCGGCACACTACACGCCCACGACGATGTACGACGACCGCCCGATCTCGCCCACGCTCTTTCAATGGGAGTCGCAGTCACGCACCCGCGAGGATTCGGAGACGGGGCAGCGGTACCAGCACCACCAAGCTCAGAATTGGCGAATGTTGCTCTTCGTCCGCCAGAGGGCGCACGACGACCGCGGCTTCACCAGTCCGTACCTGTGCCTGGGGCCCGTGAAGTACCAGTCGCACCAGGGAGAGAAGCCGATGCGCATTGTCTGGGCGTTGGAACGGGCGATGCCCGCAGAGTTCTTCGGAGACGTGAAGATTGCTGCTGGGTAGGCGGCTCCTGCGACGTTCTGCGAGGGCGCCTGCAACAAAGGACCTTCGCGTAGCAGGGAGCCACTTGAGTGGCTCTCACTGGCCCTCAGATCTGCGTTGGTCGATACGGGGCTTCGATGTGCCCCGACCAAGCCTGAGCGAACTCGAATCAAGAATGAGCCCCCTCGGTCAGCTCGCCGAGGCGCCGCGGATCCTTCTTGAGCAGACGCAACAGGTTCGCCATCGGCACGCTCACCTGCTGCTCGCCCGACTCGTACTTCTGGAATGCCCGGGGACCTCCGCCAAGGACCTCTCCAGCCCTTCGTTGAGAGAGCCTCAAGCGCTCGCGGATCGCGGCAACGTCTTTGGGCCCAAGAACCCCCTCAACTTTTGCCCGTAGAGCCAGGAAGGCCTGCTCTCGCTTCTTGAGGGCCGGCCCCTCAAGAACGGCCTCCGAACACTTTGGGCACCAGTGACCCTTGACGCGGACGGTGGCCGTCTCGCCCTTGTACTCGACGGTATCCAGCCGAGTCTCAAGGACCAGGACGGAGCCACACTCCGGGCAGCGAACGCTCTTTTCGGTCTGTGCCATGACTACTTCTCCTTCAACGAAAGGATGAGCCGCCCAAGCTCATCCACGGTCAACTTCACGTACAACACCAGACCCGACCAAGGCACGTAGTAGACGTCCTGCCACACCCGATGGTCCTCGAAGGCCGTCATCGACTTGTAGAACTGCCCCCGCTTCATGCTCTGGACGACCTGGACGACGTCTTCGAGAGTAAGGCCAAGGTCGAAGGCACAGTTCTGGCGCGCCGGGCGGGCAGGTGCGCTCGGCCGCGAGTTGCTCGACTACATCGCCATCATGATCGCGTACTGGGAGGACCTCAAAGTCGGGACGCTGACCCGCGTGTAGCCGGCAGCCGAAATCCGACTTCGTTTGACGGTCGAGGTCGAGCGGCAAGTTGGTCGACGTGAAAGCGAGGGTGGCGGGGACCGCCACCCTCATGCGCGCGATCAGCGCTTTGGTTTTCGCGGCGCGGGCTTTTCGACCGGCTCCTTCTGCCGCCAGGACTCGCCCTCGATGTCGAGGACGTGGCAGTGCTGGACGAAGCGATCCACGAGAGCCACGACACAAGCCGCGCCAGGGAAGATCGTCCCCCACTGTTTGAAGGCCAGGTTGGTCGTGATTACCGTCGAGCGCTTCTCGTGCCGGCGACTGATGATGTTGTACAGCAGGTCCGCTGATCGGCTGTCGCAGGGGACGTAGCCAAGCTCGTCGATGACGAGCAGATCCGGCAACAGGTAGCGCCGAAGCCGTCGCTCGAAGGCAGGAATTGATTCCTGTTTCAGCAAGTCCGCGAGCGCCCAGGACAGTGATGTGAAGAGGACGGTCTTCCCTTTCGTCAGCGCCGCGAGCCCGAGGTTCTGGGCCAGCATCGTCTTGCCCAGTCCACTGGTGCCACGCAGCAGCGCGTTCTCGCCCTTCTCGACGAAGGCCAGGCCGTGAAGTTCCTCGTACAGGCCCCGGTCGATGGACTTCGGATGATTCCAGTCAAAGGCGTCGAGCAACTTGAAGCTGCCCAGCGTCGCCAGCCGGGTTCGTCGCGCGAGATTCTTTGACTCGCGCTCTCGCCACTCGAGGGCTACTAACTTTTCGCAGGTCTCCATCGGCGAGGCCCGCGACTTGGTGAGCTGCTGAAGAAGGGCCCGCAGCGCAGCCTCGGGCGCTCTGAAACCGAGTCGACGAATCTGCTCAAACACGTCGTTTTGGTTTTCCATCGTAGCCCTCCAGTGCATGCGGAATGACGTCGCGGTCCGGCACGTGGCTGCCAAGCGCCACGTCGAGCGGCACCGGCTTGTTGGCCTTGCGGCGCAGCTGTTCGCAGATGTGCGCCACCGCGCCGGGGTCGTGGGTGCCGCGGGCGATGACCTCGGTCACCGCCGCCGCGACGGTCTCGTCGTCGTAGCTGCGCATCAGGCCTGTCAGCCGGGCGGTGAGGCTGCCCACGTTGCGGCCGGTCTCCACCCACCGAGCGAAGAGGATGTCGACGTTGGGCGCGATCGCCCGCAGCCTGTCCTGGCCTTTGGCTTCGCTGGCCCCGTGCTTCTGCGCCAGCAGAGCGTCGCGGTGCGCCGGGTCTTCGATTTCCTGCCGGCGACCCCAGCACCGTGGGTGACGAGCGACTTCCACGCCGGCCTTCAGCAGCCGCACGGTGATGTCGTCGGCGGCGACGGTGACGGTGTTGTTCTCCGACTGCGCGCAGTCGGGCGGGACGCTGTAGTCGTTGGTGTCGAAGCGGACGAAGGCCGTCTTGTCGACAGTGGCGGGCAGCACCTCTTCGATGGGCAGCGCCGCGTCCGGCAGGCGGAGCAACCGCGTTTTCTCCTGCGCGAGGCAGTCGGCCACCGTGACATCGGGCAGCGTCGGGTGCGGCCGAGGGTTCGCCACCTCGTTGATGAAGGCGAGGAACTCGGTGTTCGCCTGCGCGACGCTGCGCAGCTCTCGGCCCGCGAGGAAGCGCTCGCGCACGTAACGGATGGCGCGTTCGACGCGGCCCTTCTGGTTCGGCTTTCGCACGGTGCACAGCCGCAGCGAGACGCAGTAGTGCGACGAGACGTCGAGCAGCCGCGGATGGAAGCGCACCGCGTCGCCGTGCCGCCCAAGCACCACCGTCTTCGGGTTGTCGAAGAGCCACTGCCTCGTGTTGCCCTCGAAGTATGCGGCGGCCCGCGCCAGCGACCTCCGCAGCGAGTGCACCGTCATGTCGAAGACGAATTCGCCCCACATCGCGCGGCTCCACGACAGGACCATCACGAAGGCCCACAGCGGGCGTTCACCACCAAGCACCCGCACCTTTCCAACGTGCGCCCAGTCCACCTGGGCCTGCTCGCCGGGCAACGTCGACACCCGCAGGTACGCCTCTCGCGCTGGCCTCGGCCGTACGCTCGCGACATACGAGCGCAGCGTCCGCACTTCGCCCGAGTACCCGCGCGGCTTCACCATGTCGAAGAGTCGGGTCGCCCTCAGCGTCGGATACTTCTTCAGCGTCTGCTCGATGAAGTCCTTGTAGGGGTCCACCAGCAGCAGCCGTTCAGCGACCGGCGTCCGCGGTGTGTCCAGCTTCAGCACCCGTCGCACCACGTCCGCGTGCTGCGTCAGCTGCGACGCCACTGTGCCCACCGGCCAGTGCTCCGCGAAGTACAGCCGCCGAATCTCCGCCGCGACTTCTTCCGAGACGCTCATCGCGCACCATCCAGCGGGGCGACCAGCGCCAGTTGCCGCGGCTTCGCCCCGTCACTTGCCCGCCGGCGCCGTCGGGGCTCGTGCTTCACCGGCTCGACGGCGTAGTAGACGCTGCGCGCGCCGAGCCCCATCTCGTCGGTGAGGGCGCAGCGAAAGCAGCTCTCCAGGTTCTCCGTGCGTATTCCGGCGATGCCGAACACCTGTTCCGGCTGAAGCCGAACACTCAATCCGGGCGATGCCGAACACCCGCGCCGACCTGACGACGCTGGTTTTGGTGACTACTTCGTCGGCTTCTTTCCGTTGGTCAAGCCCTGGG
>JBBRAX010000080.1:0-30739 GCA_038206395.1 Myxococcales bacterium | reverse complement strand
CTTCGCGGCTGCCGTCGCGTCCCCATCGGCCGCTGCTTTGAGAATCCGCAGCGAGTCCCCCATGCCTTCGCGCACCGGGCGCCGCTTCTCTTCGAACGCCTTCAGCTTGTCAGACATCTTCAGCGCTTCACTTTCGTTGAGACTCAGCGCATCGGCGATGCCGACCACGAGCAACATGTGCATCTTCTTCTGCATCTCGGCCTTGCGCTCGGCCCTGTCGCCGTCGACTGCCGCTGCAGGAGCAGGAGCAGGAGGAGCCGCAAACGTCACCGCAGACACCGCCATCACAGCGACCCTCAGACCCCCACGTGACGGCCGCGCAGCGAAGCCCACGCGCGTTAGCGGATCAACAGACGGTGTGAATCGCCCGGGGGCTTGGTGAGACAAAGGCGACGAACCCTCGCGATTCAGGCCGCTTGCCCTTCGGCACATCGCTTGCCAACGGCCCACCCATGTCTTCGATTCTGTTCGCTGTCGTCCTGGCTGCTGCGCCCTTTCAGCCAGTGAGAGAAGCCGACGCCTTGCTCGCCGCGAAAGATTGGCCGGCGCACCTGAGCCCGAAGGTCGCCCTCGCTTACCGACTCGCGCTCGCCCAGGGCGGCCGCGATGAGCGCCACTTTCTTCTCGGCCGCTCGGTCACCCAGTCGGGTCTTCGGGTCACGCTGCGCTTCTCTCTCGATGTGCGCGGCGTCGACGTGGAGTTCGTCGAGTCGCGTGGCTGCACGGCGATTCGGCTGCCTTCGAAGCGCGTGGTGAAGGTCGGGCCCGTGCTCGAGGCCGACTGCAAGTGGTCCGCGCTCGAGAACCTTGGCCAGGTGCCGCAGCTGCTCAAGGTGACGCCGACGCTCGACATCCTGCCGCTGCCGCCGTTGGGCGTGCCCGCCAGTTCCACCCTGGAGGCCGTCGAAGCGCCAGCCCTGGCCCGGGCGAGCCACCCAACCAAAGCCACCGGCGCCGGAGTCACCGTCGTCGACATCGACGCCGCGGTCGACGTCTTTCACCCGTTTCTCTTTCGCGCCGATGGTGGCCGCTTCGCCTGGCTCGACGTGAACAACGATGGCGCCTTCACCCCGAACGTCGACGGCGTCGACCTCAACAAAGACGGCGTGCTGAACGTCGGCGAGGTGCTTCGCGTCCAGAAGGCGGGCCTCTATACGGTCGAGTACGCACCGGTGGCGGGCTGGAAGAAGTGGAACGACGGCGACGAGTTCATCGCGGGCGTCGACTGGTTGTTTCAAGACGAGAACGGCAACGGCGTTCGCGACTTCGGGCCGCAGTTCGGCGAGTCGAAGCCGGGGTTCGGTGAGGCGGTGTTCGTGGTCGACGACGTCGATGGCGACGGCAAGCTCGACGTGGGCGAACGCATCGTCCGGCTCGGCAGCTCGAAGCTCAAGGCGGTGCTCGACTTCCAGCTGGGCACTGCGCGCGAGTTCGTTCGTGGGACGAACCTGAGCCAGTTCAGCGCGACGGTCAGCGAACAGCTGCACGGCACGATGGTCCTCGGCAGCCTCGGTGGGGGCGACGCGCGCTACACGCGGTTCCACGGCGTGGCGACCGACGCGGACTTGTTGCTCGCGTTTCGCCACGGCGGCACGTCTGTGCTGCAGTCACTCGTCTGGGGTCAACAGAACCAGGCCGACATCGCGCTGTGGGAAATGGCGAACTGGTACTTCGAAGCGATGGACGGCTCGTCGGACCTCGAGGCCGCCTGCGACGCCGCGCACAACGGTGGAATGCTGCAAATCGGAGCGGCCGGCAACCTGGGCGGCTCTCAGAAGCACACCGTCTTCACCGCGCCGACGGGCAACCACGACTCGATGCTCGAGATTCCTGCCGCCTACAGCGCCAGCGTCGGCGCCAACTTCAACGTCCCTGCCTCGGCGAACGCGACCGTGAGCCTCACCCTCGCAGCGACCACCATCCAGCTCTCGGGCGCGCAGGGCCTGACGGACCTCGGGCCCTTTCAGCTGCAGTGGTTCACCGAGACCTCGCTGCGAAACACGAAGGTCTTCAGCTTCTACGTCTGGCCGCCGAACCAGTCGCCGCTGGCGACAGACACGAGCATCAAGGTGACGGTGAGCAACCCAGGCGCGCCGGTGACAGTGCACGGCTACGTGTTCGACGCGAAGTCGTCGTGGGGCCTGGGCGCGAAGTGGGCGGCCGACACGACGGACTACGGCACGTACGGGATTCCCGGCACCAGCGACCACACGATGTCGATCGGCACCTGGTTCTCGGACTTCGCGATTCCCCCAGCCACGCCGGGCCAGCTGGCGACGCACTCGGGTCGCGGGCCGCGAATGGATGGAATGGACTCGGTGGACCTGGTCGCTCCCGAAGACCACATCACCGCTTTTCAGTCACCGGGCGCGCCGTGGGGAACGATGTGGGTCGGCGGTGGAACATCGAACGCGAGCCCGGTGGCGGTGGGCGTCGCGGCGCTGTTGCTCTCGCTGCAGCCGTCGCTGACCCCGTCACAGCTCATCGCGCAGCTGAAGTCCGGAGCGCGCGCCGAGCCGCAAATGGGCACGTTGCCGAATGACGACTGGGGCTCGGGTAAGGTGTCGGCCTTCCGGTCGCGCTACGGCATGCCGCCCGTCGCGGTGCAGAACCCGATTGCCCGCGGCACGCTGGTCGAGCTCGGGCCGCAGACGACGCTGAATGCGAGCAACAGCTCGGATCCTGCCGGGCTCGCCTTGAGCTTCCGGTGGGACGTGGATGACGACGGTGTGCTCGACGCGCCGGGGACCCCGAACGCGATCGCCGTGCTCGATGCAGGGACGGTCGGCCGGTTCGTGACGCTCGAGGTGTCGAATGCGTCGGGCGGCGTCGCGCGCGTGTTACTCGAGAAGGAAGTCGTCGACGCAGGGACGGCGGTCGTCGACGCAGGCGTTGTGCTCGACGCGGGGCTCCCGGACGCAGGCGTGAAGCCAGTCGTCGATGCCGGCCTGCCGTCCACCCCCGACGCTGGAACCGCCCCGGTGCCCGAGCTGCCCCGCGGCTGTGGCTGCGCGAGTGACCCCGGCTCGCTGCTGTTCGGCCTCGCTGGGCTGTTGCTGCTCATCAAACGAAGAAAGGCCCCACCCGCGTAGCGCGAGCGGGGCCTTCGATTCGAGACGTGCCGCTTAGAACTGACGCTTCCCTTCGACCTCGCCCTTGATGGCGATCTGCTCCTCGACGGACTTCACGCCTGGGGTCATGCGCGCGAGGCGCACGGCGTTCATCTTGTCCCAGCCCGAGTCGACGGTGCCGGTGAGGCGAACGACGCCGGCCTTAACCTCCGAGTTCACGCCCTTGAACTCCGCGCGATCCTTGAAGAGCACCTTGAGGTTCGAGGCGAGGTCCTTGTCCTTCGCCTCCACCTTGTCCTTGTTCGCCGGGGCGACCACCTGTAGCTGGTTGTCGACCTTGGTCACGCCGTCGACCTTCGCGGCTTCGGCCTCGGCCAGGGCCTTCGACTCGGCCGACGGCACCATGCCGAAGAGCGTCACCATGCCGGTTTCGGCGTCGACGTTGATCTCCGTCGACGGCACGTTGGCCGTGGTCCACAGGCGCATCTTCACTGCCGAAGCGATGCGCATGTTGTCGAGGCTGCCGCGCGTCTGTTCCGTCTTCATTTTCGCGTCGGCCTTCATTTCCTTCGCGTCGGCCTTCGCTTCCGCGCGCCTCTCGTTGAAGACGGGGCGCTCGGCGTCGACGAAGGCGTCAGGCGCCTCGACTTCGGTCGCGACCCTGCGCACGCCCGGCACTGCGTCCGTGATCGCGACAGCGCGAAGGTGATCGCTGACCGAACTGGCCTTGCCGTTCAGCAGCACGATGCCCTTGTCGACGGACTTCACGCCAATCTTGCTGTCCTTCAGCGCGACGTCGTCCTTCAGCAATTTCTCGGTGTAGTCCTTAATCTCTTTGTCGCTGCGCTCGACGCGCTTCGCATCTGCGTCGGCGACGACCTGCAGCAGGTTGCGCACCGACCGCACGCCCTTCACGTCCATCACCGACTTCTCGGCCGCCGCGCGCTGCTCCGCCGTCGGGACCTTGCCGTGCAGGGTGACGATGCCGTCGTTCGTGTCGATATGCACCGCGCGGCCACGCACGCCACCCGTGGTCATCAGCGACAGCTTCGCCTTCGCCGTGATGAAGCTGTCAGGCGTCGCCGCAAACGACGGAGCGCCCATCAGCAGCGCGCCCAGAATCAGAGCCTTCGATTTGATCAATTTCATGTGTCCCCTCGGTGTGAGTGATTGTTTCTGCGCCGGGTACGCAGCAATGCCGGGACCACTGTGTGTCCACGGGGGGTTGACGCACTGCGCCCGTGGCGTCTTGCCCCACCCGGGCGCCACCTGGGTCAAAGCGCACCAGTGCGGGCCGCTGACGTTTGCCGTGCTGGGGGGCTACGCTGCTGCGCCGTGGCCGAGCCCAAGATTCCAGATCTCACAGGCACCACCATCGGTGAGTACGAGATTATCTCTCGCCTCGGCGTCGGCGGTATGGGCGTCGTGTACGAAGGCCGCCAACCCGTCATCGGCAAGCGCGTCGCGGTGAAGGTGTTGCTGCCGCAGGTGTCGGGCGACGCGGATCTGGTCGAGCGCTTCGTCTCGGAAGCGCGAGCGGTGAACGAGATCGGCCACCGCGGCATCGTCGACATCTTCTCATTCGGGCAACTGCCCACGCGCGAGCACTACTTCGTGATGGAGTTCCTCAACGGCCAGCCTTTCGACCGGTTGATCAAATCGCGCGGCCCGATTCCGCCCGAAGAAGTGCTGTGGTGGTCGGAAGAGATTTGCGAGGCGCTGCAGGCGGCGCATGAAGCGGGAATCATTCACCGCGACATCAAGCCGTCGAACCTCTTCTTCGTCGACTCGGGCCGCGGGCGCCCGTACGTGAAGCTGCTCGACTTCGGCATCGCGAAGCTCGGCTCGAAGGAAGGCGAGGCGACTCCGCAGACCCGCGCGTCGATGGTCGTCGGCACGCCCGACTACATGAGCCCCGAGCAGGCGCGCGGGAAGGCCATCACGCCGGCGACCGACGTCTACGCGCTGGGCTGGGTGATGTTCGAGCTGCTCACCGCGCGGCGGGCCTTCAAGGGTGAGAACGCGCTCGAGACGATGTTCATGCATGTCGAGAATCCGCCGCCGCGCCTGGGCGCGCACGTGCCGAACGCGCTGCCCGCCCTGGAAGATTTGCTGCTGTGGATGATGGAAAAGGATCCGCTCGCGCGACCGCCGACGGCCGATGCAGTGGCGCAGCAGATTGCGGACCTTCGCGCGGTGTTGCCGCCGGTGATGATGACGCCGCGGCCGTCTCCTTCGCGGCATGACTTGCCGGCGATGAGCCCCAGTGGGCGCCAGCTGCCGTTGTCCGCGACGCCGCATCCCCGGTCAGCCGTGCAGCCGCTGCCCCTGCCCAAGGCGATTCCGGTCGACCTGAGCTTCACGGCAGAGCTGCCGATGATGAAGCTCTCTGAAGAGGCGCGCACGCGGTCGGTGGGAATCGCGCCGCTTTCTGAAGAGGCGATCAAGCGGCGGGCGTCCCCTGCTCCACAGGCAATGGAGGAAGAGGATCCAGACGTCGACGAGTTTGGCTTTCCGAAGAGGCGGCCACTGCCGAAGGCGCTCATCGCGGTGGGCGTTGCGGTCGCTCTCGGCGTCGCTTTCTTCGTCACCCGCAAGTCGCCGCCGCCGCCCGCGCCCGTCGTCGAGGCTTCTCGAGGCATGACAGCCGATGCGCTCGCCCAGCGAATCGCCCGGTTCGAGAAGGAAGCGAAGGGCGACCTGGCGCAGGTGAAGCAGTTCGTGGCGAAGGCGAAGGCCGACGCCGCCAGGGCTGTCACCGATGTGAAGCGCCTCGAGGTGTCGAACTACCTCGATGACGCCGAGTCCGTGCTCGGCCGATAACCGCCACTCGGCCCACACTTGCGACCTTGAAAGCTGGGAGCTAGCCTCCCTGTTTTCAAGGTCCTGTGATGCGAAGAATCCGCGCCCTCACCACTGTCCGTTCGCTGTTCCGCACCCACCCGGTGGTGACCCTGGTGGGCCCGCGGCAATGCGGGAAGACGACGCTGGCGAAGGACCTCGCGAAGGGGCCGGGCTTCAAGAATGGGCCGGTGACGCGCTTCGACCTCGAGGACCCGCTGGACCTGGCGCGGCTGTCGAACCCGCGGCTCGCGCTCGAAGGGCTCGACGGGCTCGTCATCATCGACGAGGTGCAGCGCAGCCCCGAGCTGTTCCCGCTGCTTCGCGTGCTCGTCGACCAGCACCGCAAGTCGCAGCGGTTCCTGGTGCTGGGCAGCGCGTCGGGCGACCTGCTTCGCCAGAGCAGCGAGTCGCTGGCGGGCCGCGCGGCGCTTCACGAGCTGACGCCCTTCTCGTCGCACGAGGTGGTGGGGCTCGAGCGGCTGTGGCTGCGCGGCGGCTATCCACGGGCATGGCTCGCGCGCACCGATTCCGACGCGTTCACCTGGCTCTCGCAGTACACGACGACGTTTCTCGAGCGGGACGTGCCGGGGTTCGGGGTGAGGGTGGCTGCGGTGGCGCTGCGGCGGTTCTGGATGATGCTCGCGCACGTGCACGGCCAGGTGCTGAACCTGTCTGAGCTGGGCCGCGCCTTCGGAGCCGACCACAAGACCGTCGCCCACTACGTCGACCTGCTCACCTCGACGTTCATGGTGAGGCAGCTGCAGCCGTGGTTCGCGAACGTGTCGAAGCGGCAGGTGAAGGCGCCGAAGCTGTACTTCCGCGACTCCGGCCTTCTTCACAGCCTGCTCGGCATCACGGCGCGCGCGCAGCTGGACGTGCACCCGATTGTCGGCGCGTCGTGGGAAGGGTTCGCGCTCGAGCAGGTGGTTCGCGAGCTCGGCCTCTCGCCCACCGAGTGTTTCTTCTGGGCCACCCACGCCAGCGCCGAGCTCGACCTCTTCGCGCACGTGCGCGGCGAGCCATATGGGTTCGAGTTCAAGCGGTCGGCCGCGCCGAAGGTGACGCCGTCGATGCGCATCGCCCTCGAGGATTTGAAGCTGAAGCACCTGTACGTCATCTACCCGGGCACGAAGACGTACCCGCTTGACCCCCGCATCACCGCGGTCGGCCTCGCGGCGATTGGCCGGAAGCTCCCGAATGCTCGACCGTGAATTCTTCCGCACGTACCGGCCGATGTCGCACCCCTTCGCTTCGGGGCTGCGCTGCGGCCGGTGCTTCCTGCCGATTTGCGCCCTTTCGACCCCGATGACGAACGGCTGCATCGCGACGCGTTGCTGGCGGCGACGGAGTAGGTGATGGCGGGCATCGACGCGCTGCTCGACCCGGCGCAGCAGCGGCGTGAAGGCTTCACGGGCGATGGGACGAAGGGCACGAAGAGGTTCCTCTGATTCTTCACCCGCGGCACCGGCTGGACGTCGCGCTGGCCGACCTCGCCTTTGCGGCAAAGGCGTGCGTAACGGTGTGGGTCAGCGGCCCGCTGGAGTTCGAAGGCGCGTTGATCTGCCAGTCGGTGCGCTCGGCGTTCGACCTGGCGCTGACGGCGATGGCGTTGCCGCGCGGGTCGGAGGTGCTCACGACGGCGCTGACGATTCCAGACATGGTGCTTGTGATGGAAGACCATGGGCTGGTCGCGGTGCCAGTGGACCTCGAGGCCGCGCGCACTCCGCGAACGAAGGTGGTGTTGTTGGCGCACCTGTTGGGAGGAAGGGTGGACGTGGCGCCGGTCGCGGCGTTCGCGCGGCGGCATGGGCTGTTGTTGATCGAAGACGTGGCGCAGGGCTTCGCGGGGCCGCAGTGGTTGGGGCACGAAGAGGCTGACGTGTCGTTGTTCAGCTTCGGGTCAATCAAGACGGCGACGGCGCTGGGTGGTGCGCTGGCGGTGGTGCGGGACGCGGCGTTGCGCGCAAAGATGGCAGCGGAGCAGGCGCAGTGGCCGGTGCAGCCGGTGTGGCACTACGCGAAGAAGGTGGCGCGGACGCTGGCGTTGCACACGGTGCGCGATGGGCGGGCGTACGGTGTGTTGGCGGCGCTGTGCGAGCGAACGGGGCACACGCTCGAGCAGGTGCTGAACGCGGTGACGAAGGGGTTCCCGGACGCGGCGTCGATGGTGGCGGGAATCCGACGTCAGTCCGCTGGTGGCGATGCTGCGCCGGAGGCTCCACAGGTTCGACGAGGCGCGGCTGCAGCGAAGGGCGGTGGCGGGAGAGCTGCTGTCGGCGGCGGTGGGGCTGCCGGTGGTGGGAGCGCGGCGGAAGGCGAGGAGCCACTGGCTGTTCGCGGTGCAGGCGCCCGACCCGGCCGCGCTGATTTCGCGCCTCAACGCCCGAGGCTTCGACGCCACCCGCGGAGCGACGAGCCTCGCCGCCGTGCCCGCGAAGCTGGCCACGCCCCCGCCCACCGCGTCCAGGCCCTGCTCGAGCACATCGTCTTCCTTCCTGCCTGGCCCGAGCTCCCCGCCTCCGAACGCCACCGCCTCGCGACCGAAGTCCGTTGACGCCACGCGGGCGGACATTTACAAGCGCGGCCGCCTCACTTCGCCCAGGTAGCTCAGTCGGTAGAGCAGGGGACTGAAAATCCCCGTGTCGGCGGTTCGATTCCGTCCCTGGGCACTGTTTGCGGTTGGTTACGAGGCTCCTTGGGTCCAGGGAGTGACCCGCCAGTTCCTCAGTGGATAGCCGGCCATAGACGCGCTCGACCATTCGAGTGTCGGCGTGCCCCATCATGGGGGCGATGAGATGAGGGGCAACTCCCGATGCCCGGAGCCACTTGGCGAAGGTGCGGCGGAGGTCATTGGGCGAGCAGGGAGGAATCCCGGCACGGGCGCAGGCCTCGATCAGATCGCGGCGGACGTTCGACCACCGCTGGAAGAGATCCACCGGCCCACCCTTGGCCTTCGCCACGGCGTAGCTGAACAGGCGCTGGAAGGCTTCCCCGACGATGGGGACGACTCGATCGCGGGTGGCCGCCGCCTTCACGCTCACTTCCCAAGCGCCTCACGTGCCCGAAATGCCGCAAGTCTCGAACGAAGGAAATGTTCCGGCTGAGAATCATGCCGCGGTCAGCCGACGGGACCCCGACGTCGATTTGACCTCAGAGTTGGTGCACCAGCTGTCGTTGATGGTCGCTTGGCCCCGGTCATGGTCGCTCACGCATCTGCGTCGCTATTGAGCCGGGGTGTATTGTTCCCGTCACCAGCAAATAGTCAGGGGCCGAGCAACACGAGGTGGAGGTGTCGATGGCCGACCAAGACCGCGCCGACAACGTCAAGCAGCTCCAACAGGCGGCTGATGGTTCGTTCATCGTGAGCATGGTTGGCGGTGGAGAAATCCGCTTCCACGTCAGCGGCGGGATTACGTCGGTGAAGATTGAAATCGCCACCCCTCGGTCTCGCGGCATCTTCGATGATGACGAGCCAAGGATCCCAAGAGCGACGCTGTCGATGCCTGCGGTGGTGCCCGAGCCTGCACCAAAGCCGAAGCAGCCCGAGCCGAAGGAAGTTTCTGGGCCACTGCTTTGGATTCGGTCACAGCAGAAGTCGGACCCTGACCACCGTGCGGCAAGACCGTGGCTCGTGGAGGCTGAAGGGCTCCGCGTTGGACTCCTCCCCGGCTACACCTACGCGGTTGGGCGTGACGACAAATCCGACATCCGAATCGTCGAGGCAGCCGTCAAGGGCGACACGGTCTCCAGAAAGCATGCCTCCCTCGGCGTAATCGGCGAGGGCCTGTACGTCATCGACGACGACAGTCGGAATGGCACTTTCGTCGGTGGTGATCGCATCGCAGCTCGCGCTGCCATCGTCCTGCGCAGGCGTACTGACCTGTCATTCGGCAAGTTCGCCCTCGTTGTCCGACCTGCTCCAGACGACTTGAAGGTCCCGTAGCCGCAGGATAACGGGGCACCCAGGCTTGGACATCGCCCCAGCCTGATCCTCTCGCTCGCCACCCACAAGCGTCAGAATTTAAGGCAGCGTGTACTAGTAATTTAGGTGCGATTGCCGTGCTGCGCGCGGCAGATGGTTTCGGTGGCGGCCCGTTTCGAGAGATGAGAGGGTGATCAGGGAAGCGGACACCAGCGCCGCACCGCTTGGGCCGTATCGAATGGTCCAGTGTTGAAACAAATGCGTGCCTGCGGGGCATGTTCATGAACTAAATTGAGTACTTTCTCGAACAGAAGAAAGTTTTTATCGATGGTGCGCAAGCCGGCACCGATCACGACGCAGTCATAGCGTTCTTGCTGCAGAGCGGCGCGGATCACGGCTTCTGCCGTTTCGCCAAAATCGGTAAGGCACAACTTTGCGTCGTAACCCAAGGCGTTCAGAGTGGCAATGTCCTTGTCCAGTCCGCCTTGCACCTTCTCGGCCGTCATGCCTGGATAGGCCGCGTAGGCCGGATCGGCGAAATTGATGAGTTGTGGCTGCAGGCCGACGGATAAGACCAATTTTTTTGGAGTCATGGTGTTTCTCAGGGTGGATACGGAACCAGCGCTCTTGCAGCCCACCAGCGTCAAAGCCGCGAGCAGCGAAGCAACTGACTGAAGTCGAAGTGCGCTCATAGCGATCCACCTTTCAGGAAGAATTGCCGCCACAAGTACCACCCGAGGTCGAGTGGGGGCAACCGACGAACCTTTAGATGTGGCGGTATTTATTGGGCTCTCCGCCAGGTTTGATGGGTCCGCGGATCACGGAGACGGAGAGTGGAGACGATCTTCGGAAACAGCGGGATTTCGATCGCGCCCACGCGATCGTTGGAGGCACCTGCACGCCGAACTGGCCCTTCACCTGCCTCCTCAGCGAGCTCTTGCTCAGCGTCAACTGCACTTCCTGATCGACGACAACTACACTTCCCGATCGGTTGACCTGACTTCCTTCAGCTATCGACTGATGCGAGCCCCCTCTAGCCACGTTGGTGTCAGTCCCACCAGAGATACAGCCTTCGACCTTCGGGAACTGATTCATCGGCGGTGACCTTCCACTTCGCAGGAACACGCGTTTTCGGTGTCGTCACACTCGTGATGTTCACTCGGTAGTCTTCCCGTGGGGGCCAAACCACGTACCCGCCGAATTCAGTGCTGCGCCGAGAGGCGGCAGTGGCCTTCAATGACACTTTCGGGGTTGGTGCTTTGTTGTACTGACCATTGAGAAAATCTTCACCCAATGCTGCTGCCAATGACTTGACCGTGGCCCATGGCGCATTCGAGAAGTGCCACACATCGCTTTGCTGTTCGGTGAGGTGGTCTCGAAGAAGCACCTCGACCCTCTTCACGAACGCGGTGTTGACGACCAACGGTTTGGGGTCCGGACGCTCGGGCTTTGGACGAAGGCGGGAGTTGATGACGGAGACTTGGACACCGTCCAGACGCGGAGCGAGGTCCAGTGCCCCGCGTGCGAGCTTGGCGTTGAGGTCAACGCCCGCTCCGATGGCGGGCACGATGACCGGCAGCAAGGTCAGCTCCGAGACGCAGAGCACCAGGCGCTCGCGGCCCATGTTCAGCACGTCGGCGCACCAGTCGCCGAGCTTGGTCGTCGGTGGCGGTGGTCGAGGGTCGGGCTTCACCTTCAGGCGGGTCAGCAGCTTCTTGGTGCAGCGGAGGGTGAACATCGGATCGGAAAAAAGACTGGTGACCGTTCAGGCGTCGAGCTTCCGCGCCATTCTCTCGAAGATGGTAGCCAACTCAGGTTTTCGATCTTCCCCTGCGCCACGTCCTCCATGATCGGATGCAGCTTCTCGTCCGGGTCGATCAACTCCCACCCGTTCATGTAGAGGAACACCACCGCGGCCGAGAGGCCCATGCGCTTGTTGCCGTCGATGAAGCCCTCTCTGCCAATGTGAATGAGACAGCGACCCCCTCGTAGTTTAGTGAGCAGGGCGTTGGAGTTGTCCTCATGTGTCGGTCGATCAGCGTTCATTGTCGTCGTAGTCGTCGAGCTGTTGTCGGGTGCCCCGCCGGAGCGAAGCGGAGGCGGCCTGTGGGAGGCGGAGCGTGGGTGAGAATTCCGACCTGGATCTTGAGCGGGGGCCGACGATGATCGAGCCCGTGCTGGTGAAGCGGGCTTCGAAAAGTTCAAAGTGGAATCGAAGATCTGGACAGCGATTGTTCCGCTGTACCCAAAGATCCGGCTCTCTGCGGAGGATCTTGTTCTCGTTGCGGGAAAAGCGCTTCTGTTGATGAAGGAACTCGCAGGCGCCGACAAGCGTGATGACGTCCAGGTCGAGCTGAGGTTCGCGCTTGCAGGTCAGTATCTGCGCGACTTGCTGTCTCGAGGCTTAGATAAGAGGCGAACCAGGCGGCGAGCAGAGAAGGCAGCACGAACGCGAGGGTTCCATCGGAGTTCGTCTCGCCACGAATCTCTCGGACCAGCCTCGCCATCCGTGAGGTCCGGGCAATAACTCATGGCGTGGGCTGGGTGATGTCGAAGCCCGCCCGTACCGCCACCACCGACGACGCGTACGCCGCTGCGCACCTCTACGAGACCCACGACCTTTGGAACGTCGTGACTGGCTTCGGCACCGACAAGCCGGGCGATCCGTTGGTGGAGCTCGACTGGCAGGCCCTGTGGAACACGCCGACTACCGCTTGCCAACCTCGAACCGCCAGGTGCCCCGCCCCTCGTCCTGGCATTGAAGCTTCACGTCAAGGAAGCGGGGGATGAGGTCGAGCTGGGTGCGTGAGTGCCCGGTGGGCTCGACGGTGCGAAAGGCGCCGCCGCCCGCGAGCGCGAAAGGGATCATCAGCTGATCCGCCAGGTGTTGCCCCACGGGAGCGTCGGTTCGCAGCGACCGCTTCGCCTCGCCCGTCGTGCGATGGGCCACCTTCTCGGCGGTGACCCCGCGCTCGCCGAGGCCCACGAAGACGTCTGCCACGTGCTGGTAGGTGAGAGCGACGATCAGCGCATTGCCGGGGCTCGACGCAGTGACGTGCTCGGTGCGCAGCTCGGTGGAAGCGAAGTTCAGATCTTCTTCGACCATCGCCAGCTCGCGCGCCGCGACCTTGGCGGGAATCGAAGAGATGACCGCCGTCGCGCTGCGGCTGATCAGCGCGCCGCGCGTGAGCAGCTCGATGGGTGTGAGCGCAGCAGGGGTGACAGTGACCTCTAGCCGTCCGCCGCCAGCGGGCTCGAAGCCATGGCGCACCAGCTTCACTTCGACGCGTGCGCCCAGCTGCGCGAGCACCGGCACGAAGCTCAGCGCCAGAAACTCGAACACCGGAGCAAGCCGGTTGTGGGTGCCGCCCTCGATCGACAGCGTCGTCGGCCCGCTCGCGCGCAGCAGGGCAGGGAGCACGGCCTGCAACAAGAGCGTGGTGCTTCCGGCCGAGCCGATCGCCAGCTCGTAGTTGCCAGGGCGGAGCGCGCGCGGGTGGAAGACGAGCTCCTGCGAAGTGAGCGCATCACCTTCGACCACCGCGTCGCCAATCATCGCGGCAGCCTTCACGCACGCCAGGTGCTGGCGCTGCAGGCCCGGCTTGGGCCGCCGCCCGCGAATCTTCACCATCTGAAACGGCGTCTGCGTCACGAGAGAGAGGCCAAGCGCCGTCCGCAGCACCTGGCCTCCCCCTTCGCCCGCTGAACCATCGATCAACACCATTGGGTCACCCCTTCACACAGACGATTTGCTTCAGCGTGTGAAGGACCTCTACCAAGTCCGTCTGCGCCGCCATCATCGCCTCGATCGACTTGTACGCTGCAGGCGTCTCATCCAGCACGCCCAGGTCCTTGCGGCACTCGATGCCCTTTGTCGCCGCCTCGTGCTCCACCAACGTGAACTGCTCGCGAGCAGCGGTGCGCGAGAACGCGCGGCCTGCTCCGTGGCTGCAGCTCTCGAAGCTCTCGGCGTTTCCCTTGCCCTGCACGATGTACGAGCGCGCACCCATGCTGCCCGGGATGATGCCGAGCTCGCCCTTTCGCGCGCGCACGGCTCCCTTCCGGGTGACGAGCACGTCGGCACCGAAGTGGTGCTCGCGCGAGACGTAGTTGTGGTGGCAGTCGACCGCCATCAGCGCCGCCTCGAACGGCGGGATGACCCGCGTGCTCTGGGCCGCCTCGATGACGGCCTCCATCATCAAGCGGCGGTTCTGTGCGGCGTACTCCTGCGCGAAAGTCACCGCCTCCAGGTACTCGTCGAAGTTGGCGGTGCCTTCTTCGAAGTAGGCCAGGTCCTCGTCGGGCAGGTTGCGTGCGTGCGCGCGCATGTCTTCGCGCGCGCGCTCGATGAACACCGTGCCGAACCGGTTGCCCAGGCCGCGCGAGCCGCTGTGCAGCATGAACCACACACGGTCGCTCTCATCCAGGCAGACCTCGATGAAGTGGTTGCCGGTGCCCAGCGTGCCCAGCTGACCCGCCGGGTCTTTGGTCGCCAGCGCCGGGTGCGCTTCGAGCAGCTTCGCGTGAATCGGGGCCATCCGCGCCCACACCTCGAGCTGCGCCGCGGGCGGGCGACGAAAAGCGCCCCGGCCCACGGGCACGCGCATCTCGATCGCAGTGCGCAGGCCCTTCAGTGAAGTGGGCAGGTCATTGGCCGACAGCGTGGTGCACACCGCGCTCATCCCGCAGCCGATGTCGACGCCCACCGCAGCAGGAATCACCGCGCCCAGGGTCGGGACCACGCTTCCCACCGTCGCGCCAATGCCAACGTGAATATCGGGCATCGCCGCAATCCAGCCGTGGACGATGGGCAGTGAGGCCGTCCGGCGCAGCTGAGCCAGCGCCTTCTCGTCCACAGGCACCCCGCGCGTCCACGCCTTCACCGGCGCGCCGAGAGGGTTCGGCACCAGCTCGTAGCCCTGCGCTTCTGACTCGTAGGTCGTATCCATGGCCGAGGCATTGAGCAGCCGACGTGCCACCGCGGATGCCCGGGCGGGCCCAGACCTGACGGAACCGGCTTATCCTATTGTCTCAAACGCGCGACAATGGGCGCATGTCTGCGCGCGCCAAGCCGGTGGTGGTGATTGGGATGTTGGGCCCGACGCTCGACAGCGGCGAAGGACCAGCCCGCTGGAACCGGTGGCGCCCGACGGTGGCGCTCTGCCAGGACCCGGCGCTGGTGGTGAGCCGGATGGAGCTCCTGTTCGACCCCAAGTTCACGACGCTGGCGGACCTGGTCACTCGCGACCTCAAGCAGGTCTCGCCTGAGACCGAAGTGCGGCAGACGAAGCTCTCGGTGAAAGACCCCTGGGACTTCGAAGAGGTCTACGGCGCGCTGCACGACTTCGCGCGGGGCTACCGCTTCGAGCCGGAACGCGAGGACTACCTCGTGCACATCACCACCGGCACGCACGTGGTGCAGATCTGTCTGTTCCTGCTGGCGGAGTCGCGGCACCTGCCGGCGCGCCTCATTCAGACTGGACCTCCGACGCGGAAGACGCCGGCGCCGTCGGGCAGCCGGACAGTCATCGACTTGAACCTCGGCCGGTACGACCGGCTCGCGTCGCGCTTTCGCGCCGAGACGACAGAGGCGCTGTCATTTCTCAAGAACGGCATCGTGACGAAGAACGCCCACTACAACGGCCTGATGGACGAGATGGAGCACGTCGCCCTGCGGACACGCGCGCCGATGCTGCTGCTGGGGCCGACGGGCGCTGGCAAGTCTCAGCTGGCGGTGCGCATTCACCAACTGAAGCGCGCGCGGAACCTGGTCGCGGGAGACCTGGTGCACGTCAACTGCGCGACGCTGCGCGGAGACCACGCGATGGCCACGCTGTTCGGCCACACGCGGGGAGCGTTCACCGGGGCAGCCCAGGCCCGCGAAGGGCTGCTGTTGCGGGCGAACGACGGGGTGCTGTTCCTCGATGAAATCGGTGAGCTTGGGCTCGATGAGCAGGCGATGCTGCTGCGCGCGCTCGAGGAGAAGGTGTTCTTTCCCGTCGGCGCCGACCGTGAGGTGCGCAGTGACTTCTTGTTGATCGCGGGGACCAACCGCGACCTGCACGAGGCCGTGGCAGCGGGCCGGTTCCGCGCGGACCTGCTGGCCCGAATCAACCTGTGGACTTTCGAGTTGCCGGGGTTGGCGGCGCGGCCGGAAGACCTCGCTCCGAACCTCGATTTCGAGACAGAACGTGCAGCAGCGGCCGTTGGCACCCAGGCGACCTGGAGCCGTGAAGCGCGCGAGCGGTACCTTGCCTTTGGCACCTCGGCTGAGGCGGACTGGCCCGGGAACTTCCGCGACTTGAACGCCTCCATCACCCGGCTCGTCACGCTCGCAGAGGGCGGGCGGATTACCACCGCGCTCGTGGAAGCGGAGCTCAAGCGGCTGCGGCTGCTCTGGCGCAAGCCGATGCGAGGCGACGGGCTCGAGGCGATGAAGCTCGACGCCTTCGACCGCGTGCAGCTCGCCGAGGTGGTGCGGGTCTGCGCGCAGTCGCGCTCGATCTCGGAGGCCGGGCGGAAGCTCTTCGCTCACTCGCGGACGAAGAAGCGATCGACGAATGATGCCGACCGGCTTCGGAAGTACCTAGCGCGGTTCGACCTCACGTTCGAAGGGCTGGGCTCTCGGCTGATGCGGATTATGGGCCTGGTCGTCCTCTGCGCAACGATGGCCTCGGCCCAGACGCGCGCAGAAGGTACGGTGATCGCCGGTGCGGCTGCGCTTTTTCCAGTCGACGGCCTCGGGGCGCAGACCGCGTTCGACGTGTTGCTCGAGCGGGGCTTCTCGTCCTCGCTGAGCGTGTCTGCCCGGCTCGTCGCGCAAGTGTTCGCGAACACGACCGGCGCTTTCGGATTTCAGGATCTGAGCAGCTCGGTGCGGGTGCAGTTCCGCCTTCCCTCGTGGGACTCCACCGCCGTCTATCTCGAGCTCTACCCTTTCGATGGGCGCAGGGTGCGGCCCAGTTTCGACTTCGCCAATGCGTGGGGGCAGCCGGTTCATGCTCCACCCGCTGGGCGTCAGCACCTGCAGGCTGTGCGACTTCTCGGGTTCGGCCGAGAACGCCTGCAGCGCGAACATCAGAATCACCCACCCGAATCGCGCTGGCTTCACCGGCGCCGACTACTACCTCGCGCTGCCGACTTTCAAGACGTATCCGACGGGCGGTCGTTCGACCGCGCGACGGAGGCACGCGCGTTGGAACCTCACCTGCCAATCGTCAGTCGTGCTGGTTCTGGCCCAGCTCGTACTGCCTGAACTTGGTGACGAAGGTGCGCAGCGGCATCGAGATCGCTTGCGCAGCCCGGGTCTGGTTCCAGCCGTTCGCCTTGAGCGATCGCAGCATCCGGCTCGTCTCGAGCTCGCGCACCTCGTCGGCGATCGGTCGAAAGCCGGTCGCCGGGTGTGCCTCGCCTTCGGGGACCCTCACCGGCTCGGGCCCCAGTCGCTCGTGTACGTGCCATGGCTCGATCGTGTCGTCGGCCACCGAGGCGGCGAAGAACTCCATCGCGTTCTTCAGTTCGCGCACGTTGCCGGGCCACGAATGCGCAAGCAACGCGGCCATCGCCGCCGCGCTCAGGCTCGGGGCCTCTCGCCCGGCCTGCCCGCTGGCCTCCTCGAGGAAGCGCCGGGCGAGAATAGGTAGCTCGCGGCTGCGCTCGCGCAGCGGTGGGATCACCATCGTCGTCCCCGACACGCGGAAGAACAGATCGCGGCGGAAGCGGCCGGCCTCGATGTCTTCGTTCAAGTCGCGGTGGGTGGCCGCGAGCAGCCGGACGTCAATCGGACGCTCGTCGGTGCCTCCCACCCGGGTGATTCGCTTCGTCTCGAGCGCCCGCAAAAGCTTGGCCTGAATTGCCAGCGACAGATCGCCCAGCTCGTCGAGGAACACCGTCCCGCCGCTCGCCGCCTCGAGCAGACCCACGCGGGTCGAGCTCGCTCCGGTGAAGGCGCCCTTCTCGTGCCCGAACAGCTCTGACTCGGCCAGGTTCTCGGGCAGCGCGGCGCAGTTGACCGTCACCAGGCGACCCGCCTTTCGTGGCGAGTAGCAGTGCAGCGCCGAGGCGAGCAGCTCTTTACCGGTGCCGGTCTCGCCGTGAATCAAGACGGGCAGCGCGGACCTCGCGAGCCGTTCGGCCAGCGCGAACAGCCTCACCATCACCGGATCAGCGACGACGACGCGGTGCGCACCCAGGCTCAGTAAACGAAAGTTGTCGGCCGCGCGCTTCACCTGCCCAACCTCGGCTGCGGTCGCCGCCTCGCGAGCGGTCGCGCCCAGCGCATCGACGTGGGCCCCATCGCCCGGTGCGTGCGCCACCCCGGCCCGAGCCTGGGGACAGACGGCCGCGAGCGCACGAACTGCCCGCTCGGCGAAGCGCTCGGCCGCTTCGGGCTCTGTTTCCGGCAGCAACAGCACCAACTGGTCGGCGAGGAAGCTGCCCACGTCGCTTCGCCGCAGCATGCCCACGAGCGCGGCGCCCACGCGCGCTTTGTCGGGCCGGGGTCCGAGCGCCAAGCTGACCAGCGACAGCGGCCTCACGAAGCGCAAGGCCCGCTCGAGCTCCTCTTCGAACCGCGGTCGAAACAGGCCCGGCTCGAGCAGCCCGGGAAAGGTGCCCGCCGGCTGCTCGGCATGAAACACCAGGGTGATGCCTCCGATGGTGACGACGTCGCCCGAGCGCAGCAGCTGGCCGCTGCCCACCCGGTCGTCGTTCACCTGCGTGCCGTTCTGACTCTCGAGGTCGGCGAGCATCACCGCCGCTGCGCGCACCGACAGCCGGGCATGGCTGCGCGAGATCGACGCGTCGTCGATGCGCAGATCTGCTGTCTCGCCGCGACCAATCAGCACGTCGCCCGTCGCTGGCAGCTCGAACATCCGGGTCGACTCGACCTCGAACACCAGCAGGTAATTGCGTGGGCTGCGGTCGCGGTTGGACCTCGGCAGCGCTCGGGCGTCGATCGTCTTCGCGGCGGTTGCATCGCTGGGCTGCTCGGACATTGGGGTCTGAAGGCTATTCGCGCGCGCGCCAAGCGTCGACCACGGCAAGCTGACGAACGCAGCGCGGCCCCGCCGTGAGAAAGTCGGCGCGGGCCGAGTCAGCCAGCCCGCGGGCGCGAGGCCCGGTGGCCAGCGCGCGGGCCAGCGCGAAGGACGTGATGCCGCGATCCATCGGATCGGTGTCGTCCGGCAGCCGAAGGGTGTGCGCCCTCTCGAGCAGCGCCAGTGCTTCGCCGGTGTTCCCCAGCTCGAAGCGAGCTGTGCCCAGCCCGGTGAGCGCGTCGGCCAGCAGCTGCCCGCTCGCGTCCGGCAGCGACTCGATGGTCGCCTTTGCTGCGAAGAACAGCGGCGCTGCCTCGGCAGCGCGGTTCAGGTCGAGCAGCAAGTAGCCGAGGTTGCACGACGCGAGCGCGGTGTCCGGGTGGTTCAAGCCCAGCGCCGCCCGCCGTTTCTTCAGCGCCTGCTCGAGCAGGGGCAGGGCCTCGTCGAACCGGCCGGCCGAGCGCAGAATGAGCCCGAGGGTGCTCTGCGATCGCGCCGCATTCTGGTGATCGGGTCCCACCGAGGCCGCGTACAGCTCGAACGATCGCTGGCCGGCGACGAGGCCTCCATCGATGTCGCCCTCCTCGCCGAGCGCCCACGCCAGGTTGTGCAGATCCACCGCCAGGTCGGGGTGATCGGCGCCCAGGCCTCGCGCGCGCAGCTGCAACGAGCGCCGCTGGCAGTCGACGGCTTCAGCGGTGCGGCCCATCGCCGAGTAGGAACTGCCCAGCAGGCTGACCGCTCGGCCCATCGCCAGCGGGTTGGGCGGCTCGACCCGCTCAGCCAGTTCCAGCGCCTGCTTCGCGCGCTCGGCCGCCTCAGCGAAGCGCCCCTGCCGGTAGAAGAGCGCCCCTTCGTAGGCGGCCAGTTGGGTGGCGATTGCGGGCAGCGGGCGGTGGCTGGTGATTGCATTGGCGTGTCGGGCGTAGAGCCAGCCCTGCTCCACCTTTCCCTCGTCGAACCCTGCGAGGTAGACGAGCAACGTCCAGGCGCGCGCCTCGACCTCGTCGTCACCGCCGGCCCGGGCCGCGAGCGCGCCGTCGTAGAGCGCCCGATGGGCAGTCGGGTAGTCGCCCTCTCCCTCGGCCAGGTTTCCGAGCGAGACCAGCGCCGCGGCGCGAACCGGCTCGTAGCCGGCGTCGAGTGCCTCCAGCGCCGCGCGCTTCGCCAGCGGCAACCCAGCGCTGTACTTGTTCGCCAGCGCGAGCGTCTCCGAGTCGGCCACCAGGGTCTGCAGTGCTTCGATCGCCTGCCGCCGCCCGGGGTCCGACGGAAGCGGCACCAACGACTTCAGCGACGAGACATCGGCGCAGCGGGCAACAGGGGTGAGCGCGAGGGCGGCGCGCGGAGCGTTGGCGATGACCTCGTCGTCCGGGGCGGCCAACAGCCCCGTCAACGACTGGAGTTCGATCAGCCGATGGCGCAAACATTCCATTCGCAGATCGAGGATCTCGCTCGACTGCTCGGCCCGCACCTTCGTCGCCTCGCACGTCTCTTTGTGCATCGTCGCCCACGCGGTGGCCCAGGCATCGAGGCTCGCGGCGACCGAGGTCCAGGTGCCCGCCGCCTGCGGCTTGCCGCTCCCCCGTAGGGCCTGCTGGATCTGAGCACGCCTTCCTTCGCCCCAGACGGGGTCGAGCTTGGCTGCTGCTCCGGTGCACGGGCTCTGGGCCGAGACCCGGGCGGTGGCGGTGCCGACGGCGATCGCCGCGATCGTCGCCACACTGATGGTCGCGGCGATCGCCCACCCACGGGCGCGGCGTCGGCGGGCAGCGATCGCCTCGAGCAGCGCGCGCATCGACGGCCACCGATCTTCGGGGTTCGGGCTCAAGCCGCGCAGGAGGATTTTCCGCAGCCCAGCGGGGACCCGCGTGCCAGCAGGCGCCGGTCGTACCGGCGCGACGGTCGCGTTGAGTCCCACCCCGCTCACTCCGTCTGGTTCTCCGTGCGGACGTTCTGCGTAGAGCGCCTCGTAGAGCGAGACGCAGAAGCTGAACTGATCGGCGCGCGCGTCGATGGGTCCGATTCGAAGCTGCTCGGGGGCGAGGTAGCCCGGCGTCCCCGCGACGGTGGTGACGAGCTGGGGTGTGGTGGCGGGAGGCGCCAGATCTGCCGAGAGGTCGGCCTTGCGCGCGATTGCGATCCCGAAGTCGGTGACGTGCGGCTCGCCGCCTTTTCCGACCAACACGTTCTCGGGCTTGAAGTCGCGGTGAATCAGGCCCGCCTCGTGGGCCGCAGCGAGGCCTTCTCCGGCCTGGTCGAAGATCTCGAGGATCTGCGCGCGCGGGCGCGGTGCCTCGGCCAGCCACGCGCGCAGCGTCAAGCCATCGATCAGCTCCATCGCGACGAAGAGCTTTCCGCCCTCTTCGCCCACCTCGTGCACGGTGACGACGTTGCGGTGGGCCAGACGCGCCATCGCGCGGGCCTCTCGCAGCAGCAATTCGCGCGCTTCGTGCGCGCCGCCGATGCGCAGCAGCTTCAGCGCGACGCGGCGATCGAGGGTCCAGTCGTGCGCGGCATAGACCACGCCCATTCCGCCCGAGCCGAGCACCCGTTGGATGATGTAGCGGCCGAGGCGATCTCCAGGGGCGAGGTCCAGGGCCTCGGCGTCGGCCCTCGCGCGCAGCGGCCCTCTCGCGGTGGGGATCAGCGCGGCCACGATGCCCTGGCACCTCGCGCAGGTCGCGACGTGGCCCTCGAGTTCGGGTGGGCCGACGACCCGTTGTTGGTGAACGACCAGCTCGTTCAGCGCTTCGCGAGAAGGGCAGCTCATCCGTCTCAAGCTAGCAGGCAGCCGTGGCCCTTCAAGCCGCTCGAGGCAAACGCGAATTCGGCGCGCCGTTTCGGCGTGATCTTGTCGTCCAGGCCTGCAACCCAGTTGTGTGACTGGCCCTTCGCCGGGCACGCCTGTTGCTGAATCGGCTGTTCATGAACCTGCCCATTCTGGTGACGATCGTCGGTGTGCTGTTGGTTGCTTTGGGGTGCTCGCCCGCAACCGGCTCGACGGGCGGAGGCTCGGGAGGAGAGGGGGGCGGCGGAATCGGCGGAGGAGCGGGCGGGGCCGGGGCCGGGGTCGGTGGGGGAAGCGGAGTCGGGGGCGGCGTGGGCGCCGGCGGCGGCGTGGGCGCCGGGGGCGGCGGAGGAGCAGGAGTCGGCGGGGGGAGCGCGGGCCTGGGCTGTCCTGCCTACAGCGCAGGCGACCCGACCCACCACGCGTTTGGCCAGGAATCGGCGACGGCGATCATCACCGCGGATCAGACCTGGCAGACCGACCACGTCTACTTCGTGTTGTCGCTCTTCGAGATCAAAGGCTGCACCCTGACGATCAACGCAGGGGCGCGCGTCTGCCTTGCGCCGGGCAACGGGGTGGCTCCGACCATCACCGTCTCGGGCATGGGAGCGAACGAAGGCAAGGTGTTCATCAACGGCACGACGCAGCGGCCGGTGATCTTCGATCGTGCCACGCCGGGCGACGCATACTCGGGGTTCCTCTTCAGCGGGCCGTCGGATGCGCGCTTCGAACACGTGGTGTTCCGAAACGGAGGGGTGGGCGGCCTGGGGGCCCTGCGCTTCGGGGCCAACCATTCGCGCGCGGCG
The DNA here is from genome assembly GCA_038206395.1 of Myxococcales bacterium. GTDB lineage: Bacteria > Myxococcota > Myxococcia > Myxococcales > Myxococcaceae > JAGSPQ01. Next base: position 8,267 of record JBBRAX010000080.1, on the reverse strand, counting down.
GTGCTGCGCGACGTCCACCTCGAGGGCTTCTACAAGACGGCGCTTAACCTGCAGAACCCGACCGGGCTGTCGAGCGACTCGACGCTCTTCCTCGACTCGCAGCAGGCCAGCAGCACCGAGCCAATCATCGTGACGGCGATCGTGGCGGCGACGACGCTGACGCCCGCGACGACGCGCATCGCGCCCGGCATCGCGGTGGGCTCTCGCGCGATTCGCTTCGTCGACCACACGGTTGAGAAGGACCTCACGCTCTCAGGCACCCTCAACGCCGACTACTTCATGCAGACCGGAGACTTGATTGTGCGAAGGACAGACCCCCTGAGCGCGATCCCGACGTTGACTCTCGAAGCAGGCGCACGCGTTCGTTTCGGCGACGGTCAGTTGGTGGTCGGCAACGTCGGCGCTGGGAGCGAGGGGAACCTCACGGTCAACGGCGTGGCTGCGAATCCGGCCGTGTTGACGAGCGCGAGCGCGACTGCCGCGCGCGGGCAATGGAATGGCGTGATGCTCTACGTCGGTGGGCTTGGCACGACGACGCTTCGCAACCTGCGCATCGAGAATGCGGGCGGCAACACGGGTGCCAACCTCTCCAACTGCCGCAGCCCAAACCCGCTCAATGCGGCGCTGAAGCTGAGGCCGATTCAGAGCGTCTCGTACCCCGGGCCGACGATCGAGAACCTCGTGGTCGTGCGGTCGGGCGGAGACGGCCTCGCGTTCGGCTGCGCGCCCGCGGGCTGCCTCACCACCGACTACGCCGCGGCGCTCACTGGCTCTGACAACGCTGGACCGCTGCTGCGCCCGCTGGGCTGCAACTGAAACGCCGTTCGACCCTGGAGGTGCACGTGGGCTGGCTGTGACTTTCGGCACATTCACCCCACCCTTCACGTCGGCACTCTGGCCCCATGAGATCTTCGATCGAGACTTCTTCCGGGCCGCTGTTCACGGCGCCCACCCCCGCCTTCTACAAAGAGATGAAGCGCCGCGTAGACGCATGGTTCGTCGCCCGAGGAGTGCCGCGCCACGGCGGCCCACGCGCGCTGATGAAGGCCGGCGGATTCATGGCAGGCGCCATCCTCTGCTACGCGCTGGTGCTCGGCGAAGTGACGGGCAAGCCTGGGCTGTGGCTGCTGGCGATGACACAGGGCACTTTCATGTTTCTCTTCGCGATGAACTCCGCGCACGACGCGACCCACAACGCGCTCGTGGGAAGCCGGAAGCTCAATCGCCTGCTGTGGTTCTGCTGGGACCTGGTCGGCATCAGCTCGTGGACGACCAACCTGAACCACCTGCGCTCGCACCATGTCGCCCCGAACATTCACGAGTTGGATATCGCGGTCGGCAACGAAGTGGCGCCGCTGCTGCGCCTTCACCCCGAGGCGCCGCACAGCTGGTGGCACCGCTTCCAGCACATCTACTTTCCGGTCGCCTACGCGCTGGGCACGCTGCACAAGTGGTTCCTCGTCGACATCTTCGAGCTCAAGCGAAACAGCTTCGGCAACCGCAAGGGCCACCCCGAAGCGCCGCGCCAGTTGGTGCTGATGGTCAGCTTCAAGGTCTTCGTCTTCACCTATGCGCTGGGTGTGCCAATGGTCTTCATGAGCCTCGCGTGGTGGGAGATCCTGATTGGCTTCGTCTCGATGCATGTCGTACCGGGGACGATCATCGCGCTCACCTTCCAGGTCACCCATATCTCAGACGGCATCGACTTCCCCTCGCTGCGCGCCGACGGCCGGGTCGAAGGCTCTCGCGCGCTGCACAACATGCACACCAACACGGACCTGATGCCCGACAACCGTCTGCTCAACTGGATCACGGGCGGCATCAGCATCCACCTCACGCACCACCTTTTCCCTGAAGTGTCGCACCGCTACCTGCCGGACCTCGCGGTGATCGTCGAACAGGTCGCGCGCGAGTACGGCGTTCCGTACCGCAAGCACCGCACCCTTTGGGCAGCGCTGAGCGCCCACGTCCGCGCGCTGCACCGCTTCTCGCTGCCACCGGCCGAGCGAGAGCGGCTACCGCAGCCGGCCTTTCGCGTCTGAAGAGATCTGCTGGGCCCCCAGCCGCGCGATCGCCATGATCGTCAGCTGGGGGTTGGTGCCGAGGTTGCTGGGAAACAGGCTGCTGTCGAGCACCCACAGCCGCTCGAGCTCATGGGCTTGAAAGTCGAGGCCGATCACCGAGCCCTTCGGCTCTGGGCCAATCCTCGCAGCGCCGAACAGGTGGGTCGCAATCAGGTTGTAGGCGCGCGGATCCAGCGACGCGTCGTCCCAGCGGTGAAGCTCGTCGGCCGAGCGCAGCGACGCCGGCATCCCGTGGACGCCGGGCCAGACCTCGAGCGCGCCGACCTCGAACATCATCTGGGTCAGCACCTTCAGGCCGGTGCGGATCCGTTCCATGTCCAGGCGCGTCGGTGTGTAAAAGACCTGATCGCCGCCGAGGAAGCCCTTCACCGAGCCATTCGCTTCGCCGCGCAGCGCGACGGCCCACGCCATGAGGTGATCGAAGTTCTCGAGGTGGCGGGTGAGGGTGTGGCCTGCTCCTGCGATGTTCATCGCCATCAACTCTGGCTGAAGCGACACCGACTCGAGCTTGAAGCGGTGGCTCTTGGCGAAGTGCATGCTGTTGAAGCCCTGGGTCGCGCCGAACTCCTGCCGAATCGGGCGGTCGAACCTGCCACCGATGCTGACCCCGGGGTGAACCTGGAAGTACTGACCGAGCGCCGGGGAACGCACACTGCTGCGCCGCAACAGGTTCGGCGTTTGAACTGCGCTCGCGCAGACGACGACTCCCTTGCGCGCCAGCACCGTGAGTGTAGGCGCCGCGCCCGACTTGAACCGGGCGACGACGCCGGTCGCGCGGCCTTCGTGGCTGACGATCCGCTCGACCCGCGCGCTGCTGTAGAGCCGGGCGCCGGCGCGCAAGGCATCGGGGATGAAGGTGACTCCCATTCCAAGCTTCTTTCCTTCTCTGCAGCCAGTCAGACAGCCCGCGCTCCCGACGCAGCCCGACTCGAAGCGCGGAACCGGCTCCGCCACCACCCCAAGGCGTCTGGCCGCTTCCCCAAACAGGCGGTTCTGTTCGCCGAGCACCGCGGCTGCCACCGGCCGGACCTTGAGCGCCTTCTCGAGCGCCTCGAAGTGCGGCTCGAGCGCGCGCGGACCCAGGGTGCCCGCGAGACGATGGTCGCGATCCCAGGTCTCGAGCAGTTCGTCGGATGCACGCAGCGCGATCGCCGAGTTCACCGTCGTCGTCCCGCCGACGTTGCTGCCCTGCATCAGGATGAGGTTCGAGCGGCCGAACGTGACCTGCGCACCTCCGCCTCGAAACAGGGTGCGCATCCCGTGGGCGAGGCTGGGCTGCATCGTGCGGGTGCGAATCCACGGACCCTCTTCGAGGATCACCACGTCGTGTCCCGCCGCAGTGAGCGTCGCAGCCGCGACCGCGCCCGAGGCGCCCGAGCCGATCACCACGAAGTCGGCGATTGCGGTGGATGCTGCGCTGGCGTGCCTTCCGTCGACCCATGCCCCTTCCGGCAAGGCCTCGATGTCGTCTGCGAACTGCGGCAGCGCGGTCATCAACGTCCCCCCTTTCGTGCGTCGGCGGCGCACGCCATCGCACCAATCGCTTTGAGCAACGTGAAGAAGGAACGGAACACGTAGACGTCCGAGGTGGCGAAGGCGTCGAGCACCCGCAGCCTGTCAGTGGCGATCAGGTGGCTGAACAGCGCCGGTCGCCGTAACAGGAAGACGGGAGAAACCGTCACTACCGCGACCGCAGCACGCAGACCCAAGCCCGAAGCGGCCGGCATTGCGGCGAGGTGCTCGCGGAGGAAGCGCTCGAGGTCGACGCCCGCACAGGTGGGGAATAGCGTCTCGAAGACTGAGCGGGTCCAGGCCTGTTCGAGCCGGCTGGCGTGGAGAGGTCGAATCATCGGGCCAGAGTATGGGGCTGCCCACAGCTGCGCATGAGCCAATCGCTACCATTGAGTAGCCACGCCGCAGCACGCCGATTCAGCGCGGTTCACGCCGTCTCAGCGCTTCGAGAACCCTCGCGCGCTGCTCGATCGGCGCCGACGGGCCGATGTATTTCGCCCCAGGTGATTGACGGCGCTCCTGCGCGAGCTCTCGAAGCGAATCAACCAGTGACTACTCTTTGTTGATCAGCTGCCTGAACAACCCGAGCGCGGACTTGCCGAGCACGTCGCCGAGCCCGACCTTGCCGGGGACGGCGGGCGGCTCCCAGCTGCCGGGAATCTGCCCATCGACGAAGAGCGACTTCGCGTCGTCGAGGGTGAAGTAGCGGCTGCCGTCGGCGGCGCGGCGTCCGAAGACCTCCATCACGATCGCGAACTCGGTCTGGCCGGTGACGCGGCCGCGGAACCCGGGATCCTCTTTGGCGAAGTGCTCATTCGCGTCGGCCATGTCCTTCGGGGTCAGGGTCTTGCCGTCCTTCGAGAAGGACTTGAGGACGTCGAACCGTTCGGGGTGGACGCCGTTCGAGCGGATGCCGGTGCTGCCAGTGTGGTCGAGGTTCGAGCCGTTCAACTTGAAGAGGTTGAACTGGCCGGGGATGGAGTCCGTCTTGTCGGCGCCGTTGGTGAGCACCTTGCGGACAGTGGAGCTGGGGCCGATCTGACTCAGCGCGCGCTCGAGGTCCGGGATCTTCACCGTGCCGTCCTTCTCGGTCTTCAGCAGGCCAGCCTGGAACATGCCAGCGAGCGCGGGGCACGGGATCTTCTTTGCGAGGGCGGCCTTCTCTTCCGCGGAGAACGGGCTCTCGACCTTGTTCGCAGCGACGTAGCCGTGGCTCGCTCCCTCGATGTCACCCACCGGGCGGGCTCCCGCATCCATGAACCCGCTGGTGGGGCGCGACGCGGCGCCGGCAATCGGCGCAGGCGCGGCAGCAGCAGGCTGCGCGGCAGACTTCACCGGGGGAGACACGACGGGGCCGTCATTGCGAATCTTCATGGCCCGTCGATCTAGCAGATCTCTCGCGCTGGAGTCGGTGCAGGACCTCAGCGTCACTGAGGGCCCACCTCCGGACAATCGATTGGCTTGCCCGAGCGAGGGGAAGGACAAGTCTCTGCATGATCCAGCCACTTTCCTCGCGCGAGACTTCGGTTCGATGGGGCACGCTGCTTCTGGCGCTGACGCTCGCGGCCTATGCCCTGGCCACGACGGTTGGGCGCCGCGACAGCTTCAGCCCGCTCAACCTCGCGCTGCTGTTGGCCGCAGGATTGGGACTTGCGTTGTTCGTGCTCGCCGAATCGAAGGCGGCGTTCCCGCTGGTCCGTCTGGCGATGTTCAGTGATTCGGGGCTGTGCTCGAGCCTCGCGATGAGCGCGCTCGTCTCGACGGTGATGATGGCGACGCTGGTCGTCGGGCCATTCTACCTGGCGCGCGGGCTCGGGCTCGAGGCGGTGTTCGTCGGGCTGGTCTTGTCGGTCGGCCCCCTGGTCGTCGCGCTCACCGGGGTGCCAGCCGGGCGGCTGCGTCGTTCTTTCCATGATGCCAACGGCGCTCGGGGTCCCCGGCTACATTGGGCCCATCGTGGTCTTGACCGTCAGCTATGCGTTATTCCAGACAGCGAACAACACCAGCGTCATGGCCGAGGTCGCCGCGGATCAGCGCGGGGTCATTTCCGGGCTGCTCAACCTGTCGCGCAATCTCGGCCTCATCACCGGCGGCGCGGTGTTCTCGCGTTTCGAGGACCTCGCGACGGGGATGCGGGCGACGTTCGGGGTCGCCGCCCTGCTGATCTTCGCCGCGCTCGCGATCGCTGCGGGTCGGAAGGGATAGATGGAGATTCATCAGCTGAAGACGTTTGTCGCTGTCGCGCGCGAAGGGAGCATCACCCGCGCTTCCGAGCTGACTGCATCTGAGTCAGCCGGCGGTGAGCGCGCACATCAAGGCGATGGAGGACACACTGGGCCTGACGTTGTTCGAGCGCACGCCGAAGGGCATGAGCCTGACCGGCGATGGGCAACGGCTGTTCGCCAGGGCGGAGCAGACGCTCGCTGCCCACCGCGCCCTGCTCGAGGAAGCCGCGCGGATCAAAGGGCGCGTGTCCGGGAAGCTTCGGCTCGGTACGGCGAGCACCTCGAGCGCCGAAGCGCTGGGCCGGCTGCTCACCGTTCTTTCCGAGCGATATCCGGAGGTCGAGGTGGCGCTCCAGCACGTCACTTCTTCCGACCTGGTCGATGGCATTCGCAGCGGGACTCTGGACGCGGGCTTCTACAACGAGGCCGGAGATCCCGGCGCAGAGGTGACAAGCATTGAGGTCGGGCGGCTCGACATCTATCTGGCGGCGCCTCTGGGAATCGTCGGAACGCGGCTCGGTTCTCGCCAGCCGTTGCCTTCCCAATGGCGGCCTGAGCCCTTGACCACGACGCAGCGACTGCGATCGACCGCCTATTCCCGAGTGACGGTGTGGTCGAGAAGGTCGTCGGTCACTTCGAACACAGACTCGTCGAAGGTCTGCTCGATGCAGCTGCGCATTCGTGCGAACGCCGGTGCGTTCACCGAGGGACGAAGCCTCGCGTTCTCTCGGTGCTCCGCGGAAGGCCACTGGGCGTAGGCGACCCAGGTTCCGTCTTTGGCTTTGTGCAACCGCGAACCCAGGGCACCGTGCGTGTCGCGGATCAAGTGCGTGACTTCTCGCCACGCCGCTCGAAACTCCTCTTCGCTGCCTTCACGAAGCTTCCAGCGATAGAGAATTGCGATCATGCCCACGTCTCTACAGCAAGTGGGCCGCAGGCCGAGCTTCGATGCGGCCGAGGTGCGCGCGTCGCTGCACGACGTCACCCGCAGCCGGCTCGTCGCGCTCGGAGCAGAGGTTGGCAGCGCGACGCAGCTCGAAGGCCACGTCGCGCTTCGGCGTGGGAACTGGCGGCGCTGTCGGCGGAGGCAACGCCGGAACAGCGCCGCCCTTCAGTCCTGCTCGATCTCGGCGTTCCAGGTGGCGAGAGCGGCCTCGAGCTTCTGGCGGCGGAGGTTCTCGACCGCGGTCTTGAGCGGGTTCTCGGCGAGGTTGAACTGCTTGCTGAACGAGGCGACGAACGCCTTCTCGCTCGCGTCGTAGTCGCCGTCGACGAAGAACGCGTCGGCAACGAGCAGGCAGGCGAGCTTCAGCGCAGCCGGCCGCTTCGCCAGGGTGGCGATCGCGTCGGGCAGCGCGAGCTCTTTGACTTCCGGGACGCCGAGCTTCTGGGCCGCCGCGCTCATCGCGCTCGCTTCCTCGGGTGACAGCACGCCATCGGAAAGCGCGACCGCGTTCATCAGCGCCAACACCGCCCGCTTCTCGTCATCTGCCAGGCGGCCGGCCCTGGAGGTCAGGACTGCGTTCGCGAGGCGCTGGACGAGGCGGGTTGCCAGATTGGACATTCGCTGGGTCTACCACCCGCTTCAGGGAAACTCCTGTCAGGTTTGAGGACATCCTGACCGGGGAGTCAGCCGGCGGCGCCGGTCACGGTGATCATCGGCGTGCGCTGGTCGAAGGCAGGTCGTTCGAGCTGGTCGAGCATCCAGTGCGCAACGTCGGCCCGTGAGATCGTCGCCCGCCCGGTGAACCCCGTCGCGAGCACAGCCTTGCCAGTCAGTGGGCCGTCGGTGAGGCCGGTGGGCCGGCAGATGCAGACTTCCAGTCCGCTCGCGAGCAACCCGGCCTCCATCCGTGCCAGCTCTGCATAGGCGTGGCGAATTGAAGTGGCCTTGATGAAGAGGCGAAACGCGAGAGGGACCATGGCCTCGCTGTCTCCGACGCCGCCGGCGCCCTGAATTGCGCGGGTCAGAAACCCGGCATCGGTGAGGTCGCCGCGGAGCACCTCGACCCCAGGCGGGGCCTGGTAGCTGCTCGAGCGGACCACTGCCTTGACCGTGTGTCCGCGAGCGACCGCCTGGGTCACCAGCTGAACTCCACAGCCGCCACTCGCGCCGAGAATGCTGAGCTTCACGAACGCCGTCTATCAGCCCGCGCCACGAACACCGAGTGTTCTGGCGGTCGATGGGCCGATCGCGCGACTGCGTTTTCAGTTGCAGGGACTGCGCAGCGCCTGACAGGTCCACGCGCCGAGGTTGCACTGCGCGCCGATGCAGCAATCGCCCGGCTCCCCGAAGCAGGTCCCCGCGGGACAATCGCTGGTCTTGATCAGCCCCTGCGGGCAGGCCCAGCCGGCCAGGGTGCAGACCGCGCCGGTGTATGCATCGCCCCCGCATACGTCGACGCAGTGGAAGGCGGCCGGAGCGCCCTGGCAGGCGCACAGCGCC
>JBBRAX010000079.1:0-33457 GCA_038206395.1 Myxococcales bacterium | reverse complement strand
GCCCTGCGCGTAGACCGTCGAGACGACGCCCGAGATTCCCTGGATGCCCTGCGGGCCCGTCGCGCCAGCTGGTCCAGTCGTGCCGGCGGGTCCAGTCGCGCCCGCCGCGCCTGTGGCGCCCGTGGTGCCCGTGGCGCCTGTGGCGCCCGTGGTGCCGGCGATGCCTTGAGGTCCCGCGGCGCCGGCGGGGCCGAATGGGCCCGTCGCTCCGGTCAGGCCTTGCGGACCCGTGGCGCCGATGGGGCCGACTGCGCCCGTCGCTCCGGTCAGGCCTTGCGGACCCGTGGCGCCAGTGGAGCCCGTTGCGCCGGTGAGCCCTGCCGGACCTGCCGGACCATCGGGGCCAGGAGAGCCGGTTGCGCCGACGGTGCCCTGAGGACCTTGAGGACCCTGCGGACCTGTGGGCCCCGCCAGACCGCTGGTGGGGCCGACCCAGGTGCCGGTCGCGTCAATCAGGGTGATGCCGTTCACGATGACAGAGGTCGGGTGGATGTTGCCGACGACGTCGTTGGCGACGAGCGCCCACGGAACGCTCGAGAGCTCTTCGCGCGGCGTCATCTCGGCGTCGGTGCCGACCTTGAGGCCGAGGTAGCGGATGGCGCCGCTCCAGAGGTTCGCGGCGAAGGGAGTGCTCTTGCCGAGCTGCACCGCGAAGTAGCCGTCGACGAGGGTGACGGTCTGCGATTCGGACCAGAGCGCGACGAGCGCGGTGGGTGAGTCGTAGACGCTGAAGGTCAGCGCGACGGTGCCGGTGGCGGGAGTGCCGTTGGTGTTCAGCAGCCGTCCCTGCTGGGTGATGGTGACGGGAACCGCCGCCGACGCCACCGCTGCGAGAGTCAGCGCGGCGATCGCCACGCCACGAGCCAGAGTCCTCATCGTCATTCGTCTCTCCCCTTTCTTCAGTTGCCCTGCGTTGCGCCGATGACACCGCCACGTTTTTTCGAGTTCGCCGACGACGCCGGTTGCCCCGAGGCGCCCGTCGTCATGATCACTTTGTAGTTTGCGGACGAAGCGCTCACGCCCCCCGCCACGTTGCCGGTTGCGCCGAAAGCGTTGAGTGCCGTGCCGCCGCCGGATCCACCACCGACGCCGCTTCCGCCACCGACGCCGCTTCCGCCACCGACGCCGCTTCCACCACCGACGCCGCTTCCGCCGCCGACGCCGTTGCCGCCGCCGACGCCGCTTCCGCCACCGACGCCGCTTCCGCCGCCGACGCCGTTGCCTCCGCCGACGCCGTTGCCTCCGCCTCCGCCTCCGCCTCCGCCGACGCCGTTGCCTCCGCCTCCGACGCCGTTGCCTCCGCCGCCGACGCCGCTTCCGCCGCCGACGCCGACGCCGTTGCCGCCGCCAGACCCGCCGTCAGGGTTCATGTTTCCGCCCCCGCAGTTGCAGGCATTGCCGAGGACGAACAGGGCGCCGACGATGACGACTCGAACGAACGACGAAGTGGTGATCACGAGTTCTCCGACTGACTGCACTGACTGAAAGCCGTCCCCTGGAGCACTGCGCGCGGAAGAATATGCCGAGCTTGGACGGCGGCCAACAAAGCCATTCCGAAACGCTTTCAGGGGCGGCCTAACGCACCGCGGCGCATTCGATCTACTTTGATCGAATGGCTTAAAGGTTGAGGTGGCGGGGGCTTGCGGTGCTGGACCCAACGCGCTTCTGACGCGACGCGTCTTGGCTCTCAGCGAAGGTGAAGGTGAAGGTGAAGGTTTCGTTTCTCGCTCGCCGCCTTCTCAGGCGGTCCAGTTTCACCTCGGTCGAGGATCTGAGATCACGCGCGCTTGCGTTCATCGAGTACGTCGACACCGTTCTCGCCAAGCCTTTTCGCTGGACCTATACGGGGAGGCCGCTCCAGGCATGAGGCCGGGAGCAGCACTTCGGGCGAGCACATCTAGATGGTGCCGCGACCGGCGCCGGGCTTGAGCTGCATCAGCGCCCTGAACTCCGGGCTGTCGACGCGCATCAGCAGCAGCTTGAGTTCGGTCGCGTCGCCCAGCTGAACACTGCGTTCCTCGCCGTGGAGCAGCGCGACCTCGCCAATCTTTCGTCCGGAAGGCAGCACGACCTCGAGCACCACCTTGTACCCCGCTCCAGACTCGCGGGGCTTGAGCACGAGCCGGTAGTCGGCCTGGGTGGCTCCGGGGGCGCGCTTCTCGGCAACGACGGACTTTCCCTCGAAGCCCAGCAGCTGGGGCGAGCCAATCTTGTGGCCGTCTTGCGTGAGCTCGAGCGCGAAGTAGAGCTGCTTCGGCGTGGCCGGCATTTCAGGCATCGGGGTGGCGCAACCCACCACCGCGCCGGCAATCAAAGTCAGGAAGATCATGGTGCGCGTCGCCGTTGAACGAATGGACATCGAGCCGAACCTCAAGCAACCCCTGCGCCCAGTGTACGTCACTGTCGATACGCGGGCTTGGCCTGCTTTGGTTTCATGCGAGTAGGACATTTTGGCAACACTTCCGAGTCTTGGACGCCACGGTGGTCGCCATGGTTTCCAGATGCTACGTGGGGCCTTCATGGCGATTGCTCCCCGCGACGTCCGTGCCCTGTTTCCCGCGGTTCAACGCCACACCTATTTGAACGCGGCCGCCTCCTCGCCCCTCGCTCTGCCTGTGCAGGCCGCCATCACCAACCACCTCACCGACACGGTCGAGCACGGCGACCTGTCATTTCCCCGCTGGCTCGAGCTCAAAGAGAACCTGCGGGCCCGTGTCGGTCGATTCCTCGGCGCCGAGGCGTCGACAGTCGCCTTCCTGCCATCCACCTCGATGGGCTTCTCGGTAATCGGCAGCCTGCTAAAAAGCAAAGGCATCACCGAGGTGCTCACCCTCGAGGGCGAGTTCCCCTCGACCACCCTGCCCCTGCTTCACCGCGGCCTCACGCTGAAAGTCGTGAAGCGCCGCCCCGACGGCAGCTACCCGATGGAAGACATCGAAGCCGCGCTTACCCCTGCCACCGGCGCCATCGCGCTCTCGGCGGTGCAGTACGCCAGCGGCTACCGCGTCGACCTCGCGCAGATCGCCGCGCTCTGCCGCGTGAAGGGCCTCAAGCTCGCGATCAACGCTGCGCAGGCGCTGGGCCAGGTGCCGCTGAACGTCGCGTCGCTGGGCGCCGACTTCCTCTGCGCTCCGAGCCACAAGTGGCTGATGGGCGGGTACGGCGTCGGCCTCTTCTACGCGCGGAAAGAATGGCACGACGCCGCGCTCTGGCCCTTTGGGGGCTGGCTCTCGATGCCCGACGACCAGCTGTTTCAGCCCTTCGCCGGCGCAGTGCGCTTCGACGACGACACCGGCTTCCTCGCGCGCGGCACGCACTTCAAGAACACGCCAGCGTCCCTCGAGGCCGGCGGCCCGGTGTGGTCCGCGCTGTTCGCGCTCGACGCGGCGATGGGAATCCACGAGAGCGTCGGCGTCGACACCTCACGCGCGCAGATCGTGAAATTGCAGACGAAGCTTCGCGCCGGCCTTCGCAGCCGCGGCTACGTGCCGAGCTCGCCCGACGATGTCACCCACCTCAGCGGCATCTGCGTGGTCGGGGTCGACGGAGACCCGATGGCGGCCGTCCGCGCGCTGGTGAAGCAGAACGTCGTCACCACCTCACGGGGCGGAGGCGTGCGGATCTCGACCCACGTCTTCAACGACGAAGAGGACCTCGAGAAGCTCTTCCACGCGCTCACCGCCGCGGGCATCAAGCCGTGGACGCCATCGCCCTGAAGCGGTAGCTACCTTCGTAAGATGGAACGCACCGAGCGCCTGCTCGACCTCGTCGCCCTGCTCCTTGATGCCCGCCAGCCGGTGCCGTGGCGCCAGATCCGTGCCGCGTTTCCCGACGACTACGGCGAGAAGTACTCGGACGACGCGGCCGATCGAAAGTTCGAGCGCGACAAGTCCGAGCTGCTCGAGCTCGGCATCCCTCTGGTCTTCGTGCAGGCCAAAGACAAAGACGAAGACGAGCCCTCTGGCTACGTCGTCGAAAAGAGCGCCTACTACCTGCCCGAAGTCGGCCTCAAACCCGACGAGCTCGCCGTGCTGTACGCCGCCGGCTCTGCCGCTCTCGCGTCGGGAGCATTTCCCGGCTCGCAGGACCTTGCGCACGCCCTGCGAAAAATTGGCTTCTTCGCCGGGTCGCCGCTGCCGGTGCCGCGCGTGCGGCTGGAGCTCGGTGGCGTCGCCGACAGCAAGGGGCTGCCGGAAAAGCTCGAGCAGGTGTGGGGCGCGATCTCGACGAACAAGTTCATCGCCCTTCAGTACTTCTCGCCGCGCACGAACGAGACGACCGAAAGGCGGCTCGACCCGTACGGCCTTGCGCTGCGCCGCGGGCTCTGGTCACTGGTCGGCTATTGCCACCTGCGCAAAGGCATTCGCACCTTTCACGTGCACCGCATCCAGCGGCTCACTGTGAACTCGAAGTCGCCGCGCGCGCCCGACTTCGAGATTCCCAAAGACTTCAAGCTCGAGGACTACGTCGCCAACTGGCCGTGGCAGCACCGGTTCCACCCGCCCATCGAGGTCTCGCTTCAACTGAAGGGCGACCTGGTACCGCTGGCGACCTCGCTGTTCGGAGTGCCGAGTACGCCGGACGGCGATCGCGCCAACGTGCTTCTGAAGGCCACCGACGTCGATGGGCTCTTGAAGTACGTCGCCTCACTGGGCGCCGACGCCAGGGTCCTCGGCCCGCAGGAAGCGGTCGACCGGCACCGCGCGCTGCTGCAACAAATCTTGAAAGCCCACGGCGGTGCCGCATGACGACCCTCGCGTACGAGCGGCTGCGCCGGCTGCTCTTCCTGGTGCCATACGTCTCGCGCCACCCGGGCCAGACGGTCGACCAGGTCGCGAAGGCGGCCGGCCTGACCCGGGCCGAGCTGTTGTCCGAGCTCGACCTGCTCACCCTCGTCGGACGCCCGCCCTTCGAGCCCGACGACTTCGTCGACATCTACGTCGAAGACGACAAGCTCTATGTGGGGCTCGACCAGCGGTTCTCTGCTCCGCCCCGGCTCACGGCGGCTGAAGGGGTCGCGCTCGCGGCCGCGGCCGAGCTGCTGCGCCCTGCCGCCGGCGACGCACTGACCCAGGCGCTGCAGAAGCTGGAAAAAGTTCTGCCCGAGGGCGCGCGCACCCGTTACCGCGAGATGGCCCGCCAGCTCGACCTCGCCGTCGATGCGCCCAGCGGCCTGGCGATGCTGTCGCAGGCCATCGCGCTGCACCGCGAAGTCGCCTTCGACTACTTCAGCGGCAAGGGGGTCACCGAGCGCCGCAGCGTCCAGCCGCGCGAGCTCTTCAGCCACCGCGGCCAGTGGTACCTTTCGGCCTTCGACCTCACCCGCCAGGACGAAAGGCTCTTCCGGCTCGATCGCCTCGCGAAGCTCGAGCTGACTGACCAGAGTTTTCCGCCTCCGGCCCCGACTGGGCGCGGGCTGCCCACCGGCGAAGATGCCAAGGCGCGGGTGACGGTGCGGTTCTCGGCAGCGGTCGCTCCGTACGCGAGCGAAAGGTTCGGGGACCAGGCCCGCTGGGTCGAAGGGGGCGCGCTCGAGGTCGAGGTTCCAGGTGACAGCGCGCGGTGGTTGACGGGTTGGGTCTTGTCTTTCGGCGCAGATGCGGTGGTGGTCGAACCGGAATGGGCGGTGAAGGCCGTTGCTGAAGCTGCTCGTGCCTCATTAGAGTCTTGATTCGTTTTTATGGGCTTTCAGCTGATTATTGCCGAGGGAAAAGAAGCCGGACGCGAGTTCGTCTTCGACCAGCTCTCGGTGCTCATCGGTCGCACCTCTGAGTGCGACGTGGTGCTCTACGACCCGGGCGTGTCGCGCAAGCACGCGCGCATCTTCAACGAAGGGCTCGAGTACTTCGTCGAGGACATGGGCAGCAGCAATGGCACCAAGGTCAACGGCAGCATCATCAAGAAGAAGCTGCTGGCCGACGGCGACGCCATCTCGCTGGGTCCCGTCGTCTTCAGCTTCGCGGGCGTGGTGCTGGAGCCCGAAGCATCGACGGACCACGGCGAAAACGCCCAGCCCGAGCAGCACACGCGCGTCGTCAGCGCCGCCGAAGTGAAGCGCAGCCGCAACAAGGGCATCGCGGCAGTTCCTGAAGGCGCGACTGCGGACCAGCTGAAAGAGGCGGTGCGGGCCTCGACCCGCACGATGCAGGCGATCGTGAAGCCGCGGTCGTCGAACCCCGGCAGCCCGGGCATCGCGCGGCCGAGCTCAGAGGTCGCGGCGCCCCGCGGCTCAGGGTCAGGCCTCGCGGGCCGCCGCACGCTGCCGCCGGCTGGTGGTCAGCAGATTTCGGCAGCCGAAAAAGCGCGGCTCAAGCGCAAGTCGGGTGGCGCGCTGGGCGGCTTCAAGATTTTCTGGGCGGAAGCGAGCAAGGGCAAGCGCGCGGTCGTCGCCAGCGCAGGTGCGCTCGCCGCGGCCGGCATGGTGGGCCTCATCGTCTGGGCCGTGATGCCCGAAGGCCCTGCCGGCCCGTCGGGCCCCGAGCCGAGCGTGCTGTCGGCGAACCCGATTGAAGACTCCTTCGGCCTCGCCGCCGATGGTGACCCCGAGCAGGTGAAGTGGCAGCGGGCCGACCAGAAGGTGTTCGACTTCGCGTTCACCTCGCCGGTGAAGGCCGTCGTCATCGTCCACTACCAGGCGCGCGACATCTCGGGAAACGAGGTCATCGTCAGCGTCAATGGCGCCGACGTCGGCCAGATTCCCCCCGACACGATGGCCGCGGCCGAAAGGTCGCACGAGGTCCTCGTCCCCAGCGCCATTCTGAAGAAGGGCGAGCCGAACAAAGTGGTGTTCGACAACACGCTGAACCCGCCGGGCAACGACCCGTGGCGCATCTGGAACGTGTGGGTCGAGGTCGCGTTGCTGCCCGAGCTTCCCGACGACCAGCTGCGCGGCGAGGCGAACAACAAGTTCAAGAAGGCGCAAGAGATGTTCGAACGCCGCGACGTCGGCGCGTCGAATCGGTGGGAGGCCTACCGTTCTTACCGCGAAGCCTGGCTGATGCTCGAGGCCCACCCGGACCCCAAGCCCAGCACCTACGCCCTGGCGCGAGAAAAGATGAAGGAAGCGCAGGGTGAGCTCGACCGCCAGTGCAGCAAGCTCTTGCTGGGCGCGCAGGGTGCCTACAACCAGCGCCAGTTCGACGCCGCGCGCACCGAGCTCGAGCACGTGCACGAGTTCTTCCCCGAGAAGAAGCACCCCTGCCCGTTCCGCGCCGATGCGATGCGCGAGGCGTGGGGCCTGTAACCTTTAAGAATTCTTGAATTGCAGGTCACGCAGCGGAATAACGCCCTGCATGACCACTCAGCTCGATTCGTTCACGGTTCGCTCGAAGCTCAACGTCGGGGGCGTGCCATGGGACGTGTTTTCGCTTGGCTTATTGGCGAAGCAGTTTCCGCAGATTTCGAAGCTGCCCTTTTCGCTGAAGGTGTTGCTCGAGAACCTGCTGCGCCACGAAGACGGCCGCGTGGTCTCGAAGGGCCTGATCGAGAAGCTCATCAACTGGCAGCCGCAGTCGGTGCCCGACATCGAGATTTCCTTCACCCCTGCGCGCGTGCTGCTGCAGGACTTCACCGGCGTGCCGGTGGTGGTCGACCTCGCGACGATGCGTGAAGCGCTCGCCGCGATGGGCGGCAAGCCTGAGAAGATCAACCCGCTGTGCCCGCTGGACCTCGTCATCGACCACTCGGTGATGGTCGACAAGTTCGCCACCAGCAGCAGCTTCCAGCAGAACGTGAACATCGAGTTCGAGCGCAACACCGAGCGGTACGCGTTCTTGAAATGGGGCGACAAGGCGCTCAAGAACTTCCGCGCGGTGCCGCCGGGCACGGGCATCTGCCACCAGGTGAACCTCGAGTACCTGGCGCAGGCCGTCTTCAAGGGCCCCGATGGCTCGGCGTACCCCGACACGGTCGTCGGCACCGACTCGCACACCACCATGATCAACGCGCTGGGCGTGGTCGGCTGGGGCGTCGGCGGCATCGAGGCGGAAGCGGCGATGCTGGGCCAGCCGATCACGATGCTGATTCCGCAGGTCATCGGCTTCAAGCTCACCGGCGCGCTGAAGCCCGGAGCGACGGCCACCGACCTGGTGCTGACCATCACCCAGCTGCTTCGCAAGAAGGGAGTCGTCGGCAAGTTCGTCGAGTTCCACGGCCCCGGCATCGCGAGCCTCGGCCTCACCGACCGCGCGACCGTCGCCAACATGGCGCCCGAGTATGGAGCCACCATCGGCTTCTTCCCCATCGACGCCGAGACGCTGAACTTCCTGCGCTTCACCGGCCGTTCGCCCGAGTCTTGCGACCTCGTCGAGGCGTACTGCAGGGAACAAGGCCTCTTCCACACCGCAGGCGCAGCCGACCCGGTGTTCACCGACACGCTCGAGCTCGACCTGTCGACGGTGGTGCCGTGCCTCGCGGGCCCGGCGCGTCCGCAAGACCGCGTGCCGCTGGATGCGATGAAGGCGACCTTCGCCAAGGCGGCGAAGGAAATGCTCAAAGCCACCGACGGCGACGTGCGGCTGAAGAACACCGCGACGGTGACGGCCGGCTCGCAGAGCTTCACGCTCGCGCACGGCTCGGTGGTCATCGCGGCCATCACCTCGTGCACGAACACCTCGAACCCGGCGGTGATGCTGGGCGCGGGCCTGCTCGCGAAGAACGCGGTCGAGAAGGGCCTCGACAGCCGCCCGTGGGTGAAGACGTCGCTGGCGCCGGGCAGCCAGGTGGTGACGGATTACCTCGAGGCCGCGGGCCTCACGCCGTACCTCGAGGCCCTGGGCTTCCACCTCGTCGGCTACGGCTGCACGACCTGCATCGGCAACTCGGGCCCGCTGCCGCTGCCTGTCGCCGAAGCAGTGGCCAAAGAAGGCCTCGCCGTCGCCGCGGTCATCTCGGGCAACCGCAACTTCGAAGGCCGCGTGCACCCGCAGGTGCGAATGAACTTCCTCGGCTCGCCGCCGCTGGTGGTCGCGTACGCGCTGGCTGGCCACGTCGACTGGGACACCGAGAAAGAGCCGATTGGCCATGACCGCAGCGGCGCTCCGGTCTTCTTGAAGGACATCTGGCCCACGCCCGAGCAGCTGAAGAACGCGATGGCGCAGGTGAAGCCCGAGCAGTTCAAGCGGCGCTACGCGGACGTTCTGAAGGGCGACCCGCAGTGGCAGGCGCTCAAAGTGCCGACGGGCAGCACCTTTCAGTGGGATCCGCAGTCGACCTACGTGCGCAAGCCGCCCTTCTTCGACGGCATGCCGAAAGACCCGGTTCCGCTGAAGGACATCCAGGCGGCGCGGGTGCTCGCGCTGCTGGGTGACTCGATCACCACCGACCACATCAGCCCGGCCGGCGACATCGACAAGAAGGGCCCTGCCGCGGCGTACCTCGCGGGCCAGGGCGTGGCGCCGGCCGACTTCAACAGCTTCGGCGCGCGCCGCGGAAATCACGAGGTGATGATGCGCGGCACGTTCGCCAACATCCGCCTCAAGAACCTGCTGGTTCCCGGCATCGAAGGCGGGGTGACGAAGCACATTCCCTCGGGCACGCAGCTGTCGATCTTCGACGCGGCGATGCGCTACCAGCACGAGAAGGTTCCGCTGATCGTCATCGCCGGAGCGGAGTACGGCACCGGCAGCTCGCGTGACTGGGCGGCGAAGGGCACCATGTTGCTCGGCGTGCGCGCGGTCATCACCAAGAGCTTCGAGCGCATCCACCGCAGCAACCTGATCGGCATGGGCGTGCTGCCCCTGCAGTTCGAGGAAGGCCAGGACGCGACGACGCTGGGCCTCGACGGCACCGAGACGTACGGCATCGGCGGCATCGCCACCGGCCTCTCTGCTGGCTCGAAGCTCACCGTCACCGCGACGAACGACAAGGGCCCGCGCACCTTCACTGTGCTCTGCCGCATCGATACGCCCAACGAGCTCGACTACTACCGGCACGGCGGCATCCTTCAGTACGTGCTGCGCCAGCTCGCGAAGGGCTAAAGAAACGCACCGAAACGTTGGCGCGTGAAAGGCGTGCGGTCGGGCGGACCTTCTGCCCACCGCCACTCACTGTCCTCGACTGCGGGCTCCTTGAAGAGCACCAGCGAAGACCGCGTGCCGTAGCCAAAATCCGGCACGTGCACGCAGGGGCTGTCCAACGGTGCGTCGGGCCGGTGCGTGCCGAGCAGCACCTGCAGCTCTTCGGCGGTGGGCTTCGGACCCAGCGCAGCGAGGCGCTCGCGAATGAAGCGGACGCGCTCGGGCTCGGCGGCAGCGAAAGACCTTTCGGTCACCACGTGGAGCCCGGGCGACAGCTCTCGCTGGTGAAGCACGGTGCCGTCGTGCCAGGTGAGAAATGCGCGCACCCCGTCGGAATAGAAAAGATGGAACGCGTTGAAGCGCCGCGGCGCCAGCGTCGAGAGCGTCGCGTGAATCGCCTCGGGCGTCGGGTGGCGCAGCGCCTCGAGCACGAGCTGGCCGCGGGATTCGCGCAGGTCGTCTTTCGGCGCTGCGAAGCGGTTGGTGACCGCGACGAAGAGCCCGCGCGTGGTGAGCCCCAGCCACGAGCCGCCGCCCACTTCGTCGCGCGGCGCCACGAAGCCCTGCTTAGGCCACAACCTGGGCGAAGATGCGGGCCGCACCAACACCTCGTCGCGGTTCGCCGCCACCTGCAGCCGCCCGTCGCCTGCGAACCGCGCGATGACCGTGCACATGCCCTTGGTATAAGACCTTCGCCGTGCGAGACAAACAACGGGAAGAGACACGGCGCAGGGTCTACCGGGCGGCGCTGGAAATTTTCCGGCGCGACGGCGTGGCCAACTGCCGCATCGACGACATCGCGCAGAAAGCCGAGGTCAGCCGGGGCGCCTTCTATTTTCACTTCGCGACCAAAGACGACGTGCTCATCGAGTTGCTGCGCGAGGGCGAAGCGCCGGTGGCCGAGGCCGTGAGCGCGCTGCCTGCCGACGCTTCGCTGGTGAAGGTGCTCGAAGCAGTCGACGAGGCGCTGGCGAAGTTCTGGGAACACGAGCGCACGCTTCTTCCCGACGTCACCACCGTCGCGATGCGCCTCTACGCCGTCGACGACGCGCGCGAAGTGCAGCCGGTGCGGCTCGTGCTCGCGCAGCGTTTTCGGCTCGCGGCAAAGCGCGGCGAGCTCTCACCCGTGCTGCCGCCCGAAGTGCTGTCTGACTTCTTCCTCGCCAACTCGCTGTCGGCGATGTTGGCCTGGTGCGCGAACCCGGCGCTCGGCCTGCCCTTCGTGCTCGGCGGCGTGAGCCAACTGTTTCTCGAAGGTGCTCGAGGCCGCGGCCAGGTCGGGTAGGGTCCGCGCCCATGAGCGCGAGCGTCTTTCGAGAAGGGCTTTTCAAGGGCAAGTCGGTGTTCGTCACCGGCGGCAGCAGCGGCATCAACCTGCGCATCGCCGAGACCTTCGGTGCGCTCGGAGCGAAGGTCAGCATCAACGGCCGCAAGCCCGACAAGCTCGAGGCCGCCGTCGCGGGCATGAAGAGCAAGGGCATCGACGCGCGCGGCTACGTCGCCGACGTCCGTGACTTCGCGGCGTTGGACGCGGCGCTCGAGGCAGCGGTGGCGGCGCAGGGCCCCCTCGACGTCCTGGTGTGCGGAGCGGCTGGCAACTTCCCCGCTCCTGCGATGGCGATGTCGTCGAACGGCTTCCGCGCGGTGCTGGAAATCGACGTGCTCGGCACCTTTCACGCCTGCCGCGCGGCCTTCGAGAAGCTCAACAAGCCGGGCGCGTGCATCTTGAACATCTCGGCGCCGCAGGCCTCGATTCCGTACCCGATGCAGTCGCACGTCTGCGCCGCCAAGGCCGGCGTCGACATGCTGACCAGGTCGCTGGCGATGGAATGGGGCCCGGCCGGCGTGCGCGTGAACTCGATTTCCCCCGGCCCAATCGAAGGCACCGAAGGAATGGAAAGGCTCACGCCCGACCAGGCCTCGCGCGAGAAGGTGCGGGCGATGTTGCCGCTGCAGCGGTACGGCACGCGAGACGACGTGGCGCAGCTCGCCGTGTTCCTCGCGTCGGACGCGGGCAGCTACTGCACGGGCACGGTTCACTCAGTCGACGGAGGGATGGCCCTCGTCGGCGGCGCGATGATGATGGCCTTGATGTAGCCATGCACTGGCTCGACGCGATGTGGTTGTACGTGCCGCGCGACCGCCTCTTCGCCGGAGGCTTCGGCGATTGCGACCGGGTGATGAAGGTGGCCGAGCCTTTTCTGGCGCCGCACGAGGCGCAGCCGCTGGACTTGAAGTGGGGCGCGCCAGTGACGAAGAACGGGGTGGAGCGCCGGCTCGGTACTGCCGCGTCGCCCTGCCCGCTGGCCGTCGTCGAATCACAGCAGCTCACCGTGCTGCGGCTCACCCCGACCGATGGCCCGGTGCGCGGCCGCGCGATTCTTCCGCCCTCGTGGAGCGAGCAGGACTTCCGGATGCGCGAGCGCCTCTACCTGCCGCTGGTGAAGCAGGGCGTCGAGCTGTGGCTGCTCGAGGCGCCCTTCTTCGGGCTGCGCCGGCCAAAGGGCCAGGTCGGCGTCGGGCTGCGCACCGTGGCCGACCTGCTGGCGATGGGGGTCTGTAGCCTGATGGAGCTGCGCGGCATGGTCGCCGCCGCGCGAGAAGAAGAGCCGTCGCTGCCGGTGGTGCTCTCGGGCTTCAGCATGGCGGGGCAGTTCTCGGCCCAGGTCGCCGCGACGCTGCCGTGGGACGTGCCGGTGGTGGCGATGTCTCCGTCTGATTCGGCGATTCCCGTCTTCGTCGAAGGGCCGATCAGCAAATCTGTCGACTGGAAGACGCTGGAAAAAGAGGGTGGGAAGGAAAGGCTGGTGCCGCTGCTCGAGCAGTTCGGGCTGCTGAACCTCGCGCCGCCCCCATCGAAGAAGAAGATTCTGCTCGCGACGCGCCGCGATGGCATCGTGCCGCCCGCTGCGTTCGAACGGATTGCCGGACATTGGAAGGTCGAGCCGCGCTGGCTCGACTGGGGCCACCTCGGCGGGTTCCTGTTCGCGGGAAGCTCGCTGCGTCAAGCCGTGCTGGAGACGCTGACCCAACCTGCTGCTTGACCCCCCTCGTCGCGTTGCTAAGCCGCAGCTTCCATGGCGCTCCAGGCAATCGTTCGTTGGCTGCTACCGAGGGAAGACCACTTCTACTCGCTGGTCGAGAGCCAGGCAGCGGCGTGCGAGTCGGCGGCGATCGCGCTGGCCCGGTCGAAAGACCCTTCGACGAAGCCGGAAGACATTCGCGACGCGGTGCAGGTCATCGAGCACTACGCCGACGACCTGGTGCGGCAGATGGAAGACGCCCTGGCCCGCACCTTCGTCACCCCGCTCGACCGCGAAGACCTTCACAAGCTTTCCAGCGAGCTCGACGACGTGGTCGACTTGACCAACCTCGCGGCGCGCGCGGCGGTGCTCTACGGCGTGAGCCGGCCGACCGAGCCGATGCAGAAGCTGATGGACTGCCTGGTCACCTGCACTGGCATTCTGAAAGCGGCGCTGCCGAAGCTGCGCAGCCACCAATACAGCGACCTGCTGGACGACGTGCGGAAGCTGCGCGCGCTCGAGAAAGAGGCCGACGGCGTGTTCCGCGCGGCAGTGAGCCAGCTTTTCAAGGACCCCGCGGTCGACGCGAAGGTGCTGCTGCGCGAGAAGGAAGTGCTCGAAGACCTCGAGGACGCGGTCGACCACTGCGATGCCGTGGCGGGCACCCTGGCCAACATCGCCGTCAAGCACGGATAGCGCGATGACGATGGGCCTGCTCATCGCGGTGATCGTCGCTGCGCTGGTGTTCGACTACATCAACGGCTTTCACGACACAGGCAACGCGATCGCCACCGTCGTCTCGACGGGCGTGCTCCCGATGCGCACCGCGATTCTGCTGGCCGCGGCGCTGAACTTCGCCGGCGCGATGATGGGCACCGCGGTGGCAAAGACGATTGCGTTGGATTTCGCAGACCCAGGCTTCGTCACCCAGCAGGTCGTGCTGGCGGCGCTGTTGGGCGCTTCCCTCTGGAACCTGATCACCGGGTTCTTCGGTATCCGCTCTTCCAGTTCGCACGCGCTCATCGGCGGCCTCGCCGGAGCCGTGGTCGCCCACAACGGAATCGACGCCTTTCACTGGATGGCACTGGTGACCAAGGTGCTGGTGCCGCTGGTCGTCTCGCCGGCGGTCGGTTTCTTCGGCGCCTTCTTCCTGATGGTCGGCCTGCTGTGGACCTTCAAGGCCACGCGGCCGCGAACGGTGGTGAAGGCGTCGCGCCGCATGCAGCTGGTCTCGGCGATGATGGTGGCCTTCGGGCACGGCAGCAACGACGCGCAGAAATCGATGGGCATCATCACCCTCGCGCTGACGGCGTGGGTCGCCGGGGGTGGCGCGCCGCTGCCCGACTGGATGCACGCGGGCGCCGACGCGGTGGTGCCGACCTGGGTCATTCTTTCCTGTGCGGCGGCGATTGCGCTGGGCACGGCGGCGGGCGGCACGCGCATCATCAAGACGATGGGCACCAAAATCATCCGCATCACGCCGCTGCAGGGCTTCGCGGCCGAAGCGGCCGGCGCGATCACCATCATCACCGCCAGCCACTTCGGCGTGCCGGTGAGCACCACCCACTGCATCCACGCGTCGATCATGGGCGTCGGCGCGAGCAAGCGCATCTCGGCCGTTCGCTGGGGGGTCGCCGGCAACATTCTCGCCGCGTGGATCTTGACGCTGCCGCTGTCTGGTGGGCTGGCGTGGGTGACGATGAAGGTTTTGTCAGCCGCCCTCTGATTGCGTTGCGGTAGCTTCGCGAGCCGTGGCTGCGCACGGCAGGTACAACCTGTTGCGCAAGATCGCCGACGGCGGCACTGCCGAGGTGTTTCTCGCGCACATGGAAGGTTCGGCAGGCTTCAAGCGCCTCGTCGTGCTCAAGCGCGTGCGCCCGGCGCTTTGGGCCGACGAGAACTTCCGCCGCGGGCTCGTCGACGAAGCGCACATCGCGATGGGCCTTCACCACGGCAACATCGTGCAGGTGATCGACCTGGGGGTCGCGGCGCAGCGCTACTTCCTCGCGTTCGAGCTCGTCGACGGGTGGACGCTGTCGCAGATTCTGAAGCGCGCAAAAGCAGCGAACCTGCCGATGCCGCTGAGCCTGGTGCTCTACGTGATGACGGAAGTCTGCCGCGGGCTCTCGTACGCGCACAGCAAGACCGAGAACGGCGTCCCGCTGGCGATCGTGCACCGCGATGTGTCGCCGCAGAACGTGCTGGTGAGCGAGCAGGGCGAAGTGAAGCTGACGGACTTCGGCATCGCGCGCGCGCGGACGCGCAGCAACACCTCGGAAATCGGCAGCGTGAAAGGAAAGCCCGCTTTCATGTCTCCTGAGCAGGCGGCCGGCCATGCGCTGGATGCGCGCAGCGACCTCTTTCCGATCGGGACGATGATCTACCTGATGGCGACGGGCGAGCTGCCGTTCACCGCTCCGACGGCGCTGGAAGAGATGGCGCGCGTGGTCAACGGCAAGTTCGCAAGCCCGTCGACGCTGCGGCCGGATCTTCCCAAAGAGCTCGTCGCGCTGATCAACAAGACGTTGGAAAGGAAACCCGAGAAGCGGTTTCAGAGCGCTGAAGAGCTGCTGCACGCGATCGAAAAGGTGCAGCGGTCGGTGCTCGACCCGGCCGGGACGACCGAGCTGAAGGCGTACCTCGGAGCGCTCGCGAAGAAGGACGGCGAGCTGCCGTTGAGCCGGCAGGGCGAATCGACGCCGGTGCCGATCGAGCCGACGAACACGGATCCAATCGAGCTGCAGGACGAAGACATTCTGATCTCGTCGCAGCAGCTGCCGATTCACGTGGTCGAGCCGGCGCCGAAACGGAAGGCGGGGTTGATCGCCGCGGTGCTGTTGTTCGGACTGGTCGGGGCGGCCGTCGCGCTTCCGCTGGGCCGGCGCGTGGTCGAGTCGGCACCGACGCCCGTGGTCGAGGTGCCAGACGCGGGCCTTCAGGGTGCGGTGGTCGAGCCGCCGCCAAAGCTTGTCGCGATCACCGATGATGCGAGGGTGGTCGAGGTGGCGGATGCGGCGGTCGAGGTGAGCGCGGACGAGGGAACCAGCCCTCCTCCTCTTCCTCCTCTGGCGATCGAGACGACCCCAGAAACGAAACCTGTGGTTTTGGCTTCACCGAAATCCGTCGAGACGGCGGAAGACAAAGTTTCGGTGTTGGTCGAGAGCGAGCCCGCGGGGGCCCAGGTGCGGATAGATCGAAAAGTGTTCGGACTGACCCCGGTTCCGATACGGCTGAAGGTCGGAATCGCTTTCGAGCTGGTGGTGTCGAAGCCGGGCTACCGCGAGCAAAAGGTGCTGCACTTCGTCACGAAACGAACCCAGCAGAAGGTTCGCGTCGCACTGGTGAAAAACTAGTTGCAGCCGCGGAGGAAGAAGATTCCGAGCAGAATCGGAACGGGCACGCCGAGCAGCCACAGCATGGCGTAGCCGATTTTTCCAGACTGCATGCGCTTGGGGACGAGGTTGTAGGGGTTCATGCGCAGCGACATGAGCATCGTCCGTGCCACGCTCGAAACACCGGGCGAACGGCGTGGGCGCCCCGAAAAGCCGTGGCAACGCGTCCCATCGGGGCAACCTGAGACCCTAGCGAGCCCTTCTCGCGCCCGAGATGCCGTCGGCCTGGGGCCACCCGGTGGTGAGCAACGGCAGTGCGCCGGTGTCGTACGTCTCGAGTTGCCACGGCCCGCCGTTTCTTCGCACCAGCACGTGGAGGTTGCCTAGGGTAAAGGCGGCTCCGGCGAGCTGGGTGCCTTCGAGCATCGGGCACAGCAGCACGCGGTCGCCGTCGGCAAAGCCCTGCAGGTAGGCCTGAGGGCCGCCATTGAGTCTGACCTGAACGAGGACGCCCACTGCGCCCGGGACGACCCCCGCGAGCGCGACCTCTTCGATGCGCCCTTCCACCTGGGACGGAAGGACCTTCGCGCGCCAGAGGAAGCTGCCGTTGCGCAGCGAGAACGCGTGCACCCAGGTGTCTTTGTCGGCGTCGGCGCAGCTCATCACCGGCGTCTCGCACTCGCGGTAGAACGCGAGGCCTGCCCCGACGCCGCTGACCATCGGGCGCGGCAACACCTCGAGCGCGGCGCCCGCATCCGACAGCCAGGTGAAGCCGACCCGGCCACCGTCCTGCAGGTTGAGCAGCTGGGTGCCGCCGGTGATGACGCTCCGCTCGGCGACATTCAGGGAAGAGAGCCCCACCGGCGCGGGCTGCCACGACAGCGCGTACGTGCCGCCGTCGACATCGGGCACCACCGCGCCCAGGGTCCCAGCGTCGGGGCCGTAGAGCCAGGCCGCGCCGAGCTCGTCGATCGCCAGCAGCGAAGCGCCCGCGTCGAGCACGACCGGCTCGACCAGGCCGCCATCGGCCCAGCGCACGAGCCTGGTGCCCGCGTCGGAGTTCACCACTGCCCACACTTCGAAGTCCGGCCCCTGCGCCACGCCGCGCGGCACGGCCTGGCCGCCCAGAGGAATGTGGGTGACCGCGCCCGTCGACAGCAGGTGCACGTCGAGCGCGCCGTCTTGCAGCAGCACCACGCCCCTCGCGCCCGCGTAGACGAGGCGGCGGGGCGCGTCGTCCGGGTATCGCACTGTCCACCGTTCGAACCCGGTGCCCGTGAACGAGACGAGGCCGCAGCCCGTGTCGGCCTGCGGGCCTGCGTCCGGGCCTCCATCGCTGCCGCCGTCAACTCCGCCGTCGCTTCCGCCGTCGGGCACGGCCAGGCCGCACAGCTGGAAGAAGAGGTTGCCGTTGTGGGCGACGAGTGACGGGCGCTCGTTCACGACGGTGCCGGGCAGCTTCACGATCGTGCGCGGCATCATGGTGCCCGCGTCGGGCGCGACGCACTTCTGGTTCTTGCACTTGCTCTCGCCCTGACAAGGCGTCGCCGGGCCGCAGACGAAGCCTTCGGGCGTCGCCACTGTGGCGCACGCACCGCTGACGCAGAGGTGGGCGTTGACGCAGTCGAGCGTGCCGCAGATCTGCCCATCGGGCGCCGTGCCCTGGCCGCAGCCCGTCGCCGCGTCGCACGTCGCGACCTTGCACGCGGCAGTGGGTACGGGGCACGACTTCAAGCTGTGAAGGCAGCCGACCTCCATCGAGCAAGAGTCGTCGGTGCAGGCGTTGTCGTCGTCGCACTGGCGCGCGACGCCCTGGCAGACGCCAGCCCGGCACTCGCCTTTCTCGAGGCAGAGGCTGTTCGGCTGGCAAAGGGCGCCTTCGGGCTGGTCGGACTCGACGCAGCTGTCGGTGGCCAGCGAGTACTCGGACTTCTTGCAGGGCGTGCTCGCGACGCAGATTTTCGGCTTCACGCCGACGCCCTTGAGCTTCGTGGTGGCCATCGCGCCGTTGGCCGAGATGCGCACTTCACCAATCACCGCGGTGGTGCCGGCGATGAAGCGAACAAGCACGGTCAGCGACGAGCCGCCGGGAATCGTGACCGAGGCCTGGACGACGAAGGGCCCGTCGGTGGCGAGGTCGAGCGTGATGTCGGCGCTGCCGGTGGCGACCAGCGAGAGCTCGCGGTCGACGATGCCGCCTTCAGACACCCGGCCGAAGTCGATCTCAGCGGTGTCGACGCGGAACCCTGCCTCGGTCGGAGTGATGGTTCCGCCCGGACACCGGCACCCCGCTACCGCGGTGATCGCGACGCAGAGCCAGAGGCGGCTCATGCCAGCTTCCGCTTTTTGACGAAGTACCGGATCACGAGGGCCAACACTGCCACTGCAATGACTCCCAAAGCGACCCGGTTGTACTGGCTGAGCAGCGCGGTGAGCTTCTCGACGTTGCGGCCCACGGTGTAACCGATGGCGAGCATCCCCACGTTCCACGCCATCGCCGACAACGTCCCCAGCAACATCACCTTGCCGAAGGGCATTCGCGCGGCGCCGGCGGCGACGAACATCAAGGCGCGAAAGGTTGGGAAGAAGCGGTTGGCGACCAGCAGCCAGGTGCCGCGGGTGCGCATCTGCTCCTGCAGCTGACGAACCTTGGCGTGGGAGATGCCGATGAACAGAGTACCTTCGGGTTGCGCGTCGATGCGAGAACCGACGAGCCGGCCAACTGCGTACATGCCGGCGAGCCCAATCATGCTGCCGACCGTCACCGCGACAAACACCAGCACCACGCTCTTCTCGCCGCGCACCGCGTACGCGCCGCCGAGCATGGTCACGGTGTCGCCGGGAAAGGGCGGGATGAGGTACTCGAGCAGGGCCGCCGCGCCCAGCAGCAGGTACCCGAGGCTCCCGAGTTGTTGGACCCAGCTGTCGAACTGCTCCACCATCTGGTCCAGCATCGTCAGACGGTCCTAATCGAATCGGAGGCGCAGCAGTGCACCAAAGCCAGTCGGCCCGCGATCTGACCCGAAACGCCGCCATCCTCATGGCACTGGGCCTCCTGACCGGAGCCTTCGTCTCTGCCGCGATGACGGGCAAGGTTCCCGCAGATTCACACGCGGCACTGGCGAGCCACCTCAACGCGTTGATGGGCTGCTTCTGGATGGTGGCCGTCGCGTTCTCGATGCCGATGCTGCGCTACGGCGAGAAGGGCCTGCAGCGGCTCGTCTGGCTGACGACCCTCGCCAACTTCTCGAACTGGATCATCACCGCGTTCAAGGCGTTTCTGCGCGTGCCCGGCGTCGACTACGTGGGCGAAGCAAAGAACGACCTCGTCTTCGGCCTGCTCACGCTGTTCGTCGTGCTGCCGTCTTTCGCCGCCGCCGGCGCCTGGGTGTACGGGTTCTACGGGAAGAAGGCGTAGTCACTCGTCGACCGCTTCCGGCAGCTGCGCCGGCGGTGGAGCGCCGTAGCCCACGCTGTCGTCCTGGTATCGCCCGGCCCAGGTCGAGATCGCGGGCGCGGCGAATCGTCCGAACAAAATCAGCACCATCGCGAGCGCGATTCCGTACGTCGCCGGCCGCGAGGGCCGCGCGCGCCACGCCCACAGCCGTTCTTTGCGCCGCTGAAACCGCGGAGCGCTGACGTACTCGTTCCACGCTTGATCCCGCATCATCGCCGCCGCCGGCGCATCGCCGAGGCCGAGCAACGACTGCGAGAGCAGGACGCGCCCTTCGACGGTGCCGGTACGAATCGCCACCGCGCGCTCGAGCGCCTCGCGCGCACCCTTGAAGTCCTTTCGATGCAGCCGCGCGCGGCCGATCGCGAAGTCCAGCTCACCCACGCGGAAGTCGGGGTCGGACTCGGCGAGGTGGGCGAGCAGCTGTTCGCCCTGCTGCTGATGCCCCGCGCCCATGCACGCGACGCCCATCGTGAACACCGTGGCGTGGTCGTCGTCGCCGGCTTCGAGGTTCGGCTTCAGCGTCTCGACCGCTCTCGCGGACGCGCCGCGCATCACCAGCAGCTCGGCCAGCTCGCGCCGCGCGGTGCGGTCATGCGGGTTTCCCAGCAACGTGCGCAAGAGCTTTCCTTCGCGCCGCCGGCGCTGGAACCACTTCCACCCCTTCGGCACGAAGCCGAGGGCGAAGCGATCTGTCACCAGCACGAAGAGGATGATTCCGATCGCCGCCCCAATCGGGCTGCCGGTGACGGCCGAGAGAATGATCCACAACAGCCACGTCGACATAGGCGCTCGAAGCTACATGAGGCGTGCACTGACAGCGCTGTGCACGTCGAAACCTTTGGGCGTGAGCTGCACCCGGCCGTCCACCTGCTGCAGCAGTCCGTGCTTCGTCATCAGCGCGACCTGCGCGCGCCGCGGGCCGAAGTCTTCGCCGTACTCCGCGCACAGCGCCTCGAGGTTGACCCCGTTGGTGAGCCGCAGCCCCATCGCCAGCCGTTCGCGGAAGAGCGTCGCCCCGTCCAGCGCCTCGTCTTGCGACGTGGGGGCTCCGTGCGCTTCGACCTCGGCCAGGTACTTGTCGGCGCTGCGCTGGTTGGAATAGCGGAGGTGGCCGAGGCGGCCGGTCGCTCCGACGCCGAGCGCGAGGTATTCGCCGCCCGTCCAGTACAGCGCGTTGTGCCGCGAGTGGCGGCCGGGCCTCGCGTAGTTGCTGACCTCGTACCGCTGAAGCCCAGCCGCTGCGTAGACCTGCTCGACGCCGCGCTGCATCGCCGTCACGTCTTCATCGGGCGGCAGGTGCACCTCGCCGCGCGCGAGCTGCTTCGCCAATGGCACTTCTTCTGCCAGCGCTTCCTTGTCGAGCGTCAGCGCGTAGGCCGACAGGTGTTCCGGCTGCAGCGCGACGGCAGCCTTGGCGTCGGCGATCGCCCCTTCCGTCGACTGCCCGTGCACGCCGTAGATGAAGTCGAGGCTGACGTTGTCGAACCCTGCCTTTCGCGCTTTCCCGAACGCGGCGACGGCCAGCGCCCCGTCGTGCTCGCGGCCAAGCGCTTTGAGCGTCGACGCCTCAAACGACTGCACGCCGATCGAGAGCCGGTTGATGCCCGCTGCGCGGTAGTCGGCGAAGCGCCCCGCGTCGGAAGCGCCCGGGTTCGCCTCGAGCGTCACCTCGGCGTGACGACCCAACGGGAAGCGCGCCGCGAGCGCGTTCAACACCTCGCCGACCAGCTGCGGCCGCCACAGCGACGGCGTGCCTCCGCCGAAGAAGATGGAGTCGATTTCGCGGCCCTTCGCGCCGTCCGCGCGCTGCGCGAGCTCGCTCAGCAGCGCGCGCGTGTACCTTTCTTCTGGCACCACCTTCGCGTGCGTCGACGCGAAGTCGCAGTAGGGGCACTTCGAGAGGCACCACGGGAAGTGCACGTAGACGCCGAACCGCGCCGCGCGAAGACCCGTGAAGGGGTCCAGGGGGCTGTCAGGGTGGGCTTCGAGAGACAAAAGGTGTAGGGGTGTAACCATGAGTGAAACCGAAGTTCCAGTGACGAGCACCCCGAAGTTGCGTTGGGCCCGGGCCCAGCGGTTCCGGCTGACCGGCAAGGGGGCCGAGGGCCTCAAGGCCTGGCGTGCCGCGATGGAAAAAGTGCAGGGCGCGGATGGCCGTACGGCGTTCGATGCGATTCGCATCGTGTGGGCGAAGGAGTTCGGGGTCGAAGCGGAAGACGGGTTGTTGGTGTCCGAGCTGTCGGGCGCGCCGATGCGCCTTGAAGACCTGCTGAAGACGTTGGAAGACACGGGCACGACGCGCGACCAGGTGAAGTCGGCCTTGGAGCGCCTGCACACGTCGGGGCTCGTCGAGCCCGTCGCCGCTACTTCGCCTTGAGCTGATTCTCGAGGCGAGCCACTTTCGCCTTCAGAGACGCGGCGGCTTCGATCGCGGACTCAGCGGTCGCCATCTTCTTCTTCATCACCGCGAGGTCGGCGCGCAGCTTCTCGACCTCGGCACCGCTCGAACCACCTCCAGCCGGCGGAGTCGCCTTCAGCGCCCCGAGCTCTTTCTCGACCACGAGCTTCATCGTCTGGGTGGCGCGCAGCTGTTCTTCGACGGCCTTGAGCTTGTTCTCGACCGCCGACGAGCTGCCGGCCGACTTCGCCGACTGGCTGGCGCGGAGCTCGGCGGCCGCCAGCTGGTCCTGCGCCGCCTTGAGCTTCTCGGCCATCTCGGCGTGGGCGGCGGCGCGGGCCTGGGCGACGCGGCCTTCGGCGGCCGATGCGTGCGCTTGAGCGGCGTGCAGCTGGTCATTCAAGTCGCGCAGCTTCGCTTCTGCCGCTTCGCGCTTCGCATTCGCGTCGTTTAACTGCCCCAGGGACTGCTCGCGCTGCTCCTTCTCTTTTCTGGCGGTGGCTCCCGATTCCATCGCGCGCTGGTTGGCCTGGTTGAGCTCGGTGCGCACCTTCTTCACCGCGGCCGTCTCGGTGTCGCTGCGCGCCCTGGTGAGCTCGGCGTCATGCTTCGCGACGAGCCCGCGCAGCTTCTCGTTCTCGGAGGTCGCGACGTCGAGCGCGTCGCGCGTGGTGGTGAGCTGGGCGTCGAGCTCGGCGGCGCGGCTCAGCGCGTCCGACTTTTCGGCCTCGGCGCTCTCGAGCTCTGAGGTCAGCTTCGAGACCTGGCGCGTGAGGTCATCGACGGTGCCCGTGTCTTTGGCGGTCTTCTGCTCGAGCTCGGCGACGCGCGCCTGCGCCTGGTCCAGCGAGCTCTGGGACCACTCGCCTTCACCTTCGAGCGCGGTGACCTTGCCCTCGGCCTCGGCCAGCTTCTCGCCCAGCTCTGACACGCGCGCGGTGGCGGCCTCGAGCTCGGCGCGGAGCTCGCCGGACAGCGCGACTTCCTGCCGCAGCGTCTCGGCCTCGAGCTGCGCCGTCTCGAGCTCCTGCGAAGTGAACGTCAGCTGCTCGGAAGTGGCCTCGAGGGAGCCCTGCGCTTCCGAGGCGCGCGCACCCAGGTCGGCGACGCGGTCTTGCGCGGTCGACAGCGCTTCCTTCGCTCCGATGAGCTCGTCGGCCAGCGCCTCGCGCGTCTTCCTTTCGTCTTCGAGGCGGTGGTTCGTCTCGGTGAACTGAGACTCGACCTCGGCCAGCGCCTGGGTCAGGTCTTTCCGTTCGGCCTCGCCTTCCGCGAGCTGGGTCACCAGCGCGTCCATGCGCTTTTCCGCGTCGTCGGCGCGGATGGTGTCCTTCTCGAGCATCTCCTTCAGTGACTGAATCTGCTGCGGGTACTCGTTGCCGCGGGCGGCTTCCTGCAGCGCGAGGTCGAGCTCGACTCTCAGCTTCTCAGCGACGGCGCGAACAGCGAGCGCTTCGTCGTCGACGGCTTTGTAGAGCGACCGGCCGCGCGCCAGCGTCTCTTCCTTCTGCTTGAGGATGAGGCGGAAGGTCTTGAGCTTCTCTTCGGGGTCGCCACCGGCAGCCAGGCGCGGCTCGGGAGGCTCCTGAAAAGGGTCCTGCCCCTGCAGCGGGCGCACGATGGTCTGGGGCAGGGGGTGAAGGTCGGCGCCTGGAGGTGCGGGCCGGTAGCCAGCGGTCGTCTTCATCGAAACGGCGGGCTGGGGTCCGGTCGCGGGGGGCCTCTTTCCCGGAGGCAGTGGCGGCGGCGCAGACACAGGCGCGGTGGCGGGGTGAGCGCCGCTGATGGGCTGGGCCTGGCCATACCGTCCGGTCGCAGGGGCGCGGCCCGCTGCAGGCGGAAGTCCCTTTGCGGGCGTGGCTGCGGCAGCGGCGGGCCGGGAAGGAGGAGCGAAAAGCGGCTCGTCACCCTCTTCCAGGCTGTCGCGCAGCTCGAGCAGCAGATCGTCGTCAGGCTGGCCAGACATCGTGTTTTTCCTGCGGCGTACCCTACCCCGATTCTGCGAGCGCGCCATTGAGGTATGAGCCTTTGCCAATGCCGATCACTTTCGAACTGTCCAATGGCCTCAAGGTCGTCGCCGAGCCCCGCGACACCGCGAAGGTCGCCGCGTTTCAGGTCTGGGTGAACGTGGGCAGCGCGGACGAAAGGCCCGGCGAGGTCGGCCTCGCCCACCTTCACGAGCACCTGCTCTTCAAGGGCACCGCCCGCCGCGGCCCGGGGGAAATCGCCCGCAGCGTCGAGGCCCACGGTGGCGAAATCAATGCGTGGACCAGCTACGACCAGACCGTCTACCACGTGGTGATGGCGAGCCAGTTCGCGCGCGAGGGGCTCGACGTGCTCGCGGACGCAGTGCGGAACTCGGCGTTCGACCCCGAAGAGCTGACGCGCGAAATCGAAGTCGTCTGCGAAGAAATCAAGCGCAGCCTCGACACCCCGTCGCGCCGGGCGAGCAAAGAGCTGTTCGCCACCGCCTTCACCAAGCACCCGTATGGACGCCCCGTGATCGGCTTCGAGGCCGACGTGCGCGGCCACTCGCGCGAGAAGATGGTCGGCTTTTATTCTCGCTGCTATTCGCCGAAGAACATCGTCCTGTCCGCGGTGGGCGACTTCACCGAGGCGCAGCTGCGGCAGTGGGCCGAGGAGTTGTTCGGGGGCGACTGGGGCCGGCCGTATTCCGTACCGCTGCACCGCGACGTCGAGCCTCCGCGCGCCGGCCGAATCATCAAGCTGCAGCGCGACGCGGTGAAAGAGGCGTACCTGCACCTCGCCTTCCCGTGCCCGCCTGTCGACCACGAAGACGTGCCGGCGCTGGACGTGCTGGCGATGGTGTTCGGCCAGGGCGATGGCTCGCGGCTGTCGTTGGAGGTGAAGCGGCGCCGTTCGCTCTGCAACGACGTCAGCGCGTGGGCGTACACCCCGAAAGACCCGGGCATCTTTGCGCTGTCGCTGACCGCCTCGAGCGAGAATGTCGGCCTTGCGTTCGACGCCGCCGTGCAGGTGCTTCGCGGAGCGGCCGAGCGCGAGGTCGACCCAGGCGAGCTGCAGACGGTGCAGGCGCTGGTCGAGAGCGAGAGCATCTACGCGCGAGAAACCGCCCAGGGCATGGCGCGGCGGCTCGGCTACTACCAGACGATGGGCGGGCTCGAGCTCGAGGCCAGCTACTACGCGGCCGTCGCGAAGCTCACCCCGGCGTCGCTGCTGGCGGTGGCGAAGAAGTACTTCAAGTGGGACGAGGCGGTGGTCAGCGGGTTGTTGCCCGAAGGCTGCAGCTTGAGCGAAGCGGACCTCACGAAGGTGCTCGACGGCGCGCAGCCGATGCAGGTGAAGCGCGTGGTGGTGCAGGCGCCGCGCAGCTCGGCGTTGTCGACAGCGCCCGCCGTGCCGCTGGTCACCCACAAGCTGTCGTCGGGCGCGACGCTGATTGTCCGCCGCGAGACCGCGGTGCCTCTCTTCGCGGTGCGGGCGACCTTCCCCGGCGGGCTTCGGTACGAGACGCCAGCAGCGAATGGGCTGACCGCGCTGCTCGCGCGCACGTTGTGCCGCGGCACGGTCGAGCTCTCGTCCGAGCAGGTGTCTCAACGGGTCGACGCGCTGTGCGGGGGAATCTCGACGGTGCCGGGGCGCAGCAGCTTCTCGCTTCGGGGCGAGTTCTTGAGTCGGTACTTCGAAGACGCCTTCGGGCTCTTCGCGCAGGTGCTGCGCTTTCCCGCTTTCGACGCCGGGGAAGTCGAGCGCGAGAAGCAGCGCCAGCTGCAAGACCTTCACAGCCGCGATGACCGCCCGTCTTCGGTGGCGTTCGAGCTCTTCGCGAAGACGCTGTACCTGACGCACCCGTACCGGCTGTCGATGCTGGGCGAGGCCGAGACAGTGTCGGCGCTGACGCCGGAATCGCTGCGCGCCTTCCACGCGAAGAACCTCGACGTGTCGCAGATGACGCTCGCGGTGGTGGGCGACGTCGACATCGACGCGGTGGTGAAGCAGGCCGAGGCGGCGTTCGGGAAGAGCGCGGGAAGTGGGGCCGCTCCATTCGTTCCGCCCGAGGCGCCTTTCGATGGGCCCCGGTCGGTGCGCAAGCAGCTGCAGAAGGCGCAGTCGCACGTGGTGCTCGGCTTCCCCGGCGCGAAGGTGACGGACGCGTGGCGCCGCCCGCTGGAAGTGCTGTCGACGATGCTGTCTGGCCAGAGCGGTCGGCTGTTCATCGAGCTTCGCGACAAGCAGTCGCTTTGCTACAGCGTGTCGTCGATGACGGTCGAAGGCGTCGACCCCGGGTACTTCGCCGTCTACATCGGCACGAGCCCCGAGAAGGTCGACCAGGCGCTCGCGGGAATCCGGCTCGAGCTGACGAAGGTGCGCGAGGGGCTGGTGTCCGAGGCCGAGCTGTCGCGGGCGAAGCAGCACCTGATGGGCACGCACGAAGTCGGGCTACAGCGAAACGGCGCGCGCGCGGGAGTGATGGCGCTGGACGCGGCGTACGGCCTGGGAGCCGAACGGCACCTGCGCTACGGCGACGAGGTCAGCGCCGTCACCGCGCAGCAGGTGCAGGACGTCGCGCGGCAGGTGATCGACTTTCAGCGGTCTGCGCTCGTCGTGGTAGGACCCTGAGCCGATGCGACGGCTGAGGTTCTGCGCGGCGGTGGTGGCCTTCACGGGCTGCAGCTTGATGACGGGCTTCGACCCTGAAGGTCAGCCCTGCGACAAGGCCGAGCCGAACCCGTACCAGCAGTGCTTGTCCGATGCGGGCTACTTCTGCGTGAACGGGCTCTGCAAGAAGGCGACGGGGCCTTCGTCGGACGCGGGGTTCGTCGATGCGGGCCAGCCAGACGGTGGCAACACCCAGGGTTAGCCCGAGGTCGAAGCGGTCACGGGCGCAGTCAGGCCAGCGGCTGGGTCGCGATGATGTTCCGCAGGGCCACCATCCAACCCGCGTGGTCCTTGACGATGAACCCGACTTCGATGCCGGCCTTCGTCTTCAGGATGAGGTGCAGGCGGCCGCTTTTGTAGCTGCGCAGAAACCACTTGTCTTCGCGCACGGCGGCGAGCTCGGTGAGGTCGACCTCGAGGCGTTTGCCGAACACGCCGCGGAAGACCAGCCGTTTCTGCGTGAGGGCGATGACACCCAGCCCCGTCACCCTGCCGTAGTGGCCGCTGGCGCCCCGGTAGGTGCCCAGCTCGGGGCCGCGCACGGCTGGGTCGCCTTCCGCCGCGAGCTCGGGGCCCAGCTCGGCGATGCGCTTCCTCAGTCGCGATGTGATGGGAATCCACACCAGCGCGAACGCCAGCGCTGTGCTGGCCAGAATGCCGAGCACCAGCAGCGCGACGTTCAAAGGTGCACCTCTGAGAGGTCGAGCCGGCCGTTCGTGACCCAGGGCATCGAGCGCCGCACCATCAACGCCGGGGGGTCGAAGCTTTCTTGCGCGGCGCGCTTCACGTGCGCCGTCACCGGCGCCTCGGCGAACTCTTCGTTGGTGGCGTGGCGGCGGCCAAACGTGTCGTCCTGCTGCGGGCGCCCGAACCCGCGGAAGGTGCCGAGGTCGTGCACCCACCGCTGCACCGCGACGAAGCTCGAGCCGTCGAGGCGAATCGCTGCCGCCTCTGCCTCGTCGCCCTTCGGGTCCATCGCGTCATCGAGCACGAACCCGTCGTCGAGCAGGCCCAGCGCCGTCACCGACATGTCGAAGAGCGTGCCGCGGTCGGCGCCCTGCAGAAGAAGCCACAGCGCCTGCTGCGTCGACGGCACGTTCGGCAGGGGCGCGAAAATGCCGGGCTGGGAGGACATGCGAGCGTTCTACTTGCTACGACCTCGGCATGGCCAAAACCAAAGACACTGGCCTGCTGTACCTCGCGCTCAGCTGCCTGCAGGGTCGGCCGATGCAGGCCGCGTTCGAGGCGCTCGACGTGGCGATGGATTCGGGGCTCACCCTCGCGGTCGACGTCTCGCACGTCTCGAGGCCGCGAAGAAGAAGTTCGACGCCGACCCCAGGATGCAAAGCATCGTGCTCGCCGTTGCGCAGTATTTCGCCGACGAAGCGGGCGACTCGGTGCACACGCTTGGCGTGCTCTACCCGACCCGCGAGCCCACGTGGCCGCACCGCTGCCCGGAAGAAAACGAGGTCGCCGCGGCCGACGGAAGCCAGTGCGACCGTTGCCTTCGTGAATGGAACGCGTTCGGGCAGCTCGATTCGAACCTCGACGCCGTGTACGCGTACTCCGCCTACTGCGGCGAGTACGGCGGCGGAGAAGGCGAGTCCTGGCTGCACGACCCGATTCTCGTCCCGCGCCGCGAGCTTGACGGCGGCGTGAGCCTCGAGCACGTCGGCCGCATCGTCCGCCCGTGGATGGACTTCCCGAATGCCTTCGTCGATCGCGAGGACGACGGCGGTGAGGATGCGCGGCCTCCAAAGCCCGAGCCGGCAGTCGTGCCGTGGACAGCGGAAGAGGCGCCGATGGTCGAGAAGATCTACGCCGCTCCGTGGGACGACGCGCCGCGGAGGGTGCTCGCACGTCGGCCACCGCGAGTGGTCGACCGTCTCGTCGCTGCGCTTCGCCATCGGGCCGGTGGGGTTTTCCCCCGCGATGGCCGGCCTCACCGAGGTGTTCGGGGTCAGCGAAGAGGGCCTGCGGTCGCTCGCCGCGTCGGCCACGCCGTGGAAGATTTCGACGCTCGGCCTCACCGTCGGTCAGGAGAACGTGACGCACATCGCCGAGGTGTTCAGCACGTGCGCCACGCTGCCCGCGGTGAAGACGCTGGTGCTCGAAGAGGTCGACTCCGACCAGGACCTCGAGCCGCTGGGTGACGGGGAAGCTCTTCGTCTTCTGCGTCCTGGCCGCCCTGCTCGGGCTTCTGCTGGTGAACTTCCTCAAATGAAGCTCACTCCGCGCGCTCGACGACCTCGACCACCAGTTGCTTGCCGGGCTTCGCCACCCCCTTGAGCACGTACCACTGCTCGACGGCGCCCGAGCTGTAGCTCTTCGCCTGCCGCACCACGCGCTCGGGCTTGCCGCCCTTCTTCACGTAGCCCCGCAGCGGCAGCCC
This sequence comes from Myxococcales bacterium, assembly GCA_038206395.1. Classification (GTDB taxonomy): domain Bacteria; phylum Myxococcota; class Myxococcia; order Myxococcales; family Myxococcaceae; genus JAGSPQ01. The sequence continues at coordinate 4,198 of JBBRAX010000079.1, read as the reverse complement.
CTTCGAGCTCGAGCCTTCGGGCCCGGTGACCTTGAATGCAGTGAAGAGGTCCTGCGAGACCTCAGGCAGGTAGTACTGGCTGTCGATGTCGTTGAAGACCACCTTGAGCGCCACCCGCTTCCCCACCAGCTTTTCCCAGTCATCCTTGCTGGCGGCGACGTTGTCCCAGGTGACGTCGGTGTAGTCGAAGCTCAAGACCTTCCGTTCGACGCCGGTGAACGACACCGGCAAATCGCGGGCACGGGCCCCGGCGGTGACCTTCGGATTCTTCGGAAACGCCTGCAGCGCCTTTTCCCATGGGTAGGCCGGCGAGAGACCTCTTCCAGCGACACCGCCGGTCGCCATCACCGGCTGCCCGAGCATCTCGCGCAGCTGGTTCCAGTCATCCATCTTCACCTTGCCGGGCGTCATCGCGGTGCGGCTCAGGTAGACATCGAACCACTTCTGGTCGACCACCACGCCCGAGGACATCAGCACGTTGCCGCTGACCTTCTTGAACTTGAAGTCAGCCAGCTGGGCCCAGTTGTTGTCGTCGACCGTGACCGAGTCGATCGGCCGGCGCACGTGCGAGTAGAGGTTGTGGCCGAAGACGTTGTTGGTCAGCTCGATGTCGCTGGCGTCGTTGGTGGTCCCAATCCACACCGCGTCGTTGTCCGAGAACTCGAAGATGTTGTTGTCGATGATTGACTTGAAGCCGCTGCCCACGGTGAGCAGGGTGCCGCCGCGGCCGTGACCTTCGCCAAACTTCACTTCCCACGAGAAGACGACCGTGTTGTTCCTGAAGATGAACGGACCTTCGAACGCGCGGTCGGCGTGCACCGTCTGCTGGTAGTGGTTGATGAAGATGTTGTTCTCGATCGTCTGGCCGCTCTGTGCGCGGATCGCTCCCATCGCGCCGTTGACGAAGATGTTGTTGCGGATGACGACGTCGTTCTTCGCGAACCAGATGTGATCGGCGGAGTCGGACCGCGAATAGAGAAGGTCGCCTTCAGGCGTGTATTGGTTGTTGGCCACCTTGTCGAAGACGAAGCCGTCGACGACAGCCCCGGTGTGGTCATCGACGCCCTCGATGGTGTTGCCGCCGCGGCGACCCTTGTAGTCGGGCGGGCAGGTGAGCCGCGTGGGGTGCTTCCAGGGGTTGCGTTCCTTGAAGCTCGCGTCGTAGCCGCCGAGCAGGGTGATGTTCGTGGTGTCGATCTTCCAGATCCCTGCCTTGAGCTTGCCGAAGTAGTCGCCCTCGGCGACGTGAATGAAGTCGCCCGACTCCATCTTCTCGAGCGCCTGCCAGGGATCCTTGAACGGCCTCGCCTTGCTGCCATCGCCGCCCTGCGCGCCGGCCCGAACGAACCAGTCTTTTCCCGGCGTGCGCGCGGCGCTGGCCTGGGGCGCTTCGTATTCCTCGATGCTGTCAATGAGGAAGGCAGCCTTGGGCACCCACTTGATGGCGTACGCGACGCCCTTCACCACGAAGAGGCGGTTGGGCTTGCCCGAACCGCGCCAATAGCCCATCGCCGGAGTGACGGTGCGATCGACGCTCGAGCCAGTCTTGAAGAAGCCGACCATCGGCGCGTAGTCGCCGTCGGGCTGGTGAAGGCTGACGCCCGCGTGCTCGGCCTTCTTGAATTGGGAAGGGATGCCGTCAATGTTGGCGACGCTCGCCAGGGCCACCACCATCTGAAAGGCCTTGCCGTCGGCGGGGCCCGGGTCTTTCACCCAGCTCTTCGGCTCGACCTTCACGTAGTCGCGCTGAACGGCCGATGCGCCGGTTCCCTGGAAGCTCACCTTCAGCGGCAGCACCCGCGCACCGGCCTTGCCGGCGTTCTTCGGGTTCAGCAGCTTGAGCGCGTCATCGAGATCCATCGCCGGAGCGACGCCGCTCGGAGGCGTGCCTCCTTTCTCGATCAGGTTGAGCCCGAGCAGCTTCCGGGTCTGGTTGAAGTCGTCCATCACCAGCTTCCCCGGCGTCGCCGAGGTGCGCTTGCTGACCGCGTCCATCCACTTCGGGTCCAGCGGCAGCTGCGGGTTCTTCACCAGGTTCCCTTCGAAGGCCTTGAGGCCCACCTCTTCGAGCAGGTCCATCGACTTGTCGTCAATCGGCGTGTCCTTGTTGTCGACGTAGACCTTCGCGTTCGACCAGAGGTTCATGAAGAAGACGTTCTGGGTGAGCGAGACCTTCTCGTTCGAGGCCGTGATGTAGAGGCCGTTGCTGTCAGAGAAGGCGATGATGTTCTGGGTGACGTTGGCGGGCCCCTTGAGTGCGATGCCTGAGCCGTCGTAGGCGCCCTTGCCGGGCTCCTTGAACGAGAAGGTGAAGGCGACGGTGTTGTTCTTGATCGTCGCGATCGCCTGGTTGTCCGTCGTCTTGTTGATGTTGATCCCCCAGTTGACGGCGTTGACGATGAGGTTGTTCTCGAGCGTCGAGCCTGCCGCGGCGACGATGCCGTCGAGCCCGGGGTTGATGACGACGCAGTTGCGAACGGTGGCCGGAACCCAGAAGTGCATCGCGCTCTCGCACGGCTTTTCCGCGCGGCCCGTCTGAGCTTCGGTTTCGTAGCGGCACTGATCGCGCTGGTCGATGACGACGCCGTCGATCACCGTGTTCTTCTTCGTCGAGCGCAGCCGCGCCTCGATGGGGCTGCTCTTCGACGTCTTCTCCCACAGCAACTGGGTGAGGTTCTTCCAGGGGTCGCGGGTCTTGAAGTCGGCGTCGTAGCCGCCGAGCAGCGTGACGTCGTCGAAGGGAATTTCCCACACGCCGGTGTTGGAGCGCCCGAAGTACTTGCCTCCCGCGACGTGAACCGCGTCGCCCGCTTCGCACTTGTCGAGCGCCTGCCACGGGTCGTTGAAGGGCCGGGCTTGCGAGCCATCGCCTCCTTCCGCGCCCGCGCGCACGAACCAGTCGCGCGCCTCTGCGCTGGCAGAAGAGAACAGCCCCAGCAACACCACGGCGATCAGCGAGGTCGTTTTCACGAATCGCCGCTTTGCAACCGCCTCACCAGCCTCCAGGCGGTTGAATCTGTTGATGTTGGGCCCTTGGCGCCCGCTTTCGTCACGTGACACTCGGCCAGGTGTCTCGGGTCAATCGAGACGGCGACTACAGCGGCGACGGCGGCTGCTTGTCGACGAGCTGCAGCGTGCCGAAGCACATCTCGTCGTTGGTGCCTTCGCCCCAGGTGACCATCGCTGTGCCCGGGTTGTTGTACGTGCACCGAATGGTGATCGCGTCGGTCGCCTTCAGCTGCACGGCCTGCTGAAGGTAGTACGTACCCTGCCAGTGGAAGTCCCAGGCGGGGATGTCGAGCAGGGTGTGGTCACCCGTCGCATCGCTGCGAACGAGCTCGATGCGCGTGCCGAGCAGGTGCATGTGGCCGGCGACGCCGATGATCCACGCGTCACCGTCGACAGGGAAACGATTGGAAGACCAGACGGTCGCCGGGAACTTGTTCTGCTGCACCACGTTCATGCTGCTGGGCGGGATCTCGAGGTTGCGGCGAATCAACGGCAGCCCCACGATCGGCTGAAGGGCCGCGCCACTGGTCTTCGGAACCAGCTCGATCGTCAGCCGGGTGCGGTCGGGCCCGTGACCGCCGGCGAGGTTGTAGTGAATCTGCATCACGGCGATCGCGTTGGCGGGGATCCGATTGCCGGTGCCGGCCGGGTAGCGCACCGCGCTCACGCCGGGCACCCACGCGCCGATCGAGCCGACAGCGTCGGCGGTAGAGCCCGTCGGCACCGCTCCGCCGAAGCACTGCCAGCCGGGCCCGGGCGACTGCGCGTCGAGCGCCTGCAGCGCGGCTTTCGAGCTGCCGGCGTAGAGCGTGGTGACCACGTGGTGCACGACTTTGCGATTGCCGGGTGTCACCTGGAACGCGGCGGCCATCCGGTCTTCGGTGACGCCCAGCTCGACCAGGAAGCAGCGGTAGTCGTCGGCAAGCGCAGTGTCCGGCACGTAGTCGGCACCGATGTCGGTCGCGACGTCGGCAGACCCGAACGCGACCACTTCGGGCGGGGGCAGCCGCGCGGCTCTCGAGAGATCTCCTTCGGGAGCTCCGTTCTCGGACCAGGCGACGAACGTGGCGATCTGCGCGGCGGTCAGTGTCCGCTCGTGCAGCAGCGCAGGCGTCTGGCCTCCGGGCATCCACGGCGGCATCTTCTTCGACTCGACGTCCCTGGCGATCGCCGCGGCCATCGGCCTGGC
>JBBRAX010000078.1:0-33909 GCA_038206395.1 Myxococcales bacterium | reverse complement strand
GCTCGGCCATGGATCAGGAACCCGCCATACCCACACGGCCAAACCAGCTCAGCTCTGGAAATGTTCGAGCACGCTCACGCCGCACTTCTCTGCTCGTGGGACGGTCGCAGATCCGGGCGATCGCGAATCAAGCCTGAGGGGGCGACCGGCCGCACCCAGTTGTGAGATTACGGTCCCGAAGGACCATCCGTCTACATCTCGCAATGCGGCAAGTGGGCTGGGTGCGGTTCGTCTTATCGCCCCCCCCCAGGGTCGGGCGTGATGCCGCCGTATGCCGCCGTGACGTCTGGCATCAGGGCCGGCCGACGCCGAAGTAGGTGAAGCCGAGCTCGCGTACCTGCGCAGGGTCGAACACGTTGCGGCCATCGAAGATGACCGGGTTCTTCATCAACTTCTTCATCCGGTCGAAGTCGGGGTGGCGAAAGTCATTCCATTCGGTCACCAGGAAGAGGCCATCAACGCCTTCCAGCGCGTCGTAGCTGGTCCGAGCGAACGTCACCCGCGTTCCGAAGCGTCGGTGAGCGACCTCGTGAGCGACGGGGTCGAACGCTTTCACGCTGGCGCCCTTGCCCAGCAGCCCTTCGATCAGCTCCACCGACGGCGCCTCGCGCATGTCATCGGTCTTGGGTTTGAACGACAGTCCCCACACCGCGAAGGTCTTCCCGGCCACGTCGCCGTAGTGCTTCATCGCCCGCGCCAGCAACGACTTCTTCTGTTTGTCGTTGGTCCGTTCGACCGCACGCAGCAGGTCGAACTCGACGCCCATGTCGCGCGCGGTGGCGATCAGCGCCTTCACGTCTTTCGGGAAGCAGCTGCCGCCGTAGCCGACGCCGGGAAACAAGAAGGGGTATCCGATGCGCTTGTCCGACCCCATGCCTTTGCGCACGTTGTCGACGTCGGCGCCGACGCGGTCGCACACCATCGCGATGTCGTTCATGAACGAGATGCGGGTCGCGAGCATCGCGTTGGCCGCGTACTTGGTGAGCTCGGCGCTCTTCGTGTCCATGAACAGAATCGGGTTCTCGGTGCGAACGAACGGAGCGTACAGCTCGCTCATCACCTTGCGCGCCTGGTCGCTGTTCGCTCCGATCACGACGCGATCCGGGCGAAGAAAGTCGTCGATGGCCGCGCCTTCCTTCAGGAACTCGGGGTTGCTGACCACGTCAAACGGGTGCTTTGTCTGAGCGGCCACGGCCTCGCGTACTCGATCAGCGGTTCCGACTGGCACAGTGCTCTTGTCGACGATGACCGTGTAGCCAGTCATCGCCTTTCCGATCTGCCCGGCCGCAGCGAGCACATATTGCAAGTCGGCGTCTCCGGTTTCGCCCTCAGGGGTGCCGACCGCGATGAAGACGGCCTTCGAGCCGGGCACGGCAGCCGCGAGGTCGCTGGTGAACGTGAGGCGTTGATCCTTCACGTTCTTGACGATCAGCTCTTCGAGGCCCGGCTCGTAGATGGGCACTTCGCCCGCTTGCAGTTTCGCGATCTTCACCTTGTCGATGTCGACGCACACGACGTCGTTGCCGCTGTCGGCGAAACACGTGCCTGCGACCAGCCCGACGTAACCACTTCCGATGACCGCGATCTTCATATTGGGGCGCGCACCCTAGCCCACCCCTGGGGCCGCGACTCGAAGGCCTGCCTCTCGTCGCCATCCAGCGTCGGTGGTGGCCCGGGCATTTTCGGCGGCGAGGGCTTGCGCTGTTTGCGTTGCGCGACAGCCACGCGCTCGTTTAACCGCGCGATGCTCTCAATGAGCTGCGTCACCTGAGCGCGGAGTGCGGCGTTCTCCTGGTGCAGCGTGGCGACGTCGAGCACGCTCGCTCAAGATCATGCTGCGGGCCCCGTGTCGATCCCCCTCGTGCGTGTTGAGCGTCGATACCAGCCGCTGCGAGCTGCGGTGAAGTCGATGCCGGCGATGATGGCGGCGAAGGTGATGCCGTTGACTTCAACGCGAGAGTCCGACTCGGAGAAGGGAGGAAGCTGGAAGCTGCCGGCCTCGAGCCGCTTGGCGAGGACGCACCAGCCGGAGCCGTCGAACCAGAGTGCCTTGGCGAGGCGACGGCGTTTGTTGAGGAAGAGGTAGAGGTGGCCATCGACAGGGTCAAGACCGAGACGTCGCACGGCTCCGGCGAGGGAATCGAAGCTGCCCCTCATGTCGACCGGGCCAACAGCGACGAAGACCCGAACGGTCGGCGAGAAGCTCAGCACGACTTGAGCAGCCCAACGAGCCGGCGCAGCGCCTGCTCGTCGAAGTTGTCGCCGACCACGAGCTCGACGGCACCGACGTGCAGCACGAACGGCGCGCGCGCAGCGCAAAGCGGCGCCACCGACACCAGCTCGATCAGTTTCGGGCCCACTGCGCGCATGCGCGGAACCCCACGTCGCTCAAGATTCACCTTCCAGGCATTGAGCGAACGACCATCGATGCCGTGCGCGGGCGCCCAGGTCGCTAAGTCGCTTCGCGATGACTTCACTGCGGCGAGACACCGCCGCGCGTCCTGCTCATTGACGATTCTCCGACCTGCCATGCGTGCGTGACCTCCAGAACCGAACGAGGCTGCGACATGCGCTCGCTCTCGTCATCCCGGCGTCGCTGATTGCTCACGGCGCTAAGCATTTCAGACCGACTTCAGCCGCTCATCAACTGGCACGCAGCGCAAAGGTCGGTGGGCGCCGCTCTGCCGAATTCGCCGGTTGAATGGGTCGTCGTCGCAAGGCGCGAGATTGACCTTCACGCAGTCAAGGACGCCACGAAGTTCAGCGCTTGCGCGCAACGCACAGAATCGACACGCCGAACGGCAGCCGGCGCCCCGCGACGACCGTCGCTTCGAGCTCGAACACACGGCGAAGGATCCCGTTCACCGGCTCGCCGGGCACCTGCGCTCCATCATCGCCACCGCGGTTCAGCATCTTCTCGACGACGCGACCGCCGAGGATGGCGCCGAAGAGCAGCGTGTTGAAATATGAGACGTGCTCGATCTCAAACAGCGGAGAGATAACCTTCTTCAAGCTGCCCGCGGTGTAGCGGCGCTTGTGGTGGTTGAGGTCGTCAGCTGGGCTCCACAGAAACATGTAGGCCGGCACGGTGACGATCAGCACCCCGTTGGGTGCCAGCGCGCGCTTCGCGGCCTGCAAACAAGGCACTTCGTCGTCCAGATGCTCGATCACGTCGGCCAGAACCACGACCGCCGCCGATTCGTCGGCCAGCCCTTCGAGCGAGTTGAGGTTCGCCTGAATGACGTTGTTCGCCCCACGCGCCTTGCAGAACTCCACCGCTTCCGACGACATGTCCACCCCCAGCGTCTCGCCGTACTTCTCGAGCACTGGGAGGTTCGCCCCGACGCCGCACCCCAGGTCGTAGAGCTTTCCGGGGGGAACACCTTCGGCGTAGGCCCGCGCGAGGACGCGATCGAGGATCTTCCGGCGCGCGACGTACCACCAGTGCCGTTCCTGAACGCCGTTCAGCGTCGCGTAGTACTGGGTGTCCATGTCGCCGCGCTCATAGCGTGTGTCGCCCGGATTGCCAAAGTCAGGTGAAGGCCGCTAGGAGTCGCCCATGGTCAACCGCGTCTTCCACAAGCTGCTCGATCAGCCGGCCGTCTACCTCACGTCCCAGTTCCTTCTTGGATCGATGCGGGCACGAAAGCTTTGCGTCGAGAACTACGTGCGTCCGACTGCGGGAATGCGGATCCTCGATATCGGCTGCGGCCCCGGCTACGTCCTCGATTACCTGCCGAAGGTCGACTACGTCGGTTACGACACTGACGCCCGTTACATCCGTTACGCGCAGCGCAAGTACGGCAATCGCGGCCGCTTCGTCTGTGGCCTCGTCTCCGCCAAGGACGTCGTCGAACTGGGAAAGTTCGACGCGGTGATTCTGATGGGCGTACTGCACCACCTCGACAACCCGACCGCCAAAAACATGCTCGACCTCGCTCACGAGGTGCTGAACCCCGGCGGCAAGGTCGTCTCGCTCGACGGCTGCTACCAGGCCGGCCAGGGCACCATCGTGAAGACGTTGCTCGACATCGACCGCGGCGAGTTCGTGCGCGACGAACGCGGCTACCTCACCATCGGCGAGCAGTCCTTCAAGGACGTGAAAATGGACATCCGGCACGACATGTTCTTCGTGCCGTACACCACCGCACTGATGACCTGCGTAAAGGCGTAACTTCAGCCGGCGATCTTCGCCGTCCCCGTCCAGCTGTACTCGCGGTGCCAGCGCACCTTCACATCGGTGAAGCCCTTCTCGAACCACTGCTTCACCTGATCTCCGCGCAGGTAGAAAGCCACTGGCGTCACCAGCTGGTCGAAGACGATGGAGTGGATTTCGTCGAACGGAAAGTCGTGCATCGACGCGAAATAATCGCCGTAAGGCAGTTTCGGACCATGGCCATCAGCGCGGGGCTTGTAGAAGAGCTTGATCGCTCCCCAGAGTGCGGCCGACGGCGGGCCTGACAAGCGGCGCAGCACTTCGGGCGACAGCCGCGCCGTCAGCGTCTTTCGAACCGGGTCCACGAACCGCGTAATCCACTCGTTGTTTTCCTGGCCGTACACCCAGACCACGACGCGCCCACCCGGCTTCACCTGCGAGGCAAGGCTTGCGAACCCCACTGCCGGGTCGGGCAGGTGGTGAATGACGCCCACCGAAAAGGCGAGGTCGAACACGCGGGCGACAGGCGGCTGGTGCAGGTCGCCAATCACCACGTGCGCGTTGGGCAGCGAACGCGTGTGCTTGAACGCGACGTGCGCGCTCTCGCCAAGGTCGACCGAGACGATGGCCCGCGCGCCGAAGCCCGCGACCACTGCCGTGTGTCGGCCCTTGCCGCAACCACCCTCGAAAACCACCTTGCCTTCGAAGTCTTCGCGACCGACCGGGGCGACCCAGCCGAGGAATTGGCGCTCGTAGTAGTCGCGCAGCTCGCTCCAGCGGGTCCACTCTTCGGCGAAGCGGTCAGCCGTTTCCTGTTTGATGGGGTCGACGCTCTGGGGGCTCAGGTTCGGCACGCCCTCGACGATAGGGTAGCGGCGGCCGTCTTTGGCCTCGAGCTCGCCCTTCATCACGTGCCCGTCGGGGTCGGTGAAAGCGGCAGAGAGCAGCTTCAGCTCGGAGCCCGTCACCGGGCACCTCAGGAACTCGAGAGCTTCAGGTCGCATCAGTGCGGTGCCTCAGTAGGGGCGGGCGGCGCCGGGGCAGGCGGCGGCGCAGGCGGGGCCTTCTTCTTCGCGAGCATCAGGCCGGGACGCTGCTCGAGAATGTCGTACTTGCCGGTGGCGACCGCCGTCGACGCGCGGTCCGAGCCCAGGTCGCCGCCAAGGTTGGTCGACCACAAAAGGTATTCGCAGTCGTACAGGTCGTCTTTCAGCGACCAGTTGTTCAAGTGGTACGTGGTGTGGGGCTGAATCCGGTCGGACGTGCAAAGGCGCGCTTTCTCCGGAATCTTCGTCATCAGCTCCCGCAGGTCGACCTCACGCTTCTTGTCGACCTCAGACGGCGGGAGGAAAGGGACCTCGTTGAATCCTCCACGGATACTCTTTCGCGGCGAGTAGGCCCCCCACTGAATGCTGCCGACGATCGAGGCGACGAGCAACGCAATCGCAGCAGCGTTGCGCTTCCGCTTTCCTTCCGCCGTGTCGGGCCACAGAGACAGCGCCACCGCCGTCGCGGGCAACAGATACGCCCAGTTCGACACGTACTGGAAGCTGATCTGGATTGTCGGCAGGTATGCCGTGGTGAGGAAGGTGAGAATGAAGCCGGGGATGCAGAGGATCCACAGCATCGGTCGCCGAAGCGGCAGGAACGCCAGCGGCGCGAAAATCTGCGCGAAGTAACGAAGCTTTTCCCAGCCCATCAGCGACTTGCCGACGAAGGCCGGGTTCGAGACCAGCGTCGCGATGACCGAGCCAAAGCTCATCGGCTCGCCTGGTGCGATGAGGTCTTTGAAGAAGACAGCGAAGCCGTGGTTCTTCATCACGAAGAACCGCAGACCCACGAAGTACAAGCTCGCAACCACCACCGTGGCGATGCCGGTGCGCACCCGGTGCCCAGTGACCGCGAGGAAGAGACCCATCACGGCGAGCCCGATTGACACGTCTTCACGGCACAGAATCGCGAGGACGAGGAACAGCCAGTACAGCTTCCACTTCTTGTACTCGACCGCGCAGATGGCGCAGATGGCCCACGCCGCGCCGAAGGGCTGCATGTGTACGTCGTAGAGTTGGGCGCCGTGCAGCGGCGAGTACAGCAACCACGCCAGCGCCACTGCGAAGGCGATCGCCGTCGGCAGGCGGTGTTTGGCAAAGAGGTACAGCGGCACCGTCGCTCCGGCGAGCATCGTCGCCTGCATCACCAGCAGCGTCGTGGCGCGCGGATGAATGGCGTAAATCGGCAGCATGTAGAACGTGCCGAAGTCCGCGTGGCCGTTGAGCTCGCCCCAGTTCTCGGCCCAACCCACGCCCAACGCCGGCACTGCGAGCCAGTTGCCGTGAAGCGTGTTGGCGAAGATCTGGTCGTACTGCCCCAGGTCGTAACCAAAGGTCGAGAAGCGCTGGTGCGACCAGACCGCCCACGTCCCCATGAAGATACCGTGGCCGATCGCCATCAGCACGACAGAGAGCAACACCAAGCGCGGACTCTCGAAGTACCAGACGACCGCGCCCTTCACGCGCTTCCACGCGCGCGCGGGCAGCTCAGGCGCGAAGGGCATCGGGCGATACGGCCGTTCGGACCAGGCGTCGAGGCTGACCCGAAGCAGGCGGTCGAAAGCGATGACGAAGATTCCCAGTAGCAGCGCCTCTTCGACGTCTGTGCCGAAGTCGTGGTGAAGAAGTCCGATTAACAGCGGGGCGGTGATGACGGGGCACAGCAGCCGCACCAGCCATTCCAGCGCGCCAAGCGCGCACACCCGGTCGCGCCAGAGCGTGACTGCCCCGAAGACGAAAGACACGACGCCAGCACCAAGAGTGAAGACGATCATCAGCTGGCGGTGGGTAATTGGAACCGTGTTCTCGCGGAAAAACTCCAACGGCAACGCCATCACCCCCGTCGCGACAGAGTGAACAATCACCGCGACGACGACGCCGAAGCCGATCAGGACGCGAACAGACTGCGCGAGCACGCGCGGCGGATACCACGGTGGTCCCTGGTTGGCACGCCCTGTCGCTTCGACTATGAGGCGCCAGTGCCAGAGGGGCTTCTCAGCGCGCGACATCTGTCGGCGCGCCAGATTTTCGGCTCAGCCGACCGGTTGGGTGACGCGCCAGCGATCGGAAGTCGCGCGACGACGTTGACCCGGCTCGGCCTTTACCGACAGGCCGTGTATTGGTCGATGCTGGCAGGCGCGCCTCCGGTGGTCGATGAGTCCTGGCCCACGGTGCTGGCTATTTCATCGGGCGGGCTTCCCGAGCGCACGGTGGCGCTGCTCGCTGCGACGATCGATCACGATCGCGCGCTGGATGACGACTCGCTGAACGCGGCGATGCTGGAAGTTCAGGCGACCGCACGCGCGATGCTCGATTCCGCCGAAGCGCCCGAGCGTTTCATTGCCGCGCGTGAGCACTGGCGAATCGTTCGCCGTGTCCTGAGCTTCGTGCTGATGCTGGTGGTGATGCCGTTCGGCTACCTGTTCGCGCAGAAGGCGGTCGAGCTGCCTGACCTCGCGAAGGGCAAGCCGTGGCGTGCCAGCAGCAAGTTCGCCGATTGCCACCCCGAGCGCATCGAATGCGCCGGCGTCCGAACCCGCATCTTCTTCCACACGCTGCAGGAGAAAGACCCGTGGGTGGAAATGGATCTGCAGGCCCCCACCGCATTCTCATCGGTCTCTGTCTACAACCGCACCGACGGAGTTCCGGAGCGCGCCGTGCCGTTGATCGTCGAAGTAGGTGACGACCAGAAGACGTGGCGCGTGCTCGGCCGACGGGACAGCGAGTTCAGGGAGTGGAAGGTGACTTTCCCCACCACGACCGCGCGCTACGTGCGCGTGCGCGCGCCCCGAGAGACGTTGCTGCACCTAGATGCGGTGAAGGTCCACCCGTAGTCCCCCGCGTCGATGACCGCGCGCGCCGACCTTCGGGCTTCAGCAGGACCCGTCGTCGGGCTGACGGCAACGGTGGTCGTTCTCGCGATGGTTGTTCACCGCCACGACCCCGTCAGCGATTGGTTGGTGTGGCGCTACCTCGCTCTCATCGGTGGCGCATTGCTGTGGGCGCTGTCATGTCTCGCCGGCGGGTTCGCGATCGCTCGGAGAATCGGTGCCACGGCGCTGCCGATGCGCGAGTGCCTGGTGCAGGCGTTCATGCTTGGCGTGCTCGCTTTTGCCTTGGCCACCGTGCTGGTCGGCCTGCCCGGTGGGTTGGGCGCTGCCAGCTTCTTCGCGATGCCGCTGGCGTTCCTCGCGGTGGGTGGCTGGCCGCTGGTGAAGTATCTGCGCAAGGGCGTACGCCGCGTTCGGAAGTTGAAGCCGCGACCGCCGTCGATGGTCGTCCTCGCCGGGACCCTGGTCGCCGCAGCCTGTTGCGCGGGGCTGTACCTGAACATTCTGAGCCCTTCGAACCTCGCCTACGATGCGCGCTGGTACCACCTGCCGATCGCCGAGCAGTACGCCGCCACGGGCTTCGTCTTCCGGTTCGACGAAGGCTGGTTCTCGGGGCTCATGCCGCACCTTGCGAGCTGGCTGTACACGTGGGCGTTCTGCCTGCCGGGCGGAAGTCTCTTCGCGCGCATCGAGCTGGCGGCGCATCTCGAGTACGTGCTGTTTGCGGCGACCCTCTTCGCGATGCCGGTGTTGATTGACCGGCTGATTGCACGGCCAAGGATCCGCGCCGGCTGGGCGGGCTTCTTTCTCTTCCCGGGAATCCTCGTCTACGACTCGGGCCTCAGCGGCGCGGCGGACCACGTGCTCGCGTTCTGGGCGATTCCCATTTTCGTCGCGCTGCGGCAGTTCTGGCGACGGCCGACGGCTCGCGACGGGCTGCTGCTGGGCGCGGCGTTGGCCGGCGCTGCACTAACGAAATACCAGTCGATCTACCTGCTCGTCTTCCCCATCGGCGCGGTCGGACTCCGCGCGCTGTGGCAAGCGCGCAGCCGGCCGAGCTTCAAGGCAGCGCTGGTGCCGAACATAGTGTTGGCGGCGACCTTCCTCGTCGCGACATCGCCGCACTGGCTTTTGAACCTCGTCTGGCACGGCCACCCGCTGTACCCGATGTACCCGGGGTACCCGCTGGCCGAAGGCATCGCCAGTGGCTTCGAAGGCAGCCGGCTGAAGGACTACTATCCGAATGGCACGCTGCCGCAGCGGCTCTTCGAGACATTGAAGGGTGTGCTGACTTTCGGTTTCGTCTCGTACGATTGGCAGACGTTTCACGGCACGCGGCCGGTCTTCGGCTCTCTTTTCATTCCTTCGGTGGCGCTGATTCCCTTCGTTCGTGCGCGACGGCGGCTGCTGCCGCTGGCGTTGGCGGCGATCGTGGGGGTCGCGGCCTGGTACTGGACGCACCACTTCGACAGGTACCTGCAGGCGTTGACGCCGTGGATGGCGGCGTGTGTGGTCCCGGTGATGGCTGGGCTTTGGCGGCAGTCGAAGGTGTCGCGGCCCTGGCTCGGCCTGCTCGTCGTGATGCAGCTTCTGTCGTGTGCCGACCTCTATTTTCTGCCGACCCACGCGATGTCGGGACGCGCGCCGATTCAGGCGACCATTGACCTCATCACCACCGCGCACCGCAAAGCCTTCGCCGAGAGAAATCGCACCGACACGGGTGCCGGGCCGCCAACGGGAGCGATTTCTGGCCTCGTGCCCGCGACCGCAAAGGTGCTGGTACACGAGGTCCACGTTCATCTCGGCCTTGGTGTCGCGGCCGTGCGCGATGGCTGGGGCATGCAGGGCGCGATCAACTACTCAACGCTGAAGAGCCCGACGGAAGTGGCGCGGCACCTGAAATCGCTGGGCGTGACGCACGCGCTGTGGTCGTCGCCCATCTACCTGATGCGGTTCCAGGACGACGTTTCGTTCTTCCGCTTCACGCAGGTGATGCTTCAGCCGCAGCAGGTCGCGGGCGGGTGGTGGCTGGGGGCGCTGCCCGAGACGATTCCGGAAACGAAGCCGCTGCGCATCGCGATGGTGGCGTGCCGCACCGAAGCGTTGGACCTGCCGACGTTGAACGTGCGCTGGCTCGAGTTCTGGGGCGCGGCTTGCGACAAGCCCGACGCTCCCGACTATGCGACATTGCTCCCTGACGCCGACGTGGTGGCGCTGGACAGCCGGAAGTACCCGGTAGTGCCTACCGAAATCTCGTCTCAGTTCTCGCTGCTTTTCACGCGAGACAGCTTCAATGTTCTCGGCCGACGCTAAAGAGGAGGCCCCTTTTTCGTCACTGCGCGGTACTGCGCGGTAGAGGCGGGTGAGCCCTTCGTTCGCAGTCCGAAGAGTCCGTGCAGCAGCGCGCTGGTCGCTCGCGAGACGGCGTAGCGCGTGGCCCGCATGCGTTCGGCCCATCGCCGCGCGCCCTGCACCAGCGTTGCCTTCTCGCTGTGCAGCATCCCCAGCAGCAAACCGATGTCTTCCGGGCGGTACTGCAGGTCGGCATCGAGCAGGCAGACGAGCCCTCCGCGCGCGCTCTCAGCGGCCGACGTCCGAGTGTAACCTTCACCTGCTGGGGGCATTTCTCGACGAAGCGTCGCTCGCGACGCTCTACGCCGAGGGAGGAGGACCCGACCTGCGCGTCACCGCCAGCTGGCCGCTTCGTCCGAGTCGAGCCAGGTGATGTAGCGCTTCAGGCCTTCGTCGATGGAAACCTGCGCCTTGAAGCCGAGCAACTTCTCGCTCTTCGTCGTCGACGCGCAGGTCAGCGGCACGTCGCCCGGCTGCAGCGGCTTCTTGTCGAGCACCGCCTTCTTGCCTGCCGCCCTTTCGATTCCCTGCACCAACTCGGTGAGCGTGACGGGGCGCGAGCCGCCGAGGTTGATGACCTCGAAGTGCGGCCACGCATGGTCGATCGCCGCGACGAGCCCGTTCACTGTGTCTTCGACGAATGTGTAGTCGCGCGCCATCGAGCCATCGCCGAAGAAGGGCACCGGCTTCCCGTTGCGAATCAGCTTCGCGAACTTCGAGATCGCGAGGTCCGGCCGCTGCCGCGGGCCGTAGACGGTGAAGAAGCGCAGCGCGACGGTCGGTAGCGAGTACAGGTGCGCCCAGGTCGCGCAGAGCATCTCGCCGGCAATCTTCGTCGCCGCGTAGGGGGAGACAGGGCTGTCGATGCGGTCTTCTTCAGAGAAGGGCGGGTTCGACCGCGCGCCATAGACGCTGCTCGAGCTGGCGAACACGAACCGCGCCGCCTGAGCCTTGCGAGCGGCCTCGAGCATGTTCGACGTGCCCTCGACATTCACCTTCGCGTACATCGCGGGCTGTTCGATCGACGGCCGCACACCGGCGCGCGCGGCGAGGTGCACCACGTGCGGGTTCGGGCCAACGGCGGCAAAGGCGCTGTCGATTGCGGCAGGGTCGGCGAGGTCGCCTTCGACAAGCTCGACCTTCAACCGCGACGCCGTCTCGCGCTTCAGCTTCGGGTCGTAGAACGTGTCGAAGTTGTCGAAGACGACGACCTTGTCGCCACGCGCGGTCAGCGCCTGCACGAGGTGCGAGCCGATGAAGCCTGCTCCGCCGGTGACCAGTACGTTCATCCTGTGCCTCGCTTGGGTTGAGACGCGGCGCCTGTGCCGAGCCAACGGCTACGCCACAGCTCGAACTGCAAAATCGTCCACAGCGGTTTGCGGTGGTCGCGCGCGCCCGACATGTGCTCGTCGAGAAGACGCCGCACTTCAGTTGGGTCGAAGAGCCCCGCCTCGCGCAGGTTCTTCGAGCTCAGCGTCTCTTCGAGCAGCGGCCGCAGCGGGCCTTTGAGCCAGCTGGTGACGGGAATCGCGAAGCCATGCTTCTTGCGGTCGAGCACTTCGTCGGGGACGACGCCACGCAGCGCACGCTTGAGCAACCACTTGCGGGAAGCCCCGCGGAGCTTGAGCAGCCACGGAAGCGCGAGCGCCTGTTCGACGACGCGCGTGTCGAGAAACGGAGACCGCACTTCGAGCGACGCCGCCATCGCCGCGCGGTCGACTTTCACAAGGATGTCGTCGCGCAGATAGAACGCCAGGTAAAACTGCTGGACCCAGTCGAGCCCGGTCGCTTTGCGGTCGGCGTACAGCGCGTCCAGCGGCGCGTAGATGTCGGCCACCGGGTCGGCGACGCGGTTGTCTTTTGCGAGGAGGGCGTTGACGCGATCGGGAGTCATCGCTCCGAGCCACGCCTGCTGGCGGTGGGCCTCCGGGTAGCGCGCGCCCTGGAGGAAGGTGCGCAGCCGGAAGTCGAGGCTCATGTAGCCCTGGCCCGTCGGCAGCAAACCGGCGGCGCGTTGCAAGGCCGACTCGACGCCCGCGGGCATCTGCGACGCGATGACGCCGGGCGCGTGGGCGAGGAACGTGTCGTAGCCGGCATAGAGCTCGTCGGCGCCGTCGCCTCCGAGGGCGACAGTCACGTGCTGTTTGGTGAACTTCGAGAGCAGGTACGTCGGCACGTATGACGGGTCGGCAAAGGGCTCGTCGAGCTGGTCGGCCAGCTGCGGAATCAGGTCGAGCGCGGCTTGGGGCGACAGCCTTTCTTCGTGGTGCTCGGTGCCGATGCGTTCTGCTGCGAGGCGCGCGAAAGAGGACTCGTCGAAGCTGCCTTCGGTGAAGCCAATCGAAAAAGTCTTCACCTTTCCCGCAGCGCGAGCGGCCAACGCTGTCACCGCCGTCGAGTCGATGCCGCCCGAGAGAAAGATGCCCACCGGCACGTCGGCGACGAGGCGGCGTTCGACGGCGCGCTGCAGCTCGACCAGGAGCGCTTTGGCCGCCGCGTCGACGCCTTTGCCGGAAAGAGACGAGACGCCGAGGCCCGCGCCCCCGTCTTTCATCCGGTAGTACTGGCGCAGCGTCGCCTTGCCCGCTCGAAGGGAAAGCGTGTGGCCTTCGGGAAGCTTCTTCAGCCCCTCGAAGATGCAGGAAGGCGTCGGCACGTACTCGAAGGCGAGGTACTGGCGCATCGCCGCGGCGTCGATGGCGCGCGGACAATCGGGGTGGGCCAGCACTGCTTTCGCTTCGCTGCCGAAGACGAAGTGCTCACCGGAGTGCCAGTAGTACAGCGGCTTCTTGCCGAAGCGATCGCGGCCGAGAAACAGGCTCTGCGTGCGTGAGTCCCACAGCGCAAAGGCAAACATGCCGTCGATGCGTTCGACGACGGCCTCGCCCCAGACCAGGTACCCGCGCAGCAGCACCTCGGTGTCGCTGTGGGTGGTGAAGACTTCGCCGCGCGCTTGCAGCTCGGCGCGCAGCTGCTGGAAATTGTAGAGCTCGCCGTTGAAGACCAGCGTGGCGGGGCCCGCGGTCATCGGCTGGTGGCCAAGCGCGAGGTCGATGATGGAGAGGCGGCGGAAGGCGAGGCCGCAGGGTCCGTCGACGAAGACGCCAGAGTCGTCGGGGCCGCGGTGGGCGATCGCCGCGGCCATCTGCGTCAACAGGGCCGGCGTGGGAGGGCGAGAGGGGGTGACGGCTCCGGCAATGCCACACATCGGTGGGTCAGCTCCGGGTCAGCTTTCGCTGTTCGATGACGGTGCCGACCACGTAGGGCCGCTTGTCCTGGCTCTCGTAGTAGGTGCGGACGACGACCTCGGCCAGCAGGCCCACGAGAATCGACTGCACGCCGACGAGGCCCGCGATGCCCGCGAACAACGGCAACGGCGTCGTCACATAGTCGCGGATGTGGGCGAACTTCCAGTACGTCGCGATGCCGAAGGCGAGGAGGGACAGCGCGATCGACGCCATTCCGAAGCCGCCGAACACGTAGATGGGCTTGCTCAGGTACGAGAAGAGAAACTTCACCACCATCAGGTCGAGCACGACCTTGAAGATGCGTTCGAAGCCGTACTTCGATTTTCCGAAGCGGCGTTCGCGGTGGTTGGTCACCATCTCGGTGACGCGGGCGCCCTGCCAGTGCGCGTAGATGGGCACGAAGCGGTGCATCTCGCCGTAGAGCCGCACGCCCTCGATGACTTCGCGGGTGTACGCCTTCATGGTGCAGCCGTAGTCGTGGATGTAGACCCCCGACAGCCTTGCAATGAGCCAGTTGGCGACCTTCGACGGCAGCACGCGCGCGCCGGCGTCCTTGCGGGCCTTGCGCCAACCGGACACGCACTCGTAGCCCTCGCCCATCTTCTCGAGCAGGCGTGGAATGTCGGCTGGGTCGTTTTGCAGGTCGCCGTCCATCGGGACGATGACCTGGCCCTTCGCGCGTTCGATGCCAGCCGAGAGCGCGGCGGTCTGGCCGAAGTTGCGGCGGAAGCGGAGGACGACCACGCGCTCGTCGGCCTCGGCGATCGCCGTGAGCTTCTCGAAGGTCTTGTCTTTGCTGCCATCGTCGATGAGGACGACCTCGTACGATTTCCCCATCTTCTCGAGCACGCCTTTCAGCTCGTCGAACAGCAGCTGAACGTTTTCTTCCTCGTTGTACAGAGGGATGACGATGGAAAGGTCGATGCTCATGACGCGACCCATGTAGCCCAGTTCGATTCGTTTGCGCACGGCGATCATGGCAAGCGCCGGCGCGTTCGGCTAAGGCCACGGCCCCATGGCGCCGCCGGTCGAGCTTCCGTTGATCAGCATCTGTTGTCCGGTGTTCAACGAAGAGCAGACGGTGCCGCTTTTCTACGCGCGGCTCATCAAGGCGCTGGAAGAAATCTCGAAGAAGGTGCGGTTCGAGTTCCTCTTTCTGAACAACCGCAGCACCGACCGAACGCTGGACGTCATCAAGGAGCTGCAGCAGAAAGACTCGCGCATCCGGTTCATTACGCTGAGCCGCAACTTCGGCTACCAGGCGTCAATCACCGCGGGCATGCGCAACGCGTCGGGCGATGCGATGGCGAACATCGACGTCGACTGTGAAGACCCGCCCGAGATGCTGCCGCGGTTCATCGAAGGGTGGCTGGCCGGCAACGACGTCGTCTACGGCCTGCGCGACAAGCGTGAAGAGTTCGTCGGCATGCACCTGGCGCGGAAGCTCTTCTACCGGCTGACGCGAAAGATTTCGGATCACGAAATCGTGCTCGACATGGCCGAGTTTTTTCTCGTCGATCGCCGCGTTCGCGACCACGTGCTCGCCACCCGCAGCACGTTTCCCTTCGTTCGTGGACAGCTGGGCTACGCGGGTTTTCGCCGCGTCGGCATTCCGTACAAGCGCGAGCGCCGCATCGCGGGGCAGACCCACTACAACCTCGTCGGAGCGACCCGCTTCGGTCTCGCCGGCATCCTCACTTCGTCGACGTTGCCGCTGCGCATGCTCGCGTACGTGGGAGTGTTCGGGCTGATCGCGAACCTGGTGTTGGCGGGCTGGCTGTTGCTCGACGGAGACCGCGCGGGGCTGCCGATGACGGCGCGGGTCTTCCTCGCGGTGCTCGCAGTTCAGACAGGGTGGATGTTGCTGGCCTTCGGTGGAATCGGCATCTATCTGGCCCGCGTGTACAAAGATGTGATCAGCCTGCCGCTGTACATCGTCGACGACCGCCTCTCGTCGCCGGCTACCCAGAAGGCTTCGGGAAGTCCCCATGTCTGAGCTGCGATGTCCGATGTGTCAGGGCGAAAGCCTCGAGCCGCTGTTCACGGCCTCAAATGGTTTCCCCATCGTCCGCTGCCGCACTTGCCGTCTGGCGTTCTCGGACGACCGCAACTCGCCTCCGCCAGATCAGCTGTACCCGGCGTTCGACCAGTCGAAGTCGGCGGCGCTCGACACGCTGCGCTCGGCGCTCGCGGTGTTCCTGCGGCAGCGCGAAGGCGTGGTGACGAAGTTCAAGCAGTCGGGCCGGATTCTCGACTACGGCTGCGGCAACGGCGCCTTCGCGAAGTGGATGAGCCGGCATGGGTTCGAGGCGGTGGGGCTGGAGCCGTTCAGCCTCGGCGACCCGCATGAAGAGCCGAACCTGAAGCTGGTGCGGGCCCCGCTGGATCAGGCGTCGAAGGACCTCGGCAAGTTCGATGCGATCACGATGTGGCATGTGCTCGAGCACGTGCCGAACCCGGTCGAGGTGTTGAGCAAGCTGCGCGCGCTGCTGAACCCGGGCGGCGTGTTGATTGTCTCGGTGCCGAACTTCTCGAGCTGGCAGAGCGCGGTGTTCAAGGGCGCGTGGTTCCACCTCGACCCGCCGCGCCACCTGCTGCAGTTCGAGCCCGAAACGTTGACCGAGTGTCTGGGCCGCGCGGGCCTGTCGCCCGTCGGTGAAGTGCGGTTCCTGCCTGAGTACGGCAGCTCGGGGTGGATTCAGAGCGCGCTCAACCGCGTGCTGCCCCACTCGAACTTCCTCTACGAGCTCGTCAAAGACCGCGGCGCGCTGAAGGAGTTGAGCCCGCTGAGCCAGGCGCTGCACCTGGCCGGGTCGATGGCGCTCGGCGCTCCGGTGCTCGCGATGTCGTTGCCCGTGGAAGCCGCTGCCTCGCTGACGAACAGCGGCGCGGCCCTGACCGTGGCGTCCGTCGCGCGCTGATTGAGCCGCGACGCGCTGAAGGCCGCCTTCGGAAAAGGCGACGAAGAGAACCTGCGCTGGCAGCTCGAGCACCCCGTCGTCGGCGCCCGCGAGCGCGAGCTGGTGCAGAGCGCCTTCCTGCCGATCGGCGCCCGCATGCTCGACATCGGCGCGGGCGACGGCGCGACGCTGGTTCACCTGGGCGACCCGGACTCCGCAGTGGGCCTCGAGCTTTTCGTCGACAAGCTGCACCTGGCGCGAAAGCGGCTCAGCCGGGCGTCGCTGCTGGCCGGCTCGGCAGACGCGCTGCCGTTCAAGGCCGCGACGTTCGACCACGTCATCGTCCGCGACGTCATTCACCACCTCGACACCCCGGGCGCGATGCTGGCCGAAGCCTTCCGCGTGCTCGAACCGGGTGGCCGACTGGACGTGCTCGAGCCGTGCGCGTTCAACCCGCTGATCGTGCTCCACGCGCTGAGCCAGAAGGTCGAGCGCGGCGAGCTGAAGTCGACCGCACCCCGCCTGCGCGGCCTGATCGAGGGCGCGGGCTTCCACCTCGACCACGCGCTCCGCCACCAGCCGCTGCCGCTGCACCGCCTCGTCTTCCACCGGCGCTTCGGGTTTCCGTGGCTGGGAAACCTCGCGCTGGCCCGAAGGGCGGTCGCTGCCGCGGAGTCATTGGCGGGCCGCGCGATGCCCCGCTTTGCGTGGGCCTACATTCACCTGCGTGCTACGAAGCCGGGCACATGAAGCGCGCGCTGATCACCGGCATCACCGGGCAAGACGGCTCGTACCTCACCGAGCTGCTGATCGAAAAAGGGTACGAAGTCTGGGGCGTCGTCCGCCGGTCTTCGAGCTTCAACACCGATCGCATCGATCACCTCTACAAAGACCCGCACGAGAAAGACGTGCGGCTGCGGCTCGTCTACGGCGACCTCACCGACGGCAGCTCACTGGTGCAGGCGCTTCACACCGCGAAGCCCCACGAGGTCTACAACCTGGGCGCGCAGAGCCACGTGCGCACCAGCTTCGACATCCCCGAGTACACCGCCGACGTGACGGGCCTCGGCACGCTGCGGCTGCTCGAGGCGATTCGCGAGTCCGGCCAGTCGCCGCGCTACTACCAGGCGTCGAGCTCCGAGCTTTACGGCGGGGTCGGCCACGCGCCGCAGAGCGAGGCGACGCCGTTCTACCCGCGCAGCCCTTACGCCGCGGCCAAGGCCTACGCGTTTCACACCACCGTCAACTACCGCGAGGCGTACGGCCTTCACGCGTCGAACGGCATCCTCTTCAACCACGAGTCGCCCCGCCGCGGAGCGACCTTCGTCAGCCGCAAAGTCACCCGCGCCGCCGCACGCATCAAGCACCAACTGCAAGACAAGCTGTACCTCGGCAACCTCGACGCGCGCCGCGACTGGGGCTTCGCGGGCGACTACGTCGAAGCGATGTGGCTGATGCTCCAGCAGGACAAGCCGGACGACTACGTCATCGCGACCGGTGAGACGTGGTCGGTGCGCCAGCTGCTCGACGAAGCCTTCGGGTGCGTCGGCCTCGACTGGAAGAAGCACGTCGAGCTCGACAGCAGGTACCTTCGCCCTACGGAAGTCGACACGCTGATGGGCGACGCGAGCAAGGCGCGCAGGCAGCTGAAGTGGGAACCGAAGGTGAAGTTCAAGGACCTGGTGAAGATGATGGTCGACAGCGACTTGAAGCTCGTTCAGCGCGAGCTGTTCGGCACCACGGGCAAGCCTGCGTGAGCTTCTGGGCCGGCAAGCGGGTGCTGGTCACGGGGGCGTCGGGCTTCCTCGGCTCGCACGTGCTCGAGGGGCTCAACAAGCGCGGCGTCGAGGCGCCCTTCACCTTTCGCAGCCGCGACTACGACCTCGTCGACGGTGCTGCCGTGCGCCGGCTCTACGCGGACGCGAAGCCCGACGTCGTCATCCACCTCGCCGCGAAGGTCGGCGGCATCGGCGCGAACTTGTCGAACCCCGGCCTCTTCTTTTACGAGAACCTGATGATGGGCGTGCAGCTGCTCGAGGAAGGGCGGCGCGCCGCAGTGAAGAAGCTGGTCGCGATCGGCACCGTCTGCGCGTACCCGAAGCATGCGCCCGTGCCTTTTCGCGAAGACGCGCTGTGGGACGGCTACCCCGAAGAGACGAACGCCCCCTACGGCCTCGCGAAGAAGATGTTGCTGGTGCAGTCGCAGGCGTACCGCGCGCAGTACGGGTTCAATTCCATCTTCCTGCTTCCGGTGAACCTCTACGGGCCGCGCGACAACTTCGACCCGGCCTCGAGCCACGTCATCCCCGCGCTGCTGAAGAAGATGTTCGACGCGCGTGAGGCCGGCGCTCAAGTCGTCGAGGTGTGGGGCGATGGAACGCCGACGCGCGAGTTCCTCTATGCGGCCGACGCGGCGGAAGGAATTCTGACCGCGACCGAGAAGTACGACGGCGACCAGCCGGTGAACCTGGGCTCGGGTGAAGAGCTCAGCGTGCGGCAGCTGGCGCAGCTGCTGGCCGAGGCGACGGGCTTTACGGGCGAGCTCCGGTGGGACGCGACGAAGCCCAACGGCCAGCCGCGGCGGAAGCTCGATGTGTCGCGGGCGAAGGCACTTTTCGGCTTCAGCGCGGCGACAAGCTTCGCGAAGGGAATTGCGCAGACGGTGGAGTGGTACCGGAAGGCACGCGGGGAGGGGATTGCGCCATGAGGCCACCGAAGCAGAAGCAGACGCGTCTGAAGGTCGTCCCGCCGATGTCCCTCGAGCCGAAGGTCGCCGAGTTCCTGAAACAGGAAGACGATCGCCGTGCCGCCCGCGTGCGCATCTACGACGCGATCGCCGCCAGGCGCAGTGAGTGGCTCGAGCTCAACGCGTACTACGCGCGCGAAGTGAAGCGCGTCGTCTCTGGGCTGGTGGTGCCGGGGCATCGGGTGCTGCAGGTGGGCAGCGGGCTCGGCGATCTGCTCGCGGCGGTGAAGCCGTCAGAAGGGGTGGGCATCGACATCTCGCCGGCGATGGTCGCGGCCGCGCGCACGCGTCACCCGCATCTCGAGTTCGTCTGCGCAGACATCGAGCGGGACCCGATTGACGCCGAGCCCTTCGACTACGCGATTCTGTCGGACGTGATTGGCAGCCTGGATGACGTGCAGGTCGCTCTCGAGCGGGTGCGGCCGCTGCTGAAGCCGACGGGCAAGCTGATCATCACCTATTACAATTTCCTCTGGGAGCCCGTGCTCGACGTCGCGACGCGGCTCGGGCGGCGCACGCCGTGGCCTGACCAGAACTGGCTCTCGCAGCGCGACATCTCGAACCTGATGCACCTGGCCGGGTTCGAGTTCGTGCGGCAGGGCACCGACGTGCTGGTTCCGTTTTCGGTGCCGGGCATCGGCGGGTTGATCAATCGGCTGGGCGGCAAGGTGCCGGGCCTGAAGCACGGAGCGTTGTTGATCTACGCGGTCGGGCGGCCCGCTCCGGCGGTGGTGGCCGACGCGGAGTCGCAGGCTTCGGTGTCGGTGGTGTGTCCGTGCCGGAACGAGAAGGGCAACATCGAGGCGGCGATTCAGCGCACGCCGAAGATGGGAAAGATGACCGAGCTCATCTTCGTCGACGGCAACTCGACCGACGGCACGGTGGAAGAGATTGAACGGCTGATGCGCGAGTACCGCGGCCCGCTGTCGCTGAAGCTGATTCTGCAGGGCGACGGGAAGGGAAAGGGCGACGCGGTGCGGAAGGGGTTCGCCGAGGCGACGGGCGACGTGCTGATGATTCTCGACTCGGACCTCACCGTGCCTCCCGAGGACTTGCCGAAGTTTCACCGGGCGCTTTTTTCGGGCCGCGGCGACTTCATCAACGGCGTGCGACTCGTGTACCCGATGGAAGGCGAGGCGATGCGCTTCCTCAACCTGCTCGGGAACAAGTTCTTCAGCAGCGCGCTGTCGTGGGTGCTCGAGCAGCCCATCAAAGACTCGCTGTGTGGAACGAAGGTGCTGTGGCGGCGCGACTACGAACGCATCGCGCACCACCGCGGGTTCTTCGGCGACTTCGACCCGTTCGGCGACTTCGACCTTCTCTTCGGAGCGGCCCGCCTCAATTTGCGCATCGTGGATCTCCCGGTTCGGTACCGCGCGCGCACGTACGGCGACACGAAGATTTCCAGGTTCACCCACGGTGCGCTGCTGCTGAAGATGACCGCCTTCGGGCTGAGGAAGCTGCGGCTAGAGGGCTAGGCAGCAGGACGTGGCGACCCGGCGGCCCGCCAGCGACGTGCTCCCCGCGCAGTCATTCGCGGGCGCGCCGGTGCACGCGGCGTCGTTGTCGGCGTCGCTGCGCGCCGACTCGAGGCGCCAACGGACGCCGGGCCTGCGTCGGGGGCCGGAGTGCCGGCGTCGGTCGGGATGCCGGCGTCGACCGGGCAGACACCCTCGTCGATCTGTCCGTCGCAGTCGTCGTCGATGCCGTTGCAGGTCTCGGCGACCGAGACGACGGAGCAGCTCGACAGCATCGGCCCCGCGCCGACGTCGGCGCACGTTTGCGAGCCGCGGCCGGCGCAGCACGTGACCGTCATTCCGAGGGTGCAGGCACAGCCTTCGTTCTGCGTGCCGTCGCAGTTCTCATCGACCAGCGCGACGTCGCACGCCTCGGTCGCCGACGGGTTGATGCTGAAGCTCGAGTCGTTGCAGTCGTTCGACGTCATCGAGAAGCCCACCGGCTTCGTGCACGCGACCTGCACCGTCGCCGCCGCGCCGAACCCATCGTTGTCCGAGTCGGCGTACCAGGGCTGCCCCACGCCATCGTCGATCCCGCCGTTACAGTCGTCGTCGACCCCGTTGCACGACTCGGCGCTCGCGAGCACGGCGCCGTCGCAGTTTTTGCTCCACGCTCCGTCGACGCACTTCTCGGTGCCCTTGCGGCAGGCGCCGACGTCGGACGCGCTGCAGGGGCGGGTGGCTCCGGTCACGCAAGCGGGCATCGGGCAGGTGCCGGCATCGCTGCAGTCTTCCGGCGGAGGTGGCGCGCACGACACAACAAGCATCAGCACGGCGAGGGCTCGAAGGTTCATGTCCAGAAGACAAATCGGGCCCCTGCCTTTTCACGCCGCGGAAAGACCAGTCGCTTCGGCAGCTTGGCGCCCGGTCGACACACGCCTCGCCTTCCGGTTTGCCGGCCCTGCGGGAAACACGTCTCGCCTTCCGGAAGACCGGACCTCTCAGCGCGCACGAGTCGGGTTCGCTGCGCGGCGCTGGATCTGGCGAATTGGACGATCAGTCTCCGATCGTTCAGACCCTCCCCACGCTCGAGTACTTGCTCATCGGGTTTCCCCCGTTGGTTGGCCGACTTGGAAAACCTGCGCGACCCCCAGCACCTCCCCTCTGCAACGGCCGCTCCGCTTCCGCCCCTTCGTGAGTAGGTGCGGACCGACGCTCCGACGGACCGACGCTCCGACGCTCCGACGCTCCGACGCTCCGACGCTCCGACGCCCCGACGCTCCGACGCTCCGACGGACCGACGCTCCGACGCTCCGACGCTCCGACGGACCGACGGACCGACGCTCCGACGCTCCGACGCTCCGACGCTCCGACGCTCCGACGGACCGACGCTCCGACGCTCCGACGCTCCGACGCTCCGACGGACCGACGGACCGACGGAGGTCACGAGGGGAGGGGCGCAGGTGGTCAGCCGCCACCGCGGGGGCTGTTCGGCCGCAGGGCGGGGGGGCGGGCGCTACTTCGTGCCGGTGGCGCCGCGGATGACTTGAATCGTGTTGAAGCGCTTCTGCTGCAGGATTCGCGTGCGCTCGCCCGACAGCAGCGTGTTGATGCTCGCGCGCCCGCGTTCCTCGATCACGTCGACGTCGTCTTCGTTTCGCAGCGTGAGCGTCAACGCACCGAGGTCCTGGGCGAGGACGAGCATCTCGGCCTCTTCGGGGATCACCAGCAGCGAGACATTGTTGTACTCGCGCTGACCTTCGGGCATCGCGCTGGTGTTGGTGGTACCGGTGAGTTTCCCGGTCGCAAGAATCACCACGTTCTGCATCAGGGTGATCGCCACGTTCTCGTTCGTGACTGGGTCTTTGAAGGTCGCGACGATGTCGACGTGATCGTTGGGTCGAATCCACCCACCGACAGAAGTCGACTTGCCGGTCTCGATCGTGATCGCCCGCGCCTTCCTCTGCACGCGCGTCGAGAGCCGCTCGGCCGCCTTCGTCGTCTCGAACTGGCTCCACAACAGCGGGTCGCCTGCTTGAACCGGCACCAGCACCTTCTGGTTCACCACGTAACTCGAGGAGTCGGGCTTCACGACGGACGAGGTGACGAACTGCTCGGGCACTGAGCGCTGCGAAATCATCTCGTATGTGACGACGGTGCCTTCAGGCACGTCCATCGCTGCGACAATCACCGGCACCATGTTCCACCCGCGCCGCACGTCGGCTTCCTTCTTCTTGATCGCAGAGAACGCCATCGTGCTGCCGACGATCGCGAGCATCGCGGCGACCACCAGCGGGGCGCGGCGATCCCACTTCCTCGACGCCGGCCGTGGCTCCTTCTGCTCGGGACGACGGCTGCGCGCCGGCTTCTCGTCCAGCTTCGGTGCCTTGCGGTCGTACTTGAGCCCGCCCAGCGACTGCTCGAGCGCCTCGACCTCGCGGTCGCTGCCTTCCTTGTCCCAGAGGTAGTCGGGGTCGTTACTCATCCGAGCCTCCTTTCTTCAGGCCGAGCTTTTCTTTGAGCAGCGCCATGCCGCGGTGAAGGTTCACCCGCACCGAGCCGGGCGTCAGCCCCGTGGCTTCCGCAATCTCGGGCCCCGTCATTCCTTCGATGAGGCGCATCGCCAACGTCTCGCTGTAGGCCTCGGGCAGCGCGCGGAGCGCGACGAGGACCTTGCGCGCATCGGGCGCTCCCGAGGCATCGGGCGCCGCCAGCGGAACCTCGTCCGGCAGCTCGTCTTCCTGCGGGCGGTCGCGCAGGAACCGGGCGACCCGCGTGCGCGCGACCTGGGCGAGCCACCCACCAAAGGCCGCGTCGTCCTCGAGCGTCGCCAGCTTCTGCAACGCGATGATGAACACGTCCTGGGTCAGGTCGGGCGCATCCGCGGCTGGCGCTTTCGACACCACGATGCCGTGCACCATGCCGCAGAAGTGGTCGTGCAGCGAAGTGAACGCTGCCTTGTCGCCATGCCTCGCTCCCGCCACCCAGCCCAGCCACCGCGGACGGCGCACCTCGGGCCCCTCGGGCGACAGGACTTCAGCGGGTCGGGCGGCGGCCATGGGCGGGGGGCAGGAGTCTCCCATGGGAGCCACCCCGGGCCCGAATCGTTAACAAGCCCCCGACTCGGCAGCTCGAGGTCGGGCAGGGGCCGACGAGATTCGGCCCATTCCGAGCGCAGGCTTCGCGGCACGACACCGCCCGGCTCACGGCTGGGACGTTGCTCGTGCGCCTGCTCATCCCTCGACTTCTCTCGGGATGAACGGAGGCTTCTCTCGGGATGAACGGAGGCTTCTCTCGGGATGAACGGAGGCTTCTCTCGGGATGAACGGAGGCTTCTCTCGGGATGAACGGAGGCTTCTCTCGGGATGAACGGAGACTTCTCTCGGGATGAACGGCGGCTTCTCTCGGGATGAACGGAGGCCGTTCAGGGCACGGTCAGCATCAGCCCGGTCTCGACGGACGAACAGTTCTTCCGGTGCACGGTGACGGGGTAGGTGCCGGGCGCGAGCGTGGGCGGCACCAGCGCCTCGTACTTCCCGGACATCGGGCTGAAGGAGCCGCGGAGCATCCCGACGCCGCCGGCCTCGATCGCCAGCACGCCGTCGAGCCCTTGCCCATCGACCACCACCAGCTCGCCCTTCGCGGCGGGCGAAGTCACCGCAGTCACGTTCGCGATCGACGTCGCGATGTCGCAAATCCAGAACGGGTGCTGCGTCCACGTCTGGCCGCCGCGCGTGTCGCGCATCACCACGAAAAAGGTCCCGCTGCGGTTCTCAGGCACTTTGTCCAGCGGGAAGCCCGGGTCTCCCGGAGCGGTGAAGATCGCCTTCACCTCACTGCGCAGCGCCACCCGCAGATTGTTGAACCGCCCCGAGGTCGAGTACCAGGCCGAGGTCAGCCGTTCCACCTTCTCTTCCATCGCCGTCGGCGTCGTCTCGACGTACGGCTCGAACGAGCCTTCGGGCGCCTCGAGCAGCACCTCGCGCTTGCCGGCGGCAGAAATCATCGCCGGCACGTTCGGCTTCACCGGCTTCCCATCGAACAGAAACGCCGAGATGACCGGGTTCGTGTTCCGGGTCGCCGACTCGGACACCTTGATCCGGAAGAGCGTGATGACTGCCTTCACTTCTTTCTTCGCGACCTTGTCGAACAGCGCCGCCGCTTCCTCCATCGTCGGCACGCCCGTCGTCTCTTGCGCGATCGCGATCGCGAGCACCTGGCCGACCGTGCCCGTCTGCCGGCGCGTGTCCGTGGCCGCGAGCTGCGAGAAGAGCTCGGCGCTCGTCGCGTACGTCGCCGCGTTGTCGAGCCCGATGAAGTGAACCCCGTTGGGCAGCTTGCCTCCGCTGACCAGGGAAGCCGGGTTCTGCAGCACCGCGGGATCCGAGCACGCGCTTCGACCCAGGTTGAATGGATCCGGGTCGCACCCAATCCACAGCACGGTGTTCTTCTGCCCGGGCCGCGAGGGGTCGAGGATCAACGCCGACAACGATGCCGACTCACCCGGCTTCAGCTCGGCTGGATCCGCCTGCATCCCGATGACGCGCAGGTCTTCGATGATCGACTCGGGCGACCACGCCTCGGCACAGCCCGTGAGCGCCAGCAGCGCCAGCGCGAGCCCCCTCACCATTCGGCCCTCACGCCGAGAACGGGGACGATCGGCAGCCCGTAGATGTACTGCTCCTTCGTGTAGTCGTAGTTGCTCGTCACGCCTTCGACGTTCGATCGGTTGGTGACGTTCTGCACGTCGACGTAAAGCGCGAGCATCCACCGCTCGAACACGAAGCGGCGATCGATGCGCACGTCGAGCTGGAAGAAGTCGGGAAGCCGCCGGCTCCACTGCTTGCCGAACAGCGGGTAGTAGTAGTTGCCGTTCGCGTCGTAGATGGAACCGATGTTCGGCGTGTTCAGCGGGCCGCTGGTGTAGCGAAGCTTCGCGCCGACGATGAAGTCCAGGGGCAGCTTGTAGCTCGCGACGATGACGAGGTTGTGCGGCTGGTCGAGCGGGTGCGTGCCGTACTCGCGGCCCTGCGCGAAATCGCGTTCCGTTCGCGACAGCGAATACGAAATCCACCCGAAGAAGTTCTTGGTCAGCGCGTGCCGCAGCAGCACCTCGGCGCCGTAGCTCTTCCCGTAGCCCGTGCTGACGTAGTTGAGGTCGAGCTCGTCGATGTTCGCGCTGCCTGACTCCAACGCGAGCGTCGGCCGCGATTGGTGGAAGAGGTCTTTGTAGTAGAGCTGGACGTCGAGGCTGATCGCGTCGGTGAAGCGCGCCTCGGCGCCAATCGTGTAGTGGTTCGCCCCTTCAGGCAGCAGGTCAGGGTTGCCGAACTTCTTCGACAGCTGGCCCGACCGGTAGTCCGGCGACTGGTGGTACTGGCCGATGCCGCCTTTCAGCGTCAGCTTGTCGGTAGGCGACCACAGCGCGGCGAGCCGCGGGTCGACCCAGCCCTTGTTCATCTGCAGCTCGTAGTCCGCGCGCACGCCTCCGATGATTTTCAGCGAAGGCACCGGCCGCCACGTCGTTTCCAGGAATGCCGCCGGCTGAAACGTGACGACCGTCGTGTCTTCCTGCCGCAGCTGCCGCGAGAGAAACGGATCCGGAATCTGGTTCAGCTTGAACGGCGGAGGCGTCTGGAAGTTCAGCCGGTACGGCAACAGCGACAAGTCGAGCCCCGTGTCGAGGGTGAGGTTCAACGATTCGAGCTCGATCTTGAAGGCGTTGCGGGTCGCCACCGGCCACTGCTGGCCCTTCGCGTAAAGGTCGGTGCCGCCGGTGATGGTCAGCGAGTCGATGCCTGCGTACGTGCGCGAGCTGAAAAACACGTTCTTCGTCACCGCGGTGTCGAAGCCGACGAGCAGCCGGTTGTAGCCAATCGTGGTGCCGAACTCGCCGCGGCCTTCAGGGTCGAGCGCGGGGTTGGGCAGCGCGAGCTTCAGCGCGTCCGAGCTGCCGAACAGCGTGACGAAGAACCGCTTCCTCCCGGTCTTTGGCTTCCACTCGGCCCGCACCTGCCAGTCGAAATAGTTCGGCGTAACGGTGAAGCTGAGCACCTCGAGCGCGCGCGGATAGAAGGTCTTGAGCCCCCACGGCACGAGCACGTCGACCCAGCTGCGGCGAAAGGAAGCGGCGGCGCTCCAGTTTTCCGACAGCGGCGCTTCGATCAGCCCCGACGCGTCGACGACGTTGATGTCGGTGTAGCCGTGCACGCCCAGCTGCGACGGGGTGCGGACGTTGGCGTAGATCAACGCGCCGATGTTGCGGCCGTACTCGACGCCGAAGTTTCCCGGCTGGAAGTTCAGGTCTTGCAGCAGGTTGCTGTTGAAGGTCGAGAAGAGCCCGCCGAAGTGGAAGAGCAGCGGCACCTGCGCGCCGTCGACGTAGGTGCGCGTGTCGTACGGCTTGCTGCCGCGCACCACGACGAGGCCGATGCCGAAGGGTGACCGCGCGACGCTGGGCAGGTTCTGCACCACGCGAAACGCATCGCCGTTGGTGCCGGGGATGAGCCGCATCTCTTCCTGCTTGATGGTGACCTGCGCGACTTCCTTCCTTTCCTTCTGCCCACGCACCACCGTCTCGAAGCCGCCGTAGACCTTGCGGCGCACGAAGTACGTGGCGACCGTCTTCTCGCCGGGCTTCAGCGTCTCGGTCACTTCGTACTTCGCGTAGTCGGGCGCCGAGACGACGACGCGCTGCGGCCCGGGCGGAATGCCGCGGAAGGAGAAACGCCCGAGCTCGTCAGACACCGCTTCCTTCTCGCCGATGACGATGTTGGCTGCGGGCAGTGGCAGCCGGGTGCCGCGCTCGACCAGCGTGCCTTCGAAGTTCACCACGTCTTCTGGCGTGCCCGCGTCCGGGTCGAGGGCGGTGGTGATGACTTCGGGCCGGAAGAAGAACTCGTAGCTGTACTGAATGCGCACCGCCGACGGCTGGCCGTCGACCTCGGCCGGCGTGAACTCGAACTGCTTCACCGCTTCGAGGGCAGAGAAGTCGAAGGCCGCTCCCGCGCTCTGAATGACGCGGGCGTCCATCACCTTGCCGTCGGCGCCGAGGTCGACCTCCATCTCCACCGTGCCGCCCGTGCCAGCGTCGAGCATGTCGACGGGAAACACCGCCTCGACCTGCTTCACCAGCGCCGGCGCCTTCGTCAGCACGCCCGTCGCCGCGCCCGCGTCTTCCTGGGCGAACGCCGCTGTCGCGGTGACGAGGGTGAGCAGAAGGAAGGGGCGCATCTAGACGGGGTTCTCGAGCTCCGACGCCAACCGCTGGGCCTCGCGGAAGCCGGTATCGCCGAACGGCTCCCACGCCTTCACCATTCCCTGCGCCAGCGCGTAGTCGTCTTCGAAGAAGCGAACCGCCCGGTGTTCCTGGTCCCACGCGCGCAGGGTGGCCAGCGACTTCAGGAACACCGCCGACTGCTTTCGTGCCTCGGTGCGCTCGCGCAGCGGCGTCGTCGGCAGCAGGTTGCGAATCCAGTCGCCGCTGTCGCGCTTGCCATTGAGCACCTGCGCGCCCGCTTCGACCAGGAACCCCAGCAGCCCGCGGCGCTTCGTCGTGTTGGCGGCGGCGAATAATCCTTTCAGCACCGCGGCCTGCGCCTTGCCGATGCGGGTCAGCTCGGCTGGATCTTCGATGTTGCCCTTCGTCAGCTCGATGCGCGCCCACGCCCGCGCCAGCATCGGCTGCCACGCCTCGAGCAGGAAGGTCAGCGGCGCGCCGTCGGCCAGCGAGAAGTCGGGCGCTTCGTCGGGCAGCTGCTGCGCGCGGGCGAGCGCGGCGGGCTGCACCACCCAGCACAGCGCGGACTTGCGAACGCGCGGCAGCAAGCCAACGCCTCGCTCGCACGGCGTCTCGGTGACCAGCGTCAGCGCGAGCGCGAGCAGCGTCTCGTCTGCCAGCGAGTCACTGCCCCGACCCGGCAACGCCTTCTGGGTCGAGTCGGCCAGCGGCGACGCGAGCATCCACCGCAGCAGCTGAAACGACGCCTCTTCGAACTCCAGCACGGGCAGGGGGCCGCGTTCCCACAGACGTTTCTGGCCGTCTTGACGCCAGCCGCCGCCGCGCATCACCGCGAGTCCGACGCCGCGGGCCAGCGTGTCCTGGAGCAGCTGCATCGCCGTCGGCCCCAGCTGCGCCGGAGCGGCCCTTTGCCCTGCCAGCACCCTTTCGATCTCGGCGTACGACGAGAGCCCGACGACCGCGCGGGCGACGCGCAGAAGCTCGGCCTCTTCGGAAGTGACCTGCTTCATCGCTGCCACCGAAGCCCGTCGGCCGCCGCGGGCCAGCCGTTGATGGTGACTCCCTCTTTGCTGAGCCGCAGCTCGACGGTGTTCGCGGTGTGGAAGCGGGGGTCGGCCAGCGAGTAGCGGGGCG
The DNA here is from genome assembly GCA_038206395.1 of Myxococcales bacterium. Lineage (GTDB taxonomy): Bacteria > Myxococcota > Myxococcia > Myxococcales > Myxococcaceae > JAGSPQ01. The sequence continues at coordinate 4,796 of JBBRAX010000078.1, read as the reverse complement.
TGAGGAAGTGCATCACCTGGTTCGTCGAGCCCAGCCAGCGCCGCCTAATCTCGGGGAGGCCCTGCTCATAGCGCCCGTCGACGAGCAGGTCGACCGCGGCCAGCAATCGTGCGGCCCCCGGGCGCTGCTTCAGCTGCTCGAGCGTGTAGCCGCTGTAGAGCATCACCGACAGGCCGGCATTTCTCACTTCTTCCGCGAAGACCGCGACCTGTTCCGCCTGCTCGCCCGGCTCGCCGCCGAGAATCGAGACGCCTTCGAGGCCGGGGATGGCGACGACTTCCTTTGCGAGCGCGAGGGGGTCGACCGCGCGGCCTTTGTCAGCGGCGAACATCTCGGGGTTGCAGCAGCCGGGGCAGCGAATCGTGCAGCCCTGGACCCAGAGGGCGTAGCGGCGCCCCGGCCCCTCGGCCTCGGTGTCGGGAACTGTCTGGGCGATGCGCAGCACGGGGGCGCGGCCAATCTAACGCTTAAATTTCGGGGTTTCGCTCGCCAGAAGGTTCAACCAGAGTCTGGCGCCATGAAACGTCTTGCCGTGATGACGTCGGGTGGGGACTCGCCGGGAATGAATGCCGCGATTCGCGCGGTGGTGAAGCTTTCGGCGGCGAGAGGCGCGCACGTGCTCGGGTGCCTTGACGGGTACGACGGGCTCATCGACGGGAAGTTTCGCGAGCTGACCCGCGGCATCGAGCACGGAGCGATCGGCGCTGACCTCGAGCTCGACTTCGCCGGCGGCATGGGCGGCACGATGATTGGCACCGCGCGGTCGGCACGCTTCCGCGAGCTGGCGGGGCGGCAGGCGGCGGTCGAGCAGATGAAGAAGCACGGCCTCGAGGGGCTCGTCGTCATCGGAGGCAACGGCAGCCTCACCGGCGCGCACATGCTCGCCACCGAGTTCGGGATCAAGGTGATGGGGATCCCCGGCAGCATCGACAACGACATCGGGTGCACGTCGACGGCGCTCGGCGTGGACACGGCGCTGAACACGATCGTCGAAGCCTGCGACAAGATTTCCGACACGGCGCGCGCGCATCGCCGGGCGTTCGTGGTCGAGGTGATGGGGCGCAGCTGTGGGTACCTGGCGATGGCGAGCAGCATCGCCGCGGGCGCCGACGCCGCGCTGATTCGCGAGCAGGGCAAGAGTGAAGAGCAGCTGGTCGCCGACGTCGCGGCCGTCGTTCGCAATGGGTACGCGCGCGGCAAGCGGCGGGTGTTGGTCATCAAGGCCGAAGGCATCTCGGTGCCGACGACGCGGCTCGTGCGGTTGGTCGAAGAGACGCTGGCGGCCGAGATTGCAGGCGTCGAGATTCGCGCGACGGTGCTCGGGCACGTCGTCCGCGGCGGAAACCCCTCGTACATGGATCGCATGGTCGCCGGCCGCTTCGGGCTCGCCGCTGTCGAGGCGCTGCTCGCGGGGCACACCGACGAGATGGTCGGCTGGCAGCCTCCGGTGAAGGGCGGGCTGCCGACGTCCGACGCCTCCGTGCAGCGGTTCCCGCTGGAGCGCGTCTTGATCGAGACCGACGCGCTGATCGACGGCAGCAGCCCCGTCACCAAGCGCAGACTTCAGCTGATGGAGCTCGCCGCCGGCGTCCTGCCAATCTGATCGCTGGCCACGGCTGCCCCTGCCGGGCGTTTTGATGCGCGGGCAAGCGTCACGTCGATGAGACGTCGGGCTTCTCGCGCAAGTACTGAAGAAAAGCCTCGAGCCGCGGCAGGGACTCGCGGTCCTTCGCCCGGTTCGCGGCCTTTTTGCTCTTGATGATGTCGTCCAGGCTCGCGACCGGGAATCGCCCATCAACGAGGGTCGAGCGCTGCTTGGCGCCCTCAAAGGTTTCGATGCCATCTGGCGCGAAGATGAGGTCGACGTCGAAGGGTCCCTCGCGAACCTGAACGAACTCCTTTCCGCGGATCAGCTCTGCTTCCAGTCGCTCGTCCACCGAGAATCCCAGCTCACGCAGCGCCGCCGCGATGTGACGCCCGTTGTCGGGCGATTTGAGCGGGAAGACATCGGCGTCTTGGGTGGTGTCAGGGAACCCATAGAAGATGGCTCCCGCCTTTCCGATGAAAAGGTACTCGACGCGGTGTTTGGCGAATGCCGCCGCGAGCTCTTCTCCGAGGCGAAATGAAAACGCGCGGGGCTCAGGCATAGCCAAGCCACGAGGGCAGGTTTTCGGCGCACCACTTCCGGTATGCCGCGGTCGTTTCGAAGCTGCGCCAGGGCGCCTCGTCCATCACCGGCTTGTGGGTGTGGATGAACGAGTAGTCCAGCCGTTGCTTCAAAGTGCGGCGCATCGCTGCGTCGAACTCCTTGCGCAGCTCTGGGTCGATGCGGCTCTGGCTCATCGAGACAAGTGTAGGGCGTTCGCTGCCAGCAGACCAAGCGCGGCCTTCCGCGGGACGAACCTCGTCGGTACTCGCGACTCATTCCTCCCGCAGCGTCGTCACGGTCGTCTGCTGTGCAGAGGAAAGAAACGGCGACACGTTCATCTGTGCGCAGAAGCCGGTGAGCGCGACCTTCGGCCCGAGCATCTCGCGCACGCTTCGCACCTCTTCCTCGATCTTCTTCGTCGGCGCGCGCCGGCTGCTCGCGCTGCTGGTGAGAATCGCAAGCTCGGGAGAACGCCCGCCGAACCCATTCCGGCTCTCTGAGCCGAACGGATCCTTTCCATCGAGCGCGCCGTACCCGACATGAATCCGGTGCCCGAAGAACCCGACTGCGACGACCGCGTTCGCCATCGGCCGGCCCTGAAAGTACACCGCCTTCGACGAACCGCCCGTGAGCGCGACGTGCCGCGGCAGTGCCGCCGTCAGGGACTTCGTCAGCTCGGCGACTTCGGCCCCCGAGCCGCTCGAGATGACGAACAAATGCGCGAGCCCCGGCCGCTGCATCAGCTGCGCGAGCTGCGCGCCCGCCTCGTGGTTGCTGCGGCCCACCACCATCCGCGCCTCGGCGACCTGCACCTCGGTGTGCTCGAAGCGGATCGCCGTCGCCACGATCGCGTCCTCGAACACCTGCGTGCCCTCGATTTCACCGTCCGTCGAGCACGCCACCAGCTGCGCGTTGCGGAACTTCAGGGCCAGCTCATCCAGCGGGGTTTGCTTCGCCAGCGCGGCGGGTCCTCCGAACGCCAGCACCAGCGTCACCGCGTCGTCGTCGTTCGCCTCTGCCTGGAACTGCCACTTCCAGCCTGCCTTCGCGTCCCAATTTCCCTGGTGCACGTCCATGCACGGAAGACATTGCAGTGCAGGTGCCAACGTCGAACCCTTCGAGATCAGGATCTTCTGCGCGAGGCCGGAGCTACCGTTGAAGTCAGCTGCGACCTACTTCGCCGGCTTGAAGCGTGTGCGCATGCCCCACTGCTGACGTCCCTCTCGCGCCAGCTGCGCCACCGCTTCCTTCGCGGCTTCCGCGAGCTTCTCGGCGTTTCCACATCGCACGCTCACCGCCGAGATGACCGCGTTCGTCTTCGCGTCGGTGAGACGCAGGGTGACCTGAAAATTGCCGAGCATCTGCACCACGGCTCCGCCGACCGTGCCGGCGGGCGCCGTGCCCACCGATGAGGTACCGAGCACGCCATAGCCCTGCGCGATCAGCTCCTCGATGACGGCAGTGCGCACCACCGCCACCTGCACCGTCGTCGTGCCCTCGCCTTCCAACGACAACACGGCCAGCACCTTGCCCTGAGGGGCACCGCCCAACATCGCAGCGAGTGAAAGGGTGAGCAGCACGGTCGACAGTCTGGCACGGCTGTGGTGGTTTTCGCCGCATGGCCAACCGCGAAGACTTCATGGATGCACTGGCGCCGCTGCTTGCCGCCGTGCGCGAGACGCAAGTCACCGACCCGAATGCCGCCACCGCGCTGTCGTCGCGCTTCCCGGTCGGCTCACCCGAAGTGCAGAAGGTGAAGCAGCTGATGCGCGAAGGCGTGGACGCGAAGTGGCTGTGCGACCGCGAGAACGACGGCGTGCGCTACTCGCGCGTGCAGAAGTCGGCCGACGGCAGCCTGTCGATCGACGCGGTACACATGTCCGGCGCAGGCATGGCGCACACCCACCCCGGCGGCGAGTTCGACCTCTGCTTCGCCGTGACGGGCAACCCCACCTTCGATGGCCAGCCCGAAGGGTGGACGGTGTACGCCCCCGGCTCGTGGCACGTGCCGACCGTGCAGGGCGGGGTGATGGACATCCTCTATTTCCTGCCCGCCGGAGCGATGAAGTTCGGCCCCCAGCCCGAAGGCACCACCGCGGTCGGCCTGCAGAAGAAATAACTGCAACCTTTCTTTCCGCCGGTCGTGAGACCTCTTCATCAAACCCGAACTCGACAGAGCGATGGTCGACCGGCTGCGGCGCGGAGATCGCGCAGCGCAGGACGTCTTCCTGCGCCGGTACGCCCCGGTGATGCACGCGTTCGTGCGCCGGGCCGGCCCGCGTGACGCCGACGTCGATGACCTGACCCAGGAGCTGCTCGAGAAGCTGTTGGGCGTCGTCGCGCGCTTCGACTTCGATGGGCCGGCCATCCTCACCACCTGGGTCTTCACCGTCGCGCACCGCTGGCTTTTGGACGAGAAGAAGCGGCGGCACCTGCAGCTGGCTGCGATGGACGAGGGCGCCGACGTGGCGGATCCGCGCGAGGGCGCCGATGCTTCGGTTCACCAGCAGCAACTGGACGCCATGCTCGAACGCGCCTTGACCCAGCTTCCCGAAGCGCAGCGCCGCGTCTTCGTGCTGACCCAGGTGCACGGCCAACCGCTGGAAGCCGTGGCCGACGTCGAAGGCGTGCCGGTCGGAACCTTGAA
>JBBRAX010000077.1:0-34468 GCA_038206395.1 Myxococcales bacterium | reverse complement strand
CGTCCACCCGCTTTCCTCTCGACCACAGCCCCTCATGCTTCGGCCAAGTCCGGCCCGGGCTACCTGCGCGCGACAGATGAGACATCATCGATTCACGCGCTCAACCGGTCACCCGCATACGATCGCGGATCAAGCCTGGTCACCGAAGGGCGTGAGCTGTGGCGGTTCAAGCTCGGCATCGGCTGGAGCAAGACGGTGCTGACATCGTCGGTCGCTCCCCTGCTCGCAGCGGCATACTCGACGGCCGACAAGAACATCTGGGCGCTTGATCAGCCCGACAGCCGAACGGTGCGGTTGCTGCGAATCTCGGGCACCCAGGTCACCGAGCTCTCGCGGACTCCCAGGCGCACCGACGTCACCCAGTACTTCATGTCGCTCGATCAGAACGGCTCGGTCGTCGTCACGACGGTCGCGCCCGCGCGCACCGTAATCACCCGGGTGCAGAGCCGACTTCGGTACCAGCTGATGTCGCGCAACCAGTTCGCCTCGACGTTGCAGCAGCCGCCCACCGCGAGCTCAGACGGCTTCCTGCTGGTCAGCTTCGATGGCACCTCGAGTTGGTCGGTCGAGTCACTCGCCGGAGCCGCGCCCGCCCAATCGTTGGCGTCGATCTACTGACGGCTCTTCTCGCGGCTAACCTGAGGCCATGGCGGAAACCACCGAGCCCGACGTCGCCTGTCCCCGTCACGTGGGCTTCATGCTTTCCGATCGCTGCGCCCGCTGTGAGGCCCGCATCTGCAGCCAGTGCGACCCAGGGCCGAGCCGTGGCGAGTGCTGGTGCGAGCTGTGTTACCAGGAAGCGCCCCGCGGCCCGGCCGGCCGTTGGCTCGACCTCCTCGCGCTGGCCGTCATCGTCCACGCGCTGGCCGTGATGGCCCATGTCTTTGCTTTCATGCGTGGGTGGCCTGCGCAGGTCGAGCCCGGCGATCTTGCGCTCAGTGGGGTGGCGCTTGCCGGCTGGTCGTTGGTGCTCGTCAGCGGGCTGATGTTCCTTCGCCGACGTCGGGCGACGCGGTTGGCGTGGAGCGCAGCGGTTGTCTTCAGTGCGCTCGAGACGCATCTCTTCGGCGCCGCGCTCTGGGTCCAGCTGGCCGTGGCGCTCTACGCCATCGGCTGGATCGCGTTCATGCGAAGCCCGCTCGCGCGCGCGACCTTCATCTACCCCGGCACGATCTTCCCAGGCCGCCCCAACCGACGGTGAGACGCACGCCGGGCCTCCGCCTCAGGCCTGCCCCTTGGCGTCGAGGCCCGCGCCATCGCGCATCGCCGACAGCCAACTGGTGAGCGCCTGGCCGGTGAGCGCGAACGGATGGCCGACGACGTCGCAGCCTCCCGCGCTCGGGGTCGACGCAGAGATTCGCAGCCACAACGAGATGCGCTGGCCGTGAAGGGAGGCGTCGACGGGCTGCAGGTACCCTTCCGGAATCGGCGTTCGCGAGGTGAAGGTGACTTCAGTCGCGCGGGCAGACAGGCATTCGGCCGTCGAACCGTTCGGCAGGTGAAACGTGATCGGGACGGACGGCGCGACGCCCAGGTAGGGCAGGGGGTTGGGCTCGACCTTCGACGTCCGTTCGGGCACGGTCGGATCTTCGAAGCTGGCGATCAGCGACGGCGCCTTCGCGAGATCCGCCGCGAGCCGCGCGTGGTCCGTCGATTCAGGCACCGCGAGCACCGCCGCGAGGACCGCGGTGGTCAGCGGCACGCCGCCGTTCAGCACGTCGACGAGCTGGTCGACCGCCGCGATCGCGATCGTCTGGCGCGCGTATCTTCCCGCGGGCGACACCTGGTGGTGCTGCGAGATGCAGTCGACGAACAGCTCGGGCAATTGCCAGCGCTTCGCGAGCAGCAGCCCAAGCTCGACGTGGTAGCGCTCGGTGAGTCTCCACCAGTCGGCCGCGGTCCGCGCAGGCTCACTGGGCAGCCGCCAGAGCAGCTGCTCGATCGCGTGCAGCGCCACCATTCTTCCGATGTCGTGCAGCAGGCCCGCGACGAACAGCTCTTCCCGATCGAGGCCCAGGGTGGGCGCAATCACAGACGCGCACACCGCAGCCGACACCGAGTCGTGCCAGACGCGGCGGCGCAGCCGGGCGAGGGGTCCCGCTTTCGTCATGCTGCCGGCGAGTCCGGCGGCCAGCGCGAGGCGGCCCAGCTCGGCTTCGCCGATGCGGGCAACCGCCGCGTTCAAGGTCGTCACCGGCTCCAGCCCCACCCACATCGCCGAGTTCGCGATTCGCAGGACGGCGGCGGCCAGGGGCCCGTCGGCCCTAACGACATCGAGGACGTGGCCGCGGTGGTGGGCCGGGTCGCCGAGCACCTGGGTCAGCTTCAGCGCGGTCGCGGGGTACGGGGGCGCCTGGACCTCGTTCCCGTTCAGCAGCTCCAGCAGGGCGCGGTCGAAGTCCATCACTTGAAGCTTCGGCACGGGCGCGCAAAGCCTTCAGGCCTACATGTCAGGCCGCGGGCTTCTCGCACCTGGGGCGTCGGAGGCAGCGGCGCCGCGTGCAGACGTTGCGCGGGGAGACGGTTGATGCAGAGTCTGCCGCGGATCCACAGGCCGAAGGTCAGGCGCGGGTACGGCGAAGCCGCTGGCCCTTGAGCGCCTGCTCGGCCACCTCGATGAAGTCGGTCTCGGTGATGATCCCGACCAGCTGGCCCTTCGCGTTCACCACCGGCAGCGAGCCAATCTTCTTCGTCCGCATCAACCGCGCCGCGTGCCACGCCGGTCGATCTTCCCGCACCGTGTGCACTTGAGTCGTCATCAGCGACGCGACCGGAATCGACTTCCCGTACCCGGGCCGCGGCATCGCGCGGGCGATGTCGAGGCTGCTCACCACCCCGACCACCGAGCCCTCCGCGTTCACGACCGGGAAGTGGCGAATCCGCGCCAGCTTCATCTCGGCGAACGCCCGCCCCAGCGATGCGTTGGACGTCAACGTCAACACGTTGCTCGACATCAGCTCAGAGACCTGGACCATGCCGCCCAGCACAGCATGCCCCGTGCCTGAGCTTGCGATGGGTGGAGACACCCTGCGGCGGTCGAAGTCGAACGCCCGCCGCAAGCGATGCGCGGACGGTAGCCTTTTGGCCGAATGTCGATAGCGTCGGCCTTCGCGCATGGGGAAACAGGACTTCGAGCTCCACTTCGAACGCATGGGACTTCAGGCGCTGCCGGCGGGCGTCTCATGCGACGCGACGTTCGCTCTGGGGTCTCACGACGACACTTTCGCGTCGGGTCCGCGCTCCGAGGTCACCGCGGTCGAGCCGTCGCTGGGCGGCACGCTGCCCCGACTGCTGCTGGCGACCCCGGACGCTGCGCGCGAGCAGACCTCTGCAGACGAGGTCGAGCTGACCCCCGTCGGCGTCATCGGCGAAGGTGGGATGGGGCGAATTCTGCTGGCGCGGCAGCACTCGCTGGGCCGCGAGGTGGCGGTGAACGGCGCAACCCTTAGCTGATCGCGACGAGCTGCTCGGACGTCTGACCGTCAGCCGCCGAGAATCCTTCGCGCCTCGACCGTGCTCTGAAACGGCTCGGCGCCGGCGGCCCAGGGAATCGAGGCGAGGGCGCGCGCGCGGCTGCTCGCGTTCTGGCGCACGTCGCTGGGCAGATCTTCAATCGCTTTCTTCAGCTGCTTGCACAGCGCGTCATCGGAGGCGTCACCGTCTGACAGGCGGCGCTGGAGCTCGGGGGTGAGCGCCGAGTCCTTCATCAGCAGGGGGTACTCGTGGGCGACGCCGGTGGTGGCCTGCTCGATCACGGCGACCGAGTCGTTGCAGACGCCAGTGATGCCGTAGCCGTCGGCGTAGAGGTCGAGCTTGCGGGCGCTCTGCTGCACGACGTCGGTGAAGACGCCGGCGAGCTTCACTGCCTCGAGCGCCTTGTCGCCCTTGAGTGTGGCGAGCGTGGACGCTCCGCACCACTTCGGCTCGGCGAAGCTGCCGACGGGGAAGAAGCCGGTGCCGCTGACGCCCTGGTAGAACTTCTGATCCGAGTCGAGCTTCGGCCCGCGCGTGTTCGGCCCCGCACGCAGCGATACAAGCATCTCGGAGTGCGCCGAGGGCACCACCGCCTCTTTGCCGGTGCTGTCGACCATGCCCGTCTTCACCATCAGCGGCGCGGGGACATCGAGGAACTGCGGAGGCGTCGAGCCGGGGACGACAGTCTTCAGGTTGGCGAAGTTGGCGATGCGCTGCTGGAAGCTGACGTTCACCTCGTAGCCGTCGGCCTTGAGCGCGCCGAGGAAGTCGTCGAGCTTGGTGAACGACTTTCCGCCGTAGGCGACCTCGAACTTCTCGGTCGAGCTGGGGTTGCTCGACAGGCGCTGAAAGACCTCGGCCATCACCGTGTTGCGCTTCAGCTCGGCGTCGGGCGTGGTGCTGGCCAGGTCACCGGCGAACAGGCCAGGCGCGAGCTCCTTCATCTCGGGCCTGGCGCGCGTCCACGGCGCGGCGTCGAGGTTGGCGAGGTCGAACTTCTGCGGCAGCGCGAAGGTGCGCGGCGCGACCTGCTTCAGCTTGCCCTCGTGGTAGCGGGCGTTGACCGCGTCCATCCCGGCGGCCATCTGCTTCGGGGTGACCTCGAACGCGCGGGTGGCCTGCTCGGGGTGCGCGAGGGCGGCGGCCTGCACCTGGGCCGGCACCGCGATGCCCGTCTTCTCTTGCAGCTGCGCGAGCACCGCCTTCACCGCAGCCTGCCCCTGCGGGGTGCTGCCAATGGCGGCGAGCACCTGCGGTAGGCCGACGGCGTCGGGGGTACGGCCGGGGACGAGCTCGAAGTTGCTCTTCGCGGTGAGCCGCGGGTTGAGGCGTTCGGCGACCCGGGCGGTGACGGCGCCGAAGGCATCCCCGCGCGGAGTCGTGGCGGCGGCGGGGGCGGCAGGCGACCAACCCGTCGTGCTCGAGGCGACAGGCGCGGGCGTCGAGGGGGTCCGCGCAGCCGGAGCGGTGGTGTCGGTGGGGCGAACCGTCGTCGAAGCGCCGTTGTTTCGAATGGGAGCAGGCATGTGGGCCTCCACCCTAGGGTCCGCGCCCGAGGTCTGCAAACCTCTCGTGACGGCCGCGATCGTGCGCCGATTTGCCCTGGCGGCGTCCAGACGCCCAGCGTTATACAAAGATTATACAGCGATGTATTTTCTGATGACCTCAAGGGGCAGCACTTGAAGATCGCGGTAGTCGGAACCGGAATCGCGGGCAACGTCTGTGCGCATCTCCTTGCCGGGGAGCACGCGCTGACGGTCTTCGAGCAGAACGACTACGTCGGCGGCCACAGCAACACGGTTCGGGTCGAGAGCGGCGGTCGTGCCCACGACATCGACACGGGCTTCATCGTCTTCAACGAGGAGCGCTACCCGAACTTCGTCCGGCTGCTGAAGAAGCTCGACGTCGGCTCGCAGCCCTCGAGCATGAGCTTCAGCGTGCACTCGGAAGCAGACGGCCTCGAGTACTCGAATCGCGCGTTGTTCGCCCAACGCAGGAACGCGCTGAGACCTCGCTTCTGGCGAATGCTCGCCGAGATCGCTCGCTTCAAAATCGGCGCCCGGGCGCTGCTCGAAGATCCAGACGACAGCGTCCTGCTGGGAACCTTCCTCGCCGAACACCGGTATTCGCGCACGTTCATCGAGCATTTTCTCTACCCGATGGGGGCGGCCATCTGGTCGGCCGACCCGCGCCAGATGGAGGCTTTTCCCGCGCGCTTCTTCGCTCAGTTCTTTGCCAACCACCGCTTCCTCGACGTGCTTGGTCAGCCCGAGTGGCGCGTCGTTCGCGGCGGCTCGAAGTCCTACGTTGACGCGCTGACCTCTGGTTTTCGAGATCGAATCCGGCTGGGGTCAAAGGTCACCGCGATTCGACGCGCGAAAGACCATGTGCTCGTCACGCCGCGCGGCGGGCTGCCCGAGCGTTTCGACGAGGTCATCATCGCGAGCCACGGCGACGAGGCGCTGGCGATGCTCGAAGATCCGTCGCCCGATGAGCGCGAGATTCTCGGGAGCTTCGGCTTCCAGGAAAACATCGCCGTGCTCCACACCGACACGCGAATGCTGCCGCGACGGCGTCGGGCGTGGGCCTGTTGGAACGCCTACGTTCCGCGTCACTCGAAAGGTCGCGTCGCGCTGACCTACGACATGAACCTGCTGCAGGGCCTGCAGAGCGAGCAAGAGTTCCTGGTCACCCTCAACCGTGTCGATGAAATCGACCCTCGGTTGATCCTCCGCACCGTTCGCTACCATCACCCGATTTTTTCGCGCCCCGCCGTGCGCGCCCAGCAGCGCCACTCGGTCATCAGCGGGCGGGGCAACCGCACCCACTTCTGCGGCGCCTACTGGGGGTTCGGCTTCCACGAGGACGGCGTGAACAGCGCGCTCGCAGTGGCGCGCCACTTTGGAAAGCAGCTCTAGCGCGATGGAGAGCGCGCTCTATTTCGGTAGCCTTCGCCACTGCCGGTTCATCGAGCCGCAGCGGAAGTTCACCTACGCGCTCTTCATGGCGTACCTCGACCTCGCCGAGCTCGACACCGTCTTCGCTGGCCGCGCTTTCTGGAGCACGAAGGGCCCAAACCTCGCCTGGTTCCGCCGCGCGGACCATTACGGCCCTGCCCAGCTGCCCCTCGACGAGGCGATTCGACGGCTCGTTGAAGAGCGCACCGGCTCGCGGCCAGGCGGGCCGATTCGCCTTCTCACCCACCTGCGCTACTTCGGCTACTGCTTCAACCCCGTCTCTTTCTATTACTGCTTCGCGCGCGACGGGCGCAGCGTCGAGACCGTCGTCGCCGAGGTGAACAACACCCCCTGGGGCGAGCGGCACATGTACGTGCTGCCGCGGGCGTCGGCAGACCTGCGGTTCGAGTTCGCCAAAGCGTTTCACGTCTCGCCGTTTCTCGGGATGAACATGGACTACGTCTGGCGCTTCGGCGAGCCCGGCGAGCAGCTGTGGAGCCAGATGGAGAACCGCCAGGGCGGCGCGCGCGTCTTCGAGGCGGCGCTGACGCTCGAGCGCAGACCCATCAGTCGCGCCACGCTGGCACGCACGCTGGCTGGCTACCCGGCGATGACGGTGAAGGTCGTCGCCGCGATCTACGTCGAGGCGCTTCGCCTCTGGCTGCGCCGCGCGAAGTTCTACCCGCATCCTGACCTGGAGAAACCATGACGGCTGACCGGCAGACACTCGCGAGTCGTCCGGCGTCGCTCGACACCTTTGGCCGAATGGTCGACGGGCTCGCCCGACGACGTGTTCACGCCGTTCTCGCGCAGCTCTCGCGCGGGCAGCTGACCCTGGTCGACGCTGCCGGAAGTGTCACGTTCGGACGCGCGGACGATGGGCTGGCGGTGACCGTCGAAGTCCGAGATCCAGGCGTCTACCGATCGATCATCTTCGGCGGCAGCGTGAGCTCCGGCGAGGCGTACATGGCCGGCGCGATCGCCTGCAGCGACCTGGTCGGCCTCGCGCGGATCCTCACCCGCAACATCGACGTCCTCGACGCGATGGACAGCGGCGTCGCTGGCCTCTTGCGCGGCGTCCGTGAAGCCGTCCTCGGCACCGCTGGCAACAACACCCGCAGCGCGAGTCGCCGGAACATTGCCTACCACTACGACCTGTCGAACGACTTCTTCAGGCTCTTTCTCGATGACTCGATGACGTACTCGAGCGCGATCTTCGAGCGCGACGACGCCTCGCTCGCCGAGGCGCAGCGAACGAAGCTCGACCGGATCTGCCAAAGGCTCGACCTGCGGCCTGGAGAACGTCTGCTTGAAATCGGAACCGGGTGGGGGGCGCTCGCGATTCACGCCGCGAAGCACTACGGGTGCCACGTCACGACGACGACCATCTCGCCCGCGCAACATCGTTTCGCCAGCGAGCGTGTTCACGCCGAGGGCCTCGACGACCGGGTCACCGTGCTCCAGCGCGATTACCGAGATCTCGTGGGGCGCTTCGACAAGCTGGTGTCGATCGAAATGGTCGAGGCCGTCGGCCATCGGCACCTCGACGACTACCTTCGCGCCTGCAGTGATCGATTGAACCCGCAGGGCCGAATGCTGCTTCAGGCGATCACCATCTCGGATCAACACCATGCCCGTCACCGCGAGAGCGTCGACTTCATCAAGGCGTACATCTTCCCGGGCAGTTGCATCCCCTCGGTCACCTCGCTGGTCACTTCGGCGACGCGCGCGACCGACCTTCGACTCGCACAGCTCGATGACCTCACCCCGCACTACGCGCGCACCCTGCGCTGCTGGCGCGAACGCTTTCTCGGGAGCGTGAATGAAGTGCGTCGCCTCGGCTTCGACGACGCGTTCGTTCGGATGTGGGAGTTCTATCTGGCCTACTGCGAAGGCGGCTTCGAGGAACGCTACCTCGGCTGTGTTCACATGCTGTTCAACAAGCCCCAGGCGCGCTGATCGCCAAGAGAAGAACTACCTCAGGGCGCCCAGCGAGTCCGAGAGTGCCTCGAAGACGGCTGCGATGCGGGGCACGCGGCGCAGAGCACGCGGCGTGACCAGGTACATTTCGATGTCGGGCGGCGCGGGAAACGACGGCGGAACGGCGATGGGCACGAGGTTCAGCGGCCCACAGAGGATCTCCGGCAACACGGCGACCCCGGTTGGCACACCACGACGCGCTCGCGGGTTCGTTCGGGCGGGGCACGCTGAGCTTCTGCGGCTTCGCTCCGGTGCGGCGCACGCTGGTGTTCAGCGCGAAGAATCTTTCGGTGGCGAAGAGGGCGAAGTGGTTCGAACGACTCGAGGCAGAAGGAGCCCGTGACGTTGGGGGCGCGAGGGTTTCTGTTCCAGGCGCTCTGGGACATGTCGAGCTCGACCAATACCGGTCGAATGCTCGACTTTGAGGCGGCGGCGATGGCGGTGGCCGGGAGTCGTGTTGTTTCCCGGCGACGAAATCGACAGAGCTACGTCAGCCACGACTTCATCTGCGCGGCCTGCACGAGGCCGGGCTGTTCGAGCACCTTCTGGCCACCCTTGAAGACCATGAAGTTGGGAATGCCGCGGATCTGAAAGCGGGCCGAGAGCTCTGGGTTCGCCTCGGTGTCGACCTTGAGCACCACCGCTTTCCCGGCCATCTGCGAGGCGACCAGCTTCACCTCGGGGGCCGCCATTCGGCACGGGCCGCACCACGCCGCCCAAAAGTCGACCAGCACCGGGACCTTCGCGTTCTTCGAGATGGCGTCGAACTCAGCGGCGTTCACGTCGATCGGCGCGTCGATGGGCGGCAGCGCGGCTTTGCATTTCCCGCAGTTCCCCGTTTCGTGAAGGTGCTCAGGAGGAATTCGGTTCTTCTGACCGCAGGATGGGCAGGCTCGGATCATGGCTCACCAACGGTAACCATGGTCCCGCGACGTGCTCACTTCTTCCTGCCGATCTTGGCGGCGGCCCAGACCAACCCCGAACCCATCACCGCGTAGATGACCGTCGCCGTGAAGATGTACCCGAACAACGGCTGCGACGGGAAGAACGCCTGCGTCAGCGGAATCGACAAGCCGACAGCGCTGAAAGCAGAGAGGGTCATCGCGGCGACGGTCGCCGCGTAGCGCGTGCGCTCTTCGTTCTTCCACCACGGCCGGCCCGGCAACAGCACCGGAGGTGCCTCGAGCGGCGCCTGAGCGCTTCCCTCGACTGCCTTCTGCAACAGCAACATCAACGACGACGCATCCTCCAGCGCAGTGCCCGTGTCTGAGGTCGTGACGTGCGGCAACGTCAGCCGCGAGCCGTCGAACGTCGCGTTCGGGTAGCGCTTGAAGAACGTATGTGTCGCCGTGCGCAGCGCGGCACTCGCAAACACCGGAGCGACCTGCGGCCGGCGCCCGTCCTCCGCCAGCACTGAGATGTGCTCGTCGAAGAACGCGTCGCCCGTAATCACCATGTCCGGGTCGTTGACCTCGTGCACGCGCAGGCCAACCGTCACCCAGCCCGGCGGGCGGCCCAGGTAGAGCCGCACCGTTCGTTCGAGCCCGTGGTCTTCGAGCGTCACCTTCACGCGGCGGTACTGGCCTTCGACATGACCTCCCGATTCGACCGCGTCGGTCAGCTCGAGCCGGCGCGCGTTCGCGAGGCGTTCGGAAATCACAGCCGTCATATAGCGTGGCCCCGCCTATGACCGTCAGCCTGCTGGTTGCGTTGTTGCTCAGCGGCGCGCCCGAGCGCCACTACCTCAAGGTCGTCGACGGCAAGCAGTGCCAGCTGCGCGCGGCGAAGGCGATTGCGGCAGAGAAAGAGCGGGTCGGCGACGCGGCGATCGAAGTGTTCGTCTCGTACGACCTTGCTCCCGAGCGGCTGCCCTCGGCGTGCCTTCCAGGCAAGCCCCTGCCTCCGCAGAAGGCCGTGTGCCAGGCGTGCGGGTGTCCTCAGCCCTTTTACTACTGCGTGAGGTCGACGGCGGCTCCCGCGGCGATGGCGAAGCTCGGGTACGCGCCCGTCAGGTCGAGCGCGTTGGCGCGCTGATCCTAACAGGATGTCTTGACCACCACGCATCCCCGCTGTCGCCCTCATCTCCAGGGTGGGTCACGCCAGCCGCGCGAGGATCTCGCCGGTCGACCGCACCTCGAACGCCGTGGGGACGACGGCGATGCCGTACTTCTTTGCCAGCTCGGGGTGCTTCGAGACGTCGACCTTCACCAGGTTCTTGCCCTGGCCGACGAAGTCCTTCTCGAGCGTCTGGCAGTCGCTGCACAGGGGGTGGGTGAAGTGGACGATGGTGCCGTCGACGAACGCTACCCCGACGTCGAGGTGCTCGATCACCTTCTGCTTCACGCCCCGGAGCCGCGCGCCGATGCGGTACAGCTCGCAGCCCACGCACAGCCCGGTGATCGCCGCCAGGCTCGCCAGCAC
The DNA here is from genome assembly GCA_038206395.1 of Myxococcales bacterium. Classification (GTDB taxonomy): domain Bacteria; phylum Myxococcota; class Myxococcia; order Myxococcales; family Myxococcaceae; genus JAGSPQ01. Next base: position 23,636 of record JBBRAX010000077.1, on the reverse strand, counting down.
CGCCACCATCAGGCCCAGCCACCACCCGGCCGCCGAAAACCCCGCCAGGTGGCACAGGGTCGCCGCGGTCAGCACCATCACTCCAATCTGGTTCGCGAACTTCGGCATCCGCGCGTCCTCCAGCGGCCCTTCGCCGAACCGCGGCTGCACCCAGGTGAAGTACGCCGCGCACGGCAGGCAGTACTTCCGCCCGAACGTCAGCCCGACCGCGAGCTGCACCGCGAGCAGGGTGAGCAGCGGCCAGAAGCCGGTGACCGTCGCGACCACCGCGAGCAGGCCCACCACCGCCTGGTTGAAGCGGGGCGCACGGCGGTCGATCACGGCGAGGTCGAGGTACGGGTCGGCGGTGCGGGGTCGGGGGGTCATCGAACTTCCTCGGCGTAGGTCATCACCAGCATGCCTGTCTTCTAGCGGGGTCCGCTATATAAGACAAACCGACGTTTTAGTGGACGAGTTCTCCTCTGGGGGCCGGTGCGCGGGCCTCCGTCATGGCGGACACCATGCGCCCAAGCTGACCCTCGGCTCCTGGAGCGCCACCGCCTCGCCCGCTTACCCGGCCGTGGCTGGTGGCTTCGATCGCCAGCTCAAGAGGAAGGTCCGAAATGATGTTTCCCCTGCCGCGGTGTGCGAGGTTTTGCACCGCATGAACCTTTTCGCGCTCCTCGCCCTGGTCGCCACACCAGCGCAGCCCATCGACTCGAAGATCGCGTTCTTCGTTGGCGAATGGGCTGAAGTCCTCGGCAATCCCGCGACGCTCACGGTCACCCCCGAGGGGCATTTCGTCGTGCGGCGATGGCAGCCCGCTTCGATGAACCGCATGGATCGCCCGTCGGCGATGTGTCGAATCGAAGGGCAGCTCGAGGTCGTGAAAGAGCGGGTCGTCTGGCGCGCTGCGAAGCAGATGGCGACCGACTTCGAAGCGCTGAGGGACGCGCGTCGGCGACATGCTGGCCCGGACATCGTCCAAGCGGCCCAGACGGCCTTCTTCGACTGGTGCTACCCGATCGCAGACTTCGCCGAGAACGTGCGAAGTCGAAACCTCTCGCCGCTCGAGTTCGCCCCCTGGGATGGCCGACCACAGCTCTTCTTCGTCGCAGAGGACCAGTTCGCTGGGCTCTTCGGCCCCTGGCCTCACGCCCAGGTCTTCCGTCGGGTGGGTGCCGAGGCACGGCAGAAGGTGAACTCGACCCGGTGGATGCTCTGGGTCGAGCTCCACGAGATGTTGGGCCTGAGCGGCGCGCTGACGGTTGAACGCGACGGGGCCTTCACCCTGAAGTGGAACGATGACTGCGTCGAACGTGGCTCGTTCTCTGCCCGCGCCCCGAAGACCGGCCGCATCACGATGAAGAGCCAATCGAGCTGTGCTGGCCCCGTCGTGCGGGAGCTCGACGTGCGCACTGGCGAGCTGAAGTTTCACCCAACCATTCGCAATGGGCCCGCCATCATCCGCAGCGGGACGGCGACCCTGCACTTCGTCCCTGTTCCCTGAGCTGCGGCGCCAGCGCACCTTCGGCAGGCGCTTCAACGCAGACCTGACCTTCGGGGGGGGCTGGCGCTGGGCATCGCCGGGCTCTTCTCGGCGCGGGTGCGGGCACTGTTCGACGGACTTGACGATCGGCAATGGCGGCTGCTGATGCTGCTGCGCGCGGTGTTCGGCTCGCTGCTCCTCGCGGCCGGCGGAGTCGGCTTGATGCCGGCCGACTTCGCGCTCCCAGCGGGGCTGGGCGATCTGCTCGTCGGTGCGCTCGCGCTGGTGGTGCCGGGCTCGCTCGCCGCGGGTGGCCATCGTGGCTTTCGCCTGCTGGTGTTCGGAGTGGGGGTCGTCGATTTCATCAACCTGATCGCGCTGCAGGCGCTTGTGCTCGTGCCGTGGCTCGCGCAGACCCAGAGCCTGGGCATCTCGCTGCTGCTGCCGTGGGTGGCGGTGCCGGCGTTGGCGACGCTCAACCTGCAGGGCGCGCGGCGCGTCGTCTCGGAGCTCTTCAGGCCGGCCACCCTGCGCGGCGCGAAGGCAGCGCCCTGATGAGCACCGTCCACGCCAGCCTCTCTGGGGTGGACCTCAACCTGTTGTTGGCGTTCGAAGCGCTCTGGGCCGAGCGGAGCGTCAGGCGCGCTGGCCGCCGCCTCGGACTCTCGCAGCCCGCGATGAGCGGCGCGCTCGCTCGGCTTCGCGCGACCCGCTCTTCATTCGCGCGCCCGCCGGGCTTCAACCGACCTCACGCTGTGCGGAGCTGGCCGGCCCGCTCGGCAAGGCGTTGCTCGACATCGGAAGCGCGCTGGGCGCGACACGATGTTTCGCGACGGTGTTGCCGGTGTCGTCGAGGTGTCGGCCTGACCGTTCTCCGCGACTTCCTCGGCCACGCGTCCGTAGCGACGACCAATCGCTACGTGACCAGGGCTAGCGGGCGGTAGCTGTGGCGTCTCCGAGGGCGAGTGCAGCGAGCAAGGTCACGCTCTGGGTTGCCGGCCTCGAGCCGGGCATCGCCTGAAGTCTCTTCGCGAGCGCGATCAACGCCACGGCGTAGAGCTGCTTCCCCGGCGACGCATTGATCTCTTCCGCGATTGTTTTGGCCACCGGCTCAGGGAGAACCAGCGCGCCACCCCGGACCTGAAGCGCGGAGACAACCGTGTTCTGCAGCTGATCTTCTGCGGTCATTGGGGGGCCTTCCAGTCGCTCGCCGGCACAGCACTCTTCTTGGTCAGCTCATCGAGTCGAGCCTGCATGTCGAGCAGGAAGCCCTGGTCAGCGCGGCCCCGGTCGATCGCCTCGCCGAGCTTGCCCACCACCTGAGCGTTCGGGTTGCCCACCTGGTTGAGCGCGGCGGCGATGTCGCGCGCCTCGGAAAGCTCTTCGCTCGAGAAGCCCTTCACCCGGGTGAGCTCGACGAGCTCGTTGAGCGCGGCGGGCGTGATGACCCGATCGTTGCCGAGCTTTCGTCCGTCCCGCAGCGCGAGGAAGAGGTTGTCCGAGACGGTATTTTCCGGCGACATCTCACCGGTCACCCGCACGTCCCATGGGCTGAAATGACCCCCAGTGGCGTCTTCCTTCTTCGCAGTCTCGATCAGCTCGTCGGCCACCTTCTCGGCGCCCATCAGCACCGCCGACTGCTGAAACGAGCCCATGTTGCCGTAGACGCCGGCGTCAGAGATTCGCGCGCCTTTGACGCCAATCAGCTTCATGTCCTTGTCGACCACGGCCATTGGGTCGCTCTGGGCTCCGATGCGGGTGGTGCCGCCGGGGTGGTGGTCCCAGCTGTTCTGCTCCACGGCTTGGGCGAGCTTCTCGTCGGTGTCGGCGCCGGGGCCCGGCCACTCCTCGCCTTCGAGAAGCTCGGCGTAGCGCTTCGAGAGCTCGCGGACGATCTTGATCCCGTTGACCAGCGGCTTGCTGTCGCCGGCACGCTCGTCGCCGTGGAACATCTGGTTGATCTTCACCGGGCCGGTGGGGTTCGCCGGGTCCAAAGTGAGCTCGCCCTTCTGGTCGCTCTTGTTTTCGTCGAGAATCACCCAGGTGATGAGGTTCGGATCTTTTACCGCTTCGTTCGAATACCCGGGCTTGTAGCCCTGGAAGTTGCCCGGCACTGCGAAGACATAGAGATCCGGCTCGGGCTTGCTCGGGTCCGACTTCACCCGAAACGCGGCGACGATGCCGTTGCCGGCGAAGAAGCCTTTGCCGGTTTCTTTCCACTTCGCGTAGGCGGGGTTGTTGGGGTCGGCGTTGAACTCGGTCTCGGTCAGAATCGGCAGCGGCTCTTTCAGCCGTTGCACGACGCCGATCTCGTAGCGGCCGATCAGGTTCTTCCCCACGCCCTCGAGGACCACCTTCTTCTCGACCCCGACTGCGGCGGCCTTCTTCAGCTCTTCCTCGGGCCCGACACCGGACATCATCAGAATCTTGCTGGTGGCGAACGTGCCGGCGGCGAGCACCACCTCGCGCTTGAAGTACTCGGTTTTGAGCTCGCCTTCGGGAGTGCGGTATCGCACCCCGGTCGCCTCGTTCTTGTCGTTGAGAATCATGCGCTCGACTTTGGCGCCAGAGAGGATGGTGAGGTTCTCGGGGAGCTTCTGCGCGACCGCGAGCAATCGATCGCGCGGGCCGTTGCGGCGGCCGTCGGCAGTGACGGTCAGCGGGGTGAGCACGAAACCTTCTTTGCTGTTGGCCTTGTCGTGGTTGGGGTCGAACAGCGACGCCATCATCTTCAGCTTGTCGGAGGTGTTGCCAACCTTGGTGAAGTTGTACTTCATCGTCTCGATCAGAAGCTTGCCGAGCTGAGGGTTGTCTTTGAGCGTCTTCACCAACTCGAGGTCGAACGGCCGGTTGACCTTGAGCCAGCCGTCGAAGCCGTGGCCGCCCATGTTCTGGAGCGACTCGATGCCAAGGCCTTTGCCGATCATGTGCAGCGTCTTCAACACGGGCTGGTACTCGGCGTTCTCGACCTTCTGGAAGTATTTCTTCATCGTCGCGGCGTTCCAGCTCGGGTCGCCGGTTTGCTTCGCAATGTTGTCCCAGTCGACGTCGTCGGGCCGCACGAAGATGCCGGCATTCATTCGCGAGCTGCCGCCGATGCCCTCGCCGCGCGGCACGAAGATGCCCTGTTCCTTCTCGATGAACTTGGGGTCCTTCTTGTCTTCTTCGATCTGGGTTTTGTGGTTGATGAAGTAGCCCTTGCCGTCGACGAGCAGGTCCTTGGTCTCAGACGCCTTGGCGTGGAGCGCGAGCGGCTCGGACTCTGCGACCTTCTTGTCGACACCCGCCTCGAGGACCAAAACCTTGTAGCCCGCCTCGGCGAGACGCGCGGCGGCCGGGCCACCCCCAGGCCCTGAGCCGACCACGACGAAATCGTATTTCGCGTTCGCTTTCTCCGCCGGCTTGTCGCTTACCGAAGGGGTCTGAATCCCCCTCACCTCAATCGGCGCACGGGGGCGGCTGCCGAAGTCGCTCGCCGTCTTGGGGCCCGGGCCTGCCCCGGTGGACTGGGTCTGGGTGACAGTCATGGTCTCGACCTTCACCGTGGGCAGCTGCGGGGGGCCTGCAGTCTTCCGAATACCGGTCACGGGATCTCCAGATGGGCGAGCGAATTGTGCCGCGTACCATAGGGCCAAAGAGATCGTCCTCACCAAGGGCGCTTGAGCGCGTTCGCCAGCCCGCCGAGTCGCGTCGCGTCACCGCGGACCATTGCCGCTTCACGCCGCGCGGGGTCAACGGCAGCGCGACCAGCGTTTTGGCGCGCAGCTCCGGCTCGACCGCCCACCGCGTCACGATGCCCAAGCCGAACCCTGCTTTGACGAAGCCGACGATGGCCTCGGTCAATGGCAGGCGCTCGAGCCGCGCAGGCGCATGCTTGTCGAAGTAGGTCTGCGCGAAGCGCCGCAGATCGCGACTCTGCCCGTCGCACACGTAGAGCGTCTCGCCCCCGAAGTGGGCCGCAGTGGCGTACTTCACCTTCCGAAGAGGGTGGCGCGGGTGCCCGCTCTTCATTCGCGCGCCCGCCGGGCTTCAACCGACCTCACGCTGTGCGGAGCTGGCCGGCCCGCTCGGCAAGGCGTTGCTCGACATCGGAAACGCGCTGGCGGGTACGGCCTTTGTCCCGCAACCACCAGCTGAACATGCACATGGTGTGGCCCGAGGCGCAGGACGCCGCGCCGGCCTCACGGTGGCTGATCATCGAAGAGACCTCGCGCGTGCGCCGCTGACGATCGCGTCGAAGTCGCGCGCTTCTTGATGCGATGGGCATGTCAGCCCTGCGCGGTAGAAGGAGCCATGGCCAAAACGAAGACACACTTCAGCTGCCAGACCTGCGGGGCCCAGGCGCCCAAGTGGCTCGGCCGCTGCCCGGAGTGCGGAGGCTGGGGCTCGCTGGTCGAAGAGGCCGAAGAGTCTGCCGCGTCACAGGCCCGCCCCGCATGGGGAGCCAGCAGCGGCCAGAGCAAGCCCGTGCGCCTCAAGGAAGTCAGCAGCGAAGCCGAAGACCGCCGCAAGACTGGCATCGCCGAGCTCGACCGCGTCCTCGGAGGCGGCGTCGTCGAAGGCAGCCTCGTGCTGCTCGGCGGCGACCCCGGCATCGGCAAGTCGACCCTGCTGCTCGCCGCGCTCGAGCGCCTCTCGCAGAAAGCCCCCACGCTCTACGTCTCGGGCGAAGAGTCGCTGAAGCAGACGCGGATGCGGGCAGATCGCCTGGGCGTGAAGAGCGAGAACCTTCACCTCTTCGCCGAGACCGACGCCGAACGCATTCTCACCGCGGCCGAAGCGCTGAAGCCCGTCGCGCTGGTGGTCGACTCGATTCAGACCATGTTCCTGCCCGAGCTCGGCTCGGCGCCCGGGAGCATCAGCCAGGTCCGCGAGGTCGCCGGCCGCCTGATGGCCTTCGCGAAGCGCAGCGGCGTGCCGACCTTTCTCGTCGGCCACGTCACGAAAGAGGGAAGCATCGCCGGCCCCCGCGTGCTCGAGCACATGGTCGACACTGTCCTCTACTTCGAGGGCGAGCGCGGCCACCCCTTCCGCATTCTTCGCGCGCACAAGAACCGGTTCGGCTCGACCAACGAGATTGGCGTCTTCGAGATGAAGGGCTTCGGCCTCGCCGAAGTTCCTGACCCTTCCGCGCTCTTCCTCTCTGAACGCCCGGCCGGGCAGTCAGGCAGCGTGGTGACGTCGACGCTGAACGGCACGCGGCCGCTGTTGGTCGAGGTGCAGGCGCTGGTCGCTCCGACGGGGTACGGCACCGCGCGGCGCACGGCGATCGGCGTCGACACGAACCGCGTCGCGCTGCTGGCGGCCGTGCTCGAGAAGAAGGTGGGGGTGCAGCTGGTCGGCTGCGACATCTTCGTGAACGTCGCCGGCGGCATGCAGCTTTCTGAGCCGGCCAGCGACCTCGCGGTCTGCGTCGCGCTCGCGTCGAGCCTGCGCAACATCCCGCTCGACCCCTTCACCCTCGTGCTCGGCGAAGTCGGCCTCGCCGGTGAAGTCCGCGCGGTCGGGCAAATCGAGACCCGCCTCACCGAGGCCGCCAAGATGGGGTTCAAGCGGGTGGTGCTGCCGCGCGGCAGCGCCAAGCGCCTCGAAGCGAAGAAGCTGGAAATCATCGGCGTCGAGTCTGTCGAGAAGGGGCTCGAGGCTGCTTTCGCCCAGCGGTGATACTTAGGCAGAATCTACGAATTCGCTCGAAATAGTAGATTGCGACTGTCCTGGACTGACACGCTTGTCTGGCGTGATGTCACGGGCCTGCCCAGTTGTGCTGACGAAGAGGTAGAAGTTGCAGCAGCTTGGGGGCTGGTACGGAGCCTGCTCTGACCGCCACGTCATGCTCCCCTGGCTCCTCGTCCCCCTGCTGTCGGCGGCTCCAATCAACCCGATCGACGAGTCGTTGGTGGTGCCGGTGCAGGAACCCATTTCACCCGCGTTCATCGAGACGCCGCCCACGCCACCTGAGGACCCGCCGACGGTGGAAGAGAACCTCGCCGAGCAGTCGCCGCTGCAGACGCCCGGCTCGCAGCTCGGTTTCATCAGCTTCGCGGCCCTCGACGTCACCGTGAAGATGCAGTCGCCTTTCCGCCCATTGGTCGGCTCGTCGCGGGAAGCGAAGGTCACCGACGCCGGCGGCACCTTTGCCCTCGGTGTTCGCTATGGCCTCAAGGAACGCATTCTCGACCGGCAGTGGATGCCCGCGCTCGGCTTCGTCATCGGGACTTCCGTCACCGCGAATGAGATTTCGCCCTTCACCGAGGTGCGCGCCGAGTGGTTGACCGTGTCGCCCGGTGGCCCGCTGCAGCCGAACTTCGTCGTCTACGGCAGCTCGGGGGTGACCCTGAGCACTGGCTTTGGAAACCCGCTCGCGCTCAACCCGCACGTGGGCTTCGGCCTCGGGTGGAACTGGCTGCCGAAGGGCAAAGCCGGCTGGGGCAGCGGTTGGAGCGGCACCGGCCTGGTTGGTGGCGCCGGCCTGTTGTTGGCGATTCCGGTCGCGCTCGCCGCGGGCTTGATGATTTTCGCGGGCCGCCTCGAGGTCCGTTACGTCGCGCGCCCCTTCCTCGGGCCAGGCAACGACTACTTCGCCCTGATGATTGGTGCGGGCACGTGATGCTCCTCCCCCTGCTGCTGGTGCTGAACGCGGCGCCGGGAGACGACCTGCTCTACGCGCCGCGCCGGCCCCGACAGCTTCTCGACCTACCGCCCTGCGCCATCCGCAAGCCTCGCCAAAGGGTGGGGCGGGTTGCGCTGGGGCTTCGCTTCTTTCGCCGCTGCCCAGGTGAACGTCGAAGTACCGGGTGACGGCAACGCAGCCCAGCCCGAGACGATGGGCGTCGTCGCGATCGGACCCCGCTTCGGGCTGCTGCGGCGCACCGACGCGCAGCAGTGGATGCCCGCCCTCTCGCTGCTGGTCGGGGCCTCGCTTCACCCCAAAGCGCTGAACCCCTTCACCGAGCTTCGCCTCGAGCTGCTGCATACGAGCGGTGGGGGGCCGCTGCAGCCGAACTTTCTCGTCTACCTGACGGGCGGGGTGACCCAGTCGGCGGCGCTGAAGACGCTCTCGCCGCACGCAGGCTTCGGGGTCGGCTGGAACATCTGGCCAGGGGCGTCGACCCTTTCCCTCGGAGGCTCCGGAGCGGCGACTGCCCTGATGCTGATGCTGATGCTGTTCGCCGGGCGCATCGAGGCCCGCTACATCGCGCGCCCCTTCCTCGGCCCCGGCAATGACTACGTCGCGCTGATGTTCGGCGCGGGCACGTAGCCCTACCCTTCGGGGGGCGGCTCTTCTTCGAGCTCGGGGCGGGCGACGGCGGCGTGGGTGGTGTCGCTCCAGTCTTCGGTGAGGCGTTCCCACTTCTGGTACTCGTCCATCTGCCGGGGAAAGCGCGCGGTGACGACGCGGCCGAGCTCGGCATCGGAAATCGGCGGCACCTTCTCGCGCAGCGCTTCGGCCAGCTCGTCGGCGTTGCGGTAGCGGTCTTCCGGCTTCTTCGACAGCGCCTTCGACACCACTTCCCACACCGGCGCCGTCATCCCCTCGGGGCGCACCACGGGGTCGTTCACGATGCTCATCATCGTCAGCGTGTCGTTGCCCTTGTCGAACGCGCGGTGCCCAGCGACGGCCTCATAGAGAATCAGGCCCATCGCGAACACGTCGCTGCGGCGGTCGACGCGCTCGGCGGTGGCCTGCTCGGGCGACATGTACAGCGGCTTCCCCTTCACGATGCCCGGCAGCGTGATGGTGCGCGCGTCGCGAACCTTGGCGACGCCGAAGTCGAGCACCTTTACCCAGCCGTCGAACCCGACCATCAGGTTGTGCGGCGAGAGGTCGCGGTGCACCAGGCCCAGCGGGTTTCCGTCTTGCCCGCGCAGGTCGTGCGCCGCCTGCAGCCCACCCAGCGCCTGCAGCAGCACCGCCGACGCCACGTTCGCTGGCAGCTTTCCGGGCGGCGCGTAGATGAGGTGGTCGAAGTCGACGCCGCGCAGCAGCTCCATCGCCATGTAGTAGTTGCCGCCCGCCGCCTGGCCGAAGTCGAAGAACGTGACCAGGTTCGGGTGGCTCAGCTTCAGCCCCAGCTTCGCCTCGTCGAGGAACTGTTCGACCATCGACGGCTCTTTGGCCAGGTGAGGAAGAATTCGCTTCAGCGCGACCAGCCGCGACACGCCCATCGGGCCGACGGTGCGGGCGACCATCACCTGCGCCATGCCTCCGCTGCCCAGCGGAGTGACCAGCTCGTACTTCCCGATTCGTCCGCGCGGGCGGAAGGCGCTGCGCTCAGACAGCTCGTCGAGCCGGGCCAGCGGGCCGCTGCCATCGGTGAGCGCGAGAAAGGCGAGCACTGCGGAGTCGAGCATTTCGGCGATCGCCTCGACCAGCGCGAGTACCTGTTTTCCGCCCCCTTCGAAGCGGCCAGGCAGCAGGAAGCCCAGCCCACCGAAGTTCAGCTCGGCGATGTCCAGCTTGGCGACGAAGAGCGTGTGCTTTTCGTCGATGACCACCGCCCCGTCGTAGTGGCCGTACTTGCGAACGTCGACGTACTCGTTGCCAACCAGCCGGCTCAGCACTGTCTCTTGCGTGCCCCGCAGCGTGACGAACGCTGCCTTCGCGTGAATCATCCGCATGCACTGGGTCAGAAAGACGTCGAGCGCCGCGTTGAGCCCGAGCCCACGCGCGAGGCTGTCTTCGAGCACCTCGTCGGCCATGCGGTGCACCGAGACGAGGCCGCGCAGAAACGCGACTTCGTCTTCTAGCGACTCGAACTTGAGCGCCACGCCTACTTCGGCTCGGACGCGTAGATGGCGTCAGCGATGCGGTAGGCGCTGCCTTCGAGCCGGGTGATGGCTTCCTTAATCTTCACCGGCTCGTTGGTGGTGAGCACCATCTTCAGGTTCTCGAGGTCGACTTTGATTTCCTCGCGATCCTTTTCCTTCAACATCGCGGCGTACTCTTCCAGCGACTTCTCGGTCGTGTACATCAGGCCGTCGGCGTTGTTGCGCAGGTCGGCGAGCTCTTTCTTCTTCTTGTCGTCGGAAGAGTTGCTCTGCGCCTCGGTAATCATTCGCTGAATCTCGACCTCGGTGAGGCCGGAGTTCGAGACGACGCGCACCTGCTGCACCTTGCCCGTGCCGAGGTCTTTCGCGCCGACGTGCACGATGCCGTTCGCGTCGATGTCGAAGGTGACTTCGATTTGAGGCACGCCACGCGGCGCCGGAGGGATACCCACGAGCTCGAACCTCGCCAGCGTCTTGTTGTCGGCGGCCATCTCACGCTCGCCCTGAAGGACGTGGACGCTCACCAGCGGCTGGTTGTCGACGGCGGTGCTGAACACCTGGCCCTTCTTGCAGGGGATGGTGGTGTTCTTGTCGATGATCTTGGTGAAGACGCCACCCGCGGTCTCGACGCCCAGCGACAGCGGGGTGACGTCGAGCAGAAGGACGTCTTTGACCTCGCCCTTGAGCACGCCACCCTGAATGCCGGCGCCAATGGCGACGACCTCGTCGGGGTTGATGCCCTTGTGCGGATCGCGCTGGAAGAATTCCTTCACCTTCGCCTGCACCGCCGGCATGCGCGTCATCCCGCCGACCAGCAGCACCTGGTTGATTTGATTCGTCGCCACGCCCGCGTCCTTCAGCGCCATGCGGCATGGGTCGATGGTGCGATCGATGAGGTCCTTCACCAGCTTTTCGAGCGTCGCCCGGTCGAGCGTCTCGGTGAGGTGCTTCGGCCCGGTCGCGTCGGCGGTGATGAAGGGCAGGTTGATTTCGGTCTCGGTGGCGCTCGAGAGCTCGTGCTTCGCGCGTTCGGCCGCTTCCTTCAGGCGCTGCAGCGCCATGCGGTCTTTGCGAAGGTCCAGGTTGTTGCTTTCCTGAAACTTCAGGGCGAGCCAGTCGATGATTCGCTGGTCGAAGTCTTCGCCGCCGAGAAACGTGTCGCCGTTGGTCGACTTCACTTCGAAGACGCCCGCGTTCAGCTCGAGAATCGAGATATCGAAGGTGCCGCCGCCAAGGTCGTAGACGGCAATCTTCTCGCCCTTGCCGTCTTTGTTCTTCTCGAGGCCGTACGCGAGCGCTGCGGCGGTGGGCTCGTTGATGATGCGCAAGACGTTGAGGCCGGCGATGCGGCCGGCGTCCTTCGTCGCCTGGCGCTGGGCATCGTTGAAGTACGCGGGCACGGTGACCACCGCTTCCGACACCGGCTCGCCCAGGTAGTCTTCGGCCGTCTGCTTCATCTTGGCGAGGATGATGCTCGCGACTTCCGGCGGGCTGTACTGCTTGCCGCGAACCTCGACCCACGCGTCGCCGTTCTGCGCACCCACCACGCGGAAAGGGGAAATCGCGATCGCCTTCTTCGCTTCCGGAGAATCGAAGCGGCGGCCCATCAGGCGCTTCGAAGCAAACACCGTCGCTTCCGGGTTGGTGACCGCTTGCCGCTTGGCGATCTGCCCGACCAGCCGTTCGGCAGACTCGGTGAACGCCACCATCGACGGGGTCGTGCGGGCGCCTTCGCTGTTGGGGATGACGACGGGCTCGCCGCCTTCCATCACGGCGACGCACGAGTTCGTCGTGCCGAGATCGATTCCAATGACTTTCGACATTTCCCCCCCGACTTTGCGCTGTTAACCACAGCGGCTCTACCCTTTTTTCTGATCAGCCTCGGGCGCCGCAACAGCCGGTTCCGCTTCGAGCGTTTTTTTCTTCGAGACCATCACCAGCGCCGGCCGCACCAGGCGGTCGTTCAACATGAAGCCGCGCAGCAGCTCGTTGGCGACGTGGTTGGGCGGCATCTCGTCCGTCTCGACGTGCTGCATCGCCTCGTGAAGGTTCGGGTCGAACGGCTTGCCCTTGCTGTCGAAGGACTTCACGCCGTGCTTGCCCAGGGCGTCTTCGAAGAGCTTGCGAATCATCGTGACGCCCTTCTCGAGGCTGGCGATGTCTCCGCCGGCGCGGGAGTGCTCGAGCGCGCGATCGAAGTTGTCGACCACCGGCAGCAGGTCTTTCAAGACCTTCTCGTTGCCGAAGCGCTGCAGCTCGTCCTTCTCTTTCTGCGCGCGCTTCTTGAAGTTCTCGAGGTCAGCGGTGGCGCGCAGCACCTTCTCGTGCTCGTCCTTGATGCGCCCCATCACCGCACGCCCCGTCGCCTGCGAGACCTCGAGCTGGGCCTTGAGCGCGGCGATTTCCTGGTCTTTGGCGTCGCCTGGAGGCGGTGCGCCTTCGACCTCGACGTTCACCCCGCCTTCAGCTTCGGCAGCGGGGGCCGTGGTGTCGGGGGCTTCTCCGGTGCGCTTACGAACGCTTTCCAGAGCAGCCTTGATGACGTCGTCGCCAATATCGGTGGAGAACTTGCCCTTGTCGTCTGACACGCCGCCACTATCGCCCAGGCGGCGAACCGATGAAACAGCGCGTTACTCGTCGTCTTCGGCGGCCGCCGGCGCTGCTTTGCCAAGCGATTTCTTTGCGGCCGTCTTTTTCGCGGCCGGCTTCCGCTTCTTGCCCCCGATGGACTTCTTCGCCACCTTCGCCGCTTTGGGCTCGGCAGGCGGGTGCCTGGGCTCGGACGACGGAGCGTCGGGCGGCGTCGGGTCGGGCGCCGACACGGGCTCTGAGCGCGTCTGGCCTGGCTTGCCGACGGTGAAGTCGACGACCTTGTCGGTGGCCTTGTTGAGGGCGACCTCGGCCTTCTTGACGCCGGTTTCCATCAGGCCGGCCATTTCTTCCGCGGTCTTGCGGGCCCAGCCGCTGAAGTCTTTGACGCCGGCGCGGACCTTGGCCTGCCGCTCGGGGTCCTGGACTTCCTTCAGCAGCTTCTCGGCCTCGGCCTTGATGTCGTTGCCGGCGCGCTTCACGTCTTCGCCGGTCTTCTTGAGAAAAGACTTCAGCTTCTCGTCCCACTGGCTCTGGTTCATGGTCGGTTCCTTAACAACGGTTGGTGGTGTCGCGCGATTTCGATGGTCCGACATTAAGATTGGGGCGTGGCCCGCGTCGTCCGTCATTTCGTCGAAGAAGCACGTCCGTGCGCGTACCTGAGCGACCAGAAGGCGTCGCTGGAATACCGGCTGATGGTGAACGTGAGCCCCGACGAGCTCGAGGCGCTGCTGCTGCGCGGCTGGCGCCGGTTCGGCCCGGCCTACTTCCGCCCCGCCTGCCGGCCCTGCGGCGAGTGCATCTCGATTCGGCTCGACGTCGATCGCTTCCAGCCGACGGAAAGCCAGAAGCGCGCGCTGCGAAGAAGCCGCCGGTTCCGCGTCGAGTTCGGCAAGCCGGTGGTCGACCAGGCGCGGCTCGACCTTCATGCGGCGTGGCACGCGACGAAGGAAACAGCCCGCGGGTGGGACCCATCGACGCTGACCGAAGAGGAGTACGCGACCCAGTTCAGCTTCCCCTCGTCCACCGGCCGCGAGATGGCCTGGTACGACGGTGACAAGCTGGTCGGGGTGAGCCTGCTCGACATCACGCCGCACTGCGTGTCAGCGGCGTACTTCTTCTACCACCCGGACATCGCGCGGCTGTCTCCAGGCGTAGCGAACGTGCTGCGGTGCGCCGAGCTGGCGGGCGAGCTCGGGGGGCAGCACCTGTACCTGGGGTACCAGGTGAAGGAGTGCGCCTCGCTTCAGTACAAGGGCTACTTCAAGCCGCACGAGCTGCTCGAAGGACGGCCGGCGATGTTCGAGCCGCCAGTGTGGCGCGAAGAGCCTTAAACCTTCTGCCAGGCCGACATCGCCGCGGTGAGCACCTGCTTCAGCGGCACCTTCGCGGCTTCGGCGACGGCGCGGCAGTCTTCGAACTCAGGCGCAGCATTCACCACCGTCGTCCCTTCGTAGCCGACCTTGATCCGCACCTTGCCCCAGGGCGTGGCGACCTCTTCGTGGCGGCGGGCGAGCACGGTGCGTTCGGCGCGGTGGCTGCGGATGCCCAGCGACGTCGACTCGGCCAGCACGGTGTTGGTGAGCGCGCGGTGCGTCTCTACCGTGGTCATCACCGACAGCAGGTGGCCGGGGCGGCCCTTCTTCATCGTCGCGGGCACGACCCAGGCGTCCAGCGCGCCTTGCTTCATCAGCGTGTCGATCAACGCGCCCAGAATCTGCGGCGAGCAGTCGTCGAGGTTCGCCTCGATGACATAGACGGAAGTGGCTTCGTCGGCGGCGCGGTGGGCCAGCGACGCGCGCAGCACGTTGGCGCGGTCGGGCCAGTCTTTGGTGCCGATGCCGTAGCCGATGCGATCGACGGTGCACGCGGGCAGCGGGCCGATGCGGGCGAAGGTCCTGAGCAGGGCGGCGCCGGTCGGGGTGGTGAGCTCTCCTTTTCCTTCGAAGAGCACGGGCACGCCGCGCAGGATTTCGAGCGTCGCGGGCACAGGCACGGGGACGACGCCGTGCGCGATGTGAATGGTGCCGCTGCCAAGTGGGGGCGGGGTGGCGAAGACTTCGGGGTTGCCGAGCAGCTCGAGGACGACGGCCGCTCCGCAGATGTCGATGATCGAGTCGACGGCGCCGACTTCGTGGAAGGCGATTTCGTCGACGGGGACGTTGTGGATCTTCGATTCGGCTGCCCCGATGCAGGCGAAGACTTCGAGGGCGCGTTCCTTCGCGCGGCCGGGAAGGGTCGAGGCGCTGATCAACGCGCGGATGTCAGAGAGGTGCCGGTGGCCGTGCGGATGGTGGCCCGAGTCGGTGACGTGCTGGTGCGCGTGATCATGATCGTGATCATGGTGGTGCTCCGGCGCGCGGTGGGCGGGGTCGCCGTCGACGACGACATCGACGTGGGTGCCGTTGATGCCGTGGCGTTCGGCTTTGGTGACCAAAAGCTTCCAACCGGGAACCTTCAGGGACGACAGGTGGTGAACGAGCTCATCGCGCGAGACGCCGAGGTCGAGGGCGGCGGCGAGGAACATGTCGCCCGCGGCTCCGCCGGTGGGCTCGAGAAGAAGAATCATGCGGCGAACCTTATGCGCTACCTGCGGCCGCGCGTGCGCGAGATGAGGGCGGCGTAGAAGCCGGCGCCAAAGCCGTTGTCGATGTTCACGACGGCGACGTTCGACGCGCAGGTGGCCATCATCGCGAGCAGGGCGGTGAAGCCGTGTTCGCTGACGCCGTAGCCGATGGACGTGGGCACGGCGACGACGGGGACGCCGACGAGCCCGCCGATGGCCGAGGCGAGGGCGCCTTCCATCCCCGCGACGGTGACGACGGCGTGGACGTCGTCGAGCTCTTTGCGGCGCTTGAGCAGGCGGTGGATGCCGGCGACGCCGACGTCGTTGATGCGGTTGACGGTGGCGCCGAAGGCTTCGGCGGTGACGGCGGCTTCATCGGCGACGGGCAGGTCAGACGTGCCGGCGCAGACGACGGCGACGCGGCCGGCGCGGGGACGGCGGCCGTTGTGCAGCGAGAAGATGCGCGCCTGCGCGTGCCAGGTGCCTTTGGGAAACGCCTCGAGCAGCGCGAGGCCTTTCTCTTCCTGCAGGCGGGTGACGAGCACCGACTGTTTCCGGGCAGTGAGCGCGCCGACGATGCCGGCGCAGTGCTCGAGCGTCTTCCACTGCCCGAGCACGACCTCGGGGAAGCCGAGCCGCAACGAACGGTGGGTGTCGACGGTCGCGAACCCGAGCTCGGCGAAGGGCAGATCTTTGAGCTGCTTCACTGCCTCGGCGACCGTGACGTCGCCCTTCTTCACCCTGCCCAGCAGGGTCTTCAGCGTCCGCTCATCCATCGCCCGGCCCTCATAACACCAGCGCACACCGACAACTGGCACGTCGCCTACAACCGGATCGGGCCCTGCCAGAAATGACCTCAGAACTGCTCTCGAGCTGAATGGAATTCTCGATGTGCTGCGTGCCCATGAAAGTCTGTGGCGGCATCGGCAGGTGGCAGGTGCCCGCTGCGCAGCTCGGCGGCTCGTACCTCGTCGACACCCGCACCGTCGTCTTCGACGGTGAGTTGCTACATCGCCGGAGCGAACAGCGGCCCCAGCGTCATCATGAACCGCGAGCCGCCATCGAGGCTGCGGTAGTAGCCGACCGACAAAGCAATGGTGTCCATCACCGCCCAGTAGATGCTGCCGCCGAGGCTCAGGTGCCAGGTGCTGCTTGAAATGCCTTCGCCGAAGACGCGGCCGTGATCGATCGACAAGTCGACCCCGAAGGTGCCTGGCGTCGTGGCTTCGCTGCGGAACA
Source organism: Myxococcales bacterium (assembly GCA_038206395.1). Classification (GTDB taxonomy): domain Bacteria; phylum Myxococcota; class Myxococcia; order Myxococcales; family Myxococcaceae; genus JAGSPQ01. The sequence goes on along the minus strand of JBBRAX010000077.1, from coordinate 7,005 downwards.
CGTCGATGCGCAGGTCGGTGCTGTGCGCGAAGGCGAGGTAACCCGACAGCTGCTGCCGGTGGTAGGCGCGCAGCTCGTCTTCACCCAACGTCGGCGAGAAGTAGAACGCGTGGCGGCCGATGATGCCTTCGACGCCCGCGCGGCTGGCGAGCACCACCCGCCGGGCACGGTCAAACGGAAACGCCAACGAGCCCTGAAGCTTGTAGTTGGTTGACAGCGGCCCGCCGTTCTTCGCGTCGAAGCGGCTCTCGATCGAGCCCCTGAGGCCAACACCCTTCGTCGGCAGCGTCTGCTTGTCGTACGTGCTCGTCTGGGCGAACAGCCGCGCTCCCACGTAGAGCTTGCTGCCGAACACGTCGTCGTCAACGTCCGAAGAGACAGAGACGAACCGGCCAACGGTCTCTTCAGTGCGCAGCACCTGGCCCGTCAGCTGCGCCCCGACGTGGCTTCGGTCGCCGCCAAAGCCGTAGGTCACTCCGTAGCGTGCCTCGAAGGCCGCCTGCCGCACGCGGTAGTAGTCCAGCGGCAGCGCCTTGTTCGGATACTCGTTCGAGTACCCGAAGAAGTTCCGCGTCCACTGCGGCGTGCGAAGCGAGAGGTCGAGCCGCTGGTCGAGCAGCTCGAGGCTGTTGGGAAATACACCGCGGTAGTCCAGCGCCGCGCCGAGCGTCGCCGTCGCGAACCGGCCCAGCAGGTCGTGCCGGGCCGCGAAGGGAGACTTCTTGTAGCCGTGAACCACCTGGTCGAAGACCGCGCCCAGCAGCACGCCGTCGTCGGGGTTGATGGCGAGGCCCGGGATGACGGTCGCCCCGCCGGGCTCGTGGTTCTCGAGGCGGTCGTACTGGTTGAGGGACGCGAGGTTCGAGCGTTCGTCGTCGATGCGAACGGCCGGGTCGAACGTGGCGCCCTTCTCGAGGTCGTAGAAGCCGATTGAAGACGCGTCGGTGGTCTTGCCCGGCTCGCCCTTCAGCACGTCGTGGCCTTCGCCGCCGATGAAGCGAATGTCGAAGTTGCGGTGGCCCCTGCCGTGGACGGTGAGCGTGTCGTCGCCGTCAAGCGCGTAGATGCGCAGCTGCGCTGTCTCGTTCGGCTGGTAGCGGCGGTCGAACCACGGCTTCTTCTTCGTCGTCGCGATGGTGAGCCGCACCGAGCCGTCGTCGTCGAAGTACAGATCGACGCGGTCGTCGTGCACGGAGGCGATGACGTCGGCGTTCTTGCTCACCAGCGCGAAATAGTCGGACGCCACCTCGGGCAGTTGGTCTCTTCGCTGCTTCAGCGCGCGCACGATGTTGACGCCATCGAGCTCGAACGCTTCACGGTGCCAGGTGGCAAACGCCGCGTCGATGACCTCGTCCGTGAGCGCGGCCTTCACCTGCGCGGCGACCTCGAGCCACTGCGTGCGATCGAGGCGGTTGGTCAGCGTCGGGTCCATGTAGCGCGCGCTGTAGATGAGCCAGGCGAGGTTGTGAAAGGTGCCGTCGTATGGCTGCAGCTGGCGCGGCTGAAGGCTGCTGATGCGGGCGATCGCGAGCCCGAAGCCGTCGAAGTTCGCGAACGCCTGGTCGCGATCACGCGGAATCGGCAGGTACAGCTTCGTGCCGTCTTCCTGCGTCTTCACCGCCCACTTCCACTGCCCCTGGTGGCGATCCCAGTCGCCTACCAACACGTCGATCAACCGCGCGCGCAGGTACGCCTCTTGATCCAGCACGTGCTTGTCGGGGTCGTCTTCGAGCTTCTCGATCATCTCTTCGGTGTCTTTGAACTTCACGTCGCCCGGGCCCCCGAACCACTTCGGCAGCTCGCCGGTGCCTGGCGTCTTCGGGCTCTGCTCGAGCAGCACCAGCTCGTCGCGCAGATAGCCCCGAAACTTCCCGAGCCTTTCCTGGTCGGGCAGGTACATCAGCCGTGGCTCGGCGTGGAGCACGTTCACCGCCTCGAGCAGCTTCGGCACCGCCAGAGCGGCCTCGGGCTGCATCGAGGTGAAGGCGTGGCCCAGCGTGCCGCCTTCTGCTTCTTGCGTCGGGTCATCCTTTTTTCCGAGGAAGCGGCCCGAGTCTTTGGTCACTGCGCGCGCCGCCCACTCGGCACCGGTGATGTCGACGAGCCGCAGTGAGTTCGTCTGGAAGCTGCCGCCTGTCTTCGTCGGCGTCATGCCACCCTTCTCGGTCTCGAGGTTCAGCACTTCGTACGGAAGCTCGAGCGTGTAGGCGTCGGAATAGAAGGTGCCGAGCAGGAGCTTGCCGACGGCGCTCATCTTCGAGCCCTTCGCCTTCGTGTAGGTCGACATGAACGGGCCTGCGGGCATCGGCTTCGGCGGCTCTTTCGGAGCGGGCGCATACGGCACCAGCACCGGCAGCGCCTTCTCGAAGACGACGTTGTTGTCTGCGACGAGCTTCGTGTCGCCGTTGCCGTGGGCGTCGAGGTGCAGCTCGGCCCAGCCTGGCGTCGCTTCGGCAAAGTGGCCTTCATCCGGAGTGACGACCGGCTTCGCGTCCGGGCCCGACGTGCCAGCGATGATCTGCGTCTGACCTTCAACCGTCAGCAGCTGCAGGTTCTCGTCGTGGCCCGACGCGAAGACGAAAGAGCCGTAGCGCGCCGTCTCGCTGGTCAGCAGCTTCACGAAAGAATGAAAGCGCGGGTGGTTCCGGTGCTGCGGCACGAGGCCGACCTGCGAGAGCAGCACGCTCACGGTGCCGACGATGGGCGCCGGCTGCAGGTGCGACTGCAGCGAGTACGAGTCTCCCATCTCGCCGTAGCTCAGCAGCGGGTGGTACATGGCGACGACGAGCCGCCGGGTGCGAAAGTCGTTGAGCGCATCGCGGAAGTAGAGGGCGAACGCCTCGCGCGACTTCACCTTGCAGCCCTGGTTCGCGTGCGGGTCGTCTTCCCATTCCTGCATCCACCACTGCGAGTTCACCAGCGCGAGGCCCAGGCCGTCGTTCAGCTCGATCACCGCGGGCTCACCGCACGCCGCTTCGGGCATCACGTCTTCGGTGGGCTCTCCGTACGCTTCATTGAGGAACTTGCGCAGGCGCTTCACGGCCTTCGAACCGCCGGCCGCGAAGTCGAGGTGGCCGGGCAGGTAGTAGACGCGGCCGCCTTCCGCGGCGAACGCCTTCGTCGCCTTGACGTGCGCCATCACCGCGCGCTCGACGGAAGCGCGGGCGGGGTCGTCTTCTTCGGGCAGCTCGGTGCGCGCGTAGTTTCCAGTGAAGACGACGACGTCTGTCTTCGGGTCGGCGGTCTTCAGTCGTGCTTCGAGCTGCTCGAGCGTGGGCGACGACCCTTCGCCGTGCGCGCCGCCGACGAAGAAGAGGGTGGTGTCTTGCGCCCGCGCGGTGGCGAACGGTGCGAAGAGCGTCGCGATCGCCAGCAGGGCTCGGAGGGAGGTCGGCATCGGGGCTGGGCCACCTGGCCTCTGAGCAACTTTCAAGCCCAGTGGATCCGACCGACTTCGTCATCGAACCCCGATGGTTCGAGGTGGGGCAATACTGAGCAGTGGGGCGTTATGGCCCGGTGGCAGTGGTGCGATACGGCCCATCGACGCGCAGCTTCCAGTCGCGGTCGCGCAGCTCTGAATGGCGTTTCCCATGCACGTCGCCGATATGCACCGAGCGTGTTCGTCGTCAGTGACGTCGTCGAGTCCGCCGTCGATCAGGCGGGCCCCGAAGAACCCGAGTCGTGAAGTCCGATCAAGTGCCTGATGGTGTTGCTGCTCACCGTCTTCTTCATCTGCGAGACGAACAGACCCGGATACCGGTGTTGCTGGGTCTGGGCATGGGTAAGTTGGATGACCAACTGGAAATGAACTCGCGTGCCGCGGTCAAGGGCGGGAGTTTTTGGCCGCTCGAAACAGCTACCTATGACCGCTTCGCCCGGCAGGTGAAGCAGCAAGCCAGCGCGCTGACGCCGCGGTGGGGATTCGTCGTATGACTGAGGAATGGGGCGTGTCCTTCTTTTGGCCGCGGTGTTCGCAACAACGGGTTGCTTCAACTTCGAGGCGGATCGCGATCTGTGCCGGCAGCAGGGCCGCTGCGCCGACGCGGGTGCGGGAGGGGGCGGTGGGCTCAATGACGGCGGCGTCGGAGGCGGGTCCGGCGGCACGGGTGGCGGCGAGGGAGGAGGCAGCGCCGGCGTCGGCGGCGCAGGTGGCGGCGACGGCGGTGGAAGTGGCGGCGGCGCAGGGGGCGGCGTCGGTGGTGGCGTCGGTGGTGGCAGTGGCGTCGGGGGTGGCAGTGGCGTCGGGGGTGGCAGCACGACGACGGCCCCGAGCGCTCCGACGACGGTCACCGCTGTGCGGGGAAATGCCTCGGCGACGGTGAGCTGGGTGGCGCCCGCGTCGAATGGCGGCTCGGCGATCACGGGCTACACGGTCACCTCGAGCCCGGGCGGCTTCGCGGCGTCGACCACCGGAGCGCTCAGCTTCTCGGTCACCGGTCTGACCAACGGCAGCAGCTACACGTTCAGCGTCGTCGCGGCGAACGGCGTTGGCGTCGGGCCGGCGTCGGCGCCCTCGAACGCGGTGACCCCATCGACGGTGCCGAGCGCTCCGAACATTCTGAGCGCGACGCGCGGCAACGCGCAGGTCTCGGTGATCTGGACACTGCCCGCGTCGAATGGCGGAGCGCCGATTGCCGGCTACACGGTCACGTCGTCGCCCGGCAGCTTCACGTCGACCACCAGCGCGACCAGCGCGGTGGTGCCTGGGCTCACCAACGGCACCTCCTATACGTTCACCGTCGTCGCGACCAACGTCGCCGGCAGCTCGCTTCCTTCCGCCGCTTCCGCGCCCGTCGTCCCTGCGACGACCCCAGGGCCCCCGACGTCAGTCGTCGGCACGCGCGGCGCCAGTGGGCAGGTGATTGTGTCGTGGAATTCGCCGGCCTCCAACGGCGGGCTGGCGATCACCAACTACACCGTGACCGCCACGCCGGGCGGCATGACGGCGAGCTCGGGTGGGGCGCTCAACCTCTCTATGGCGGGTCTCACCAACGGCACCCCGTACACGTTCAGCGTCGTGGCGATCAACGCGATTGGCCCCGGGTTGGCGTCGGTGTCCTCGGCGCCCGTGATCCCCGCGACGTTTCCCAGCCCGCCCGGCAAACCCACCGCCACCGCAGGCAGCGGGCAAGCGGCGGTGAGCTGGACTGCGCCGGCGTCGAACGGCGGCCTGCCGCTGACGTCGTACATCGTCACGTCGTCTCCGGGCGCTCTCACGGCCATGGCACTGTGGCCCTCGCTCAGCGCAAACGTCGCGGGCCTCATCAATGGCACGCAGTACACATTCACCGTCCGGGCGATCTCCATGTTCGGCTCGAGCCCACCGTCGCTCCCGTCTGACCCCGTCACCCCCGGCGTGAACCTCAGCGCCATCTGGGTCAACACCTCGAGCTCGGCGTGGGCAGTCGGCAACCAGGGGTCGATCACGCGGTGGTCGGGGGGAAGCTGGAACCCTCAGTCGAGCAGCACGACTGCCGACCTTCGCGCCATCTGGGCAGACACCACCAATTCCGTCTGGGCCGTCGGCACCGGCGGCACCATCGTTCGGTGGAATGGCGGCAACTGGAACCAAGACTCCAGCGGCACGACCAGCGATCTCAATGCTGTCTGGGGCAACAGCTCGAACTTCGTCTGGGCCGTGGGCAAAGGCGGCACCATCGTTCGGTTTAATGGCGGCAACTGGAACCCCGAGTCCAGCGGCACCACCGCCGAGCTCGTCGCCATCTGGGGCAACTCGACCAACCAGGTCTGGGCCGTCGGCAAGGGCGGCGTCATCGTTCGGTGGAATGGCGGCAACTGGAACCTCGAGTCGAGCGGGACCTCGAATGATCTGCTCGCGATCTTCGGCACAGGTTCGAACTCGGTCTGGGCCGTCGGGAAAGGCGGGACCATCGTTCGGTTTAATGGCGGCAGCTGGAATCCCGAGTCGAGTGGCACGACCAACGACCTCGTCGCGCTCACCGGAGAGCAGTCGAGCTACGTCTGGGCCGTGGGAAGGAGCGGCACCATCGTCCGGTGGAATGGCGGCAGCTGGAACCTCGACTCGAGCGGCACGACCAGCGACCTGAATGCGATCTGGTCGTCGACCACCACCACCGTCTGGGCGGTGGGGCGGGGCGGCACCATCATCCGGTGGAATGGCGGAAGCTGGAATCAGGAATCGAGCGGTACCACCAGCGACCTCAACGCGATCGCCGCAGATGCGAGCAACTCCACCTGGGTCGTCGGGAACACCGCCACCATCACCTGGTGGACGGGTGGCGGCTGGAACCCTCAGCCCAGCGGGCTGTAGCCCTGCGCGAGCGCTGCGTGCATTGTCCCCGCGGGGAGACAGTCTGTTCGCGAACTACCCCTCAGGAGATTCGATGAGAGCACTCTGGTTGGCCGCCGTTGTTTCCGTGATGCCGTTGTCCGTCCTTGCTGCCGACGCCGGGGCAGCCGCGCCGGTCGCCTCGCCCACCGTGGTCGCCAAAGCAGACCTTAAAGACGCGAAGGGCAAGGCGATGGGCACCGTGACCGTGAGGACCGCGGCCAAGGGCCTGATCTTCGAGCTGGACCTCAAGAACGTCCCCGCCGGCGAGCACGCGTTCCACCTCCACGAGACGGGCAAGTGCGAAGCGCCGTTCAAGACGGCCGGCGGCCACTTCAATCCGTCGGGGTCTCAGCACGGCATTGCCAACCCCCAGGGGCAGCACGCGGGTGACCTCCCCAATCTTCACGTTCCGAAGTCCGGCCAATTGCAGCAGACGTTGTTCGTGCACGGCCTGACCGTGGAAGCGGGGGCGAACAGCATCTTTGACGCCGACGGTTCGGCGATCGTGATTCACGCGGGGAAGGACGACTACGCAGCGCATTTCAGTACAGTGCGGCCATCATGAAACCGTTCGGGGTCTTCCTTCTGTTTCTCGCCAGCGCAGCAGCCGGTCAGGTGCCGCGCGCGATGCGGCTCGTCGACTCACCCTACGTGGGTGAGGGCGAGTCGAGGGTCACGCTGCTGGCCGAGTA
>JBBRAX010000076.1:0-34795 GCA_038206395.1 Myxococcales bacterium | reverse complement strand
CGTCGTCGACGAAGAGGCGGGTGCGGGTCGCCTGGAGGTGCTCGTCGGCCTCAGCGGGGTTGGCGCCGAGCTTGCGGATGGAGGCAAGGACGCGCGGCGCGACGAGGCGTTCGAAGGCGGCGATGGCGGCCGGGGCCCGGTGGAAGAGGCCACACGCGAGGGCCAGGCCGGGGTCGGCGCGGTCGAGGGCGGTGCCGACATTCTCAGCCCAGGTTCCGAAAACCGCTGGAGCCAGTTCGAACCCCCAGTGGGACGCGGCGCGGTGCAGGTAGGCGTCGAGCACGTCGAAAGTCCACCGGGTTTCGGCAGGCGACGCAAGGAAGGAATCATTTCCCGATAGACCGTTGGCCCGCAGCCACGTCTCAAGAAAAAGAAGCGTGAGACTTGCGATGGGTTCGTCCTGTCCACCAGCACAACGGGGCCAACGGGTCCCAAATCAAAGGGGGCAGGACTGATGAAGGCGACGACGAAGGGCGTGGTGGCCGACTCGTGCACCGTCAACGCCGACTGTTCGGGCAACGCGTGCCTGTTCCGCAACTCAGGGGACGTGCAGGGCTACTGCAGCAAGGTGTGCCAATCGTTCTCGGAGTGCCCGACCTTCTGGAGCTGCAAGAACATCGCGAACGGCGCGTCGACGTACGGCGTGCAGAACTGATTTCAGCGAAGCCCGGCAATCTCGCCGCTGATGTCGCCCAGGTTGGTTGGCGTGTACCCGACGGCGCGCATCGCGGTGAGGATCGCGTTTGCCGGGTGCTTGCCGGTGGCGACGAGGTGCTGCCCGCCCTTGAGGCCGCCCGCGCGGCCGGCGACGAGCACCATCATCTTCTCGGTGCTGTGCGGCGAGTTGTTCTTCCCCGATGACGGGTCGAACCCGTGGCCCCCTTCGTTCGCGTAGACCAGCGCCATGTTGTCGAGCATCGAGCCGCCCGCTTCGGAGGTGTCGCGGAACTTCTGAATCAGGTAGCCCCAGTGCTTCATGTGCCACGCGATGCCAAGCGCGAGGGCGCGGTGGTCGGCGACGGTGAGATTTCCAAACCCGCCGTGCGACAACTCGTGAAGATCCGAGCGCTGGCCGATGAGTGGGTAGGCGTTGAGAAACGACTGCACCATCGTCAGCTGCAGCGTCGCAATGCGGGTCAAGTCGCAGACCATCGCCATGTGGAGCAGGTCGCACATCGCCTTTGCGCGCGCGTCTTCCCCCGAGTAGGCGTTGTTCTGGTTGTAGGTGATGTTGCCGTCGCCATCGACGGCCTGACCGCCGGCAACGACCGGGTCGACGCCCGGATCCATCGGCTTGACGCACATGCCGACGATCGGCGGAGGGATGGCGACGATTCGCCGCTCGAGATCCCTCACTTCGGCGAGGTGAAGATCCAGCCGGCGCTGATCTGCCACGCCGAGCTTTGGCTTCAGCGCCTCGGCGCGCAGCTTGACCCGGTCAACCACCGAAGCGTGCCCATCTTGCAGCAGCTTCTGGCGATCTTTTTCGGCCTGGGTCAGGCCAGGGGTGAAGTTCGAGAACAGGGCGTTGAACAGCTGCCTGGGGCTCACGGTAGGCACGATGCGCTGAATCGAACCGTCGACCGCTTTCTTCCACGACACCGGCACGCCATCGCCGCCCTGCTGCACATAGTCGGTGACCTGCACCCGCGCCGACAGCGACTTGAAGGTGGTGGTTCCGGCGAGCAACGCGACGAGCAGCTGATCTGAGGTGGGGCCGCGAATCTGGTAGTCGTCGTCGGGGCTCTTGACGCCCGACAGGGTGGGCCCGAGCCCGTGGTGGTGGAAGTTCACCGCCTTGCCGCCCGGAGGAAGCGTGCCCGCCATGTCCGCGGTCGTCGGCACCTTCAGGCCCGAGATGACGGCGAACTCGGCCTTCACCGCGGCCAGCGCCTGCATCGAGAACGGCAGCGCGTAGTTGGTGCCGGCGGTGGCTGGAATCGTCTCGCCCAGAAGGGTGGCTGCCGACTCGGCGCCCAGCGAGTGGCCGCCGTAGGTGAGCAGGTAGCGTTTGGGGACCACCGTCTGCGCCGCGGCCGGCGACGCGTCGAGCATCGCCTCGAGCAGCGGCAACCCGAGCACAGCGCCAGAGGCCTTGAGCACCGTGCGGCGGCTCAACGAGAACTTGCGGCTCATGGCACAGCCTCCTCGGTACGGCTGGCGAACGCTTCACTCGCGACCAGGTCGAGCAGCAGCCCCTGAAGCTTGCGGCCGTTGGCCTTGAAGTCGACCTCGAGGTGCTTGAGCCAGGCCTGATCGGTGCTGAGCTCTTCCCGGCCGGCGGCAAAACGAAACACCTGGCGCACCACGCAGGGCTCGAGCTGGTTGGACGAGACGAGCATGGCGGCGAGGCCGGTCGCTCCGTTGAACGCGCCCACGCCCGCGATCTCTCCATTGCCGTCGATCTTGCATTCCGGGTGGGCGGCCTCTTCGTCGCGCCACTTGCCGGCGAGATCGAAGTTCTCCAACCCGAAGCCGACTGGATCCATCGACCGGTGACAGCTGGAGCAGCTGCCGACTGAGGCGTGGGCGGCGTAGCGGTCTTTCTTGCAGGCGCTGCCGTTGGTCGACATCGGAGGGACGTCGGTGTTCACGATCGAGGGGGGAGGGTCGATCTTCTGGCAGAACAGCCTCTCTCTGATGAACTTGCCCCGCAGCGTTGGGCTGGTGTCGGTCTGCTTCGCGCCATTCGAGAGAATCGCGCCCTGGGCGAGGATCCCCTGCCGTCGGGTGCCGGTGAGGCTCACCCAGCCCGGACTGGTGCCCGGTGAAGCCGGCAGCCCGTAGTGGGTCGCCAAGGCTGGGGTCACCCACGTCTGGCGCGAGAGGAAGAGCTGGGCGTAGTCGTTGCTGTCGGTGAAGACGACCTTCTCGATCAAGGCGGCCGTCTCGGCCTTCATTGCGTCGGCGAGCGCGGGCGCGTGGGGAAGGAAGCTGTAGCCCAACCAGAGCGAATGAAACCGCTGCAGGTGCGCGTGGGCGTTCGGATCATCGAGCAGCTGCTGCGCCGCCGCACGAATCTCCGCGGGGGTAGACAGTCGATTCTGCTGGGCCAGCGCGAGGAGCCAGTCGGGCGGTGTGCGGCCCCAGAGCGTGAATGACAGCTTGCTCGCCAGCTCGTACGCGCCCAGGCGTTTGACTCCCGGAGTCGCAGAGACGGCGGTGCCGACCTCGACCCGATAGAGGAACTCGACGTCTTGCACCAGCGAGCGGATCACCAGCTCGACCGCGAAGTAGAAGTCGTTGGCGCGGATCGCGAAGACAGTGGTGGTGAGCAGGTCGGCGATCTCGTTCGCGGCAAGCGGCCGGCGAAGCGCCTTCTGGCCAAACCGGGTGATGAACTGGGTGAGACACTGGGCGTCGTCGACCTTGACCGGGGTGCAGCCGACGAGCGCGTTGCGCCGGCCGGGGTCGGCGAGCAGGCGGGTGGCGAGCACTGCGGCGACGCCATCGGCGCCATCGACCAACGCGCCCGACGGCGTCTGCTTTGTGTAGTCGTTGTCGAAGGGGGCGCCCTCATCTTCAGGCATCAGGGTGAAGACTTCCGAGGTGGGGACGCCGAGCAGGTCGCTCAACGAGGCGCCCAGCTCGGCCCGGCTCAGTCGACGCATCCCCTGCACCAGAGCCGTCGGCGGCGCGAGCACGGCTGCCATTCCACCACCGGCGCCGCTTGCTCCCCCCACACCCAGGTTGGTGCCGCCGCCTGCGCCTGGGTTTGAAGCATCGCGAAGAGGCGCTTCGATGCGGGCTTCACAGCCCAAAAGGAACGCGACGAGCACGACGAAGGACCCGCTGCGGCGCATGCTCCAGAGCGTAGGCGGTTTCGAGTGCTGAAATCGCCGTGTGAACTCGAGTGCACACCCTGGGCGGCCTCAGGCTTCTTCGGGCGGCATGCGCGCGCGGAAGCCGAGCCACAGCAGCAGGTCGTAAGAAATCTTCAGGCCCGAGCCGACGATCAACGGCGCGGCCAGCGATGTGCCCTGCATCAAGAGCCCGGCAAACGCGGGAGCTACCGCCCACCCGGCCAGCCGCACCAGCGACGTGACGCCAGAAGCGAAGGTGCGTTCTTCCGGCTTCACGACGGCCATCACGTACGACTGCCGCGTCGGCACATCCATCTCGACGAGTCCTTCGCGCAGCAGGAAGAGCACCGCCGCGACCCAGAAGCTGGGCGCAAACGCGACGGTGATCAGCAGCAGGCTCGAGGGGATGTGGGTGAAGACCATCGTATTGACGAGGCCGATGCGCTTCGCGAGCCACGCAGCGGCGAGGTGCGAGCCGGCGTTCATCACGCGGGCGCCGAAGAAGAGCAGGCCGATCGCGGCTTCCTGGGCTCCGAAGCGTTCGAAGAAGAAATACGAGACGACCGAAGCGGTGAGAAAGCCGCCGCCGAGCGCGTCGATGAAGAAGAGGCCCGAGATGCGCCACACGACGCGTTTGCTCTCGGGTGAGACGACCAGCTTCTCGGCCCGCTTCGTCGCCTCGACCGCGGGCGACAAGCGCAGGTAGAGGACGGCGGTGGTGAGCACGAGCAGCGCCTGGCCGCCGAGCGCGAGGCGGAAAGACGTGAGCGGGTCGACGTCGAGCAGCTTCTGGAAGACAGACGGCAGGACGGCGAGCAGCGCGCCGAGGCCGTGACCCACGTCCTGCATCAGGCTGTACCAGGCGAAGCCTAAGGTGCGCTTCTCTTCGCCGCCGGTGGCGGGAAGAATTGCCTGGTCGAGCACGAGTGACGGCCCGCGATCGCGACCCATGCCGTTCAGCATTCCGACGAAAGCGGCGGCGGCGATGACAGCGAGGTTCGAGCTGATCGCGGCGACGACGGCGGCGGCAGCTCCGACCAGCGCGAGGCCAACGAGCACCGCGCGGCGGCCGAGGCGATCTCCGACCAGGGTGACGCCGAGGGCAGCGAGCGCCGCTCCAGACAAGCCAGCGCCGACGACGAAGCCGACCTCGCGCGGGTCGAGCTTCAGCCGGGCGAGGTAGATGCCGAGGAGGACGCCGAGGAGGCCGGTGGCGAGCGCGCGAAGAAAAGCGCAGGCGTAGAGGATGCGCCGGTCGTCGGTCAGAAGCCGACCCGGCGCATCACAAACCTTGGCATCGCCTTGATCACCGTCATCACCGCGCGCCAGATGGGCGGCGCGTAGACGACGGGCGTGCCGGCATCGATGCCCGCGACGACGGTCGCTGCGACGTCGTCGGCCTCGCCCGCGAAGGGCGGGACCTTGAGGCCTTCGGTCATGCCGGTGCGCACGAAGCCGGGCTTCACGCAGACGGTGATCAGGCCGTGGGCGCGGTACTTGTGGTCGAGGCCTTCGAGGTAGGTCGAGAGGCCGGCCTTCGCCGAGCCATAGATGAAGGCGGGCTTGCGGCCGCGATCGCCGGCCACCGAACTGAAGACGCACAGCGTGCCGCCGCCGCGCGACATCAGTTTTTTCCGGGCCTCTTCACAGAAGACCACCGTGTTCGCGAAGTCGACGGTGAGCAGCTTCTGGGTCAGGACGGCGTCGTTCTCGAGCTGGTCTTGCGTGGCGAAGAGGCCAGCGGTGACGACGACGACGTCGAGGCCCCCGAGGGAAGATTCGGCGGCGTCGAGCGCGGCGCGGAAGCCTTCGGGCTTTTCGAGATCGCACTCGGCAGTGCTGATGGTGCCGCCGTTGGCGCCGCGGGCACGAAGGTCGGCTGCGCTCTTGAGCAGCTCGTTGGCGCCGCGGCCGAGCAGCGCGACGGAATCACCGCGCTCGATCATCACTCGGGCGACCGAACGGCCCATGCCGCGGGTGGCTCCGAGAATGGCGACGCGCTTCAAGCGGGATCTCCGAAGAGCCGAACCGACTGGGCCGACTTGAACTTGAGCTCGGGGTCCCACTTGCGTCGAACGGCGAGGAACTTGTCGAGGCGGGGCTCCATCTGCCGGAAGTGCTCGGGGCGGGTGAAGGAGTCTTTTGCGAGGTAGATGCGGCCGCGCTCGCCGATGACGAACTCGTTGAGCGTGTCGACCAGCGCCTGGGTGTCGTCGCGCACGGCGATGTCGATCGCGATGCTGATGCCCTTCATCGGGAAGCTGAGCATCCCCGCGCCTTCGGGCCCGCAGTCCTTGATGACGCAGAGGAAGCTGGCGCCGCCGCGCGCGGTGAGGACCTCGAGGAAGCGTCGCGCGACATCGAGGCCGGCTGACTCAGGCAGCACGCATTGGTACTGGGTGAAGCCGCGGCGTCCGTACATCAGGTTCCAGTCGCGCACGAAGTCGAGCGGGTAGATGAAGGCGTAGGGGTCGATGATCCCTTCCTTCTTCTTTGGCAGGTGCTTCCAATAGAAGCCGGTGTTGAACGCGCGCACCGTCAGCGGCCCGAGCATGATTTCCGGAGCGACGAACGGGAACCGCAGCTTCAGCGGCTCGCGTGGAGGGTTCGCGGGCGCCTCGTGCGGCTCGGCCCAGCGGCCAATCATCGAGATGCCGCGGCCCATCGACTCGCCCTGCGAGAGGCAGTCGATCCACCCCATCGACATCGGCCAGCCCTTCTCAGCGGCCTCTTTCAGTTTTCGGACGTAGGTCGTGACGTCCGGAACGCGCTCGGTTTCCTGCCAGATCCACGCGGTGGGGACGCGGCGCATCCCGAACTCGACCTCGAGGATCTGCCCGGTGAGGCCCATGCCGCCGACAGTGGCGCAGAAGAGCTCGCGCTCGAGGTCGGGGCCGCACTCGAGAATGGTGCCGTCGGCGACGCGCAGCTTGAGCCGCGAGACATGGGCGCCGAAGCAGCCTTCGACGTGGTGGTTCTTGCCATGAACGTCGGCCGCGACCATTCCGCCCAGCGTGACAAACTGGGTGCCGGGGGTGACGGGCACGAACCAGCCGCGGTTCAAGAAGGTGCGGTTGAGCTCGAGCAGCGAGAGCCCGGCTTCGGCGCGCAGGCGGCCGGTGACTTCGTCGAAGGCGAGGATGCGATCCGCCCGAACGGTAGAGACGACGACGGGGTGGCTCGCGGCCGGCAGGGACGAGTCGCCGTAGCTGCGGCCGAGCCCGCGGAAGAGCGTCGCGTCGGGGGCGCGGCGCAGATCGTCGGGTTGCACTTCTCGGCCCGGGCCGAAGAGGCGGCCCCAGCCACTGACGAGATCTCGCGGTTGCTTCATCACGCGCCTCTCGTAGGCGACGCGCGCGGGCTACGTCAATTCATCGCCGACAGCTGCCCTTCTGCATTCAATGTCAGCGCCGGGCAGTACGGCTGCGGGTTCTCGGACTTCCACCACACACCGTCCTGCGACATCGGCGCGAAGGTGTAGTTCGAGACGATCGCGCGAATGAACTTCGGTGGCTGGCCGCCAAACGGCTCGGTGGCGAAGAGGCCGCGAACGGCGGGGCTTCCTTTGAGCAGCTTCCACTGGGTCGCGACGAGCCATGGGTTGCCCTGACAGTTGCCGAGCGCGGCGAACCACATCTGCCAGTCGAGGCGCGGCTGGTATGGCGCGATGAAGCCGGGCCGCGCGTCGAGCTTTCCCGGTTTGTACTTGAAGTCCCACGCCGCCCAGCTCTGGCCGTCGAGGCTCCCTTCGAGCGTGATCTCAGGGCGCGTCTTGGTCATCACGGCGAAGGCGCCGTACGCGTTGACGGTGCTGAAGGGGCGGAGGACGTCGAGCAGCGGACGCAGCGGAGTCGTGGCGCCGCGGAAGAAGAGGACGAGGCTCAAGCCTGCGTAGATGGCAGCGAAGGCCCAGCCGATGCGGCGGGCGGTGAGCGCGGGACGCGCGGTGAAGATGGGGAGCTTTTCCTTCCCCTGCCATTTCCACTTCTGCAGGACGAAGCGAATCGCGTCGTCGTCGAGCAGCGGCAGGCAGAGCACCGCAGCGAGCAGGTTGAAGTAGCTGTAGTTGCCGGCGGCGGCGAGGGCGACCTGCAGCGAGAAGAGCGCCGCGGCTGAGCTGAGGCGCATGCGCCGGGTGCCGAGGGCGAGCGCGGCCAGCGGCAACTCGCAGACGAACATCAGCGCACAAGCCACCTGGTGAACGAACATCGGCCACTGGTGCGCGAGGTAGCTGGTCCACGCGGGAAGCGGCTGGGTCCAGTAGTGGTAGCTGAGCGCGGTGAGGTCGCGCCACGACGGGTCGCCGCTGGCGAGCTTCACGACGCCGGACGAGAAGGTGAGCTTGAAAGCGAGCAGCTGAAGCATGAAGCGGGCCCAGTCTGCGGGCTGCTTCTCGTCTGCGAGCCGCGGGCGGAGGCCGGCGGGCGCAAAGAAGATCGAGAAGAAGAGCGTCTCGATCAGCAGCACGTCCCACTGAAACGCTAGAAACGGACCTCCGACGTGGACGAGCGACATCCAGCAGAGCCACAGCAGGCCGAGGACGAGGCGCGGAAAGATGCCGGCGATGAGCAGCAGCGCGAGCACCACGGTGGCGGCGCAGAGGAAGTGGAGGAAGCCGTCGCTGGCCGAGATCCACGCGAGGGTGGGCACGTCAAAGAAGCCGACCCCTTCGGCAGCGTGCAGCTGCTTCAGCTGGTCGGCGGCGGGCCAGATGCCATCGCTGCCGAGCAGGCCGTTGAGCTGCGCCCAGAGGCTGCCCACTGCCACGAGGGTGACGAGGCCAAGCGAACGCAGATACAGCCATCGGGCCAGCAACATGACGGCGAGGTCCTTACAGTAGAAATACGGTCATGTGCGCGCGCTACTCACTGAAGGCCAACCCGCTGGAGCTCCAGGCCGAGTTCGAGCTTCAGGGCCTGCCGGTGCTGGAGCCCCGGTACAACGTCGCGCCGACGCAAGCGGTGCCGATCATCACGGCGGCGAACGCGCACGCGCTGACGATCGCGCGGTGGGGCCTGATTCCCAGCTGGGCGAAGGACCACCGGAAGATCACGAACACCTTCAACGCGCGCGCGGACACCATCGATCAGAAGGGCGTGTTCAAAGAGTCGTTCGCGAAGCGCCGGTGCTTGATTCCGGTCGACGGGTTCTACGAGTGGAAGCCGGCGGGGAAGCTGAAGCAGCCGCTGCACATCACGCTCGAGTCGCAGCGGCCGTTTTCGCTGGCTGGCATCTGGGACACCTGGCGCAGCGACGAGGGCCTCGAGGTGGTGACCTTCAGCATCGTGACGACCGAGCCGAATGACTTCATGCGAAGCGTGCACAACCGGATGCCGGTGGTGATCGCGAAGGCCGACCGGCATCGGTGGTTGACGGACGACGCGCACGCAGCCGAGCTGATGGCGCCCTGGCGGGGCGAGCAGCTCATGGCGCGCGAGGTGTCGCAGGTGGTGAACAAGGTGGCGATCGACGACCCGCGCTGTCTGGAACCCGCGAAGACGGTTCAACTGCCACTGCTTTGACTGTAAGTACGGCGGTCGATGGTGAGCGAAGAGACCCACTCCGATGTCGTCGAGCTGCCGCGCCGGGGTTCCCCCCTGCCCTGGCTGTTGCTCGGGGTGACGCTGCTGGTGGCGCTGGGAATCTTCGCGATGGCGCGCGGCCGGTTGAATGACGAGAAGCTGCGCACGGCGGCGGCGCTGAAGGCGAACGACGAGGTGATGGGGCGGCTGCGCAACGTCGCCAACGAGTTCGCGAAGACGCAGTTGACGATCGGCGAGCTCGAGACGAAGCGCGATCAACTCTTGAAGCAGGTGGGCGAGCAGGACGAGAAGAACAAGGGGCTGAGCGCCGAGCTGCAGGAGCTCAAGAAGAAGAAGAAGTAGGCTTTGGGCCATGCTCGCTAAGCTGATGGCCCTGGTGCTGGTCGCTTCCCCGTTTCCTCTTCCCGGCGTCGACGGCAAGCCGTTGGCGGTGACCGATGGGCAGAAGACTTTTCGCCTGCCGGTGCGGTTCGAGCGGGTGAAGGCGTTCTACGAAGAGCGGTTCAAGGGCGTCGAGGGGGTCACGGTCAAGCTCAGCGGGACGCCGGGGGCGCGGTCGCTTCAGCTCGCCACCTCACGCACGACCGACGCGTGGAAGTCGGCGACCGTTCGCGAGGGCGAGACCGAGACGGTCGTCGAGCTCAAGGCGGTGCTGGTGATGGGGGCCGAGAACGTCGCGGGCAAAGGGCCGCCCGTCGAGTTCATCCTCACCCGTTCCCCCGAGGTGCAGGGGGCGCTGAAGTCCATCGATCACACCGACTCGATGCGGGCGAAGTAGCCCCTTCCGCTTAGTTGCAGATGCCCGCGTCGCCGCACGACTGGCCGGTGCCGCACGCCGCGAGCCCGCCGTTGGCGCAGTTCGGGCGGCAGTAGCCGGTGCCGGTCGACGAGGAAGGAACGCAGACGTAGCCGGTGCGGCAGGTCGACGCGGCCGGGTTGCACGCCGCGCGGCAGGTGCTGTTCGCGAAGCCGAAGACGACCTCGGTGATGCACTCGCCACCACCGGCGCACGGCATCGTCGCGCTGCACTGCGCGCTGCAGTAGCCGCCCGGGTAGCCGCTGGGCTGGCCGAAGTTCATCTCGCTGATGCAGATCGCCGCCTGGGGAGGCCGGCACTGCTGCGCGGTGGTGCACGGTGCGCCGACGGGGACCATGCCCGCGTCGCTGGGCGGGGGCAGGCCGGCGTCGAAGAGGCTGGGGACGCAGACGCCGCTGTTGCAGTCGTTGCCCTGCATGCACTGCTGGCACATCTGCCCGGCGAGGCCGCAAGTGAAGCGGCTCTGGTTGGTCACGCACTGGTTCGCGATGCAGCAGCCTGTCGGGCAGGTGGTGACGCTGCACGCAGGCGTCGCCATGCAGGTGCCGTTGACGCACGACTGGCCCATGCCGCACGCGGCGCAGGCCGAGCCGCCCGAGCCGCACGCGAAGGCGTTCATGCCCTGCGCGGTGAGACAGAAGTTCATCGTGCAGCAGCCGCTGCAGGTACCGGGAGCGCACATGCCCGTCACGCACGCGCCGTTCACACACTGCTGGCCGAGGCTGCACATCGCGCACATCGACGTCGCGCCGCCGTTGCCGCACGCGAGCGCCGAGTCGCCGACCTGGCAGCCCAGCTGGTTCTTGCAGCCGCAGGGCATGCCGCCGTCGGTCGCATTGCCGCCGCCCGCCCCCGTTCCACCACCCGTGGCCGAGCCCCCGCCCGTGCCGCCGTCCGTCGTGCTGCCTCCGCCTCCGCCCGCCGAGGAGCCGCCCGTGCCGCCACCCGCGGCGACCGAGCCTCCGCCCGTGCCCGTGCCGGTTCCGCCGCCCTTGCCGCCGTCGGTGTTCGTGCAGCCGGCGTCGGTAAGGCAGGGCTGTTCGGGAACCGCGGAGAAGCAGGCCGCGAGGGTGAGCGCGGCGGCCAGGGGAAGCAGGGGGCGGAAGTTCATGGCAAGGCGCGGCGTACCACACGGCTTGTCTCTTCGCCCTGACTCTGCGGAGGATCATCCCTCGACTTCTCTCGGGATGAACGGAGCGGGGCTTCTCTTCTCAGCCGCGAAACGGGTTCTGCAAGAGAATCGTCTCGCCGCGCTCTGCTCCGACGGAGATGCAGACCACGGGCACGCCGCTGAGCTCTTCGACGCGGCGCACGTACTTCATCGCGGCCTCGGGAAGATCTTCCAGGGTTCGGGCCGAGGCGAGCTTGTCTGCCCAGCCCGGCAGCTCTTCGTAGATCGGCTCGACGCGCTCGAGGTCTTCGAGGTCGCCCGGGAGCTCGGTGACTTCTTTGTTGTCGAGCTTGTAGCCGGTGCAGATCTTCAAGGTCTCGAGCCCGCTGAGCACGTCGAGCTTCGTGAGCGCGATGCCCCAGAGCCCGTTCACGCGCACCGCGTAACGAAGGACGACCATGTCGAGCCAGCCGCAACGGCGCGGACGGCCGGTGGTGGCGCCGAACTCGTCGCCGATTTTTCGTAAGCGTTCGCCCAGCGCATCGTCGAGCTCGGTGGGAAACGGGCCGCCTCCGACGCGCGTCGTGTACGCCTTGCTGATGCCCATCACGCGATCGATCGCGGTGGGACCCAGGCCGCTGCCAACCGCTGCCTGCCCGGCGACGGTGTTGCTGCTGGTGACGTACGGGTACGTGCCGTGGTCGACGTCGAGCAGCGTGCCCTGCGCACCTTCGAACAGAATCCGCGCGCCTTTGCGGGCCTTCTCGGCCAGGAAAAGGGAGCCGTCGCCGACGAACTCGCGCAGCCGGTTTCCGTGCGCGGTGTACTCCTTCACGATCTCGTCTTCCGACAGCAGCGGCTCTTCGGCGCGGGCGAGTCGCGCGAGCATCCCGAGCTCGTCACCGACGCGGGCCAGGTGTTCCTTCACCCGGCGGCGCAGGCGCGTCTCGTTCAGCAGATCGCGAACGCGGATGCCGTTTCGCGCGACCTTGTCTTCGTAGGCGGGGCCGATGCCGCGGCCAGTGGTGCCGATGGCGGTCGCTCCGCGGCGCTTCTCGCGAAGTGTGTCGAGGTGCTTGTGCCACGGGAAGATGACGTGGGCGTGGTCAGAGATGAGTAGCTGGCCCGGGTCGGCGAGGTAGCCGCGCGCACGCAGGGCGTCGATTTCCTTCATCAACACCGCAGGGTCGATGACCGTGCCGTTGCCAATCACGCACGTCTTGCCGGTGTGCAGAATTCCCGACGGGATGAGGTGCAGCACGGTCTTCACGCCTGCGACGACCAGCGTGTGGCCCGCATTGTTGCCGCCCTGAAAGCGGACGACGACCTGGGCATGCTCGGTGAGGAGGTCGACGACCTTTCCCTTTCCTTCATCGCCCCACTGGGCGCCAACGACGACGACGTTCGGCATGCGTTGGCTCTTATCGGTTTTCCAGCGGGGAGCGAAGCATCGGCTTGGCCCTTTAAGGTTCAGGCGCCGTGACAACGGTAGATGTAGCCGCAGCCAATCGCCTCGCATTCCGCCCGCGGCAACCCTGACCAATTTCCATCGAGCTGCGCGCGGACCAGCGCCTTCGCCTGGCCGGCCAGCGACCGTTCGAGCCCGGGCAGCGCGGTCTGGAAGAGCGGCGACACGTCGGGGTCGCGCAGAAAGCTGATGCCCGTCTGCACCCGCGTTCCCGGCATGACGAACTTCGCCGCCGCCAGCGCGTAGCAGCCGAGCTGAAACGCGTACGGCTCGAGCCCGCGTGCCGGCTTCGTTGCCGTCTTGTAGTCGACGACCTGCGCGGTGCCGTCGGCCTGCTCGACGAGAAGGTCCAGCTGCCCGCGCAGCATCAGAGAGAAGCCCTCGCTGTCCTCGAGCCGCAGCATGAAGGGCAGCTCGCGGTGAACGCGCGACGGGCCGAGCGCCTTCAGCTGCTGTCCGAAAGGCGTGGCCCAGAACGCCTGCACCCAGTCGAGGACGCCCGGCGGCAGCACCAGCGACTCGGTGCGCGCGATGTCGAGCAGGCGGTCTTTCAAGGCCGGCGTGCCGACCGCATCCAGCGGGGTGAGCTCGAGCAGCTTGTGCGCCGCGATGCCCCGCAGCCGCGGGTCGACCGAGGCGTCTTCCGATTCCGTGGGCTCGGCCGACCAGGTGAAGGCCAGCGGACGTTCGGCGAGGCCGACCAGGTGCGCGAACCGGTAGCGGCGCGGGCACATCACGAAGTCCTGCAGCTGGGTGACGGGCAGCGCAGCCATCCTCGGCCGGGGCGCGGGCGCGTGAAGGACGCGGTCGACCACCGCCTGCACCTGGGCGTCGGCGTCGGCCGGCAACGCGGGCTGCGCGGGCGGCGGAGGAACTTCCAGCGTGGCCGGGTCGACCTCTTCGACGTGCGGGTTGCGCGAGGCAGCGAGCAACGTCAACGGCGGGACGATCGCCGCCAGGGCGAGCTCGGCGAAGCCCGGGCCTTTCAGAACGGCCAAGCCCAGGACTACGTGATCTCTCGCGCGCGTCATCGCCACGTAGAAGAGCCGCCGCTGCTCGGCCTTGTTCCGAGACGTTCTCTCGTCGCCCAGCAAGGTGTGGCGATCGGACGCGAGGCGGCCATCGTCCGCGTCCGGCGGCCGCAGCGAAAGGCCCTGGGCGCGATCGAACCGCAGCGCCTCGGCGTCGTTCGGCATCTTGGCGAAGAGCTCGGGCAACACGACCACCGGCCACTCGAGGCCCTTCGCCTGGTGCACGGTGCACAGCGTCACCGCGTCGGCGTCGCCGTCGTCGATCACCTCGCCCTGCGCTTCGAGCGGCACCGTCTCGGCCAGCACCAGCAGCTCGCGCGCGAAGGAAGCGCAGCCCATGCCGCGCGCGTCGCGGTTCGCCGCCAGCTCGAGCAGCTTGTCGAGGTTCGCCAGCGCCTGTTCCCCATACGGAGCGGCCGCGATGTGCGTCCGGTACCCCGTCTGTTCCAGCGCGACCTTCAGCAGCGGGCGCAGGCCGAGGCGATCTCTCTCGGCGCGCAGCTGGCCCCAGACCCCGCGGAAGGCATCGAGCCGCTGCTTTTCCCAGCCAGAGAGCAGCGGTGAATCGAGCTGCGGTTCTTCGAGCACCTGTCGTGGCTGAAGCCCTTTGCCGGCGATTCCGAAAGAGAGCAGCCCGGCGTCGGTGAGCCCGACGAGGGGGCTGCGAAGGACGGCAGCCAGAGACAACGCGTCCGACGGATCCGCCACCACCCCGAGCAGCGAAGCGAGATCGATGACTTCCTGCGCGCCGAAGAAGCCGCGGCCGCGGACGACCCGGTGGGGCACCGACTGCGCGGCCAGCGCCTGCCGGTAGAGCTCGACCTGGGTGAAGCGGCGGAACAGCAACGCGAGGTCACTGCCGCGAATCGGGCGCGGGTCGCCGTCGCGCGGGTGGACGACGGTGCCCGAGGCGCGCAGCAGCCACGCGACGTAGCGGGCGACCGCGGGTGCATCGAGCGCCCGCCAGTCTTCCGCAAGCTTCGGCCGTTCTCCCGCGGTGATGAGCCGGGTGACGCAGGGCCCGCTGCCCGCCGCGAGCCGGTGCGCAGTGAGGTGGTCGTTCTCTCTGAAAGCGACGTCCCACGGGCGCGGCTGCGCGAGCTCGGGCATCACCTGGCGGAAGGCGCCGTTGAAGAAGTCGACCAGCGCGGGCGTGGCGCGGCGCGACTGGGTGAGGAAGGCGCGGCCGCCACCTTCGGCGACGATGTGTTTGGCGAGCCTCTCGAAGACGCTGACGTCGGCGCCGCGGAACTCGTAGATGGATTGCTTGGGGTCGCCGACCGCGCAGAGAAAGGCAGGCTCGAGAGGGAGCTTGAGGATCTCGTCGCCGAGGTCGGCCGCGAAGGCAGGGGTCAGCGCGGCGCGGGCGCCCGACCGTCTCTCAGACAGCAACATCACGAGCTCGAGCTGCAGGCGGTTGGTGTCCTGAAACTCGTCGACGAGGAGCGCACCAAAACGGCCCTGGGCCTCGCGCCGGAAGTCGGGGTGGTCGCGCAGCAGGTCTCTGGCGGTGACGAGCAGGCCGGTGAAGTCGAGCGCGCCCTTCTTTTCCAGGGCACGCGCGTACGCCGTCTGCAGCCGCTCGAGCAGCGCCCGAACCGTCTGCTCGTACGGAGCGACCCGCCACGCCCCGAACGCCGCCCGCAACGCCCGAATGGCCTCCTTCGCCGGCGTCAGCGCCGGAGAAGGCGACGACTTGAAGGTCGCCTCGAGGTCGAAGAGGCGCGACTTCTGGTCGGCGTTCTCGACCGTCATCCCGTCGAGGGCGGCGAGCGCCTGGGCGACCTTGTCTTGCGTCTTCACCGAGCGCGCGAGCTCGAGCTGGCGGCGCGTCTCTTCCGCTTGAGTCCCGAACCACGCCCGGGCGCGCGGCTCGTCGCCGGTGCTGACGACGCGCGGGTCGAGGCCTTCTTCGCGAATGCGACCCCAGATGCGGCCGAGCCACGCGACGAGCCCGCCCGCGTAGCCACCGGCAAAGTCGTACTCGCGGCAGAGGTCGACGACGGCGGCTTCTTCCCGCTCCAACGCGCCCAGCACGACGCGCTCGACCGTGTCGCCAAGCAGGTCAGCGGCGGCGCGTTCGTCCAGCAGCTCGAAGCCGGGGTTGATGCCCGAGCCGGCCGGCGCGCGGCGAACCAGCTGCACGCAGAGGCCGTGGAAGGTGCCGATCGACGCGGCGCCCAGGCTGTCGCGAACCTTGCGCCAGAACTTCTGCGGGTGCGGCACCTGGCCGAGCGCGGCGTACGACGCGACCAGGTCGTGGTCTGTCTCTCCGTGCACCAGCGCGTCGATGCGGCGGCGCAGGCGGGCGCGCATCTCGCTGGCCGCCTTGTCGGTGAAGGTGACCAGGCAGAGGCGCGACGGGTCGAGCGCCCCCGTGCCCGCGTGGCGCGCGCCGGCGAGCAGGTGAAGGCAGAGGGTAATCAGGCTGTACGTCTTGCCGGTGCCGGCGCCAGCCATCAGCGCGAGGTTGCACTCGAGCCGCAGCGCTTCCGAGAGGTCGAGAATGCCATCGCCGCTGCGGCGCGGGGTCCACGGCGTGTCTTCCGGCAAAGGCGGCGGCAGGGCGATCACGGGCCCCAGATCCATCGGCAGCGCCGGCTGGCTGGTGCGCGGCGCCGATGAACGCGGCGGCGCGTCGGGGGGCCGCGGCAGCTCGAACAGGCTGAACTGGTCGGGGTTCGGTTTGGTGCGCTTCGCCATCAGAACTCCTCGGCGAGGCGGCGCTGCGAGATGCGGCACACGGCCTTGAAGCTGCAGCGGCCACAGTCCTCGGGCCGCGCGCCGACGTCGCCCGCGCGCAGCTGCCCGGCGATGGCATGCACGGCGTTGGCGAGGTTCTTCTTTCCTTCTTTCTCGAGCCGCTCGCGCGTGGCCAGGTCCGTCGCCATCAGCTCGTCCAGCGTCTGGGTGCGCGAGACGAGCTTCGACAAGGAAGAGGCGTCATGGTCGCTGAGGTAGAGCCACGCGGCATCAACTCGCGGAAGCTGCAGGGCCTGGCGAAGCGCGAGCACGTACGCGGGGAGCTGGAAGTCGCTGGTGAGCAGGTCCTTCGACGCGGTCTTGCTCTTCTTGCCGGCCTTGTAGTCGACGACGCCGGCGCCGTCGGGGCCGACGTCGATGCGGTCGATCTTCCCGTTGAGGAACACGTCGTGCTCGCCGTCGCGCCCGGCCTTCACCACCACATGGCGGAAGCGCGGATCTTTCGCAGAGCGGCCGAAGTCGACCTCGACCTGGTCGGGCAGCCAGCGCTGCTCCTTGAAGGGCTGACCTTCGTGCTCGGAATAGAGGACGCGCCGCACCATGCGCCGGGCCTTCTCGCGGCCGAGCTTCCAAAGTGCGGGGTGACCGATGGCGCTCTGGCGCTCGGCCTTCTTCGCGGCGCCGTCGATCGCGGCGTCGATGAGCGCGTCGAGCTCTTTGGCGGGAAGCGTGGCGACCGGGGCCGCGAGCCAGCCCTTTTCCTTCATCTGCGGCATCAGCTGCTCGAAGACCAGGTGCCAGAAGGTGCCCCGGGTGCGCGCGTCGGGCTCTTCACCCTGCTCTTCCACCGGCTCGAGCCGCAGCTGCTGCGATAGGACGCCAGCAAAGGCGCAGTTGCCGTAGCGGCCCAGCGCGCTGACGCTGAGGCCCGTCGATTCGCCGAAAGAGAACCACTGCTCGCGCGAGGCGGCGAGCGCGGGCGACGACAGGTCTCCGCTGAAGGACTGGGCGTCGAGGTTCGGGTCGGTGAAGAAGCGAAGGCGTTCGACCTCGACCTTCGAGGCGTGGGCGGCCTGCGTCATCCAGGGCTCGGATCCGAAGCGCTGCTGAAGCGCTGGGCCCAGAGAGGAGACAGCCGAGAGGCGCGTGGTCGCGGGAGAAAGCGCCTCGAGCGCGACGCGGGCGTGGAAGTCGGCAACCGACCGCACCGTGGCCAGCGGCTGAACGGCGGTGCGCGGAACCTTTGTCTCGTGAAAGCCTTTGATGACGCGGGCGAGCTCATCGAGGAAAGGCGACGCAATCAGCTCGCGGCCGCCGGCGTCGGTTCGCGCGCGAGAGAGGGTGACGGATCTTCCGGCGCAGAGGGCGAGGTGGAACAGCAGACGGTCTTCCGCCTGGCGCAGCGGCAGCGAGAGCTCTCCGTCGCCGACGCCCAGGCGGAAGAGGCGCGGGCGAACGGCGTTCAGCGCGCGGCGTTCGTCTTCGGTGACCAGCGACATCGGGCTCGGTCGCCCTGGAAATCTTCCGTCGACGAGGCCGCCGACGAAGACGTGCGCGAAGGTGAGGCCGGCGATGGCGCGGACGTCGAGCACGCGGACGCTGCCGCTTCGGGGCCCACGCGCCTGAAGGTTGATGTCGCGCACGGCGTCGGAACTCAGCCGCACGAAGTCGCGGCGGGTGAAGGTCTGCGCGCCGACGCCCGACGTGGTCAACGAATCGCGCAGCACCCCGAAGAAGCCCAGCAGCGCCTCGCCGGCCGCCTGGTCGCGGGCCAGGGCCTTTTCGACGGCGCGGCCCATCGCGCTCGTCTCGGCTCCGCGCGACTCGGGGCCCAAAAGCCCGTCAGAAAGGCCGAGCGCCTCGAGCAGCCGCTGCCAACCGTCGAGCAGCTCGAGCGCCGTCGCCTCTTCACCCAACAGGCCGCCGGCTTTGATCAGGTGCGCGACGCGGTCGCCAAGCCGTCGTACTTCTCTCGCGTCGTCGTCCGAGCGGAGCCGATCGGCGAGCGCCGAGAGACGGACCTCGTAGGCACCGCGCTTCCCTTCAGCGCCGAGCAGGTCGTCGCGAATGCCAGCAAAGGCGAACCAATGGGCGGCGCCGGCGGCGTGGCTCGAGACGGCGGGGGCGTAGCGGCTCTCGAGCACGGCGATGACCCCTGCGACCGGGAAACCATCGTCGACCAGCTGCGGAAGAGCGAGCGCGAGCCGGCCGGGAGCGGTGGCCGCCAGTGGCATGCCGAGGCGAACGCGGGCGGGAACTCCGACTTCTTCGAGCGCCTCGACCAGCGCTTCGGCGTCGTCGCCCAGGTCGCGGTAGACGATGGCGACTTCTTCGGGAGGCGTGCCCGCGTCGAGCAGGTTCCGCACTTGCATCGCGATCTGCCGGGCCTCGTCGCGCGGGGTGGCGGCGCTGAACGCGTGAAGGTTCGGGGCCTCTCGAGGAACCGCCGCGTCGGCGAACAGCGAGCCACCGACCCACGCCAGCGCGGCGTTCGGCACTTCCGGCCACGCATCCACGTCGAGGCCCTGCCAGGCCTTTTCCATTCCGGCGAAGACCTCGTTGATCAGCACGTCGATCGACGGGTTGTTCGCGGCGGGCAGCGTGACCTTGATCGGAAGCTTGAGGCGGTCGCAGGTCGTGGCGAGTGACTGCAGCAGCCGCGCGCGCGCGGGAGGCAGGTCGTGCAGGTGATGGACTTCGACACCCGTGAAGTGAGCCAGGCGCGGAGGCATCGACTTGCCGAGGCGATCGGCCGCGGCGCGAAGCAGGTCTCCGCGGTCGGCGAGCTGCTGGTCGGCCAGCCGCCGTTCGTATTCGCGCCAGAGAAGAAGGAGCAGCTCGAGGCGCGGCCGCGGCGGGTGTCCGAGCAAGGCGATGGCGGCCGCGAAGTCATCGGGGCCGGTGTCCTGGAGCTTCAGCTGCTGCACGAGCTCCCACGCGGATCTCGCGAACCCGGGCTCGGTGGAATAGGTGCCGAACGCGTTCTCACCGAGTGACCGCGCGGCGGCGCACATGAGCAGGCGGGCCCCGAGGGGAGTGACCGGGGTTCGGCCGAGAAAGCGCGCGGGCTCGCAGGCCTCGACCAGCCAGGCGATCGACACGTAGCCGGTGGCGTCGACGAACGGCTGCGTGGTCGCAGCTTCGATCAACGCCTGCTCGACACGGTCGGCATCTGGAAAAATTCGAAGGACGGGCATCGCGCCATTCGTACTTACACCCCAGCCCTGACATGCGGGGCTGAGTCGCACTCCCGGGTCTGCCCCCTTCACGAGCTCGAGGACGCTGTCGCGGACGAACTTCGTCCGTTCGGCACGGTAGGCAACGTGATCGACAATGCGCCGTTGCTCGAGATGTAGCGAGTCGACCACGAGGGTGCGCCTCGCAGAC
The DNA here is from genome assembly GCA_038206395.1 of Myxococcales bacterium. Lineage (GTDB taxonomy): Bacteria > Myxococcota > Myxococcia > Myxococcales > Myxococcaceae > JAGSPQ01. The sequence goes on along the minus strand of JBBRAX010000076.1, from coordinate 14,932 downwards.
ATCGAGCGGCCGCCGCGAGCTGACCGACGATGCGCGGCGCCGACGCTGTCAGGGCCTGAACCTCCACCTCGCAACCGCGGTCGGGTAGCCTGCCCAGATGTTTCTCTCGAACCTGGCGCGTGCGCTCGACGCGCACCGCCGTTGCTTCGCCGCGGTTCCGAAGGCGGACGGGCTGAGGGAGCAAGAACGGCTGGGCGGCGAACGACCGCGGGCCGCCGTCTCGAAGGGAGCCGGGGGGGGGCTGTGGCCGGTAGGCGGCGGTCCTTCGACGACGTTGCCCGTCGACGCTGCCCGAGGCAGGTATGGCTGCCGTAATCCGCATCGCGCTGGCGATCGGCGTTCTTCAGCTGGCCGGCTGCTCGTGCGGCAAGCCCCTGAGCCAATACTGCAAAGGCGATCCGTGTCTGGCTGCGCCGCAGCTGGAGGCCGCGATGCTGACGGCCGCCGAGCTCCGGTGGCTCCGTGGCAGCTGCGATGGCCTCGAGGCCGGCACGTGCAGCGCCGGCGGCAGCTGGGCGCTGGCGAGCGGCTTCTGCTTCACCCGCTCAATCTTCGACAACGAGGGAGCCCTCGTCTTCGTCGAGACCGGCTGCGAGGGCGAAAACAAGAGCTACGGTTTCAGGCGCGACTGCGACGCGACGACGACCCGCGACTTCTGCGCCGACGCGCGCAAGCGGATGGTCTTCAAACACCTGGCGATGACGTTCCCCGCCCCGATGGCGGTGCACGTCGACGACGTGCCGATCGAGACTGGGGCCACGCTCGCACCCGGCAGTCACGTCCTCACGTTCGGCGGCCACAGCGTGGAGTTCGAGGTCATCGAAGAGCCGGTCACTCTCGCGACCCAGCTGAAGCTGATCACCTGGAGTCCGGCGCTCAGGTTGTCGGAGAACGGTCGCGCGGGCCCGGTGCGGATGCGTGACTGCGTCGTCGAGGGTTGCGTCTACGAGGTGGGGATCCCTGGCCACGACGCCGGCGTGAGCCTCACCTTCAGGTCCACCTTTGGGCTGCCAGATGGTGGACCTCGCCCGCGCAGGTTCGGCGAGGACAACCCCTACTGACTCAGGGCTCGCGCTTCGCACTGATCGCGGGGCAGCGGCGAAGGCGTCATCGTCGGAGTCGGCGGGAGTTGCGGCGGCACCGGCGGCGGCACGGGTACCGGAAACACGAGGGGACGGAGGCTCGCGTTGGGCACCAGCACGCCGAAGAAGCGAACGAGGTTGACGCGGAGAGGAGGAAGTCGACAGGGGTGAATTGCAGGGTTGGCGCTCCTGAGGCAGAGGGCCACTTCATCCGGTAGGAGGGGCGGCCATCCGCTCCAGCCCCTCTCTTAGCGAGCCTGCGTCGCGTGCGGGCTCGGCGCCAACAATGGCCCCCCCGGTGCGTCTGGTAGAGAGTCGCGTGTGAACCGAGGTCCACAATGAGCAATGACTCGCAGCACTGGGAAGCGCTGTACGGAAGGAAGAAGCCCGACGAGGTCAGCTGGTACCGGGCCCATCTCGAGCGCTCGCTCGCGTTCGTCGATCGGGCAGGGCTTGACCCGGACGCAGGCGTGATTGATGTCGGCGGCGGAGCGTCCACGCTGGTCGACGACCTGCTGAGCCGCGGATACACGAACCTGACCGTGCTCGATCTCTCAGCGCACGCCATCGACGCAGCACAACAGCGGCTGGGCGGGAAGGCGAATGGGGTGAAGTGGATCGTCGGCGACGTCACCCAGGTGCAGCTTCCGGCGCACGCTTACGACTTCTGGCACGACCGGGCGGTGTTCCATTTCCTGCGCGAGCCGGCCGAGCGGCAACGCTACGTCGCGGCAGTGCGCCGAGCCCTGAGGCCGGGTGGTCACATCGTGGTCGCGACCTTCGGGCCACAAGGACCCGAGCAGTGCAGCGGGCTCGAGGTGATGCGCTACTCAGGCGACGCGCTGCATGGCGAGTTCGGTGCAGAGTTTCGACAGGTGGACAGCGTGATCGAGTCCCACTCGACGCCGGGCGGAAAAGAGCAGCAGTTCGTCTACTGCTACTGCCGGATTTCAGGCAGCTGAGTCCTGAGGCCAGTTCGATGTCGAGCGCTGAACGGCCTACCTCCGATTCAGCTGCGCGAGGATGTCGGCGGGATCTTCTTCGTCCTCGATCTCCACCACGCCGGGCGGCGGGCTGACCTTCGTGCCGGCCACCGGCTTCTTCACCGGGGCCGCGACCCTCGCCGCCGGCAGCGCCGCCACGGGTGCCGCCTCGACGACCTCGGGCGGACCTTCGGCGGGCATCGACCAGTCGGACTTGCCTGAGAGCCAGTCGTTGTAGCGGGCGAACGTCCAGCTGCCGTCCTGCCCGCCGCTGTCCAGCACGGTGCCGAGCTTGAAGAACTGGCCCTGGCGAATGACGCCGCGCGAGGCCGAGGTCGCGATCAACACCTCGCACTCGGGCACCAGGATTCCAAGGTCTGCGCGGTACCGCAGCCGCTGGCAGATGACGGCGACCAAACAATCGGCGAGCTGCGAGCAGATGCCCGTCTGCACTTCTGGAGGAAACGACGAGACCACGCGCTGCAACGCTTCGGCGCAGCTCGACGAGTGCACCGTGGTGAGCACGAGGTGGCCCGTCTCGGCGGCGTTGAGCGTGAGCCGCATCGTCTCGGGCTCGCGCATCTCGCCGACCATCAGCACGTCGGGATCCTCGCGAAGGCTGTCGATCAGCGCCTGCGCGAACGACGGCGTGTGCCGGCCGACCTCGCGCTGACGGATCAACGACTGTCTCGGCGCGAGCACGTATTCCGTCGGGCTCTCGATCGTCACGATGTGCCGGGCGGCCGAGAGGTTGATTTCCTGAATCAGCGCCGCCAGCGTCGTCGACTTCCCCGAGCCAGTCGGCCCCGCGACGAGAATCAAGCCGTGGGGGTGCTCGATCAGCTTCTTCAGCGATGGATGCAGGTTGAGCTTCTTCAGCGTCGCCTGAAAGGACGAGAGGAGGCGGACCACAAAACCGACCCCGCGGGTGGTCTGGAGGATGTTGAGCCGGCAACGGACGCCGCTGATGACGCGGGCGCAGTCGTAGCTGCGGCGTTCCATGAACTCGCCCCATGCGTCGCCGATCAGCTCGCGCGCCATCTCGGTCAGCTGCGCGGCCACCATCGGCTCGCCCGCCATCTTCAGCTCGCCGCGAATCCGCATCGCGACCGGCATTCCGCCTTCGAGGTGCAGATCCGAGGCGCCCGCATCCTTGGCCTTCGCCACCAGCTGTTCGAGGGACATGGGGGAAGAAGGTACAAGGCACGTGCCCTTCGCGCACGGGCAGCAGCCGCTTTGGGGCCTCGCCTCGCGCGTCAAAGTGACAGGGCGGGCGACCACGGCTCAGACAGTTTGTCTACTCGACGGCCCCGCTCAAGGAGGCACGGCACCGGAGTTCGCGTCGAAGCCGGCGCGCATCCGAATCGGCGAGAGGTCGACAGCCTCGAACTGCGAGCTCGGCACCGACTGCACTTCCGAGAACACGGAGCTCGACCACGACGCGCTGGGTTCGCCCTGGATGTAGAGGCGCGAGCCGCCATCGGACAAGTACATGCCGTAGGTCTTCAGCGCCTGAAGGATCGCCTTTGACTGGGTGCTGAAGTTGGCGGGGATGGCGTAGGTGGACTTGATGCGGAAGAGCTGGCCCATCTCTGGGTGCGCCGTGTTCACCGAGTTGCCCGTCTTGTGGCGCGCGGGCCAGGTGTACGCGCCGCGAATCGTGGACGAGAGGATGGTGAAGCGCAGCGCGTGCTTGATGGTGCCGGTAGACGCTTCATCCGCGCGGAGCAGCAGCGGAAGAATCGGGAAGCCGGCGGCGTCGGCCGAGGTCCAGGTCGCGGGCCGCAGCGCGTTCGAGCGGAGGTCGAAGACCGCTGAGCCGAAGATGTTCCAGACGCCGTTGGTGCCCGTGTACGCGTGGTAGGCCTCCCAGAGGCGGCAGTTGTCCGAGTCGAGCATCAGGATGTGGTGGTCGCCGTACGGAGAGGCCACGGTGTCCGGGTAGATGCCGCCCTCGACCAGCACGGGGCTCGGAATGGGCAACTGCGGAATGGGCGCCGCGGCGGCGGTGCACGGAGACGCGATGGTGTGCGCCGCGCCCGTTGCGCAGTCGGACTCGGGGCGCGGCATCCAGTCCATGTTGGGATCCGTCGACTGGTACGAGACCGTCTTCCACGCCAGCGTGTTCGCCTGCACCACGTTGTAGGGGATGCCGTAGTAGTCGGGCGCCGTCGTCGTCACCGACTGGCCCAGGTCGAGGTGGATGTTCACCGCGCCGATCGTCGCCATGTACGCCGCTGAGCTCGGGTGCACCGGCATCGAGGCGATCGACGTGTTGAAGATGTTGTTCGACGGAAGCATCGGGCAGCCCGCGATCATCGGGGAGGTACTTCCACCGCCCGCGCCTGTCCCTCCGCCGGTTCCGGATCCACCGCCGGTTCCGCTCGTTCCGCCGCCCGTGCCCGCGACGCCTCCGCCGGCGCCGGATCCACCGCCCGTCGCGCTCGTTCCGCCGCCAGCACCCGCGACGCCTCCTCCGGCGCCAGATCCACCGCCGGTTGCGCCCGTTCCGCCGCCAGCACCCGCGACGCCTCCTCCGGAGCCGGATCCACCGCCGGTACCTGTCCCTCCACCGACGCCGCCGGACGACGAACCACAACCGGACACCGCGGCCACGACGATCAAGCCGATCAGAGATTTCATGGGCGGGGAGCACCTTAGCCCCGGCGACCTGCAGTCGAACGCGGTCGAGCAGGGGAGTCCCCTCCACCGACATCTCTTCAAGCCATTCGAACAAATTCGATCGAATCCGACGCGCTGCGTCGCAGCCTCGCTTTCGCACCCTCCCGGCGGCCTCTCACCGCGCCGCGTCGAAGAACTTTCGAACGAATTCGATCGAATCCGCCGCAGCGCGTCGAGAAATGTTCGATCTACTTCTATCGAACATGGAAAAGGTCGAGACGGCGGGTGGTTGGCTGGTTCGATGGCTCTCGTTTCTGACGCAGGCGGTCACGAAATCGCCGTGAGATTTGCGGTCGAGGCGCGGGCTCGGAGCACGTCGCAGACCGCCGTCGAAACGCCGACGTGGGCGGATCCGTGCCAGCCAGGTGGCGGGTCGCTTGGCGCCCGGAGGTTCGCGGGTTACAGCCCATGGCCGTGTCGACGGAACCTCCAAAAATCCCGGGCTGGCAGTTGTTCATCCGGTTCGCGCTCGAGCTGGCCGCGCAGCTGGCGCTGGCGAACTGGGGCTACGCGACGGGCGGCTGGCCGCTGGCGATTGCGCTGCCGGTGATCGCCGCAGTCCTCTGGGGCACCTTCGCCGTGGTGGGAGACCCGAGCCGTTCAGGCAAAGCCCCCGTGCCGGTTCCAGGCTGGCTGCGCTTCGCCATCGAGCTCCTCGTCTTCATCGGCGGCGCCGCAGCGCTGGCGGGCCTGCAGCGCTGGCCCTGGTTCGGCTTCTATTCCGCCGCCGTCGCGCTGCACCACGCGCAGACCGTGCCGCGGATTCGCTGGCTGCTCACGCGCTAGCGAACAGGGTCGGCACGAGCACACAGGCGAGCGCGATCATCGCGGCGTTCAACGCGAGCGACAAAATCATCGGCGCGGCGACCTTGCGATGCGGGACGCCGGCCCAGCGCATCAGCCCCATCACCAGCCACGGCCCGATGATCGGCGTCGCGATGAAGGTGATCCAGAACCCACCCCGCGACTCGACCAGGCGCTGCGCCCACTTGCTGCGGCTGCGCTCGATGAGCTTCCTCCACCACCCCCACCTCTCGAGCTGCGTCCAGCCCAGGTCGACCACCAGCACCTGCACGTACGCCAGCGGCAACCCCACCACGACGGGCAACCACGCCGGCCAGTCGAGCTTGAACACCGCAAACGGAATCGCCACCAGCAACCCGCCAATCGGATTAACCGCCAGCAACGCGAACCCGATGATGCCCGCTGCGGTCAATTCGTCGGCGCCGGCGCCACGACCGCGTTCGACGCCATTCGCACCGGAGCCCCCAGACACGCGGCGCCGACCAGGCTTCCCGCCGCCAGCTGCGACGTCCGGTAGATCAACATCAACGCGAACGCCGACGCCGGCTCGGCCCCAAAGAACACCAGCGCCGTCGCCCCGGCCGCTTCGACTGAGCCGATGCCTCCCGGCGTCGGCACCACCATTCCGACCTTCACGGCGACCAGCACGAAGAACGCCTGCACCGCCGTCAGCGGAATGCCGCACCCGTTGCCGAGAATCCAGAGCGTCAGCGATTCCCCCAGCCACGGCATCGGAGCGAACACCAGCGCCGTCACCACCAGCCGCTTCACGCTCTGCCCCACGTACGCCTGCCGCAGCTTCACCACCCACCGGCCCAACCAGTGATCCGACGACGGCTCGCGCTTCCGCATCACGAAGCCGAACACGAGGATCAAACACAGCACGCCCGCGATTAAGCCTGCGCCGCTGCGGACCCAGATTGGCACCTCGGCGAAGATCAGCAGCAGCGCGATGATCGGCAGCGGCCCGCAGAGGTCCATGCCCTTGTCGATGATCTCCCCGCCGAGGATCGTCACCCGCGACACGCCCGTGCGCGTCGACAGCATGTTCACCCGCACCAGGTCGCCACCCCGCGCCGGAAGAATCGAGTTGAACGGATACGTGATCAACATCGCCCAGTAGCCCTGCCAGAACGTGTTCTTCAACACGCCTGACATCGACCTGTTCCACCGCAGCGAGCCAAAGCAGAAGAGAATGAACAGCGCGAGCACGCTGACCGGCGCGATCCACCCCGGGGCAGACGCAATCGCGGCGAACAGCTCGTGGCGGTCGACGTCCATCAGCTTCGCCGCCACGACGAGAATCGCCGCTCCGAACGCGAGGCCCACCACGATCTGCGCGGACACCTTCAACACCTGTGATCGACCGAACGAAGCCAGAGCTGGCTTTTTACGTCGCGAATCGGCGCATGATCCAGCCATGGCTGACCCGCACCTGCCCACCTACCCGCTGCGCGACTCCGAACGGGAGAACAAGACGCTTCCGCCGACGATGCCCGCCGCGGGAGCCGAGCTGCTCAGCGAGCCCGCCGGCGTCGAACGCTACGAAGAGCTCCACGTCCTCGGCGAGGGCGGCATGGGCGAGGTCCGTCTCTGCCGCGACCGCCGCATCGGCCGCGAGGTCGCCCGCAAGGTGATGCGCACAAACCCTGGCTTCGGCGACGGCCTTCAGCGCTTCGTCCGCGAGGCCCGCGTCCAGGGCCAGCTCGAACACCCCGTCGTCGTCCCCGTCTACGAGCTCGGCCAGGAAAAAGGCGCGCCGTTCTTCACCATGAAACGCGTCCACGGCCAGACGCTGTCCGAGGTCATCGAGGCGCTGTCGGAAGGCGACAAGGAAACGAAGGCCCACTTCTCGCGCCGTCGCCTGCTGTCGGCCTTCAGCCAGATCTGCCTCGCCGTCGACTTCGCCCACAGCCGCGGCGTGCTTCACCGCGACTTGAAGCCCGCCAACGTCATGCTCGGCGACTTCGGCGAAGTGCACCTTCTCGACTGGGGCCTGGCGCGCGTGCAGGGCATGGACGACCTGCCGGTGAACCCCATCGCGCACCCGGCCTCGGGCTTCAACGCGACGATGGCCGGCGAGGTGATGGGCACCCCTGGCTACATGTCTCCGGAGCAGGCGCGCGGCGAGCTGCACCAGCTCTCGCCCCAAAGCGACGTCTATTCCCTCGGAGCCATCCTCTTCGAAATCCTCACCCTCGAGATGCTCCACAAGGGCGCCGCGGGAAACGAACGCATCGCCAGCACCCTCGCTGGCGCCGAGGCGCGCCCTCGCTTGCGCACGCCGTCCCGCGAGATCCCCCCCGAGCTCGACGCGCTGGTGACCAAAGCGTGCGCGCTGGATCCCGCCAAACGCGTGCCTTCCGCCCGCGCGTTGTCCGAGGCGATCGATCGCTTCCTCGACGGCGACCGCGATCAAGAACGCCGCGAAGAGCTCGCCCGCGAGCACTTGCTCACCGCCCGAAGTGCGATGCGAACGTCGTCGCGCGCCGAGGCCATGCGCGAAGTCACCAAGGCGCTGGCGCTGGTGCCCGAAGAGCCCGAGGCGCTGCAGATTCTCGGGCAGCTGCTCACCGAAGTGCCCGACCAGCTTCCACCCGCCGCCGCTGCCGAGATGGCGACCGCGCAAGCCCAGGCCCGCGTCCGCGTCGCCGGCGTCGTCGCCCTTCGCGCGCTGACCTGGCTCGGCTACGTGCCGCTGGTGGTGTGGATGGGCATTCGCGACTGGGGCCTTGCGATGTTCACGCTCACCGCGCTGATCGTCTCGCTCATCGTCGCCGTCGTGCTGCGCCGCCGCGGCGCCGGCATCAGCAACCGATCGAGCCTCTTCCTTCTTCTCACCTCATCCGTCGCGCTGGCCGGCATCGGCTTCGTGATGAGCCCGTTCATGCTGGTGCCGACCCTGGTCGCGACCAACACGCTCTTCTTCGCGTCGCACATGTCCGCGCGGTGGAGACCGCTGGCCGCCCTGGCTGGCGTGGTCGCCGTGCTCACCCCTGCGCTGCTCGAGTTCGTCGGCATCACCTACCCGTCTTTCGAGTTCCGCGACGGAGGCCTGCTTCTGCTTCCCCGCATGGTCGAGCTCTCGCCTACCCCGACGCTGGCGCTGCTCATCACCGTCAGCATCGGCCTCGTCGTCACGCCTTCGCTGCTGATCGCCCGGCTCAGCGACTCGCTGGCGATCGCCGAAAAGAAGCTGTTCATGCAGGCGTGGCACCTGAAAGCGATGGCACCGAATGCAACTGGCGAGAAGCTGGTAAATCAGGCCCCATGACCAAAGCTGGCACGGCCGACCCGTCGGGCATCTTCCGGCTGAGCTTCACCCCGCCGACCTTCGAGTCCCCGAAGGAAGAACAGCTGCACCGCAAACAGCGGCTCGCGGCCACCTTCCGGCTCTTCGCGAAGTTCAACTACGACGAAGGCGTCGCCGGCCACGTCACGGTGCGCGACCCCATTGACCCGAAGACGTTCTGGGTGAATCCGTTCGGCGTCGACTTCGGCCAGGTGCGCGTGCGCGATCTGATTCGCGTCAACCACGACGGCGACACCGTGGAAGGCGAGCTGCCCGTGAACACCGCCGCCTTCGTCATCCACTCGCGCGTGCACGAAGCGCGGCCCGATGTCGTCGCCGCGGCCCACGCGCACGCGATGCACGGCAAGGCCTTCTCGACGCTGGGCCGCCTGCTGCAGCCGCTGACCCAGGACTCGTGCGCCTTCTACAACGACCACGGTTTGTTCTCGGAGTTCGGCGGCGTCGCGGTCGAGCTGGACGAGGGCAAGCGCATCGCCGAAGCGCTGGGCGGCAAGAAGGCGTGCATTCTTCAGAACCATGGGCTGCTGACCGTGGGCGACACCGTGGACGCCGCGGCGTGGTGGTTCATCACCCTCGACCGTTCGTGCCGCGCCGAGCTGCTGGCCTGCGCCGCGGGGCAGCCGAAGCAGATCGCGACCGCCGCCGCCGAGCAGGCCGCGATGATTACCGGCAACCCGCTCGCCGGTTGGTTCCAGTTCCAGCCGCTGTACTCCCGCATCGTTCGCGATCAACCCGACCTGCTCGAGTAGCGCGCCCCCATGCCCATCGATCGCGACTTCGAGAAGCTGGCCGACCTGCTGAACGCGAAGCACGAGCCCGAGCCTCCCGCGCCGCTGCCCGTCGCGAAGGTGAAGGGCCGCGGCGGCGTGCCCGACGAGGCCATCGCGAAGCTTGCAAAGATTGCCGAGAAGGGCCCACGCGCTGCGGTGAATCCCTTCGGGTCGAACGTCGAAGTCTCGGAAGACTGAAAATCGCGATGGAGCACCACTGCACCCCGCCGGTGCCGAGCAACGACCCCCTCGCGCGCGACCCTTCGGTCAAGAAGTCGCTGACCCGCCGGCGCGACTACCTGCTGATCGGCTCGAGCATCGTCGGCGGCATCGCGCTCTCGGCCTCCATCTGCGTTCCCGAGCGCGTCTTCCTTCCCTTCCGCGTGGATCTTGGCGCGCACGCGCTGCGGCTCGCGCTGCCACTCGCTGTCTTTCCGCTGATGGTCGCGCTCGTTGCGATCAACACCGTGCTCACCCCGTGGCGGCTCGGGCTCGAGAGACAGTGGCTGCGAAAGCTGCCGTTTCCCTTCGCGCACCGCGGCTACCTGACCGTGCTCAAGCGCGACCCCGGCAACAACGCGCTGCAGCTGCTGCTCACCTTCGATCACGAGCCGCCGCAGAAGGAGTTCGAGCAGATGTGCAAGTCGCGCGTGCGCGGCTCGAAGCTCGTCTGGCAGGACGAGAGCTGCGTGATGGTGCAGTCGCCGGCCGCTGCGACGCACAGCGGAACCTTCTCGCGCGGCACCTACAGCAACGCGCAGCTGCACCGGTGGTTCCGGAAAGTGGCCGCTCCGTTTCTCGGCGATCTGCACCGCAAGGCCGGGCTGAAGAAGGTCGAGCTGCGCAGCTGAAGGGGTGTTAACGGCGCGGCGTGCTCCTCACTGCCCTCGCGCTGACCCTCGCGCAGTTTCCGATTCCCGGCCCCGACGCAGGCGCGCCAGCCGACGGAGGCGAAGCGCCGTGGAATGTGTCGTCTCCTCCCGGCCCCGGCCACGACGTGCAGATCGACGTCACCGAGGGCACGTGGCTGAACGTCGATGTGCACCCGAATGGAAAGCAGCTGGTGTTCGATCTGCTCGGCGACCTCTACACGCTGCCGATCGAAGGCGGCGAAGCGAAGGCCATCACCTCGGGAATCGCGTGGGACATGCACCCGCGCTACAGCCCCGACGGCCGATCGCTGGCCTTCACGTCCGACCGCGGCGGCGGCGACAACCTCTGGGTGCTCGACACGCGCGCCGATGGCGGCACGCCGACGCCCGTCAGCAGCGAGAAGCACCGCCTCGTCACCAGCCCCACGTGGTCGCCCGACTCGCAGTCGCTGGTCGGCCGCAAGCACTTCACCTCGCGCCGCAGCCTCGGCGCGGGCGAGCTCTGGCTCTTCCACCGTTCGGGCGGCGAAGGCGTGCAGCTCACCGAGAAGCCCACCGACCAGAAGGACGTCGGTGAGCCCGCGTTCTCTGCCGACGGCCGCCACGTCTACTTCAGCCAGGACGTCAGCCCGGGGAAGACTTTCGAATACAACAAGGACCCGAACACAGAGCTCTACGCGATCTTCCGGCTCGACCTCGAGACTCGCGAGCTCGAGAAGCGGTTCGGTGGTGCGGGCTCGGCGATTCGCCCCACGCCGTCGCCGGACAACAAGTCGCTGGCCTTCATTCGACGCGTGCGCACGAAGTCGGTGGTTTTCGTCGCCGACCTCGCGTCGGGCCGCGAAGTGCCGGTGTTCGACGGGCTCGATCGCGACCTGATGGAGACGTGGGCGATTCACGGCGTGTACCCAACGATGGCGTGGACGCCGGACGCGAAGTCGATCGTCTTCTGGGCGCAGGGCGGGCTCTGGCGCGTCGACGTCGCGTCGAAGAAGGCGACGAAGATTCCCTTTCACGTGAAGACCTCGCGGCGCGTCGCCGAGGCAGTGCGATACGAGAGGCCGGCCGCGCCCCTGCAGCTCGACGCAAAGATGACGCGCTGGGTGCAGGCGAGCCCGAAGGGTGACCGCGTGGTGTTCGAGGCGCTGGGCCGGCTGTGGGTCCAGGCGCTGCCGAAGGGCGCTCCGAAGCGGCTCACCGCGCAGAGCACGCACGCCGAAGGCTGGCCGTCGTTCACCGCCGACGGTCAGTCGATCGTGTACAGCACGTGGAATGACGAAGAGCTCTCGACCATTCGCCTCGTCAGCGCGAATGGTGGCGAAGGCAAGGTGCTCACCGCGAAGCAAGGCCACTACGTCGCTCCGGCCGTGTCGCCCGACGGCAAGTGGCTCGTCTTCCAGGCGGTTGGCGGCGGAGCCCTGGTCAGCTCGCTCTACTCGCAAGACCGCGGCCTGTACGCGCAGCCCATCTCGGGCGGCACACCGCGGCGCATCTTCAAGGACGGCGGCCAGCCGCACTTCGCCGGCGCCTCCGACCGCGTCTATTTTCTGACCGTCGCGAACGATGGAAAGGACGACGTGCGATCGCTGAAGTCGATTGGCCTCGACGCCAGTGAAGAACGCACGCACCTCACGTCCGATGAGGCCAGCGAGTACCGCGTCTCGCCCGACGGCCGCTGGCTCGCCTTCCGCGAAAACTTCCACGTCTTCCTGATGCCCTTCCCGAAGGGAGCGAAGGCCGCTGTCGCCAGCCCCGAAACGAAAGCGCTGCCGGTCGCGAAGCTGACGCGCGACGCAGGCGAAGGGCTTCACTTCTCTGGCGACTCCAGGTCATTGCGCTGGTCGCTGGGCCCCACGCTCTTCACGCGCGAGCTCAAAGACGCCTTCAAGTTCATCGAAGGCTCGCCTGAGAAGCTGCCGCCGCCTCCCTTGACCGGCATCGATCTGAAGGTCCCCACCGTCACCGACTTCGGAAAGGGCGAGCTGGCGTTCAGCGGCGCGCGGATCATCACGATGAAGGGCAGCGAGGTGATCGACGACGGCACCGTGGTGGTGAAAGACGGCCGCATCACTGCCGTGGGTCCGCGCGCGTCGACGCCGGTGCCGAAGGGCGCGAAGGTCTACGACGTGAAGGGGAAGACGATCATCCCCGGGCTGATCGACGTGCACTGGCATGGCGCGGTGGCCGAGGCGGGCTTCGTCCCCCAACAGAACTACGCGCTGCTGTCGTCGCTGTCTTTCGGCGTCACCACCATTCACGACCCGTCGACCGACACCGACAGCTTCTTCGCCGCGTCCGAGCAACAGCGCACGGGCATGATTGTCGGCCCGCGGCTCTTCAGCACCGGCACGATTCTCTACGGCGCGCAGGGCTGGTTCCGGGCGCCAATCGAGACGCTCGAAGACGCGCGCACGCACCTGCGCCGGTTGAAGGCCGTCGGCGCGTTCAGCGTGAAGAGCTACAACCAGCCGCGCCGCGATCAGCGCCAGAAGGTGATTCAGGCCGCGCGCGAGCTGTCGATGATGGTGGTGCCCGAGGGCGGCTCGCTGCTGCAGCACAACCTGACGCAGATCGTCGACGGCCACACCGGCATCGAGCACGCGATTCCCGTCGCGAAGATCTACGCCGACGTCACCCAGCTCTGGGCGGGCACGAAGGTCGGGTACACGCCGACGCTGGGCGTCGCGTACGGCGGGCTGATGGGCGAGAACTACTGGTACATGGCGGCGGACGTCTGGAAGGACGAACGGCTCTCGGCCTTCGTGCCGCGAAAGTTCCTCGACGCACGGTCGCGTCGCCGGGTGAAGGTGCCGGACGACGAGCTCAACCACGTCGCCGCGTCGACGGTCGCCGCGCTGCTGCAGCGCAACGGCGTCGAAGTTCACCTCGGCGCGCACGGCCAGCGCGAAGGCCTCGCGGCCCACTGGGAGCTCGGCATGTTCGGCCAGGGCGGCTTCACGCCGCACGACGCGCTGCGCGCCGGAACCCTCGACGGAGCGAAGTACCTGGGGATGGGTCGCGACCTCGGCTCGATCGAGCCCGGCAAGCTCGCCGACCTGGTGGTGCTCGAGAAGAACCCGCTCGAGGCGATCGGCAACTCGCGAACCGTCACGTACACGATGCTCGGCGGCCGGCTGTACGCGGCGGCGACGATGGACGAAGTCTGGCCGCGGCAACGCAAGCGCGCGCCGCTGTACTTCGAACGGAATGGAGAAGACGTCTGGCCCACCGAAGCCGCCACGGTGCAGTGCGGCGGTCACTGATTTGCAGGACGCGCCGAACATGGTCATCCGCACCCTTGTTGCTGCCGTTTTCCTCTCGGCCTGCGCCACTCCGCGCGCGGCGGGGCCTGCTGCTGCCACTCCTTTCACGGTCGAGACGATTCACGGCGAGGCGCGCGACCTCGCGCCGTGGGTGAAGACGCCGCTGGCGAAAGATTTCCTCGGCGTGGCGTCCGAGCTGCCGCGGGTCGGCAAGCGCGTGGTGTTCGTCACCGCGGACAAGGCGCGCGCATTCACCCAGTCGCAGGCCGCCGTGCTGCCCGAGGCCGAACGCGCCGGGCTGACGCGGAAGGAGCTCGACGAGGAGTACTACTACCTGACGCGCTACGGGACTCCCGTCAGCTACGCGCGCGCGCTCGAAGTTCTCGGCGAGCACGGCGTCGACACGTTGAAGGGAAAGAAGGTCGTCGACTATGGCTACGGCTACATCGGGCACCTGCGCATGTTCGCGCTGCTCGGCGCCGACGCGACGGGAGTCGAGGTCGACCCGGTGCTGCCCGCGCTGTACTCGGAGCCCGGCGATACTGGCAGCCTCACCTCGGCGTCGGGAAACTTAGGCTCGGTGCGCCTGGTCGACGGCCGCTTCCCGCAAGACCTCGCCGTGAAGGCCGCGGTGGGCGATGGCTACGACCTCTTCATCTCGAAGAACGTTCTGAAGATGGGCTACGTGCACCCGAGCCAGCCCGTCGACCCGAAGCGCACGCTGCAGCTGACAGTCGACGACGAGACCTACGTTCGTGCGGTGTGGGACCTGCTGAAGCCCGGCGGCAAGGCGCTGATCTACAACCTGTACCCGGCGCAGAATCCGCCCGGCAAAGACTTCATTCCGTGGGCCGAGGGCAAGAGCCCGTTTCCGAAGGCCACCTGGGAAAAAGTGGGCTTCAAGCTCGAAGGCTTCGACGTCGATGACACCGCGAAGGCGCGCGAGCTCGGCAAGATCCTGAAGTGGGACGTCGGCGAAGACGCGATGGACCTCTCGACCCTGTTCGCGATCTACACGCTGGTCGAGAAGCCCTGACGGCCCGAGAGAAGTGCCGTTCATCCCGAGAGAAGTGCCGTTCATCCCGAGAGAAGTGCCGTTCATCCCGAGAGAAGTGCCGTTCATCCCGAGAGAAGTGCCGTTCATCCCGAGAGAAGTGCCGTTC
>JBBRAX010000075.1:0-35290 GCA_038206395.1 Myxococcales bacterium | reverse complement strand
AGTTTGCGCAGCGTCAGTCGCCCCGAGCTGTGGATCCCGATGAAGCCTCCCTGCACCGAGAGCGACTCGAGGCTCGCGTCCGAGGCGGTGAGCACCGTCGTCTCCCCCTCCGCGTAGAGCACCACCTCGCCATGGCCTACGAGGTGGATTCCCTCCGGCAGCTCAAACGGGCCGGCGTAGAGGCCAGACTTGAGATGAACCGTCGCTCCCGCCAACAGCGCCGGCCCGAGCCGCTTCATCGGTTGCGCCTGGCTGCCGTCGCCGCCCTCCACCGCATGGGCGTCAACCCAGCGTTCGATCGGAGCCGGCACTGGAGCCGGCAGCTCGGCAACCACCACCGGAGCAATCGCCACCGGCCGGCACCCGCACAGTAAAATCGCGGCGATCAAACCCCACGCCTTCCGATCATCCGGCCATCGATTCCGATCAGGATCGCGCGCCAGCCGCGTGGATTTATTCGGCGTTCTGTCTACTGTCTGATCTGAATCCGCGTTTCTCTGATCAGACATCGGCCCGACTCGAAAAAGTGTATGTATTACATTGACTTAGAACGTCTCGCTTTGCTACTCCTCCGCGCCTCTTCGAGGGGGCTCGAGGGGATTTATCCCGGAGGAAACACAATCCATGACGAAAGCAGAGCTGGTGGAAGCGGTGTCGGTCGAGACCAAGCTGACCAAGAAGGCGGCGTCGGAGATCATCGACGTGGTCTTCAACAACATCGGTAAGGCGGTGAAGAAAGACGACCGCTTCAGCTACCCCGGGTTCGGCACCTGGTCGATGCGCAGCCGCAAGGCCCGCAAGATCCGGAACCCCCAGACGAATGAAATCATGAAGCTGAAGGCGAGCAAGACGATCGGCTTCCGGCCCGCGAAAGAGCTCAAGGCCACGCTGTAACCCGCTCCCGCGACATCGGGGGGGTCTGGGACGAGCTCTGGGGAAACCCGGGGCTCGTTCCGTTTCGGGAGCTCGCGAGCGCCTCTTCGGGGTCCTCGGGCGCTCCATTTCGCGTCAGCTCGAAGTGAAGGTGGATGCCGGTCGACTGGCCAGTGGAGCCCGCGAGCCCGATGACCTCCCCCTTCTTCACCTTCGCGCCTTCCGGCACGAGCAACGTCTGCAGATGGCTGTAGCGGGTGGTGAGCCGGGGGTCATGCTGCAGCTCGACCTGCTTTCCGAACGAACCGTTCCACGCCGAGAACACCACGATGCCGTCGAACGCCGCGCGCACGGGCTGCGCCGGGTCGGCGAGCAGATCGAGCCCGGAATGAAAGCGGTACTGCCCGCTGATGGGATGAACGCGGTGGCCGAACGGGCTGGTGATGACGACCGGCTGAACGGGCCAGGCGAACTTCTTCAGATCGACGAAGCGCTGCACCGGGGTGACGAGCGTGAGCCGGGCCGACAACAGCGACAGAGATCGCTGCGCGCCTTCGGCCACCGACGCCGGGAAATCACCGTACAGCTGGGCGTCGGTCTCGAGCTGGCTCTGCAGCACGAGGCGCGCCCGGGCGACATCGAACGGCGAGGTCTGCGCGGGCGTGCGCACGAGGAAGAGGTCGAGCTCGCCCAGCACCGCGAGCCAGGCGTCGGCGTTGTCCTTGGGCATCTTCTGACCGCGCGTCGCATGAAGACGGGCGGCTTCGACGCGATCGCTGAAGGTGAAGAGCGCCGAGTGCAGCTGCGCGCTCGTGCGCGGATCCGTTGGGGCTTTTCGCGACATCGCCGCCAGCGACGGCGGCCGGCCGAACGCCTCTTCGAAGGGAATTCGCGCGGGCGGCACCGAGGCGCAGCCGACCAGCATCACCAGCAGCGGCATGATTCTCTTCACAGGCATCGGGGCAGGCGAACGGTAGCATGGCCCCGCCGATGTCCCAGGTTCCGCCCCCGCTGCCCGCCCTTCGCAAAGAGCTGCGCGCCCAGAAGGTCCAGCGCGCCGCCGAGGTGCTGGTGCGCCTGCAGGCCGCGATGCCCGAAGCGAAGATCGAGCTCGACTACCAAACCCCACTGCAGCTGCTGGTCGCCGTCATCCTCTCGGCCCAGTGCACGGATCGCCGGGTGAACCTGGTGACGCCCACGCTGTTCGCTGCTTTTCCTTCTGCTGCCCACTACGCCGCGTCGACCCCGAAGAAGCTCGAGCAGTTCATCGGCTCGCTGGGGCTCTTCCGGAACAAGGCGAAGAGCCTGGTGAAGCTGGGCCTCGCGCTGGAAGCGGAGCATGGCGGCGAGGTGCCGGTCGCGCGCGCCTCGTTGGCTGCCTTGCCCGGGGTCGGGCCCAAGACCGCGGGCGTCGTCTCGATGCACCTGGGCGGAGACAAGGCGTTCCCGGTCGATACCCACGTGCTGCGGCTGAGCAAGCGGCTGGGCTTCTCGAAGCACCGCACGCCCGATGAAGTCGAAGCCGATCTGCGAAGGCTCTACCCGCCGGACGACTGGTTCATCGCCCACCAGCTGATCATCTGGCACGGGCGGCGCGTCTGCCATGCGCGCTCGCCCGAGTGCCACCGCTGCGTGGTGTTCGAGTTGTGCCCGCGCGGCGGCGTGAAGCGCACGGCGAACAAGCCTTGATCAATACGCGGCGCTTTCTTCTTCCCGGTCTGCGGCGCGGTCGGCCTTGAGCCTCTTCATCCGCTTGCGGATCAACTCGCGCTTCAGCATCGAGATGCGATCGACGAACACCGTGCCACTGAGGTGGTCGCACTCGTGCTGCACGGCGACGGCGAGCAACCCTTCGCACCGCATCGTGTGCGCTTCGCCCTTCGTGTCCAGGAAGCGAACGGTGCAGGCGGCGGCACGTTCGACGTCTTCAGCCTCACCGGGGATCGACAGACAGCCCTCGGTGTAGACGAGCTTGCCTTCGAGCTCGAGGATCTCAGGGTTGATCATCGCGATCGCCTTCGACTCGGGCTGCCGCGGGGTGGTGTCGAGGACGATGATGTTCTTCAGCACGCCCAGCTGCGGAGCCGCGAGGCCCACGCCGTCAGCGGCATACATCGAATCGAACATGTCCTGCACGAGGGTGCGGGTCGCGTCATCCACCGTCGTCACGGGGGTCGCTTTCTTCTTTAAGGTGGGGTCAGGCCAGATCAGTATTTCTCGAACCATTGCAGGTCGATCTTTAACGGAGCCGGCGCCCGGGGGCAACGCAGGCCGCTGCCCTTGTTATGCTGCCCCCTCGTGACGACGACCCGGCTGCTCAGCTCGCAGTGCGTCCCCCTCTTCATTCAGGCGCTTCGCCACCGGGGGCTCGACACCGGGCCCCTGCTGAAGAAGTACAGCCTCGACCCTGCGATCGAGACCTGGGCCGAGGCAGGGCTGCCGTTGAGCCGGGTGGTCACGTTCTCAGAAGACTGCGCCGCGCTGGCCGGCGACCCGCATTTCGGGCTCCACGTCGGGGTCTCGTTGCAGCGCGGGGCGTACGGGTTGCTCGAGTTCGCGGTGCGCACCGCGAAGACGCTGCGCGAGGGGATGTTGCAGCTTCAGCGGTACAGCGTGCTGCTCAACGGCCTGGTCAACATCGAGCTCGAAGAGACGAAGCGGTTCGCCCGGCTGATTCACCGCATCGACGGAGAGCCGGGCTGCGTCGGCCGGCACTGCAACGAGTTCACGATGGCGATCTTCGCGCGCCGCGCCGCCGAGCTGGCGACTGGGCAGCTCGAGCTTGCGCGCGTGCAGTTCGCCAATTCCGCGGTCGACGACCTGCGACCGCTGCAGAAGGTGTTCGTCGCGGCGGCGCTCGACTTTGACGCAGGTGAGAACGCGATCGTGTTTCCGAAGGTGTGGCTCGATCGCCCGACGCGCGAGGCAGACGCGGCGCTCTCGAAGGTGCTCGAGGCGCAGGCGGCGCGCGAGGCGAAAGGGAAGCCGCGCGTCAGTGACTTGCGTTCGACGGTGCGCGTGGCGATTCGCGACGAGCTCCGCGGCCAGACCCCTGCCCTGCCTGCGATCGCGCGTCGGCTCGCGGTCAGCGAACGCACGCTGCAGCGCCGCCTCGACGACGAAGGCAGCTCGTTTCAGGACGAGCTCGAGTCGGTGCGAGAGGCGCTGGCGCGCGGCTACGTGAAGCAGCCCGAGATTCCCTTCGCCGAGATCGCCTTCACGCTGCGGTACAGCGACCTGAGGTCTTTCGCGCGCGCCTTCAAGCGGTGGACGGGGAAGACGCTGGCCGAAGGGCGATTGGCGTCGCGCGTCCCCATTGTGGCGTCCGGTGTCCTGCGCGACGGGTTTACGAAGAGGCTCAAGGAGACTCGAACCAAATGATTGAGAAGCTCAGGAGCAAGCCCGCCATCGTCCCGCAACCCACCCGCACTCCGCCGAAGGCCGTGCCTGCCGCTGCCGCTTTGACCCAGCAGGCCGCCCTGGGTTGGAGCCCGAAGTCGAGGCCGAACCTGCTCGAGCGGCTCGCGCAACAGGGCGCCGCGAAGCTTGGACTCACGGCCTTCGCTCCGCTGCAGGCGCCGCCCGTGCTGAAGCGGCCGGTGGTGATGCTGCCGGGCCTGACGCTGGGCGCCGATTCGTACAACCCGCTGGCGAAGCACCTCGCGAGCAACAAGGCGAACGGCCCGGTCGCGACGTACGTGGCGGCTGACGGCAAGTTTCACCTCGGCGGGAAGGACGGCCGCGTGATGCAGCCGGCCGAGGTGCAGCGCGCGAAGCTGTTCCAGATGGAATACAAGAGCGCGAAGGGTGCCCCCAGCGACAAGGCGCGCGAAGTCGCCAGCATGATGAAGGCGGTGGCGCAGGCGACGCACGCCGAGCTCGACGTGGTGACGCACAGCGCGGGTGGTCACGACTTCCGGCAATACCTCGACACGCGCAGCGGCGCGGACGCGGCAGTGAAGATTCACCGCGCGGTGATGATCGGCCCCGTCTCGCACGGCACGGTGATGGGAAACATCGGCGACGTCGCGGGCGGCCTGGTCGGCGTGAAGAAGGCAGCGGGCGAGCTCGGCATCGGCGACCCGCTGGTGAAGCACCTCGACGCGACGTGGGAAAAGCAGCGCGCGCAGATTGCGACCGACGTGACCGTGATCGCGATCTCTGGCGCGCCGACCGCGGGCCCCGGTGGCATTCAGACCGGCGACGGGTTCGTGCAGGTCGACGAGATCGATCTCGCGAAGTCGAAGACCGTGGTGCTCAAGGGCGCGGATCCGACGCCCCTCGCCCACCTCAAGGAAGTCGGCTACTCGGGCGTCATCAACCACGTCGGCGCCGCGCTCGGGCAGGACTGAGCCCCGTTCATCCAGTGCGCTCACCGAGCGTTGCTGGCCGGCTGAATCCTGCCGCCTGACTGTAGTGTCGGGCGCGGTGAACATTTCGCCGACCCTTCCGTCTGTGCGCTCCATGCGGAGCGTCTTCCTGTGTCTCGCCCTCGCCGGCTGCGCCAGGCCGATTGGCGTCCTCAGCGTGAACCAGCTGCTCGAAGCCGGGCGCCCGCGTGAGGCCTGGGTGGCGCTGCAGCAGGAGCTCGACCCCGAGGATCCGAACCCGCGGCTCCTCGCAATGCACCAGGCGGCGCTGCTTCACGCCGGCGGTGACTTCGCGGGCAGCGAGGCCGCCTTCCTTCGTGCCGAGGCAGCCCCGGGCTACGAGGCGCTGCCCGTCGAGGCCGAGGTGGTTGCCCGACTGCGCGCGACCAACCAGCTGGCGCTGAAGCAGGACCCCACCGCATTCATCGCCGCGCTGCCCCAGGTCGCGCTCGACACTCCCACCCCGGCGCGCGGAGTTCTGGTGGTGGTGTTCGAGCGCGGGCTCGCCCCTCGCGCGCGCATCTCGTACCCGGAAGGTTCGAAAGCACGCCAGGTCACCATCATCCGCGACACACGCGAAGTGCCTGCCCACCTGCAGCTGGACGACGGGCCGATGTCTCCGGCGAAGCAGATCGACAACGTGGCGCCGCGCTGGGAGGACCAATTGAGGGCCCGCATCGAGCAGAACACGTCACTTGGGCAGAAGCTGGGCCTCGACCCGTTCGCCGCGATGCGAGAGGTGCTGAGCCAACCGGCCACGTGGTGGACGGCGCCGATCGAGTGGTACGTCGACCAGCGTGCGTTGCCCGCGGGACGGCACGTGGTGACCGTGACGACCGCCGCTGGCCGCCGGTCGCGGGTGGTCGAGGTTCCGGCCGGAAAGCAGGTCTTCGTGGTGGTGCCGCAATGAGAACCGCGCTGCTGCTGTCGTCGCTGCTGCTCGCCGGCTGCTCAGGCCACTACCTGAGCACCATGCGGCCCGTGCACGCGCTGGTGGAGGAAGGAAAGCCGCTGGAAGCCTACGAGGCGCTGAAGGCAAAGACCGACGGCACCGAGTGGGACAAGCTGCTGGTCGCGCTCGACGAGGGGGCGATGCTTCACCGCGCCGGCCGCTGGAAAGAGAGCGCCGACGCGCTGAACCAGGCGATCGACCTCGCCGACCAGCGCGAGACGGTGTCGATCAGCGAAGAGACTTTCGGGCGCGCGCCGTTTCGCATGGCGAACCACGAGAAGCAGGCGCTGCACGCCCTGCAGGCCATCAACTACCTGATGCTCGGCCAGACGGACGAGGCGGTGGTCGAGGCGCGGCTCACTGACCTGCGGCAGACGCGGCTCGAGGCTGACAAAGAAAGGTCAGCGGCGTCTGAGACCTTCGTCACCGGCTCGACCGTCGACGAGAAGCAGCGCCCGTTCTTCGAGCAGCTGGTGTTCGGCCGCTACGTCAGCGCGGTAGCGCGAGAACGCAGTGGAGATCTCGACGGCGCCTTCATCGACTACTTCCGCGCGGTGACGTTGATGCGGGGGGCTCCGCTGGATGCGCAGATCGAGCTGACGGGGCTCGCGCCGCACTTGCTGTGGTTGGCCGAAGCGCGCGAAAGGCCCGAGCTCGCCGAGCTGAAGGCAGTCTTCCCAGGGGTGAAGGCCGAAGTGCCCAGCGGCGATGGTGAGCTCGTGCTGCTGGTCGAGCAGGGCTTCGCGCCTCGCGCGGTGCTCGACGAAACAATCAGGGCCTATCGGGTCACCCCCGCCATCCGCGGACAGCAGCCCGTCTACGCGATGATCGACGGGCCGGTGGTGCCCGAGGTGGTCTCGTCGCTGGAAGAGCTGGCGACCCGGCGCGGCTACCGCGGCCTGCTGGTCGACCGCGAACGGTCCGCGTCCATCGCGATCAACACCGTCCTCTTCTTCGGTTACTTCGTGCTGATGCCCGTCGCGCTGCCGCTGCTGATCAAGAAGGGCTACGAGTCGACGGTTCGCGACGCGCAGTCGTGGGCCACCTTGCCCGCCGAGTTCGCCGTGGCCCGCGTGCGACTGCCGCCGGGGAAGCACAAAGTGAAGGTGCCCGGGCTGCTCGGCCAGGTCGAACGCGAGGTCGAGATCGTGAAGGGCCAGGTGACGGTGATCACCGCCGAAGGGCCCTAGTCGACGAGGTGCCGGGCGTACTCGGCGCGGCGGCGATCATCCCCCAGCGCCTTCGCTGCTTCTTCGAGCACCGAGTACACGACCTGCGCCCGCTGCTGCAGGCCGGCGTCGGGGTGGCCCGAGTACTTGATGGGGTCGAACTCTTCGGCGAGCCGCTGCCACGCGCGCATCACCTCGTCTCCGCCCGCCGCGCGTCCGAGCCCGAGCATCGTGAAGTAGTCGGCTTCCTGCACCTGCTCGAACTTCGCCTCGAGCCGCTTCACGTCGAGCTGCGGCGTCGGCACCACCGCCGTCCGCGCGGGAACCGTGAGCTCGATGAAGCCCAGGAGCTTCGCGACCAGCAGCGCGCGGAAAGCGACGTCGGCCTTGAGCCCGCTGGCGAGCGCGAGGTCTTCGACGTGCGCCTCGCCGTCGCAGTAGCCGAGCATGCGGCGCTCTTTGTCGGCGAAACCCAGCGCGCGAAGGTCGAGCTCGTTGTCGACCGTGGTGGGCACCGCGTCCGAGCCGCCGAGCCGCTGAAGCAGTTCCTCGACGGGCAACGCGCGCCGCAGCGCCTCGGCCACCAGCGGCAGCGTCGGGCGGGGCAGCGTCGCGGCCAGCGTCTCGTTTCCCGGCGCTTCCTCGGCCAGGCGGTACTCGCTGCTGGGTTCCGAGAAGGCGTCGAGGGCGACCTGCTCGGTGTAGCGCTGAACCAGCGGCACCACCTCGGTGTCGCGCACAAAGCCGCGTTCTCTCAACACCACGACCGTCTCCGCGGGCGTCGCGCTGCGCACCATCTGCAGCTCGGCGGTCTGTCGCGCGTCGATGAGCCCGTCGCGGCGCGCGCGGTCGAGCAGCGACTCGCCGCCGAAGGTCGACTCGGCCGCAGTGACAGTGCCGCGGTTCAGCCAGATGGTGCGTCGGCCACCCTGCGCGGCGAGCTCGAGGCGAATCTCGGCGCGCGCGAGCACGATCTGCCCGACGAGGCGCGCGAGCTGGCCGAGGTCCGCCTGGCCGAAGCGCGCCACCGACAGCGGAGCGCGGTGCGGCACCTTCAACGGCAACACCGACTTCTCTTCGAGGACGCGCGCCTTCGTCTCGGCGGCGTCCGCACGCGTGCGCACTTCGAGGTTCGCCGCCCTCGCGTCTTCCAGCGCTTCCTCGAGGTTCCGCTGGGCCGCGTGGGCTGCCATGAAGTCTTCCCGCAGCTTCTCGACCTCGCCCTTCACCTGCGCGAGCCCGGCTTCGGCCTCGACGCTGCGCTGCCGTTGGGTGTCGGCCTCGGCCTTCGCGGCGGCCGCTTCGGCGTGGGCCTTGTCGGCGTCGCGCTGCAGCTCTTGCGCGCGCGCCTCTGACTGCTCGGCCTCTTCGATGGCTTCGCGCAGATCGCCCGCCGCGCGCTGGGCCGCGGTCGAGAACTCGTCGGTCTGCGTGCCGAGGGTGGTCAGCTTCTCGTGCAGCGTCGCGCGCTGTTCTTCGAGCTGGGCGCGGTCGTCTTCGAGCACCATCCGCTCGGCCGTCTCGCGCTCGAGCCGTTCGGAAGTGGCGGCGGCTTCGGCGCGCACGGTGGCGAGCAGCGTCTCGGCCTCAGCCGATTGCTCGCGCGCCTGCTGCAATCGGATGGCGAGGTCTTCCGCGGCGCCGGCGCTCTGTTCTTGCGACGTGCGCGTGGCGGTGACCGCGGCCTCGAGATCTTCGATGCGCGCGTTCGCCTCTTTTAGCGCGTCGGCAGCGCTCGCACGGGTCTGGCCCAGCTGGGCTTCGAGCGCATCGACGGCACTCGCCCTTTCTCTGGCCTCGGTCAGCTCGGCCTCCAGCCCGGCGACTGCGGTCGAGCGGTCCTTCAGCTCGGCTTCGAGCGCTTCAGCGGCCGCCGCGCGTGCCTTCACTTCCACGAGCTCGGCTTCGAGCGCCGCGGTCGCGGCGAGCTTTTCCTGCAGCGCATCGTGCGTCTCGGTGAGCGCGGCCTCGAGGCGTTCGACCTCCGTCCACAGCTGGCGCGCTTCGCCGGCCGACGTTTCGGCGCGCTCGCGTTCGGTGCGTTCGGCGGCGATCTGCGCCTGCGCCTCGGCGAGCGCATGCTGGGCCGCCTCGCGCGCTGCCTGCTCTGCGCGCGCCAACGTCGCTCTCGCCTTCTGCGATTCGGCGAGCAGCCGCGCTGCCGTTGCGTCCTCGTCTTCTGAGGACACCCGAGCGGCCGCCGGAACCGCCAGCGGCTCGTCGAACGCCGTGAAGTCGTCCTGCTGAGGCGGCTGGCGATCCGGCGTGGGCAGCCCGACCGCCGGAGCGTTCGCTGCCGCCTGCCGCTTCTCGCGTCGCCGCGCCGCCTCGGCGCGAACGTCGTCCTCGAGATCCTGCAGCTCTTGATCGACGGGGATTCGCGCCAGCGACGCGTCGACGGACGCCATCGCCTCAGCCTCGACCTCGCGCGCGACCTGGGCCTCGAGGTCTCCGAAGAGCGTGCTCTCGAGATCTCCCGCCGCTTCGACGGCCGGTGAACCGGCATCGGGCGTGCTGAACAACGCGGTCTCTTCGCTGCGCCCCGGCACTGACGACTTGCGCGTCGCACGCCAGGGATCCGGCTCTTCGATCTGCTCTGCACCTTGAGGCACGTAAGCGGGAAGCTCATCGGTGCGCGAGCTCGGCGCGACGCGCACTTCCCAGCCTTCGGACGTCGACGTCCCCTGCACCAGCTCGTTCACCGTCTGGGCAAAGGTCTCGGGGTCCAGGGGCAGCGGAGCGACCGGATACCCGAACCCCGGAATCGTTTCTCCGAGCAGGAGCACGTGAAGCAGCTGCGCATCGGGGTGCTGTCGCAGCTCTTCGAGCACGACGCGGCCGCGATCCGATTCGACCTTCGGCGAGATGAGCACCAGCGGAGGCAGGTGGTGGCCCCACGCGATGATCGCGTCGGCGGCGTTCGTCGCGAGCACCATCTCGTAGCCTTCGCGCGCGAGCAGCCGCTTCACCTGCGCAATGGTGGCGAGATCGTCGTCGACGAGAAGCAGCGGCGCAGGCATCTGGGAGACAACATTCAGCTACAGCATTCGACCCAGGTCCACATTGCGGCCGGTCTTATTCGTGCTCGACCAGGCCACCCTGCTGCGCGCAGGCGGTGGGGCTCAGCTTCTGAGCAGTGTTCTCGCCAGCAGGTCGAGCAAGTGCCGGCGCGCTTCGTGCGTGGTCAGCGTGTGGTCGCTGCCCGACAGGTAGGCGAGCTCGGCGTTCGGCTGGCCGCGCAGGCGGCGCATGTCGGGGCCGAGGTGAAGGGCGAGCTCGTCGAGGCCACCGTCGCTCTCGCCGTAGACGAGCAACACCCGGGTGCCCCGGGCGAGCATCTGCAGAAAGCCGCGCGGCACTTCGTTCGTCTCGAAAGACGGCCCGAGCAAGCGCGCCAACAGCTCGGCCGAGCGGCCGCGAATCAGCTTCCCCGCGCGGGTGGCCAGCGCCGTGCCGATCAGCTTCACGTCGACGCCGCCCTTCACGAGCCGCGCCCAGTTCTCGAGCTGCAGCGCGCGCTGCAGGTACGTGCCCGTCGACGGCACCGCCATGCGCCGCGCCACGTCCAGCGAATCGCCGTCCTTCCAGATGAAGCGCTGCAGGTTGATCAGCACCATCGCCTTCACGCGCTTGTCACGCGCCGAGGTGTGGAAGGCGAGGTAACCGCCCGAGCAGAGCCCGGCGACCGAGACGTTCTTGAAGCCGCGCGCGTGGACGAAGTCGATTGCGGCTTCGGCGTCGCGGGTCGCCTCCATCGAGTAGACACCGTTCTGGGGGCGGCCGGGCCGCGCGGGGGTGTCACCCAGGCCCGCGGCGTCGAGCCGGAAGGATGAGATGCCGCGCCCGGAGAGCATGCGCGCGAGCTCGACGGTCGACCGGTGCGGCCCGATGTGGTGGTTCGCGGCCGTGTTCAGGAAGAGCAGCAGCGGCTTTCCGGGCGCGGTTTTTCTTGCCGTGGTGAGCACGCCAAAGAGTGAAGGGCTCGAGAACCACAGCGGCTCTTCGGTGAAGTCGTCGCCCTGCAGCTGCGCGGAAACGGTGCGAGCGACCTTCGCCGGCTCGGCCTTCTTCGACCGCGCCAGCAGCCACCGCGTGATGGTGTCGAAGTCGCGCGTGGGCTCTTTCGAGGTCAGCGCGTCCTGCATGAACGCCACCCAGTCTTGCGTCTTCGCGGCGGTGACGTCGGCGCCCAGCGCGGCGAGGTTCTTCTGCGGCCTTTCGTCGAGGGGAAAATCTTCGCGGTGCAGAATCAGCACGTCCTTCGCGGGCCGCTTCGAGAGCTTCGCGACATCGAGCTTGCCGAGCGCGGTGGCGGTCTCTTCGGTGATGAGCCACCCCGCCATCAGCACGTCGTTCGGGTTGCCGGTGTCGTCGACGGGGTCGTCGGGGTGGCGCGTGCTGCCCAGCGCCTTCTGCTCGCGAACGTACGTGCGCCCGCTGAGCGACGGCCCGTACATCACCAGCGCTTCGATGTCCCCGCGGTCAGCGGCGGCGGCGGCGGCCAGGGTCGCTCCGAGGCGAAGCCCCAGCAGGGCGACGCGGCGGACGCCGGTCTTTTCCTTCAACAGCTGAACCGCCGCATCGATCGACGCGAGCCAGGCGTTGACCCGGTCAGGTTGGCCGTCGTCGCCCAGTGAGTCGCCCGTGCCGTGGTAGTCGAAGCGCACGGTGGGCAGGCCCGCGATGGCGAGGCGTTCGGCAAAGAGCCGCAGTCCCCAGTGAACGCAAAGGCTGTCGTAGCCCTGCGGCGCGCAGACGACGACGCCCAGGTCGCGCGCTTCCTGTGGGGCCGCAGAATGGACCCAACCCATCAACCCATTTTCCTCGCCGAAGACGAGGGGTTCCGCCGGGAGCAAAATCATCGGAGCTGGCGACGCAACGTAGTCCCGTTCGGGCCATCTCTTTCGAAAATGACCGACGCCCGCGTCCTGCCTACAGCATCGCGCCTGGATCCACGTCGAGCACCACCTTCACCGACTGCGGCAGATCCGGCATCAGCTGTTCCGCAGCATCCAGCGGGCCCGCCAGCGACGCGTGAGTCGGCCCCTTGAGCACGATCTGCCACCGCGTCTTCCCCTTGATGCGCGCGAGCGGGGCCGGCGCCGGCCCCAACAACCGCACTCCCACCGAGGCAGGCGGCAGCCGCTGCGCCATCGCGTTTCCCAGCTGCTTCGCCGTGGCGGCAGTGAGGTTCGCGTCCTCGCCCTCGAGCCGCACCATCGCCATGCGCGTGTACGGCGGCCAGCCGAGCATCTTGCGCCGGCGCAGCTCGTTCTCGGCGAAGCCGGCAAAATCGCTGTGAAGCATGCGCGACACCGCCTCCGATTCTGGGTGGTACGACTGCACCAGCACGCGGCCCGGATCCTTCCCCCGACCTGCCCGCCCCGCGACCTGGGTCAGCAGCTGAAAAGTGCGCTCGGCCGCGCGGAAATCAGGCAGCGCCAGTGACGAGTCTGCCAGCACCACGCACACCAGCGTCACGCCCGGGAAGTCGTGCCCCTTCGCCACCATCTGCGTGCCCACCAGCACATCGATTTCGCGCCGCGCAAAAGCCGCGAGCAGCTCGGTGAGCCTTTCGTTGTTCGACGCCGCATCGCGATCAAGCCGGGCCACGCGCGCGCCCGGAAAAGTCTCGGCCACTTCCGCCTCGACGCGCTCGGTGCCGATGCCCAGCAACAGCAAGGGTCCACTGCACTTCGGGCAGTTGTTCGGCAGAAACACGTGCTCATTGCAGTAATGGCACACCAGCCGCCGCGAGCTGAGGTGGTGCGTCAGGCACACGTCGCAGTTGCGGCACTTCAGGCTCTCGCCGCACACCTCGCAGAGCACGAACGTGCTGTGCCCGCGGCGATTCAAGAACAAGATGACCTGCTGCCCCTTGTCCAGGGTCTGGCCGATCGCGTTCTTCAGCTCAGGCGACAGCACCGGCGGCTCTTCGTCCTTCTCGCGCGGGCGCGCCACGCGCAAATCCACCAGCGCGATTCCCGGCATCGGCCGATCGTCCACGCGGCGATCGAGCCTCAGCGTCTGGTACCGGCCCTTCCGCGCGTTCTCCAGCGTCTCGAGCGAGGGCGTCGCGCTGCCCAGCACCAGCAACGCGCCCGCCTTCTTCGCGCGCACCACCGCGAGATCGCGCGCCTGGTACTTCAGCTTCTCGTCCTGCTTGAAGCTCGGGTCGTGCTCCTCGTCGACGACGACCACGCCCAGGTTCGCCACGGGCGCCCAGATCGCGCTGCGCACGCCAACGGCAATTTGAATCGTGCCGTTGCGAAGCAGCTGCCAGTGCCGAAGCCTTTCGCGATCTTTCAGCGCCGAATGAAGCACGGCGATCTGCGGCCCGAAGCGGCTCTTGAAGCGGCCGACCAGCTGCGGCGTCAGGGCAATCTCAGGCACCAGAATCAGCGCGCCCTTCTTCAGCTCCAGCGCGCGCTCGACCAGGCGAAGGTAGACTTCGGTCTTGCCGCTGCCGGTCACTCCGTGCAGCAGGTACGTCTGGAAGCCGCCCGCCTCGAGGCCGGCGGTCAGCGCGGTGACGGCGCTCGCCTGCTCGTCCGTCAGCTTCGCGGGCCGCCCCGACTCCAAACCCGACCGGACGCCGTGCACCACTTCCTGCGAGTCGAGGAAGACCAGACCTTTCGTGGCGAGAATCTTCAGCGTCGCCTTCGCGCCGGGAATCGCGTGCGCGACTTCTTCCACCAGGGCGCGCCCACCGACAGCGAGCAGGTACGACAGCGTCGCGTGCTGCGCAGGAGCCCGGCTCAGCTTCGACAACTCCGCGCCTGGCGCCGCCTCGGCCCACCACGTCAGGTCGGCCTTGGCTTCCTTGCCGTCGTCGTCCTTCGAGAGCCCGGGCGGCATCGCTCCGCGCATCGCCTCGCCCAGCGGGTAGCGGTAGTGCGCAGCGGCGAAGCGAAGAAGCTCGACCAGGTCAGGCGTCAGCGCCGCCGTCTCTTCCAGCGGCCTTTCGATCGACTTCGCCCGCTTCACAATCTCAGGCGCAGGCTCCTTCGCCGGCCCCAGAAAAAACCCAAGCGTCGACTGCCTTCCGAACGGAACGCGCACCCGCTGGCCGGGCTGCAGCTTTCCCCGCAGGCCTTCGGGCACGCGGTAGGTGAACTCGCCCCGCACCGGCCGCCCCACGGCGACGTGCGCCCACGCACTGTCGGCTTCCACTTCCACCGCTATTCCCAGGTCATGTCGATCGTCGTCACGGCGGCACCCGTCCACGACTGGGTGCTGAACCAGACGCGGCTGCGGCGCGCTCCAGCGAGGTCGAGCAGGCGTTCGAAGAAGCCCATCGTCTGCATCGACGCGGCCTCTTCGGCGACGGGGCCCATCTGGTACGAAATCTCGAGGGTCGCTTCGCCGTCGTTAATCCCGCACACGGCAAGCGCCGGGTAATCGAAGAAGCCGCTGCGCAGCACGTGGAACTTCATCAGCGACTCGCGCACATCGCCTTGGCTGATCAGGTCGGGGTGCAAGAGCTTGAGCCCGTCGATCGACGACCTGCCCCACTCCTGCACGAGCTCGAGGTGCCCGCCCGCGATGACTTCGAGAATCTGAATGCCGAAGCGTTCGAAGGTCTCCATCGGGTACCACTGATTCGGCACGATCGCAGTCGTCAGGTACGCCACGTCTTCTGGCGGCAACCGCTTCGACCACACGAGGTCCTTCCGCGCCCGGAGCATCCGGACATAGTCGACGAACAACGTGCCTCGAACGTGCCTGCCCATGGAAGTGCCACGCGAACCATCGCTTCCGAGGCGTGTAGGCGTCACGATCAAAAGCGCTGGCTGCCACATGGCCCCAGGTGCCAGCCTGCCGGGCGTTCAAACCCCGACGAGGTGAGTTCTTTTGGATCGCGAGACGATGAACCGGCTGTTGACCGTGGGCTCGCAGAACGGCGCCAGCGACATCCACTTCCGGCCGGGCGACCCGCCGACGTACCGGGTGAACGGGCTGTTGCGGACGTTGAAGGGGGAAAGGCTGAGCACCGACGACACGAAGTCGATCGCGCTCGCGCTGCTGCCGCCTGACATGCAGAAGCAAATCGATTCGCTGCAGGAATACGACGTCTCGTACTCGGTGCCTGGCGTCGCCCGCTTCCGCGCGAACGTCTACAAGCAGCGCAACTCACTGTCGGTGATCATGCGGATCATCCCCAGCGAGGTGCCGACCATCGACGGCCTGAAGCTGCCGCCGGTGCTGAAGAAGATCGCCTCGAACGAACGCGGCCTGGTGCTCGTAACGGGGGCCACCGGCTCGGGGAAGAGCTCGACGCTCGCGGCGATGGTCGACCACATCAACCGCAACGAGTCGCTGCACATTCTGTCGATCGAGGATCCGATCGAGTTCCTCCACAAGAACATCAAGTCTTCGATTTCCCAGCGCGAGATCGGCACCGACACCTCGGCGTTCAGCATCGCCCTTCGCGCGGCGCTGCGGCAGGACCCCGACGTCATCCTCGTCGGCGAGATGCGCGACACCGAGACCATCGACATCGCGCTCAAGGCCGCCGAGACAGGCCACCTCGTTCTGAGCACGGTCCACACCACCGACGCGGCGAAGACGATCAGCCGGCTCGTCTCGGTCTTTCCCGCCGACGAGCAGCAGATGGTGCGCCTGCGTCTGGCTGATTCACTGATGGCGTCGGTGTCGCAGCGCCTGCTGCCGCGCGCCGACGGCAAGGGCCGCGTGGTCGCGCTGGAAATCATGGTGCAGACGCAGACCATTCGCGAATACATCCGCGCCGCCGACAAGACGGTGGGCCTGAAGGACGTGATCGAAAAGGGCCGGTCGAACTACGGTATGCAGTCTT
Organism: Myxococcales bacterium; assembly: GCA_038206395.1. Taxonomy (GTDB): domain Bacteria; phylum Myxococcota; class Myxococcia; order Myxococcales; family Myxococcaceae; genus JAGSPQ01. Next base: position 19,108 of record JBBRAX010000075.1, on the reverse strand, counting down.
TCGATCAGCACCTCAGCGACCTCTACAAAGAGAAGGTCATCAACATCGAGACCGCCAAGTCCGCTGCCAGCAACCCCGCCGACTTCGAGCGCGCGCTCAACTTCGAGTAATCCCTTTGCACCCCGCGCCGAGGTACGGTGTTTAGGAGGACACCATGGCCAACCTCGCAATTCCCGAAAACGAGATGACGTCTTTCGATCTGCCGAAGGTCTGCATCATCACGGGCAGCAACCAGAACGTGAGCTTCAAGCCGGTCAAGTTCCAGTGGTACCCGAAGTGGATCGGCGTGTTCGGCATCGCTCCGCTGATCATGATCATCCTGATGATGGTGTTGATGCGCCGCGCCAAGGGTGAGCTGCCCTTCACGGAAGAGGCGTGGGCGGCCTGGCAGAAGGGCAAGATGCTGATGATCGTGAGCGTGTTCGGCAGCCTGGTGCTGTTGGGCGCGGCGATCGCGGCGTTCGGCAACAACGTCGGCGTCGGAGCGCTTCTTCTCATCGCCGCCATCGGCCTTCCCATCTTCGTCGGCATCAAGTTCCTCGCGGGGCGCGGGCCGACGTGCCTGAAGATTGCCGACGGCCGCATCGACCTGAAGATCAAGTCGGACGCCGCGGCGACCGCAATTCGCCAGCACCTCGACGGAGGCGGGCGCCGCAGCGCGTCCATCGCGGCGTGACAGTACCCGCCGGAGCGCGCTGCGCCTCGCACCCGGCCGTCGACGCGCGCAACACCTGCCACCGCTGCGGCAGCTTCTTCTGCGAAGACTGCGCGCGCCGCACCCGGCCCGAGGCCGTGCCGATGTGCAAGGGCTGCTGGGAGCTGCGCGATCAGAAGGTGAAGCCCATCAAGGAGTACTCGGCGACGCGCCTTCAGACCACGGGGCTGGTGATGGGCTGCTTCTGCGTGCTGCCGATTCCCGTGCTGATCCTCGCGTCGCTGGTGGTGAACACCATCGCGATCGTGAAGGCGAAAGAAGGGCCGGCGCGCGAGGTGCGGTGGCGCCCCGTCGTCGGCCTCTGCGTCACCTTCGTCGGAATTCTCGAGCTGGTGGTGATTCTGGCTTTCGCCGTGCGCTGACGGGTCCCCTGGAACCTTTCGGTGCGTTGCAGCGGAGCGAACTCCTGAGCCGTCGGACTACAGGCCGGTGAGCGGACCCGTGACGTAGGCGGGGTCGCCGAACGTCGTCTGCGTGCCGCCGAAGCCCTGCAGAATGGAAACCAACAAATCGTTGTGCGGACGCGCCGTCGGCGTCTTCACCACGCGGCCCATCTGCCAGCCGGTGGCGTGCCCCGCGACGAGGAAAGGCATGTCGTCGTGCGAGTGATCATTGCCTTCGGCGACTTCGCTGCCCCAGAGCACGAGCGTGTTGTCGAGCAGGTTGCCGCCCCCTTCGGGTGTCGTCTTCAGCTTGTTCAGCAGGTACGCCAGCTGCTCGGCCTGCCACTTGTCGCGCTTCGCCAGGTCTTCGCGGTTCGGGTCGAGGTTCGAGAGGTGCGAGATGTTGTGCACGTCGCCGAAGACGTTGATGAACGGCAGCGCGATGTGGTTCTTCGCGTCAGAGAACATCATCGTCGCGACGCGGGTGAGGTCGCAGGCGAGCGCGAGGGCGAGCAGGTCGAATTGAAGCTTCGCGACCTCGGGCATCGCCTTTTCGGTTTCCCACAGCGTCTCGGCAGGCTGTGGCGCCGACTGGCACTGCACGGGCAGCGGCAGCGCGGCGAGGCGAAGCTCGAGCTGACGAACGCGCTCGAGGTGGGTGTCGAGGGCGACGCGATCGCTGGCCGAGACGCGGTTCTTCATGAAGCCGAACTGCTCACGCACCGCATCCAGCACGGACGCGCGGCGCTTGCGCAGCGGCTCGCCCAGGTCGTTCGGCATCGGGTTGATGTCGAAGAGGCGCGCGAACGTCTGGCGGGGATCGCCTTGGGGAAGAAGCGGGGTCGCCGCCGCCGCGTAGCTCAAGCAACCACTGACATCGCGCTCGGCCGCGTGAACGCCCAGCTGCAGGCTCGCCACCCGCGCGCCTTCGCCGACGATGGAGACGAGCTGCTGGTCGAGCGAAATGCCGCTGGCCCAACCGGCGGTCGTACCGTCGTTGCCGGTGAAGCTGCCCGCTTCGATCTTCCGCCCCGTCAGCAGGCCGCACAACCCGCGCTGGTGTTGCTCGCCGGCGCCCGTGAGCGCGCTCTTGAGGTCGAGGTTCTGCAGGTACATCAGGTCGTTCTTGAAGGGCGCCAGCGCCGTCTGCGACGAGCCAAAGGTGAAGTCGGCGCCGCTGACCGTAGGGGCCCACGCCGCCGTGTGCACGCCGTTCGGGTGGTACAGCGAGATGAACCGCTTCGGGGCCACCGTCTGCGCCACCGACTCGAGCCACGGCACCGCAAAGGCGAGCCCGCCTGCCGCACGGAACAACGAACGCCGGGTGAGCTTCATGGGTTGCCTCCCGACCGGAACCGGAAGGCGTCCGAGCCGACGATCGCCAGCTGGAGCTCTTCGAAGCTGCCGCTGGTGTCGAAGAACTTCTGCTGCACCTTCTCGAGCGCGCACGCGTCGCTTTCCGCTTCGACCCGGCCCAGCGCCCAGCGGTACCACTGCGTCGAAAGGCAGTCGTGAACCTGCTTGCTCTTCGAGAGCTTCGCCGAGAGCTCGCCGACGCCGTTGAAGGCTCCGCGCAGCTCGGTGTCGCGCGTGGCGACGATGGCGCCGCTGCTGTCGATGTCTTTGCCTTCTTCCTTGTCGCGGTACACGCCCATGCCGTCGAAGTGCTCGAAGCCGAAGCCCATCGGGTCGATGCGCTCGTGGCAGCTGGTGCAGCCCACCGTCGTGCCGTGCACCGCGAAACGTTCGCGCGTGGTCGCGCCCGGCTTCGGCGGCGGCGGCGTGATGTTGAATGCCGGAGGAGGCAGCGGCAGCGGCTGGCACAGCAGGCGGTCGAAGACGAAGACGCCGCGGCGCACCGGAGAGCCCTGGTCGGGGCTGGCGAGGCGGGCGAGCAGGCCGGGCTGGGCGAGCACACCGCTCTTGCCCGGCGCCGTCATCGTCACGCGCTGGAACTCCATCGACGCGTTGGGGGCGTACATCGACATCGTGCTGTCGACGTAAAGGGCCGGGGTAGACAGCAGGCCCTGCAGCGTGCCGCCCGGCTTCGTCACTTCGCCGAAGTAGAGCTGCATCGACTGCTTCCACGACGTCTGCAGCTGCGGCACCCACGACGGGAACCGCGCCACGTCTTTCTCGACCCGCGCGAGCGCGTCGAGCGTGAAGTAGCGCGAGAAGAAGTCGGTGGCGGCCGAAGCAGCCCGCGGCGAGCTCAGCATCCGCTTTGCCTGCTTGTCGATGCCAGCCGGGGTGTCGAGCTCGCCGTTTTCCGCGGCGGCCAGCAGCTCTTCGTCGGGCATCGTGCCCCAGAGGAAGTACGACAGCTTCGACGCCAGCTCGGTGGGCTCGAGCCGCGCAGGAGACCCGGGCACGATCGCGCGCACGCCGACTTCGGGGCGGTAGAGGAACTGGGGCGACTGGAGAAAGACCGTCAGCGTCTGCTCGAGCGCCGCATCGAAGCCTCCCTTCGCCAGCGCGCCAGCGAAGAACTTCTTGAAGGCGCCCAGCTCGTCCGCGTTCAGCGCGCGGCGAAACGCCTTGCGGCCGAAGGTCTCGACGAACTTGTCGCCGCACGCGCCATCGAAGGTGGTGCAGGTGACCAGGGTCGCCTTCCGGTCTTTCACCGCGCGCATCGCCACGTCTTCGGCCAGCTCGAAAGAGGCGGCGACCCAGGTGTCGTTCGCGGTGTGAAGGCGCGAGTTGTTGTCGAACCCGTAGACGAGGGGCTCGTTGGGAAGGCGGTTGGCAGCCGGCCGCGTGGTGTCACCGACGAGGTCGGCCAGCGTGCGGTCGAGCTCTGCCCGGGTGAGCATTCGGAAGGGGGCCGCGTCGGCCGTCGAGGCGGCGCACACCGGGCCGCTGGGAGCGGGCTCAGGCGGCTTGCAGCCAGCGACTGCGACCAGCAGAGCGATGAGAGGCCAACGAGAATTCACGATGCGACCACGCTCCCACATGACAAGGCCCGGCCTCAACCCACCGACACCTTAAAACAATGAGTCGTCCAGCTTCGCCTTCAGGTCACCTTTCAGTGCCGTGAAGCGCAAAACCGGCTCAGTTCCCTTGTTCACCAACACCTGCCGCGGAAACGCCTGGCCCGTGGCCTGCGACGCGAAATCGAAGAAATGCACGTCCCAGGCGATCGACTTGTCGTCAGTGAAGCGGACGCGTGCGGGGTTGAAGGGCGGCTTGCTGAGGCTCGCCGAGTCCTTGAACACCCAGAACTGCGGCGCGCCTTCCGCGGTGTCGCCGAGCACATACGCCGCGGTGCCACGGAACCGGGCCAGCGACGTGTTGCGGTAGTTCACCTTCAAGCCGGTGAGGTGCTTCTCGACAGCCGCGCGCGACTCACCGTCGCCGGCCGCGCGCAGCGCGAGCAGGCCGCAGATCTGATCCACCGCCACTTGCAGCGCAGGGAAGTCGCCGCCTTCGCCCTTCTTCTTCCCGTTGCTCGACAGCGCCACCAGCGTCTTCGTGCTCTCGGTGGACGACAGCTCGAGCCGGCAGCGGCCGGGAAAGCGAATCGCCCCCGTGAAGACCAGCGACAGCTCGCCCGACTGCCATTCGACACCCATCAACGCGGCGACTTCGCGCGCGGACGACGGAGAGACGGTCGCGCTGCCTTCGACCTTGATCGCATTCAACCCGAGGTCATCGCGCTCGTTCGCCATGCGCTTGAGGATGCTGTACGACGGCAGCAGGTACGCGGTCGCCAGCGCGACGACAGCGATCTTGAGCCCGGCGATCACTTCGCGCCGCCTTCGGCCGCGACCACTGTCTTCATGTAAGCGAGCAGGCCCGCGCGCAGCTCGGGGCGCTTCATCGCAAACGCAATATTCGCGACCAGGTAGCCGACCTTGTCGCCCGCGTCGTGGCGAATGCCCTCGAACCGGTAGCCCAACAGCCCTTCGGTGCTCTGCAGTGTGGCCAGCGCGTCGGTGAGCTGAATCTCGCCGCCGACGCCGCGCTCGGTCTTCTCGAGCATTCCGAAGATGGAAGGCGGCAACACATAGCGGCCGATGACGGCCATGTTGCTGGGCGGGTTGCTCTTCGGCTTCTCGACGATCTTCGTAATCTTCATCGTGCGCTCGTCGATCATCTCGCCCGCCGCGATGCCGTACAGGTGCGTCTGCGAGGCCGGCACCTCCATCAGCGCAATCACGCCCTTCCGGTGCTTCTGAAACGAACGCCACAGCTGAAGGATGCCGGGGACCTCGCTGTCGATCATGTCGTCGCCCAGCATCACGCCGAAGGGCACGTCGCCGACGAGGCTCTTCGCGCAAAGCACGGCGTGGCCCAGACCCAGCGGGTGCTTCTGGCGAACCGAGCAGAGGTTCACGAGCTTCGAAATCTTCTGCAGCATCTCCACGTCTGACGTCTTCTTCCGTTCGGCCAGGGTCGTCTCGAGCTCGTACGCGACGTCGAAGTGATCGTCGATCGCCCCCTTGCCGCGGCCGTTGATCAAGATGAGGTCCTTGACCCCCGCCGCTACCGCTTCCTCGACGATGTACTGAAGCGTCGGCTTGTCGACGATCGGCAGCATCTCCTTGGGGATGGTCTTCGTCGCAGGCAGAAAACGCGTCCCAAGCCCGGCGGCCGGAACAACGACCTTGGTGAGGGGTTGGTCGGTGAAGTCGCTCATGAGGCGCGGAACATACCCAGAATTCCTCCGATTCCTTTGAACCTTCCGCCGCCGTAGTAAGCCTGTTCTTCCCTGATGAAATTTGCGCTTTGTCTCCTCGTTGTCTCGACCGCTGCCGCCGCGCAGACGACGGCTGTGTCAAAGCCACCGAACCTGCAAGACGTCATGGCCGCGCGAAACTACGGCATGGGCGGCGCCTACCGCGCGCTGGGCTACGGCGCCGAGGCCATCACCGGCAACCCCGCCGCGCTCAGCCTCTACAAGCGGTACACGCTCGAGCTCTCGGGCGCGTACGACATTCAGCACCAGTGGGGCTACGGCAGCATCGCGTTGTCCGACAGCATCACCAATGAGCTCGCCGCAGGCGTCGTCTACCAGATGGTGACGCTGGGCAACGGCCCGACTCGGCGCATCGCGGCGCTCACCACGGCGGCGTCGGCGTACCCGCTGAGCCAGTCTTTTCACATCGGCTTCGCGATTCGCCACCAGGTGGTGACGAACTACGACAGCACCAACTCGATGACCGTCTCAGCGGGCCTCATCTTCCGCCCGTGGGACTTTCTGTGTCTGAGCGTCTCGGGCCACAACCTCATCGGCGTGTGGAGCGAAGACGTCCCCCGCTACTTCGCTTTCGGCCTCTCGAGCCTGCTGGGCGGCCAGTTCACGCCGACCGTCGAGGTGCGCGCCGACTTCAATGATCCGCGCCAGGCCCGCGTCGCTTTCTCGGGCGGCCTCGAATGGCTCGCCGGCGACACGTTTCCGATTCGTGCCGGCTACAGCTACGACCAGATGACCAACACCCAGCACGTGGGCTTCGGCCTCGGCTACTTCAGCGAAGGCAGCGGCGTCGATATCGCGTACCGCCACGAGATCAACGGCACGCAGGGCAAGATGCTCGCCCTGACAATCAAGATTCAGTTCAACTAGGGACGACAGCCCCAAAGTCCGTCGTGCCTCGGCCGTCGAGGCGCGACCGAAGCGCTTCCTTCGGTGCCTTTCAGCTGAGCGGAACGATGTTCAGCGGGGATGGGGCGGCGGCCCAAGCATGAACAAACTTCTGGGCAGTAGTACTACGGAATGTCGCCGAAGCCGGCGTCGCGGGTCCGGGCGACAGAGAAGCTCCCGAACAGCGTACGCCCCTGCCCCAGGTCACCGCCGGTCGACTCGAAGAGCATCGAGAAGTTGCCGCGGGTCGGCTCGTTCTCATTGCCGATCGCGTTGAGGATCATGTCGCCGTTCTTCACGTTCGGGAAGTTGCGGGTCGCTTCGCCGCCCGGAGCATGCGCGACCGAGGTGACCTGGTGTCCGGGCGACGACTCGCCCTCGAGCCGGATGGAGGTGGGCTGGGTCATGTCGACCGTGCCGCCGTCGAGAAGGCTGGTCGAGACGACGACGCGGGCGACGACGTCGAGAAAGGTGCCCCGGTTTGCGTAGTACGTGACCTGAATCGCGTACTCGTTGCGCAGCACTTCGACGTTCGAGACGCCCAGGGGGAACAGCTCACCGACGCTGCCGCCCAGAGAATTGTCGGCGCCGCAGCTCAACAACAGCGCGCACGCGGCGAGAAAAGATTTGCGCACGGCGGCTAGCGCTCCACCGCCAGGCGGATCTTCTTCGTCGACGGCACGCGGTAGGCGACGAAGCGCTTGCCTGAAGCAAAGAAGCCAATCTTCGGCAGGTAGCCGCCTTCGAGGTCGACCAGCTCTTCGCGCCAGGTGCTGACGATGCGCTGAATCAACCGCAGCTCGTCTTCCGTCTGCGAGCAAGTGCCCTCGGCGCGGCCGTTCGCTTTCGAGCAGGTGTAGAAGGCGATCGCGGGCTCGTGGTTCACCGGGTCCATCGCCAGCGACGGATACCAGCCGGTCGAACCACCACCCAGCACGTGATCCGCGGTCGACCAGGCCGCGCCGTCCATGCTGCGGGTGTAGAGCAGCGTGTCGTCCGAGTGCTCGATCACGGCGATGCCGTACCCTTCGGTTGGATCCCACGCCAGCGAGCCGCCCGACATCGTGTTGCCGATGATCAGCGCCGGCGTGATCGAGTTCGTCCACGTGCCGTCTGCCTTGCGGCGGGTGAACATGATGTCGCGTCCCGGGGTGTCTGCGCCGCCCAGCGCGCGATCGCTGACCATCGCCGGCTGCCCATTCGCCATCACCATGTTGAGGCGCGCGCCGTACGCGAGCTTGCCTTCGTTGGTCGGCACCTCGCACTTCGTCGTCCATGCAGTCGGCCCCCCTTCGGAGACCTTGATGTAGCTGCCCGCCCAGTCTTGCTGGGGGAACTGGCCGTTGTGGATGTCGCGGAACGCCAGGTAGGCCTTGGGGCCGTCGAACGCGAGCGCGGGGAAGAGGCCGACTGCGAAGCCGATGTCCAACGGAGTGCCGCACGGAGACGGCTCGCTGCGCGTCGCCACCGATTGCTCCGTCCACGTCGAGCCACCCGATCGGTACGCCACGACCGCGTCAGACTGGTACCAGAACGCCGACATGTCTGCGCCACCGCCCAGGTACGAAACCGCGGGCTCGCCCGACTGCTGGAAGGCGACCGCGATGCCCATCACGCGCTGCACCGTGCGGATCATCTGCGGAGTCGACGCGACGCCCTGCTTCCATTCGACGTACCGCACCTCGTAGTTCGGCGTGTTGCCACCATCGGCAGCCTTCGCCCCGCCAAACCCGTCGACCTGCGCGAAGTATGCGACGCCGACGCGCTGGGTCGCCGGGTCGGACGCCATCGCGAGGTACGTGAGCTCGGGGCCACCGTTTTCGTCGAGGTCGTGGTAGGTGAACTTGCCCTCGCAGAATCCCGCGAGGCAGAACTGGCCGTCGGCGCAGGGCTTGGTTGCGCTGCACTCAACCTTGGGTCCCGCGTCCTTGAAGCCGCCGTCGTTGGCGCCGGGCACCTGGCTGCAGGCCGAAGAGAAGATCAGCAGACCCAGCCCAAAGAATCGAATTGTCACGTTGGTTTCCCCTGCTGCATCGGCCGGAGCGAATCGCAACAAAGAGTCTACACGCGCGCATGGTTCCTAGGCATGCTTCCGCGACCATGGGCCAAACACGCCGTGTCTTCGTCCAGCGCCTCGCTTTCGTCGGTGGCGGCGCTGTGCTGGTGGGTGGTTGTAAGGACGACAAGGTCGTCGACGCGGGTCAGCCCGCAATCGTCAGGAAGCCGCACCAGGCGCTGACGAGCTCGCACAAGACGTTCACCGACACCGAGTGGGACATCGTGTCGGCGGCGTGCGAGCGCGTGTTGCCGAAGGACGAAGACCCTGGCGCGCTCGACGCGAAGGTGCCCGAGTACTTCGATCGCATTCTGCAGACGCCGCAGCTGCAGAAGATGAAGGCCGACTTCCTGCCAGGCATCGCCGCGATTGATCGCCGCGCGAACCGAATGTTCAAGAAGGGCTTCACGTCGTGCACCGGCGCACAGCAGGACGAGCTGTTGACCCTCTTCAAAGACAGCCCCGACAAATCGGGCGAGCAGCGCTGGTACGAGACGCTGATCGTGCTCTGCATGGAAGGCTTCCTGGGCGACCCGAGCTACGGCGGCAACCAGGGCAAGGTCGGCTGGGCGCTGGTCGGGTTCACGATGGTGGGTGCGGAGGCTGCTGAGCCGATGCCCGGCTACGACGGCACGAAGCACATCCACACCGCGATGTGCGGCGGCGGGAAGGGCTGCTGATGGCGCTCGACGAAGTCGACGTGTGCATCGTGGGAAGCGGAGCCGGTGGCGCTCCGATGGCGCTCGAGCTGGGCAAGGCGGGCTTCAAGGTCGTGGTGCTCGAGAAGGGGGCCCACTACCAACCGAAGGACTTCGTCCACGACGAGATCTTGAACTCCCGCCGCAACTTCTTCATGCCGCTGCCGTGGGACGAGCCCCACCTTTTGCGCGGCGGCACGCAGGCGCCCTTCTCGCGCACCAACGAAGGGTGGACGGCGAACTGCGTCGGCGGCGGCACCGTTCACATGTCGGGCTATTTCTACCGGCTGAAGCCGATGGACTTCCGGCTGAAGACCGAGCTCGGCGCGATCAAGGGCAGCACGCTCGCCGACTGGCCGATCACCTACCAGGACCTCGCGCCGTATTACGACAAGGCCGAAGAAGAGCTGGGCGTGTCGGGCAATGCCGTGCCCCACCCCTTCCTCGAGCCCCGCAAAGGCAACTACCCGCTGCCGCCGCTGGAAGAGCACCCGATCGCGAAGGAGCTCGACAAGGCGATCAAGCAGCTGGGGTGGCACTCGCTGCCGACCGCTCGCGGAATTCTGTCGCGCGCGCACAAGGGCCGTTCACCCTGCAGCTACTGCGCGCTGTGCGGCAGCTACGGCTGCGAGCACGGAGCCAAAGCCAGCACCAACGCCTCGCTGATTCCAGAAGCGGTTGCCACCGGCAAGGTCGAGCTGCGCCCCAACTGCATGGCGACCCAGGTCACCGTCGACGCGAAGGGCAAGGCGAAGAGCGTCGTCTACCTCGACCGCGACGGCGTCACTCAGGAACAGCCGGCGAAGATCATCGTCGTCAGCTGCACCGCCATCGAGAGCGCGCGGCTCCTTCTCAACTCGAAGTCGTCGCGGTTCCCCAACGGCCTCGCGAACGACAACGGGCTCGTCGGCAAGAACCTGGTGTTCTCGAGCTTCGGCGAGTCGCGGGCGACCTTCCGCGTCGGCAAGAACAAGGAACGGTGGCCCTGGCTCAACGACGTGGCGCCCTTCGTGAACCGCAGCGTGCAGGATTTCTACATGATGCCGGACGACAAGTTCGGCTTCCGCAAGGGCGGCACGATGGGCTTCATGTGGGCCCACCCGAACCCGATTTTTGCGGCGGTCGGCATCGCGAAGAAGGGCAAAGACGGCGTGTTCGGCAAGCAGCTGAAAGACCGCCTGCGCGACTACCGCGACAGCCGCATTCTGCAGTTCGAGGTCTACGGTGAGTTCTTGCCCAGCGACGGCACGTACGTCGGCGTCGACAACAACGTGAAGGACAAATACGGCCTGCCGGTGGCTGCGATCACCATCACCCGGCACGCGCTCGACCTGAAGATGACGAAGTTCATCGTCGAGCGCGGCGAAGAAATTCTTCAGTCGCTGAACCCCGACAAGCTCGAACGGCTGGGCGTCGCGGGCGAGACGAAGATTCTCCAGGGCGGCACCTGCCGGTTCGGCAAAGACCCGGCGACCAGCGTGCTCGACAAAGACTGCCGCAGCCACGCGGTGAAGAACCTCTACGTCGTCGACGGCAGCTTCATGCCGAGCAGCGGCGGAGTGCCCGTCACGCTCACCATCGCCGCCAACGCTTTCCGCGTCGCGCACGGGCTGGTCGAGCGGCTGAAAACCGGCAAGATGTGACTTCGATGCGCGCTGCAATTTTCGGTTTGCTCTGCCTGCTGGTGCTCAGCGACTGCAAAGACAACAAGCCCCCGCCCCAGCCGCTGCCTCCGCGAGACGGCCGGTTGGGAGCGCGCCGGTGTTCGTCGCTGCCCGGCATCAAGAACAAGCAGCTGCCGATTCTTCAGCGGCCCTTCGACAACCAGTACCCTGTCTTCTACCTGTTCGATCACCAGACGCCGGGCGAGCTGGCGCCGTACGACTCGGCCTCGAAGGAACTCGCGTACTGCGGGCTCGAGATGTTCGGCCTGCTCGAAGGAATGGACGGCTACAGCTGGGGGATGCCGGTGGGGACGCCGGTGCTCGCAGCCCAGGCGGGCATCGTCATCAGCGCCGGCTACAAGCCCGAGTACTACTGCCCGATTCTCTCGCGCATGGTCGACAAGGAGCTCTTCGTCGAGGTGAAGCACGAGAAGCTCGGCGACGTCGGCTACGCGACTACCTACAGCGGCCTTTCGACCGCCGTCGTGAAGACAGGCGACAAGGTGAAGGCAGGGCAGCGCGTCGGCCTGTCGGGCAACAGCGGCTGCGTCAGCGAGCCGTTGCTGTTCTTCATGGTGCACAAGCTCACGGGCACCAAGACAGGCAAGCCGACTGCGGTGGACCCGTACGGCTGGGACTACACGACGGCGGACCCGTGGGAAAAGAATCCGCGTGGGTCACAGAGCCTGTACCTGTGGATGGAAGGCGAAGCACCGACGCTGGGCGGCCGGTAGAAACTACCCGCCGTCTTTCGAGCCGCCGTCCTGGGGCGGAGGAGGCACGATGCCGCGGCCGGAGAGCTTGATTTCCTTGAGCGGCGAGCTCTTGGTGGTCGCGTTCTCTTCGGCGTTCGACTTGATGGTGATGCTGCTGTCGCCGTAGATCTTCTCAGCGGTGGGCGTGAAGAACACGCGGATGAAGGTGGTCTCTCTGGAATTCAGGGTCGTCTTCAGCGGGCCTTCGATCACGAAGGCCTGATCGCCCATATAGGTCGCGCTTTCGATTTTCAGCTCTTCGGTGCCGCGGTTCTCGATCTGAATCGAGTCAGTCTTCTGCGTGCCGATGTAGGCACCAGCGCCGAACTCCTGCCCGAAGCCCAGAGAGTCGCGATCGGCGACGAGCTGCGGTTTGGTGGGCAGGGACTCCTTCCCACAGCCCAACGAAGCGACGATGATGCCCAGCGACAGGATGCGAGCGAGACAGGTCATGGTGAAGTTTTTAGCCCAACTGGTCGGAGCCGTCGCGTTTGCTTCGCTGCTGATTGGCTGCGGCGGCAACCGTGAAAGGTTCCTGGGTACGCGCGTTCAAGACACCTGCACCGCCCAGTGGCCGGTTTGCGACAAGATTGCTGGCTGCTTACTGGGTGACAGCAGCTACATCTCTGGCCGGTTTCCCGGGTCGCGGTTGATCGGCATCCAGGTGTTCGAGCCGTCGACGGTGCGGGTGACCTTCCTGCTCGAGAACGTCGGCGCGTCCGGCGAAGAGACGGCGATCAACTTCTTCGAAGACCGCTGCCGCTCGCGCACGCGCGTCACCATCTCGGGCCGCAGCTTCGTCGGCGAAAACGACCAGGTCGGCTCGGTGAAGCGCGAGGCCGATTTGTCGGGCGTCGGCGATCACCTCATCGAGTACTCGTCAGACGCACGCGCCGAGTACCTGATGAAGGTCGACGTGATTCCGAAGCGGCTACAGATGGCGTCCGAGCCGTAGCCGCTTCCCTCGCTCGCCGACCTCCTCAGTTGCCGACGAACCGACACGAACCGCCGTCGGCAGGCGACGCGGGGCAGGTCATCGAGCCACCGTCGACCATGAACGCGGGCGGCGGGTAGGGCGCGAGGCTCTGGCGCAGCGAATAGAAGATCGGCTCGTTGCGGTTGCGGTCAGCGGCGCCGACCTTCACCACGTAGTGGCCCGACGCCATGAACCGGCTTTCCATGCAGAAGCAGCCCAGCGGTTGGGCGGTGATGACGGTGCTGTTCGCGCCGACCACCTTCGTCCAGTGAATGCCGCGCGCCATCTGTGAGGTCTGGTTGTACCAGGGGGCCACGGTGTCGGGCGTGAACGCGAGGACGCGCTGAATCGCGCCGCAGCCACCATCGGCCTGATTCGCCGCGGTACAGAAGCCGACTTCGAGTGAGAGGTCGGCCGGCGCGGTGCCCGCGTCGTTGTGGTTGATTTCCCACTGCAGCGCCCACGACCGTTCGGACGGAGCGGCCACCGCCGGCAGGTTGAACTCGAACCGGTCGTAGTCCGTCGCCACGGCGTCGTAGTCGTTCGACGCGCGCACGCCTTCCCCTTGCTCGCTGTCGTGAAAGAACTGGCGACCATAGCCGTGGCTCAAGTTGCCGGTGACGCCGCCGCCGGCCGGAACCGGAAAGCTCGCGTTCTCGACCAGCGAGGTGGTGGTGGTCTCAAAGGGCAGCGCCGCGCGGGCGGTGTCATCGGGGTCGGCGTCGTAGCTGACGCGCAGGGTGTAATCGCGGTCGTCGGCGTAGTTGTTTCCCTCGTCCTGCACGAAGAGGAAGTAGCGCGCAGTGCCGGCGTGGCCGGGCACGGGAATCATGCCTTCGAGGTTTCGGACGTTGGCGTACTTCACGTCTTCGTTGCGCTCGGCCCAGAGACACCAAGGCGGATCCTGCGCGTCGCACAGCGCCTCGACGAGGCTCTGGTTCTGCGCGCTGCCTTCGTAACCCTTCGGGCAGATGCTCGAGTTCGTCTTGCACTGCACGCGCTTGTCGCCGACGGTGGCGCCGTTGGTGACCTGCGTGATGACGCGCAGCTGGCGATCGGAAACGGGAGCCAGCGGCGGGAAGCGGCCCGTCGACGGGTTCACCTCGAGCCGGTAGTGAAGGACGCCCGCCGACGCGCTGGCGGCGAGATCGAGCGCGAACACGTCGGGGTCGGGCACGTAGCCGAGCCGGCCGACCAGCGCCTGCGACGAGCCGTACCCCATCGCCACCACCTTCGGCTTGCCCACCGAATCGTTCGGCTCGTTCAAGTCGAGGTCATCGAGCAACTGAACGTCGACGGTGTAGAGCAGCCGCAGGTCTCCCTGGGTCACGGTGGTGTCGTTGGAAGGTTTGTAGCCGCGCACGTCGAGCGTGTAGTCGCCGCCAGTAAACGTCCCAGCGGTGTCGGTGGCCGTGAGCCGCGCCGTCGCGAGGTCAACGGGCACGAACTCGTTCAGCGCGCTGCCTTCGGCGACCGATTTCCCGGTCGGGTCGAACAGCGTGTACGAGACGCGCGCCAGCGCCGCGGGCATCAGCTTGGGCGCGGTGATGTGCAGGTAGATGATCTTTCGGCTCGGCGGCACGGTGAACTTGAACTTGTCGATGTCGTTGTCGGTGGCCAGCGCGCCTTTCGCCTGCCCGACCAGCGCAGCGCCCATCGCCGTCAACGGAATCGCGGTCGGCGTCACGTCGTTCGGCTCGTTGAGGTCGGGGTTGTCGAACACGTCGACCGAGACGGAGTACTGGTTGCGCACGTCGAAGATGTCTTTGTTCGAGGCCGCTTCGTCCGAGAGCACCAGCAGCAGGTTGGTGCCTGACTCGGCGAACGGGAACACGATGTCGACGGGGCGCGGAGCCGCGGCGCCGTGCTTGTCGATTTTGCGCGCGAGGCCGGTGGTGCCGTCTTCCTTCAGCACCGAGACGGCGAGGTTCACGGGGGTGGCGGGGGCTCCGTAGCCGGCGGTGATGTGCACCAGCGACCGGGCGGTGAGCGTCGGCATCTTCGCGCGGTACCAGTCCTGGTCCTTCGGGATGCTGAGGTAGCCCAGCTTCGTGGCGCCGGCGTCGGGCGACGTCGAGACGGTGATTTCGCACTCGGGCAGCGACAACGCCTCATCCTTGTTGTTGCAGACGTCGGGCGGAGGGCCCGCGTCGCTGTCGCAGATTTCTTCTTCGGGGTTGCACGGAGGAGGCGTGGGGCAAGCGCAAAGCACCAGCGCCGCAGCGACTAAGAGCCAACGGAAGTTCATCTCGGGTTCCTTTTGCGCTACTGGCCGGCCGGAAGGGGAGCCGCCATCGTCCCACAGCCGGCCTTGAATTCAGCTTCGTTGATGCGAATCACACCGTCGGTGGGCAGCTTGATGCCGCCGACCGGAAAGCGTGACGTGGTGTGGCGGTATGAGCGAATCAGCGTGCGGCCCGCGGGATCATCGCCCGGCGTCATCGACGTGGTGACGAAGAGGTCGTTGTAGCCGGCGCCGCGGCGGTACAGCGGCGCACCGCCGTCGGGGTTGCCGGCGTCGCGCGTGTCGGCCCACGTCGGCGCGAGCGAGACATTGTCGATGCGGAAGTCGAAGCACAGGCGGCCGCCGTCGTCGGCCTCGCCGTTGCGCTGCACCAGGTATCGGTACGCCTGCGCGGTGAGCTTCGAGTCGTCGACCACCTTCGGGTTCATGTGCATCATCACTTCGTCGCCCGTCTTCAGGCCGTCGTTGTCGATGTCCTGCGCGAGGTCTTTGCCCGAGGGCGACGACTGCATCTGCCACTCGATCGCGTCGGGAATGCCATCGTCGTCCGAGTCCATGCGCAGTGAGTTGGTGCCGATAATCTGCTCGTCGCAGTCGGTGAGGCCGTCGCAGTCGGAGTCGACGCCGCGCAGCGCAGGCGGACAGCCGGGGTCGCCACCGCCACCGTCGAGCTGGATGTAGCCGACCGGGTTGAAAGAGCCGCCCAGAACGCGGAAGTGCTCTTCAACACCGTCAGAGAAGCCGTCGCCGTCGGTGTCGACCACCCAGGGGTTGGTGTTGGCGGCGCGCTCGTCTTCGTCTTTGAGGCCGTCGCTGTCGGTGTCGCCGGCGTCCAGTGGGGAGCCCGGCAGGGCCGAGAAGTTCGTGGCGACGAGCTTGTCGAAGACGAAGGTGCGGCGCGTCTGGCCAAACCTGAAGTTCAAGAAGTTCACCGGCTCGTTGTTGCGGAAGTCGCGGAAGTCGCCACCGCCGAGGCTCGCCATCTTCTCGAGGCGTTCGGCGTTCTGGTTGATCTGCAGCAGCGGGCACGCGCCAGGGGGCAGCAGGGGAATGCCGCAGCTCTGGTCGGTATTTGCCGGCAGCATCACGCCACCGTCGATGTTGCACACGGTCGACGAGATGGGCTGGTTCGGGACGAAGACATGCACGGTGTTGACGCGAACGTCGTCGGCGAGGTCTTTGAGCTGGCGAATGCGGCGCACGGCATCGCCGCACAGCAGCTCGTCGTCCTGGTTGTTGGTCGGCTGGCCGTCCGAGAGGAAAATGACGGAGTAGCGGGCGCGGGTCTCGTTCTCCATACCGGCCGACATGACGCGCGACTGGGTGATGTCGCGGCTGATCAGCGCGTAGATTTCAGACAGCGGCTTCACGAAGTCCGTCGAGTCGCGGTTCGGCATGTTGCCGGGCGCCGCGAAGTTCAAGAGGCGCTGCGAGATGAGGTAACGATCTGAGGGGGTGATCGTGATCAGCTGCTGAAACTGGTTCGACGCCGTGAGGTACGCGGTCGTGTTGCCGGCGAAGAGCATCACCGAGATGAAAATCTCAGGGTCCTGCGGCAGCGAGTCCATCAGCTGAATCAGCGCCTTCGCGCGGCTACCGTCGGGGTCGGTGACGGACATCGACTGCGACGCGTCCATCGCGAGCATGATCTTGATGGGCCGCACCACTTCGTTCGTCGCGGGCGTGCAGAACTTGCCTTCGATCGCCAGCGAACGGTCGGCCGGGATCTCGTCGGTGCGGCGGGGGTCGAGCAGGTAGACGTCAGAACAGGCGATCGCCAACACCACGACCAACGCGGCATGCCAGGGCCTGAGCTTCATGAGGCTTGAGCTTCCCACCTACGGGTGAATTCCGATGCAACCATTCTGGTCGGCCAGGTACTGGGCGGGGGTCGAGAGGAACCGCGCCGCGCGGAAGTTGTTGGGCTGAAAGGTGAGGTCAGGCGCCTGCGGCACGCGCACGGTGGGCGGATCGTACTGGGCCCAGGCGCAGCCGACCCGCCAGATGCCGTAGTCGGTGGCGACGCCCGACTCGGGGGCCTCGGCGAAGTACACCTTGAAGAGGTTGTAGCCCTGCTTGAAGCCCGCGCGCTTGGGCGGCGTGACGAGCTTCAGGTTGCTGACCGAGAAGTCGTAGCAAATGCTCTGGTCGGGCTGCTCGACCGCCTTCGTCTCGTACTGGTAGCCCTCTTTGTCGAAGAAGACGTTGTCGCGCTTGATGGGGTTGGTGTCGGCGCGAACCTCGAGAGCGTCCGGCAAGCCGTCGCCATCGGTGTCGAGACCATTGGCGGTGCGCTTCAGCGGGTCGAGGCCGTAGCGAACCTCGAGGCCGTCGGGAATGCCGTCGCCGTCGGTGTCCATCAGCGTGTCCTTCGTCTTCAGGTACGCCTCGACCTGGTACGAGAGCCCGTCGCCGTCGTTGTCGGCGCAGGTGCACATCGGAGTCAGGGGCGACATCGGGTCGCAGCCGCGGCCGTCTTTCACGTCCGGGCGGAAGCCTTCGTCGTAGTGGCGCACTTCGAAGTCGTCGTCGAAGCAGTCGCCATCGGTGTCGGCGATGAAGTTGTTGGTGTTGTACTTGAAGGGCTGGTCGAGGTCGTCGATGAGGCCGTCTCCGTCGGCGTCGACGAGGCGGTCGTCGTCACCGGGGGCCGAGGTCATCGACTTCACCAGCAGCTGCTTCATCACGTTCTTCGAAGCCAGCGACGAGTAGTCGAGCGCGCCGAGGCCGAGCGACTGAATGTTGCCGTTGACGAACTCCTGGTAGACGCCGTTGCCGCGCTGGGCCAGCTGTTGCAGCGTCCACGAGGCGATCTTCTTCGCGGCCGCCGGGTACGCCGCTGGGGCCACGCCCGGGTACGTGCCGTAGATGTCCTGGCAAATCGGGCCGCAGTTGCGCACGGCGTCTTCGTTGAAGAGCAGCACGGTGTGCAGGCGGATGTCGCCGATGTTGTACGCATCGCGCAGCTGCATCAGCTGATCGACGTAGCTGAACAGCTGGTAGTTCTGGTTGCGGTCGGTGCCCTTGACGAAGCCGGGGATGCACGAGCTGTCGCCGATCATGCAGGGGTCGGGGTCGATCTGGTTGCAGAAGTTGCCGCTGCCAGACGAGTCGGCCCAGAGCAGCTCGGGCTGATCAGGTGAGGCAAAGGTTGTGAGCTGGTCATTGCCGGCGCAGCGCGGGTACGGCGTGCCGTCGGTGAGAAACACGACGACGTACCGCGTGCGGGGCAACTTTTCTGGGTTCGACTTGTTGGTGAGCACGATGTCGTCAGCGATGACCGTGTACGCGTAGCTCAGCGCGCCCTGGTAGTCGGTGCCCTTGCCCAGCTGCGATTGAAGGTTGGTGAGGTTGCTCAAGAGGCCGGCATTTCCGGCGGGCGTGAAGCGCGACGTCATCGAGCCCGTTGACGCGGGGTACGGGTTCTTCACGTTGGTCTCGAAAGGAACCAGCGAGACGCTGACGTTGGGCTGGGTGGCGAACTGTGCCAGCAACTTCTTGAGGGCCCGAACGCGGGCCGGCTCGGTGACGCCGGGCGGGACGACGAGAGAAGCGATCTGCTGGCAGAAGCCGCCGACTTCCTGCGAGCCGGGGGGGTCAGACACGCACATCGAGCCAGATTGGTCGACGACGAGCACCACCTTCACCGGGAAGCCGTCGGCTTCAGGGGGGTCGGTGCAAACACGCCCCGACAGGGTGAGGCGGTTGTCGATGTTGTCGACGGGCTTGGCTTGCTCCTCGACGAAAGCGTCGGTGCAGCCGGCGATTCCAATCGCCATCACGGTGAGTGCACTCAGGCGCTTCATGAAAACCTCCGGCACGGCATCAGGTCCTTGAACGCGGCAACCCCCCGTCAGCGTGAGCCGACAGGGGGCGCCAATTTTTCACTCTTGAAGAACTAGCTCTTGCGGCGGCGCAGCATCGCCAGGGCGGCGAGGCCCAGGCCCATCAGCGCGGGGTCGAAGCCAATCGCGCTGCAGCTGCTCGGGCCACCCTTCGCGTCCGGCGCGGCCGAGAGCTTCAGCTGCGACG
>JBBRAX010000074.1:0-35796 GCA_038206395.1 Myxococcales bacterium | reverse complement strand
CGCCCTTTCTCCACACCCATCAACGCAACGTGCTCGTCGTCGTCGGCGCCGCACCGGTACGTCGCCTACTCGCGCGCCGCAGTCTCGCTCCGAGTTCATGCGGCCGCGGAGACTCGACCCGCAGATCGCGGATCAAGCGTGAACCCTCGCCCAGACCTCGGTGCAGACGTTCGATCTCGAGCGGCTGAGCTTCAACCCCGGCGCGAAGGGCTCGCTGGTGCTCGGCACCGGGCAAGCCCTGAGCAAAGGCGCGCTGCGTCTGTCTCTGGCGGCGCAGTACCAACACAACCCGCTGCTCTACCACGTCGACGGGGCAGTCGCGGGCGCTGTGGTGGGCTCGCGGCTGAGCGCGCAGCTCGTCGCGGCCTATGGCATCACCGACTGGCTCGAGCTGGGCCTTCAGCTTCCGGTGACGCTCGTTCAGACCGGCAGCGACCTGTCGGCGCAGGGCATCGCTCGGGTCGATGGCGTCGGGCTCGGCTCGCCGCTGGTGCAGGGGCAGTTCACGATTCTGAGTCAGAAACGTGGCGCACCGATGGACCTCGGCGGTGTCATCGGCTTGACGTTGCCGATTGGCTCGGGCGGCAGCCTTGGGCGCGACACCGGAGTGGCGTTCGTTCCGCGCGTCGGTGCGGGTCGAACGTTCGGGGCCAAAGTGCGCCTCGGCCTCGAAGTGGGCGCCGTCATCAAGCAGAGCGTGAACCTGAGCAGCTACCCGCAGCACCTCACCGATGAAGTCGGCAGCATCATGACGGTGGGCGCGGTGGTGAGGACGGTCGGCGCCGGGCTGCGTGGCGAGCTGAACGCGCGCGCGCTGGTTCCCCTGACCCGCACCTCGCCGGGCTTCGAGCTGCTGGCGGCCGCGCGCTACCCCCTGATGTCGGGCGGGTTCGAGCTCTTCGCCGCTGCAGGGCCTGGCTTCGGCAGGATGCCGGGCATCCCCGCCTTCCGCGCGCTGGCTGGCTTCGCGTGGAACCCGAGCTTCGCGCCGGTCTGCCAGGAAGGAGCGGGCTACGCGCTCACCGATTGCCCGGCTCTGGACTTCGACCGCGACGGCATCTCGAACGCAACCGACGCCTGCCCCGAAGTGGCGGGGGTGGGGGGCCTGCAGGGCTGCGCGGACAAAGACGACGACGGCGACGGGGTGATGAACCTCGCCGACGCCTGCCCGGCCGCGAAGGGCGCCGGCGCGGATGGGTGTGTCGCCGTGGAAGCGCCAGTGGCGGCGCCGGTGGCGGTGGTCGAAGCCCCAGCGGTGGTCGAGGTGGCGCCCGAGGTGGCGGTGGTCGCTCCGTTGGTGGTGATTGAGCAGCAGCAGCTGACCATCAAAGAAAAAATCTTCTTCGCGCCGGGGACGTCGACGGTGCTCGCCCAGTCGTTTGCGCTGCTCAAGCAGACGGCGGAGCTGCTCAACGCGCACCCGGAGCTCGCGAAGGTGCAGATCCTCGGACACACCGACAACCAGGGGTCGCGCGACTCGAACCTGGCGCTGTCGCTGCGGCGGGCCGACGCGGTGCGCGCCTTCTTGATCAACGAAGGCGTCGCCGCCTCGAGGCTGCTGGCGAAGGGCTTCGGGCCAGACCAGCCCATCGCCTCGAATGACTCGGCCGCAGGCCGCGAACAGAACCGCCGCGTCGAATTCACCACCGACTCTTCCAACTAACCCTTCTTCACCCAAACACGCGCGTCGTCGCGCTGGGGCCCACAACCATGTCTTCTCATTCAAACGCATTGCCTGCCTTCCTTTCGCGCACCCGCCTCGCAGCGCTGCTGCTGCTGATTGCGGGCTGTACAGAGTCGCAGCTGGACCCGGCGGTCATCGCCGTGGGTCGAAGCCAGGCAGCGCTGGCGGCTGGCTGCGGCAACGGCGTGCTCGAGCCCGAAGCTGGAGAGACGTGTGACGACGGCAACACGGTCGATGGCGACGGCTGCAGCGCGGCCTGTCTGGCCGAGGCCGGCTTCGTCTGCGTCGGCGAGCACCCTTCGGTCTGCTCGGCGCCTGACCAGTCTGACGGCCCTGCCTCCTACGGCGTCGCCGAGCATTCCCGCTTTCTGCCGGCGGTCTCGCCCTTCACCGGGCGCGACTTCTGGACGGCGTTCCCCCGAAACGCGGCAGCTCCCACGACGCTGGCGCTGAAGATTGCCGGCACGGCGGGCACCACCGGCCAGGTCCTCGACACCGCCAACACGGTGCTGTCGTCGTTCACGATTCCCGCGGCCGGCACCTTCAACGCCACGGTGACCCCGGCGACCTTCCATGTCTCTTCGGTCAGCACGGTCACCAACCAGGGCGTCCACATCACCTCGAGCGCAGAGATTCGCATCGTCGCGACCGATGAGCACCAGTACACGACCGACTCATGGGCGGTCTGGGCCACCGAGAAGCTGGGCGTCGAGTACCTGCTCGCCGACCTCGCCGGCACGGGAAACGCGGGCCACCAGGTGCTGCTGATTTCCACCCAGGCCTCGACGACGGCGGTCATCAAGAACGTCGCGGGCACCACGGTGGCGACCGTCTCGCTCGGCAAGGGCCAGACGTACCTCTACCCCGCCTCGTCGGGCACGCTGGGCGGCTTCACCGTCAGCAGCAACAACCCGATCGCCGTCATCACGGGCAGCAGCTGCGAGAACCTGCCGGGCACCGCTTGCGACATGCTCGCCGAGCAGCTGCCGCCGACCCGCAACTGGGCCAAAGACTACGTCGCGGGGCCTGCCTTCCTCAGCGCTTCGGCGCAGGCGCGCCACGCCGTCTATGCCTCACAGAACGGAACGTCGATCGTCATTACCCGCAGCGACGGCAACACGCAGACGACGACGCTCAACGCCAACCAGTTCTTCGTCTTCGCCGAGCCGCCGGCGTTCTTCGGCTACCTCATCAACGCAGACAAGCCGGTGCTGGTCGCGTCGGTAATCGCCGATTCGTCGGCGACGTCGGACCCGTCGGTTGTCTTCTGGCCGCCGATTGACGGCTTCGTCAGCAGCGCGAAGATGCCGACCCCAGGCGGAACCGTCGTCTACACGAACGCGCTCACCCTCACCGCCCGCACCAGCGCGACGTCCTACATCACCGTCAATGGCGCGGTGGTTCCGGGTTGGGTCGCCATCAGCAGCACCGGCTATTCGTACGCCCGCATCGGAGTCCCCGTCGGTGACAACGCGATTGTCGCCACCAACGGCGTGAAGTTCGGAGCCGTCGCCACCGGCGGCGCGCCGTCCGTCAGCTACGGCTACGCCAGCCCGTACGACATCGCCGCAGTCGGCGGCACCACCAACTGTTACCTCGGCACCAACCCGCCCGACTACGAGTCGGCCTTGACGGGCAGCGCCGCCGCAAACGCAGACGACCTCTCGGCCACCGACGACGAAGACGCGCTGACGGCGCCGACGTCGGCGCTGTACCTGTCGACCAGCGTCACCTTGAACATCCCCTGCAACGACAACTACTTCGGGGTCGACGCCACGGCCAACGTCAACGGCTTCATCGACTTCAACCGCGACGGCGTGTTCGGGCCCGGTGAAGCGGCCTCGGGGGCGTGCAACGACTCTTCTCCGCTGGTCAACGGCAGCGCGACGCTGACGTGGGCCAACCCGACGTACAGCAGCATCGGCAACACGATTATCCGCCTGCGCACCTGCGACACGACGACGCTCTGTGACACAGCGTCCGGCAGCGCCAGCGCGGGCGAAGTCGAAGACCACGTGCTGCACATCGGCATCTGCGGCGATGGCTTCGTCGACAGCTTCGACGCCTGCGACGACGCCAACAACAACGACGGCGACGGCTGCTCGTCGTCGTGCGCGCTGGAAACGGGCTTCACCTGCAGCGGCAGCCCGTCGGTGTGTCTGCTGAACACCGCGCCGGCCATCACCAGCCCGGCCACCGGCACCCTGGTCAGCACCGCCACGCCGACGTTCTCGGGCACCTGCGTCACCGGAGCGACCGTGCGCGTGAAGGAAGGCGCGACGCTGCGCTGCACTGCGACCTGCACGGCCTCGGCGTTCAGCTGTGTCTCGAACGCGATGACTGAAGGGTCGCACCCCATCTACGCCGAGCAGCAGGTGGGGGCGTTCACCAGCGTCGCGAGCCCGGTCGTCACGGTGAACGTGGACACGGCCGCACCCAGCGCGCCTGTCATCGGCGCTCCGGTTGATGGCGCGATTCTCAACACCGCGACGCCCATCGTCTCGGGCAGCTGCGAGCCCGGCGCGACAGTCGCCGTGCTCAACGGCGCCACCCAGGTCTGCACCGCGGTGTGCACGGCGGCCTCGACCTTCAGCTGCACCACCAGCGTCCTGCCCCAGGGCACCGCCTCGCTCACCGCGACCCAGCGAGACGTCGGCAACAACCTCAGCGCTGCTTCGGTGGCCATCGCGGTCACCATCGACACGGTGGCCCCCGCGGCCCCCGTCATCTCGGCGCCCACCGCGGGCGCCACGCTCGCCACCTCGACGCCGGTCGTCTCGGGCACCTGTGAGACCGGGTCGGAAGTAAAGATTTTCGAAGGACTTCTGGTGTTGTGCCAGAGCCCCTGTGTCGCGTCGGCCTTCAGCTGCACGACCTCGACGCTGGCCCAGGGCAGCCACACGATTCTCGCCCGCCAGTACGACGCGGCGAACAACGTCAGCCCGTTCTCTCCGTCGCGCTCGTTCACCCTCACCGCCCCGCCGGTGCCCGCAGCGCCGTCGGTGACCTCGCCTCTCGCAGGGGCTGTGGTCGGCACGGCGAGCCCCGCAATTGGCGGCGCCTGCGTCACTGGAAACACCGTAAAGGTGTACGAGGGCGCGACCCTGCTCTGCACCACGACCTGCGCGAGCTCGGCGTTCAGCTGCAACAGCGCAGCGCTCGCCGAAGGCAGCCACACCGTCTTCGCCACCCAGACGGACGTCAACGGCACGAGCGCGAACAGCGCAGGCCGAACCTTCTCGATCGACCTGACGGCGCCGGCGGCTCCCGTGATTTCGGCGCCGACGACGGGCGCGCTGTTGACGACCACCACGCCGGCCATCTCGGGCAGCTGTGAGACGGGCGCGACGGTCAACGTCTACGACGGCGCCACGCTGTTGTGCTCGAGCGCCTGTGCGGCCTCGACCTTCAGCTGCACCAGCGCGGCGCTGGGCCAGGGCGGCCACACGCTCACCTCTCGCCAGACCGATGGGGCCGGAAACGTCAGCGCCACCAGCGCGGCGGTGGCGGTGACGGTCGACACGGTGGCCCCGGCAGCTCCTGCGATTTCGTCGCCCACTTCGGGCGCGGCGCTGGGCACGACGACGCCTGTCATCTCGGGCAGCTGTGAAACCGGCGCGACGGTCAACGTCTACGACGGCGCCACGCTGCTGTGCTCGAGCGTCTGCGCAGGCTCGACGTACAGCTGCACCAGCGCGGCGCTGGGCCAGGGAAGCCACTCGCTCACCTCTCGCCAGACGGACGCCGCGGGCAACGTCAGCGTCAGCAGCGCGGCAGTCTCGGTGACGGTCGACACGGTGGCCCCTTCGGCTCCGGCGATTTCGTCGCCGGCCGCGGGCGCGTTGTTGTCGACCACCACGCCCATCATCTCGGGCAGCTGTGAGACGGGCGCGACGGTCAACGTCTACGACGGCGCCACGCTGCTGTGCTCGAGCGCCTGTGCGGCCTCGACCTTCAGCTGCACCAGCGCGGCGTTGAGCCAGGGCAGCCACACGCTCACCTCTCGCCAGACGGACGCCGCGGGCAATGTCAGCGCCACCAGCGCCGGCCGCGCGGTGACGGTCGACACGGTCGCTCCGGCGGCCTCGACGATTTCTTCTCCGGTGACGGGCGCGCTGCTCGCGACGACGACTCCGGTCATCTCGGGCAGCTGTGAAACCGACGCGACGGTCAACGTCTATGACGGCGCCACGTTGCTGTGCTCGAGCGTCTGCGCAGGCTCGACGTACAGCTGCACCAGCGCGGCGCTGGGCCAGGGCAGCCACTCGCTCACCTCTCGCCAGACGGACCCCGCGGGCAACGTCAGCGTCAGCAGCACGGCAGTCTCGGTGACGGTCGACACGGTGGCTCCTTCGGCTCCGGCGATTTCGTCGCCGGCCGCGGGCGCGTTGCTGTCGACCACCACGCCCATCATCTCGGGCAGCTGTGAGACGGGCGCGACGGTGAATGTCTACGACGGCGCCACGCTGCTGTGCTCGAGCGCCTGTGCGGCCTCGACCTTCAGCTGCACCAGCGCGGCGTTGAGCCAGGGCAGCCACACGCTTGTCACGCGGCAGACGGACGCCGCGGGGAACACCAGCGCCAGCAGCCCGGCGGTCTCTGTGACCGTCGACACCCTCGCCCCGCTCGCTCCGGCCCTCGCTTTCCCGACGGCAGGCCTGGTCACGAACGTGACGAGCCCCGTCGTCAGCGGCAGCTGCGAAGCTGGCGCCACCGTCACCGTCTACGCAGGCAGTACGGTGCTCTGCACGGCGACGTGCAGCGCGGGCGGCTTCAGCTGTTCGACCTCGACGCTGGCCGAAGGCAGCTACAGCATCGTCGCCGTGCAGACGGACGCGACGGGCAACGTGAGCCCTGGCAGCGCCCCACGCACCTTCACCATCGACACCACGGCGCCCTCGAGCCCCACGGTGACTGCTCCCCTGGAAGGCGCCCTGTCGCCGTCCGCGGCAGTGGCGATCGCAGGTGACTGTGAGACCGGCGCGATCGTCAGCGTCTACGAAGGCGCGGCGCTGCTGTGCACTGCGACGTGCGCGGGCACCGTGTACGCGTGCACCACTGCCGCGTTGGGCGAAGGCAGCCACAGCGTGGCCGTGCACCAGACGGACCCCGCCGGCAACACCAGCAGCGACAGCGCCCCACGGTCTTTCGAGGTCGACAGCCTCGCGCCCCTCGCGGTGGTCATTTCGGCCCCCAGCGCGGGCGCGTCACTGAGCACGGCGTCGCCCACCTTCTCGGGCACTTGTGAGTCGGGCGCGCAGGTGACGGTGTCTGAAGGCAGCACGGTGCTTTGCGCTTCTTCCTGCGCCGCGGGCATCTTCAGCTGCACGTCGTCGATGCTCGCCGAAGGGCCGCACAGCATCACCGCCACCCAGACGGACGCGACGGGCAACGTCAGCGTCCCGGGCGCGACGCTGGGCTTCAACGTCGACACGGTGGCGCCGGTGCTCCCGGTGCTCGACGCGCCGACCGAAGGGCTGTCGACGGCCATCACCGCGCCTGTCTTCTCGGGCAGCTGTGAGCTCGGCACGACCGTCGAAGTCCTCGAGGGCGCCACGGTGCTCTGCTCGACGGTGTGCACTGCCGCGGGCTTCAGCTGCACCTCGCCGACGCTGACCGAAGGACCTCACGCGGTGGTGGTGCAGCAGACGGATGCGGCAGGCAACGTCAGCCCGCAGACGGACGCACGCAGCTTCACCATCGACACCACGTCGCCGTTGGCCGCGGCCATCACCGCGCCTTCCGCGGCGGCAGTCGTGGGCGACACCACGCCCGAAATCTCAGGCACCTGTGAGACGGGCGCGACGGTGAACGTCACTGAAGGCGCGACCCTGCTTTGCTCGGCAGTCTGTGTCGGCAACGCCTTTGCCTGCGACAGCGCGCTGCTGTCGGACGCGAGCCACACGGTGGTGGTGCAGCAGACGGACGCCGCGGGCAACGTCAGCCCGCTCAGCGCTGGCCACACGTTTACTGTCGACAGCACCCTGCCGGCGGCCCCCGATGTCACGGGCCCGGCGACGGGCGCCTTCGTGGACACCGCGGCCCCCGTCATCTCAGGGACGTGTGAGACGGGCGCGACGGTGCACGTGTACGAGGGCTCGACGCAGGTGTGTCAGGCCGTCTGCGTGGCCGGCGCCTTCTCGTGCACCAGCGCCGCACTGACGGAAGGCGCGCACACCCTCATCGCGCGCCAGGTCGATTCGGCGAACAACTCCAGCGGTGACAGCGGCGGTCAGGTCTTCACCATCGACACCGTGGCGCCCGCTGTGGCCGCGCTGACTTCGCCTGCCGCAGCGACGACCACGCCCGATGCGACGCCGACCCTCTCGGGCACGTGCGAAGCGTTCGCGACGGTGCAGGTGTTCGAAGGCGCCACGCTGGTCTGCCAGACCCCCTGCGTCGGGGGCACCTTCAGCTGCGTCGCGGCCACGTTGACCGACGGCGCGCATTCGCTGACGGTGACCCAGGCCGACCGCGCCGGAAACAGCAGCCCCTTCAGCACGGCGGTCGTCTTCACGGTCGACACGGCCGCGCCGGTGGCGCCGTCGCTGCTCTCGCCGGTTGCCAACGCCTCGTTGAAGAGCGCGGCGGTCACCTTTGCCGGCACCTGTGAAACCGGAGCCACCGTGCAGCTCTTCGAGGGCACCGCGATGCTCTGCGAAGCGACCTGCACCGCCTCGGTCTTCAGCTGCGTCGCGGTGGGCCTCACTGAGGGCGCGCACGACGTGTTCGCGCTGCAGCTCGACGGCGCGGGCAACACCAGCGTCGTGTCGACCGACCGCCACTTCGTCATCGACCTTACGGCGCCTGCCGTGCCCCAGGTCTCGACCCCGGTGCCGGGCTCGTTCAGCAAGGTCCCGGGCCTCACGGTCTCAGGCAGTTGCGAGACTGGCGCGACGGTCGAAGTCTTCGAAGGCGGGACGCTGCTCTGTCAGGCCGTCTGCACCGCGGGCGCCTTCAGCTGCGTCACCACCGCGCTTACCGACGGCGAGCATGCGCTCACCGTTCGTCAAACCGACGTGGCGGGCAACCCGAGCGCAGCTTCGATGGCCCGCACCGTCACCGTCGACACCCAGGCGCCGGTGAGCCCCGCGTTCATCAAGCCTGCGGCGGCTTCCTTCGTCTCGAGCGCGACGCCGGTCATCAGCGGCAGCTGCGAGAGCGGGACCTTCGTCGAAGTGCTCGAAGGGGCTGTCGTGCGCTGCAGCGCGACCTGCGCAGGCGGCATGTTCACCTGCACCTCGGCGACGCTCGGCGACGGCGCGCACACGTTCACGGTGCGTCAGACGGACCTGTCGGGCAACAGCAGTCCGGTCAGCGCCGGTCGCAGCTTCACGGTCGACACCATGGCGCCTTCCGCGCCGAGCGTGACGTCTCCCGCGGCGGCAGAGCAGGTGTTCGAGCCCCGGGCGAAGTTCGGCGGCACGGGTGAGCCGGGGTCTACCGTGACGGTGTCGGTCGACGGGACCACGGCCTGTGTGGCAGTGGTCGACGCCAGCGGTTCATGGACCTGCACGGCGATGACTGCGCTCACCCCGGGCAACCACGCCGTGACGGCCACGGCCACGGACGCAGCGAACAACACCTCGGGCGCGTCGGCAGGCTTCGACTTCGTCCAGGAGGCATCGCTGGTGGCTCCTGAGATTCTCTCGCCGACGGCGGGCACGAAAGTCGACGGCCCGTCGATCACCGTCACCGGCACCGCCTACCCGAACAGCAGCGTCACCGTCAGCGACCAGGACGGCGTCATCTGCACCGCGACCACCGACGCCGCAGGCAACTACACCTGCACCGGCGACATCGCCGGCGGCGTGCGCACCCTGACCGCGTCGGCGAAGTTCAAGGGCTTTCAGAATGCCTCGACCCCGGTGGAAGTCACCGTGCTGATGCAGGTCGGCTTCGTCGGTGGCGGCTGCGGCTGTTCCACCGGCGGCACCGAGAGCACGTGGATGCTGCTCCTGGTGGGCGCGGCGATGCTTCGCCGTCGCTTCACCCGCCGCTAAAGGGAGGGTGGCGCCAGTGGCCGCGTCGCGGCAGGATGCGCGCGCGGGGCCTGGGTAGAAGAAGTGGGAGAACCAAATGCGGCTGACTGTCTGGGCAGTGATGGTGGCGTCGTCGGCCCTGGCCCAGGAGGCCAAAGAGATAAGCCTCCTGGTCGGGACCCAGAGGGTCATCGACGCGCCCAGCTTGCAGCGGATCGCGGTAGCAGACACCTCAATCGCGGACGTAAAGCTGATCGGCAACTCACAAATGCTGGTCATCGGAGCCAAGGAAGGGGCGACCACGCTCCTGTACTTGACGGCGGGCGGCGAGCGGGTGAACTACCTGGTCACAGTTCGGCGCGGAGTTCCTGAGATTACCGACCCGACCTTCGAGAACGGCATCACGGTCGAGAAGGGACAGCGCGCCACCTACAAGGCGACCGGAATCACGGCGATCGAAGGGGTCGACCCGGCGGTGCTCGCGGCAAAGCTCGCGGGGGGGAAGTTGACTGTGACCGGAAAGGCCCCCGGCAAAAGCGAGCTGGTGCTCTTGCGCGGAAAGCTTGCGAACCTTCGGATGCCCGTCGAGGTTTTGGATGAGGTCAAGCCCTCCATGGGCGCACCGCCGGGCAGGTGATGCGGCAGCTGACGATCGCGGGGAACCCTCAGGCGCTGAAGGCGCGGGTGTTCCCCTGAGCCCAGGCGCCAGAGTCAGCGTGGTGAAGATCAATGTCTGAAGGGTTGCCGCAGGCGCTCATCGAAGGTTCGCGCGACGACGCGTCAGCTGCGCTTGGCGCGTACATGAATGGCGTCTTCCACCAGGACCAGCACTACCCTTCCACGTGGACCGCCGTCGCGCCGCTGGTCGCGCTGTTGCGCAGTCGATCGCCAGTGCGCGCAGAGGTGATGACGGCGATCGGCATGCTGGTGCCTTCGAAGCAGCTCAACGACGTCACGCCCGAGAGCTTCTTCTGGAAGAGTGACGAAAACGAGAACTCGGTGTTGTCGGTGAACGCCGTGAAGGCTGCGCGCAGTGAGCTCGAGCGCGCGCTCGACGATGACGAGGTAGAGCTGCGGTGCGCGACGGCGTGGACGTTGTCGCTGCTCAAGCCCGAGTCCGAGCCTGCGCTGCGTGCGCGACTCGCCGTTGAGACCGACGAGCGCGCGTACACGTCGTTGGTGATGGCGCTGGGTGAGGGCCCCGGCGACAGCGACGTCGAGCGCGTGCTGCGCGCGAGGTCTCCGCTGGATGACGTGAGCGCTGCGGCCTTTGGTCGACTGCTGTGCGCTGAGCCAACGCCGTGGCTGCGCTTCGAAAATGGGCTGTTGTCGTCGTTCGCCGCGCGGGCGTTGGGGCGCCTGGGGCCAGCTGAGCCACAGACCTTCGACCTGCTGAGGGTCGCGCATGCAGCGGCAGGTTCGCTCGAGACGCGCGCTGCACTGGAAAAGTTGCTGGGCTGGTTGGTGTTCGGCGACCGTCGCTGGGGTCGCCCTCTTCGCCGCGCAGAGCTTGATGCGCGCATGACCGCGCAGCTGCCGCTGCTGTGGAGCGAGCTTCAGCACCCACCGCGCGGCACCGACGAAGGCATCGCGGCCTTTCTCGATGGCGACAGCGTGCTCGACGAGGTGCTGCAGATGGACGGCGTGACGGCGCCGCTGTGCGAGCACGTGTGGGCCCTTTGCGACCAGCAGGGCTGGGATCAGTTCGATGCGCCGAAGTTGAAGTCGCTGTGTCGCGTGGCGCTCGAGACGCTCTCGCCGGCGCGCTGCTTCGAGCTGGCGACGGCGCTGCTCAGCGACGAGCTCCCGTACCTGAAGCTGTACTGCAAGCGAATCATCTGGAGGCAGTTGCTGCCCGTCGCCACCCACGAGCGTGTGGTGGCGTGGGTGCAGCAGCTGAAGGCGGCGCTCACGCCCAACGAAGAACACCTCGGCTACCTCTTGTTGAATGGGTGGCTGCCTGCGGGCCTGCCGCCTCCCCCCGAGTTCGACCGGGTGGTGCCCGCGGTGCTCTTCGGCTTCGGGATCCCGGCGCGGCCCTTCAACGGTGCCCATCTCTTCCGCTGGCTCGAGGCGTTTCCACCGGCGCGGCGGGCGGCGCTCGTGGCGCGCAGCAGCGACTTCGAGCAGCTCGCGCCGCTGTGTGAGAAGGAAGCGCTCGGGCACGCGGTGCTCGAGGCGTTCCTCGCGCCTGACTGCAAGTGGGCAGAGGACACTGCGCACCAACGGCTCAAGTGCGTCGACCTCGAGCAACTGGGCGCGGCAGCGGTCCCAGACTCACGACGTCGGGTGGTCGACACGGTGCTGAAAGAAGGCAAAGCGAGCGTGGCGTTCACCCTGACGCTCACCCATGCGGGCGACCAGGTGCGGTGCGCGCTGTCATCGGGCGCGTCGGTGCAGGTGTCCGAGGTGACTGCCGCGTCGCTGGCTCCGCTGTTGCCGGAGCTTCGCGTGAAGGCTCGACGCACGGTGACGCTGGCCGGTGATGTCTCGAATGAGATCGAGTACGCGGTGTTCCTGTTGCTCGGTGCTCTGCTTCGTCCGGTGACGGTGGTTGACCGTCGAGGGGCCACGATGCAGTCGACCTGAGTCGGTGGGCCGCAAGCTCAGCCTTTAGAGGCAGACCGACAACAGGTAGCTGACGCACTTGCCGGCCGTGCAAGAGCCGAGGCTGCAGACGTCTGTCTGAAATCGCCCGTGCTCTTTCTCCAGCGTCTCGGTGTATTTGTGCGGCACCGTCTCGAAGCGCTCTGCCTTGGCCTCGGCGAAGAAGTCCACCGTCGCTGCGTGCAGCGCCGGCTGGTTCATCTTCAGGCTGATGACGTAGTCGGCACCCTTGTCGATGATGTGCATCACGATCTCTCGTTGGCAGCCGATCGCGTCGATCGTCACGATGCATCCCTCCAGGTGCAAGATCTCCAGCAGCTTCGGGATGGCGGTGATCTCATTTGAAGCCTCGTCGGTCTTCACCTGGCCCACGCGAACGACTGACCACCAGCAGGCACCAGCGGGCTCCTCTCGGTTCGGGTATTGCTCCGTAGTGTAAAATGCGCTACAGGCAGTCATGACTCGTTCTCTGGTTAGAAAAGAGCACCCGCTCTCGATGCGCTTGCCTGCTCGGGACATCGCACTCATCGATCGTGCCGCCGACCTCGGGGGCCGTTCGCGTACCGATTTCGTTCGTGAAGCGGCGGTTCGCGCCGCTGAGGAGTTGCTCCTGGAACGGGCTCTGGTACGGATGTCGGCAGAGGGGTTCGGCGCATTTGTGCAGGCGATCGCAGGCACTGGTCGCCCGGTTCGCGAGTTGGTCAAGGTTCTCAAGCGCAAAGCGCCGTGGGAATGACCCTCTCCTCTCCGGAACTCCTGACCAGAAACCATGACACCTCAGGGTTCTCGTGCGGCAAGCCCTCGCTCGATGGCTGGCTGAAGAGGCGTGCGATCTCGAAGCAAGAGAAGGGCTTCACGGTGGTGATGGTCGTTCATGAAGCCGGCCAGGTGGTTGGGTACTATGGGCTGGCGCCTACCGCGGTGATCGCAGCTTCCCTGCCGCGGTCGATTCGCACTGGCCAGCCACCGGATCCGGTTCCGTGTCTTTGGCTGGGTCAACTGGCAACCGACACCCACTGGGCCGGCAAAGGAATCGGCAGCGGTCTGCTTCGACACGCGCTCACCCGATGCGTCGAGGGGGCCCGACTGGTGGGAGGCAGGGCGTTGATCGTCAACGCGGTTGATCCCGAGGCAGGCAGCTTCTGGCAGCGGCGCGGGTTTATTCCTTCAAAAGACGACCCACTTGTACTGTTCCGATCCATCGCCGACATCGCCGCGTCTCTCGAGGGCAGCACAAGCCAGCCGACGCGAAGGCTGCCTTTTGCGCGGCGCTGGCCAGCGGGCGAACCGACGCCAAAGCCCGCAGCGTGTACTGCCCCAGCGACCTGAGCACGCCGCGGCGACGATCCCGAAGACGGCGCGGTGGGTGCCGAGGCCTTCGTTCAGGAAGAAGTGCACTTTGGGCGGCCTCTGCTGGTTCACCGAAAGGGCGCGATCGCCGAGCCTGCCGGGGAGAGGGCGTTGATCCTCGGCTCAATGGGGACGGCGTCGTACGGCGTGCGCAGCGCAGGCTGGCGGCCGCTGATCGCCGAGGCGCTGAACTTGCCGTACGACAGCAACACCTCGGGGAAGTGGAGCATCCATGTGGCTCCGTTGGACGGGACGGCTGGCGGCTCGAGCGACTGGCCGCCGCTCGACAGCGGTCGTGGCACACGCCCTGCGCAGTTCGCTGGCGAATGGACGGGAGGGGTGAGGAACTTCAGCGGCGCAGGACTACGCGCCTACTGGCACTGCGACTCCTGAATCGACCGGCCCTTCGGAGGCAGCACGCGGAACTCGCCGGTGCCGCCGAACTCGACACCAACGTACTTTGGGTTGCCCTTGCAGATCGGCCCCTTCGGAAACGCCTTCTTCACCTTCGGCCCGTCGAGCCCCTTCACGACGTGGGTCGGCTCCTTCGCCTTGTTGACCTCTTCCCGCGTGGCGCCGGTGAACAGCCGCAGCTCGAGCGCCGAGCCCTGCTTGGCACACGCGTACCACTTGGGGTCGAACGTCGCGTCGATGGTGTACGTGCCGGGAGGAGTCAGCGCCTTGGTGTGGAGCGCGAGCATGTTGTCGTCGCCCGACCACTGGCACTTCTCGCAGTAGATCTCGAGGATGCTCGAGCTCCAGTCGAGCTTCTCCATCTCGCCCGAGCCCTTCAGTGCCACCTGCACCTGCTTGAGGCCGGGCGTCTTGCAGAGCTCGCGCACCGTCTCGCGGCCGCTGTAGCTGGTCTGCGGAACTCCGGGCTGGGGCGTGAGCTGGCCGCCTTCTCCCACCGACCAAATCGCCTCGAGCTTTCCGCCCGACTTCTTCGCGCAGCGAAACCAGGTCGCGTCGCTGGTGAACTTGAGCTCGGCGCCGCCCATGTATTCCTCGAACTTCGGCGGCTCTTTCGGATCCTTCCAGGGGCAGCCGGCATCGGTCGGATCAGCGGACAGCACCAACAGCAGCGCGAGATTGAGCATTCGGCAAGATAGGCTCAGGTCAGTGGATGCCGAGAAGACGAAATCTGCAGCAGCCGCTGGAACACACCCCTGCATCGGCTGCGGCGATCCTGTGGACGAGGCCCGATGCGGCCACTGTGGGATCGCGGTCGCGCCGGGCGGCTGGAAGATTGTCCGGCAGATCGCGACCGGGCCGCACAGCCGAGTGTTCCTCGCCGAGAAGAACGGAGAAGAGGCGGCGCTCAAAGAGCTGCTGTTCGCGCTGGTGCCCGACGCGGCGCTGCTCGAGGGCTTCGAGCGGGAAGCGCGCCTGCTCGCGCAGCTGTCGCATCCGGCGATCCCACGGCTGGTCGAGAGCTTCACCGAGGGCAAGGGCGTCCACACCCGGCTGTACCTCGCGCAGCAGTTCGTCCACGGGAAGTCGCTGCTGCAGCAGCTCGAGCACCAGCGGTTCGACGAGCCCGAGGCGAAGCGGTTGGCGCGGTCACTGCTCGAGGTCCTCGAGTACCTGCACGGGCTCTCGCCGCGCGTCATCCACCGCGACCTCAAGCCGGCCAACGTGATGCGCCGGGAAGACGGCTCGCTGGCCCTCGTCGACTTCGGAGCGGCCCGCGATCTCGTCCGCGGCATCACCCACGGCTCTACCCTGGTCGGGACGTTCGGCTACATGCCGCCCGAACAGCTGGGAGGCACCGTCGATCTCACGGCAGATCTGTATGCGCTCGGCGCGAGCCTGCTTCACCTGCTGAGCCGCAAGCCGCCCGACGAGCTGTTCAAGCCGGGGCCGGGGCTCGAGCTGGCGTTCGAGGAAGCGGTCAACGTGTCGCCGCCCTTTCACGCGTGGCTGAAGAAGATGGTCGAGCGGAACCGGGGCGACCGGTACCAGAGCGCACAGGCGGCACGCGAGGCGCTCGACGCGTTGGACAAGCCCAAGAAACCGGCGCCGGCTCAAGCGAAGGTCCGGCAGCAATCGGGCACGCGAGTTCCGCCGTGGTTGTGGGGCGTCGGCGGGGTGGGGATCGCCGTGGTGCTCGCCGGCGCGCTGTTGATCGCAGGCGGCTCGAATGCGCCCGTCGCCGAGATGACGACGCCGATCCCCGTCACGCGGCCGGTTCAGCCGACACCGCCGCCCGTGCCCCAGGTCTCGAAGGCCTCCGCACCGCAGCAGAAATCGCAGCGTCCGATCGCCGGCGTGGCGCCAACGACGCAGGTCGAGCTGACGACGGTTCCGAAGGCGAAGGCGCTGCCTCCGTTCGCGCTCGAGACGCCCTTCACCGCGCCGGTCGGCGTGAAGGTGCCGATCGACGCCAACGCCTGCGATCCAGCGGGTGCGTCGTTCGAGGTGGTGCAAGTCGCGGGAGTGCCGGGCGCTTTGGGAACGCTGGTGCTGTCGTCGGCGCTGGAGAACACGAGCGCAAGGCCAGGCTGCTCGAATGTCTTCGTCGAGCTGATCGATCAGGCGGGTGGAAGAGACCCCTCGCGGGCGACGCTGCTGGCCAACGCGAAGGAAGGGACGACGGCGCGCAAGGACACGAAGTTCTCGCTGCCAGCAAATAACAAGAAGGTGCAGCTGCGCGTCGGGCCGCAGGCGAAGCCGTTCGCGATCTTCGACGTCGACCTGGTGAAGGGCACGGTGGTGAAGCGGTAGCCGGCGGGCGGTGTGCACGCGCAGAGCAATGAAAGAATGAACCGGGCGCGGCGAAACATGGAGTGGAAGCCAGTCTCCCGTGTCGACGGACGCGCGTAGACTCGCGCGCGCATGAGCCCCCCGGTGGCGGCGGATCGGGCGGAGGTACGGGCCTCGTCCATGACGGCACGATCATGGCCTTCACGGCGAGCGTCAACGTACCCAACGAGCTGACGTTGACCGCTCCGACGTGCAGTGCAGGCGATTGCGGATCCGTTCGCCGCAACAGCGATCTCCACGTCACCTGGACTGGTGCCGTCTCGAGCGGCGTCGTCCTCGGGTTCAACTCGGGCAAGATCACCGCGGGCGTGGTCGAGAAGTTGGTCACCGTGAGCTGCAGGCTCACTTCGAGCCCCGCCGTCGCTGATCGCTCACGGTGGCTCGAGGCCGGCGCCGGGTTGACATCACAACATCACCGCATCACAGTATCAATTATGCGGACGACGGTGACGCTCGAGGATGACGTGTACGAGGCGGCGATGACGCTGGTGAAGACCACCCGGCGCTCGCTTGGCCAGGTGATCTCGGAGCTCGCCCGACGCGGCTTGAAGCCGGTGCGTCCAACAAGGGGCCGGCTGCCTGGATTCGCCGTTTCGGCGAATGCTCCGATCATCCCGGGAGATCGTGCCTCGAAGTTGCTTGCCGACGAAGAGCCGTGAAGGTCGCGCTTCTGGATGTGAACGTTTTGCTGGCGTTGATGTGGCCCAACCACCAGCATCATGGGATCGCCGCCGACTGGTTCTTGAAGAACCACTCCAAAGGCTGGGCAACCTGCGCGTTCACAGAAGCGGGGTTCATTCGATTGTCCTGCAATCCAGCGTACACGCCGCAGCCGAGCATCCCGCTCGAAGCTGCCGAAGTGCTGGATGAGCTTCGCGCGCTGAAGGGTCACCATTTTCTGGCGGAAGCGCCCAGCCTGACGACCGCGGCAGGGCTGAAGGTCCTCGAGCAGGCGCGGAGTCATCAGCAGGTGACCGACGCGTACCTGGTGAACACCGCACGCCATCATCGAGCAGTCCTCGTCACCTTCGATGGCGGCGTGCTCGAGCTGAAGCCGGCGGTGGGCACGGTGCTCGTGCTGCGTTGAACCTCGCCGACCGAAGCGGGGGCCGCAGGACTGCAGCGAGGTGACCCACTGTGGGTTCCCTGCGCAGTTCGCTGGCGAATGGACGGCAGAGCAGTCGGGTCAGGTCGCTCCGTTCCTCCTCTCATCTCCGTTCTATTTCTGGAGAGCAAACCCGGGTGGCTGGCAAGCACCTCGTCGAACTCCGCCTCCCGAGGGTGTCGAGGATTGGGTACGAGCGCAAGGCCTCGAGGCGCTGCTCGTTGGCCGGAATCGGAGCGGGTGGATCGACAGCGCGCGGGGGGGCAATGGCGATCTCGGTCAGGCTCTCGTTACGGGAGCAATCGCACTCTTCCGGTATCGAGGTCGTAGACGGCCCGCACCACCTTCAGCTTTCCGTGGGCAGCCTGTTCCTTCAGCAGCGGGCTGCGCTCGAGCAGCTCGGCGGCGGTGGCGACGACGTTGGCCTCGACCCCCTTCTCGACCACCACCCACCCCGGGTTGGGCCCGCGCATGGGCAGCGCGGGGGCGATCTCGTCCACCAGCGCCTGGAGGTTGGCCGAGGGCATCTTCGCGCCAGTGGCGGCGGCGGTGACGGCGCCGCACTTCTGGTGGCCGAGGACGATGACGACTTCGGAGTGAAGGTGCTCGTTGGCGTACTCGATGCTCGCCAGCGCGATCGGATCCGCGACGTTGCCCGCGACGCGGACGACGAAGAGGTCGCCCAGCGACTGGTCGAACACCAGCTCGGGCGGCACGCGGCTGTCGGAGCACGAGAGGATAATCGCCTTCGGGTGTTGGCCGGCAGCCAGCACCGCCCGAGCCTGGACGAGCTGTCGGGGCAGCGGCTGACCCGCCTGGAAGCGCGCGTTGCCGGCGAGCAGCTCGGCGACGATTCCCTCAGGCGTCTTCGCGGCCTCAGGCGTCTTTGCGGCCTCAGGCGTCTTCGCGGCCTCAGGCGTCTTCGCGGCCTCGTGCTTCCTGGCCTCGGTTGGCTTTTCCGCGGCATGTGCCTCGGACGGCGCGACGAGAGACTGCCAGCCGATGAAGGCAGTGATTGAGAGGGCGGCGACGGACTGGAGGAAGCTGACGGGGGTGAGCGAGCGCATCCTCTCTCATCGGCACGCCGCGCATTCGGGTTCAGCGGTGTGGCTCAAGACGATCAACGCCTGCCACCGCGAAGTCGGCGCGTCGCTGGCGGGCTGGGTCGAGACGAGCTGCGGGCGAACGCGATCACCAAGAGGGAAGGGCTCGACGCGGGCACGATCGACAACGACGAGACGGTTGCGGCGGTGTGCCAGCTGCTGGGCGTGACCGAAGCGCTCGAAGAGAAGCTCAGGGCCGTGGTACCTCGTCGAGTATGATCTCGACCTCGACGCGGTGACGCTCGTCGGCGATCAGGCAGATGCTGCAGTCGCCAGGTGCGTCGTCCGGGTGAGGAATCGCGCGGACGACGGGGATGCCGAGCTGGCAAACCTGGTCGGCGCCGAACCACTCGGCGACGAACGCGCCGCAGACCATGTTGAGCAGCTCTCCGACTGCCGCGCGGGCGTGGGCGGCGGCGTCGGCGTCGGAAGGGGCGATGCCGAGCAGGTTCGCGGCAAGCTCGACGCCGAACGCCGTGGTGGTGACCAGCCGCATCGTGCCTTTTCTGGGTCCAATGAAGCTCAGCTTCGCCTCGAGCAACTGGCCGGCCCAGGGCAGCGGGGTGTCTGTCCGCTCGCTGAAGAAAAACGCTGCGTCTTCGAGGATGGCGCTGGTGGTACCGAGCAGCAGGGACGGGCTGAGGGCAGCGCTCATGGGGCTCCAAGGGGGAAGAGGGCGCTGACGACCTTCTTGAGGTCTTCGGGCTTGAAGGGCTTCTTCAGGTAGGCGCGCACGCCCAGCGCCCGCAGGCGGTCGATGCGCTCGGCGTTCCGTTCGGTGGAGAGGATGACGACCGGCTGGGTCGGCAGCTGTCCATCGGCGGCCATCTTCTCGACCATCTCCATTCCCGACATCTCGGGCATGTTGATGTCGGCGAAGACGATGTCGATCGGGTGGGCGGCGAGCACGGCCAGCGCTTCTCTGCCGTTCTCTGCGCAGTGGGTGGTCGAGGCCTCGAAGCCGCCCGCCGCCAGCGCCCTGGCGACGATGCGCCGCATGACCGGCGAGTCGTCCACGATGAGGATCCGGTACCCCATGATCAAACTCCTTTGGTGCCATCGCCGAGCTGCTCGGCGGAGGTGAAGATGTCGTCGAACGACTGGCCCACGACCTGCTCGATCGCCGAGGGTTTGAGGCCCAGGCGCGCGACCGCTTCGGGGCAGAGCGCGCGGTGCAGCTCGCCGGCGTCGGTGCCGTAGCCATAAGAGTGGGCGAGCGCGTTGGCGACGTGGACCACCGCCACCAGTGCGCGATGCGAGGGGGCTCGTTCGGGTTGGTGGTGCCACCGGGCGACGGCGGCGATCTCTTCCGGCAGCCTCCACCGGCGCGCGACCTCTTCGCCAACCTCGGCGTGATCGGTGCCCAGCGCGTGGTGCTCGGCGACGACGAAGGTCAGCTGTCGTTCTTCGAGACTGGCGAGCAGCGCGCGCGCCTCGTCGGCGAGGAACTCGCAGATCACCAGCTTGCCCAGGTCGTGCAGCAGCCCGGCGGTGAAGGCGTGCGGGCCGCAGTCGAGCTTCGCCTTGCGGGCGAGCCGTTCGGAGAGGACGGCGACGGCGATGGAGTGGAGCCAGAAGGCGGTGGAAGGGATCTGGTAGCCGGCGAGCCGGAGCGGGATCACCTTCTGCAGGGCGCCACCGGCGGCGACGTCGAAGACCCGGCGGGTGCCGACCCGGGCGATCGCCTGCGCGACGGTGCGGCAGGGTTCCATGCCGAGGTAGAGCGCCGAGTTGGCGGCGCGCAGCAGATTTGAAGTCAGGGCCGGGTCGGGGCGAACGGCAAGCTCGAAGTCGTGGGCCGAGGAGCGATCGTCCTTCAACAGCGTCATCAGCCGCATCACCACCACCGGCAGCGTGGGCAGGCTGGCCACGTGGGCCGCGATTCGTTCAGGGTCGATCACAGGTCGGTCTCCACACCCATCGAGGAAACGATCAGCCGGCCGGTGCCGACGAACAGCCGCAGGGTTCGTGACTTTGCGCCGCCGACGTCTTCGGCCGCGATGGTGACGCCGACCTGCCAGAACATCTTTCGCAGGATGGTGTGGTTGCGCTTGCCGATCTCGAAGGTGCCGTTGTCGTCGTACAGCTTGCCGCCGCCCGCGACCTTGATCACCAGGCTCTGCTTGGAACAGCCGAGCGCATACATCCGTTCGAAAAGCAGCGGCACGCCGGTGTCGGCGAACATCGCGGGGCGATCGGCCGCCTTGTCGGGCGCAGAGCTCGAGAGCGGCAGCATGTAGTGGATCATCCCGGCGACGTGCCGCACCGGATCGTGGGCGGTGACGGCGATGCACGAGCCCAGGGCGTAGGTGACGAGCAGCGAAGTGGGATCAATGGAGAGCTGCAGGTCCGCGATGCCAACTGTGATCTCTCTCACCAGGGTCCTCTCGTCGTCACGCGGCGGCCAGCGCCGTTGTCTCTTTCGGCACAGCACGGCGATCTCTTCAGTCGTTTGTCGGTCGCGGTCGGGCACGACCCGGCGCGGCGGCGCCGACCCGGGCGAAACGGCCGGGCGCACGAGCGCGGCGCGGTTGGCACGCGGCCTGCTGAACGAGGAAGCGCGTCAACGTGGAGACCATGCCTACTTCCGAAGAGACGAAGGAAT
This sequence comes from Myxococcales bacterium, assembly GCA_038206395.1. Classification (GTDB taxonomy): domain Bacteria; phylum Myxococcota; class Myxococcia; order Myxococcales; family Myxococcaceae; genus JAGSPQ01. The sequence goes on along the minus strand of JBBRAX010000074.1, from coordinate 14,594 downwards.
CGCTGATCGAGCAGCTCGCCGGGTTGGTGGCGGTGTGCGAGGTGCGTGACCGCGGCGCGCTCGAGGGAATTCTCGCAGCGTTCGTGCGGCTGGAGCAGGTGTGCAGCAACGAGCCTGAGCCGCTGGTGCGCGAATCGCGGGAGGCGCTGGCGGCGCACCTGGCTTCCGACGGCGTCAATGGAACTGCGGTGCTCGCGCGGGTGACCGCCAATGTCTTGGCGCTGCAGCAGGGGCCACAGTCGGCCGAGGCCCCGGCCGAAAACGTCGAGCGGGACGGCGACACAATTGAGCTGATGACCGACTTCCTCGAAGAAGGAGGCGACGGGCTGTCGCGCGCGGACGAGATTCTGATGGCCGGAGAAGAGGGGGGCCTCGACTCGGGGAACATCAACGAGCTGTTCCGTGTCTTCCATTCGATCAAAGGGGTGGCGGGGTTCATCGATCTGCCGCAGGTGATCGCGGTCGCCCACACCACCGAGACGTTGCTGGACCTGGTGCGCGAAGGGACGCTGGTGCTGGCCGGCTCGGCGCTCGAGCTGGTGTTCGACTCGACGACGTTGATGCGCAAGCTGCTGCACGAGGTCCGCGCGGCGCTCGAAGGTGGCACGACGGTCGAGCAGGTTCCTGAGGTCGGGCAGTTGGTGAAGAAGCTACAGGCCGAGATCGCGCGCGCGGCGCTGCCTTCCGGGTCGGTGGTGGCGCCGGTGAGCGAGGCGTACGAGATCTTCGCGGCTCCTGTTCCGGGGCCAGGGGTTGCGTCCGTGCGCGCGCCGGCGCCCGACGTCGAGGGGCCGCGGCAGGGCGAGCGGATCCGCGAGACGCTGAAAGTGGATGTTCAGCGTGTCGACAGCGTGGTCGAGATGATTGGCGAGCTGATCATTGTGGAGTCGATGGTGGTGAACGCTCCCGAGCTGGCGGCGATCCAGTCGCTGAAGCTGCGCAACTACCTGGGCCAGCTGACCAAGATCAGCCGCGACCTGCAGGACGTCGCGATGCGAATGCGGATGGTGCCGGTGCGCGGCGTGTTTCAGAAGATGGCGCGGCTGACCCGGGATCTGGCCCACAAGACCGGCAAGAAGGTGGTGCTGGTGCCGGTGGGCGAAGAGACCGAGATGGATCGCAGCATGGCGGAGCGGCTGGAAGAGCCGCTGGTGCACATGGTGCGCAACGCCGTCGACCACGGCGTCGAGGCCGGGGAAGTGCGACGCACGCAGGGGAAGGTCGAGCAGGCGACGCTGCGGCTGTCAGCTGTTCACGAAGGCGGCAACATCGTGATCGAGCTGACCGACGACGGCAAAGGGCTCGACTGCAAGGCGCTGCTCGCGAAGGCGAGGTCGCGCGGGCTGGTGGGCGCGGACGAGGTGCTGACTGACGCCGAGATTCACGCGCTGATCTTCGCGCCCGGGTTCTCGACCGCGGTCGAGGTGACCGAGCTGTCGGGGCGGGGCGTCGGAATGGACGTGGTGAAGAGGAACGTCGAGGAGATGCGCGGGCGGATCGACGTCGGCTCGAAGCCAGGGCAAGGCACTTCGGTTCGCCTGGTGCTGCCGCTGACGCTGGCGATCATCGACGGGATGCTGATCGCCTGCGGGCCCGAGCGGTTCATCGTGCCGTCGCTGTCGATCGTCGAGTCGCTGAGGCCGACGGCCGGGATGCTGTACTCGCTGGGTGAGCGCGAAGAGTTCGTCGACGTGCGCGGCGAGCTGCTGCCGCTGTTCCGCCTCGGCAAGCTGTTCAACGTCCCCGGAGCCGTGAGCGACCCGACCCAGGCGTTGGTGGTGGTGGTCGAGAGCGGCGGCCGGAAGATCGTGCTGATGGCCGACGACGTGCTCGCCCAGCAGCAGGTGGTGATCAAACCGCTGGGCGCGGGGCTCCCCGACAGCGATCACTTCTCGGGTGCCGCGATCCTGTCGGACGGGCGGGCCGGCCTGATCCTCAACATCGATCGGCTGATCGCCCAATCCGCCAAGAACACCACCCGCGGCCGCCGCGAACTTCCCACCCCAGAGGCAAGACCATGACCCACCCGTTGCCCCCCCCCGCAGAGGCCCCCGCCGCCACCGAGAGCTCGGTCAGCCGTACGCTGGCGGGCAAGTTCATGACGTTCAAGCTGGCCCGCGAAGAGTACGGGCTGGCGATCCTCAAGGTCCGCGAGCTGATCGGGCTGATGGAGATCACCCGCGTGCCCGGCACCCAGGGCTTCATCCGCGGGGTGATCAACCTGCGCGGCAAGGTCATCCCGGTGGTTGACCTGCGGCAGAAGTTTGGAATGGAGCGCACCGAGCCGACGGATCAGACGGTGATCATCGTCGTCCAGCTCACCACTGCAAAGGGTGACCTCACGATGGGGATCCTCGTCGACGAGGTGCTCGAGGTGCTCGACATCGAAGGGAAGAACATCGAGCCGCCGCCGAGCTTCGGCGCCGGCACCTTCGACTCGGAGTTCATCCTCGGGGTCGGCAAGGCCGAGCGGCGGGTGATCTTCCTGCTCGACATTGATCGGGTGCTGTCCGCGTCCGAGCGCGCGGCCGCTGTCGCCACTGCTGCCTGACTCCCTTCGAAGCCAACCCAACCCTCACCCTTTTTTTGGAGCACCTATGTTGAAGACCGTCAAAGCCAAGTTGTTGAGCGCCTTCGTCGTTACCTCGCTGATCGCCGCGGCGGTCGGACTTCTCGGAGTCAGAGGGATTGATCGAATCGAGGAGGTGCTGGCCGAGGCCACCGAGAACCGCATTCCCAGTCTCGCCAACCTCAACGCGGTCGAGCTATCAATCTTCGAGATCAGACTTAGCCTGCGAAACGCGCAGATCGCGGTCGACGTCAAAGACGTCGCCCGCTTCGAGACGCTCAAGGGCAAGATCGCTGCGGCCTGGGTGAGCATCGATAAGGGTCGGGTGGCCTACGAGAAGCTCCCGATGGATCCCGCGGACAGGAAGGCCTGGGCAGATTTCAACCAGAAGCTCGACGTCTGGCGGAAGGCCGCCGATCACTCGGGCACGCTTCTGGACGCCGGTGATCTGGTCAAGCTCCAGGACTTTGTCGTGACCAAGGCTGAGCCGGTAATCAAGGAAATGCTGACTTCGCTCGAGCAAGTGAAGGAACTGCAGGTGGTTGCCACTGAAAAGTTGGACGCAGAGGCCAAGACCGCCCAATCCTCGGCGCGCGTCCAGGTGCTGGTCGGTTGCATTCTGGCGATGATCGCGGCGCTGACGCTGGGCCTCATTCTCACGATCTCGATCACCGGGCCGCTGGCGAAGATGACCGCGGCGGCGAGCGGGATTTCGATGGGTGACATCGATCAGGACATCGACCACCGCGGCGGCGATGAGCTGGGACAACTGGCCGAGTCGTTTCGCCAGCTGGTCGACTACATCAAGGGCGTCGCCGCGGCCGCCGAGGCGTTGAGCCACGGCAACTTGACCGTCAAGGTGATCCCGAAATCGCCGCAAGACGTCTTGTCCCGGAACTTCGCCGCCGCGGCTACCTCGCTGAGCGGGCTGCTGCACGAGACCAAGACGCTGATCTCGGCGGCCGAGCAAGGCGAGCTGACGAAGCGGGGTGATGCGGCCCGCTTCGAAGGCGCCTACTCCGAGCTGGTGCAGGGCTTCAACCGGGTGATGGAGGCGATCGTGGTGCCGGTGACAGAGGCGTCGAGCGTGCTCGAGCAGGTCGCCGCGCGCGACCTCACTGCGAGAATGAAGGGCGACTACAAGGGCGAGTACGCGAAGATCAAACTGTCGCTCAACACAGCGGTCGAGAACCTGCACGACGGGATGGCGTCGGTCGCGGTGGCGGTCGAGCAGGTCGCTTCGGCGTCGGGGCAGATCGCCTCGAGCAGCCAGGCGGTGGCGCAGGGCGCGTCGGAGCAGGCCCGGTCGCTGGAAGAGACGTCGAGCAGCCTGACCCAGATGTCGGCGATGACGAAGGCCAACGCGGGGAACGCGGACCAGGCCAACGCGCTGTCGGCGTCGGCGAAAGAGGCCTCTGGGCAGGGCAGCCAGGCGATGGATCAGATGACCAAAGCGATGGAGAAGATCCGCGCCTCTGCCGAAGGAACGGCGGCGATCATCCGCGACATCAACGAGATCGCATTTCAAACCAACCTGCTGGCGCTGAACGCGGCGGTCGAAGCGGCGCGCGCTGGAGAGGCCGGGCGCGGATTCGCGGTGGTCGCGGAAGAGGTGCGCAACCTCGCGCTGCGCTCGAAGGAAGCGGCGGCGAAGACCGAGTGCCTGATCAGCGAATCAGTGTCGCTGGCCAAGCACGGCGAAGGCGTCTCGAAGCAGGTGAGCGCAAACCTCGGTGAGATCGTCGGCGCGGTGACGAAGGTGACGGCGATCATCCACGACATCGCCACCTCGAGCGCTGAGCAGGCCAAGGGCATCGACCAGGTGGTGAAGGCGGTCGCGCAGATGGACCAGGTGACGCAGCAGAACGCGGCGAGCTCGGAAGAGTCGTCGAGCGCGGCGCAGGAGCTGTCGGGTCAGGCGCAAGAGATGACGGTGCTGGTGGGCCAGTTCCACCTCGACCGGCAGTCGAAGGCGATCACCCCGAAGGCGAAGGCGATGCGGCGGCCGATCATGACCTACGCACCGGCGGCGAAGGCGAACGGGGCCAACGGCAAGAACGGGCACGCGGCTCCGACGATTCCGTTCGACGAAGACGCGGTGTTCAAGAACTTCTAGGCCCCCATCATGGACGCAAGCACCTTCAATCGGCTGCGGGAGCTCGCCTACCAGAAGGCGGGCATCGACCTGGGTCCGGGCAAAGAAGCGTTGGTCGGAGCGCGGGTGGCAAAGCGGGTGCGCGCGCTGGGCCTCGCCGATGGGCGCGGGTACGCAGAGTTGATCGCCGAGGACACCTCGGGGCTCGAGTTGATCGAGTTTCTGGATGCGATCTCGACCAACTTCACCTCGTTCTTTCGCGAGGCAGACCACTTCGAGGGCCTCAAGGCCCTGGTGCGAGCGAAGGCGGCAGCTGGGCAGCGCCGCTTCCGCTTCTGGTCGGCGGCCTGCTCGAGCGGGGAAGAGCCGTACACGATGGCGATGACCCTGGCCGAAGTGATGGGTCCGGGGTTCGACTGGCGGATCCTCGCCACCGACATCTCGACCCGGGTGTTGGCGACCGCAGCTGAGGGCGAGTACGCGTCGGCCCAGGTCCAAACGGTGCCGGCGCTGCTGCGCACCCGCTACTTCCAGCATCGGCACGGCGTCCCTGAAGAAGAGGACGTGTACCGAATCGACGCAGGGTTGAAAGAACGGGTCATCTTCCGCCGGCTGAATTTGTCAGCGCCTCCGCTGCCGATGCAGGGGCCGCTGGACGCGGTGTTCTGCCGCAACGTGATGATCTACTTCGACACCCGGGTGAGGCAGGGGCTGATCTCCGAGGTCGAACGGCTGCTGTGCCCGGGCGGCCTGCTCTTCATCAGTCACACCGAGACGCTGACTGGGGTGCGCTCGGGGCTGGTGCTGGTGCAGCCCTCGGTCTACCGAAAGCCCGGCGGCACCGAATGATCCGGGTGCTGGTGGTCGACGACTCGCAGGCGGTTCGAGAGCTCTTTCGAGCGGCGCTCTCGCGCGAACCGGACATCGAGGTGGTGGGCGAGGCGCCCGACCCCTATGTGGCGCGCCAGTTGATGGCGGTGCTGAAGCCCGACGTGCTGACGCTGGACATGGAAATGCCCCGGATGGACGGGCTGACCTTTCTGCGCAAGGTGATGGAGCACGCGCCGCTGCCGGTGGTGGTGGTGTCGTCGATCACCGCGAAGGGCGGGGAGCTGGCGATGCAGGCGTTCGAGGCGGGCGCGATCGAGGTGCTGCAGAAGCCTGCCGGGCCCAACAGCGTGCACGCGCTGTCGGTGAACCTGATCGCCGCGGTGCGCGCGGCTGCCTCGGCGCGGGTGAAGAAGTCGGTGGCGGCCGCGGCCGAGGTGCGCGCGCTGCCGCGGTTGAAGGCCCAGGCCGAGTCGGTGCTGGCGATTGGGGCCTCGACCGGTGGGACGGTGGCGCTCGAGTTGCTGCTGCGGCAGCTGCCGGCCAATGCCCCCCCCACCCTGATTACCCAGCACATGCCTCCGATGTTCACCGACGCATTTGCGAAGCGGCTCGATCGGCTGTGCGCGGTGACGGTTCGCGAGGCAAGAGACGCAGAGCCGCTCGAGATCGGCACGGTGCTGGTCGCGCCGGGAGGCAAGCACCTGTTGCTGCGCCAGCAGGGCGTTCACTTCGTGGCCGAAGTTCGCGACGGACCGAAGGTGTCGGGCCATTGTCCTTCGGTTGATGTGCTGTTCCGTTCGGTGGCGCGCGCGGCCGGCGCCCGGGCAGCGGGAGTGATCCTCACCGGAATGGGCAAAGACGGCGCGGCGGGGTTGCTCGAGATGCGCCAGGCCGGCGCGGCGACGTTCGCCCAGGACGAAGACAGCTGCGTCGTCTACGGGATGCCGAAGGCCGCCGTCGATCTCGGCGCGGTCGACGAGACGGTGCCGCTGTGGAGGATGACGCATCGACTGCTGCAGCACTTCGAGGGTGGGTCCAGGGCAGCTCGGTTCGAGCTGCTGAGCCAACCGCTCCGTGTCGATGAGTCTTCATGAACTTTCAGACAGCAAGAACCCTTGTGGCTGCGATCTGCCTTTGCACCGCGCCCCGGGCCCAGGCCCAGCCCCAGTGGGCGGTGATCGTCGCTCCGCACAAGAACTTCGACGGCTCGCTCGAGGTCTTTCACAACTGGACTGCGTTCAACGTCGCTAACCCAGCGCTCTCAACCGGTCAGAACCAGTCGGTGCGGCTCACCTTGCGGGCGAAGTTTTAAGAAGCCGTTTCCACTTAACGAAGTTCCGTTGCCCAAGGAGGTTTGAGTCCATGCCCAGAGTCCTCACCGTCGATGACAGCCGCGCCGTCCGTTCGATCATCGCCAAGCAGATGAAGGAACTGAACTTCGAGATCGACGAAGCCGAAGACGGCCAGCAGGCGCTCGACAAGCTCGATGAGATCGTCGTGGATCTGATCCTGCTCGACGTGACGATGCCGGTGATGGACGGCCCGACGATGCTGGCCAAGCTGCGCGAGCGCGGCAACAAAACGCCGGTGATCATGCTGACGTCCGAGTCGAAGAAATCGATCGTGGCCGAGGCAATGAAGCTGGGAATCGAGGACTACATCCTCAAGCCGTTCAAGCCCGAAGAGCTGCTGGTGAAGATCCGGACCGCGCTGAAGTTGCCGGGCCCAGCGGCGACCGCGCTGGCGGCGGCTTCGAGCCCGGCACCGGAAGAGGCGGCGGCCACCCAGGAAGCCAGGCAGTTCATCGACGTGATCGTGGTGGACGACATGGAGAACGTGGCCAAGCGACTGCGGACTCTGCTGCCAGCCCACGTCACCCTCAACAGCTTCACCAGTGCGCAGTCAGCGCTCATTGCGTGTCGAGAACGGGTGTGCCGGGTGATCCTGGTCGACACCGAGATCCCCGATGTCGACAGCGTCGCACTTGGCGGCCAGCTCAAGGTGCTGCAGCCCCACGCGGCCCTGATCGCGCTGGCGCTCAAGTCGACCAACGACGTCTCGGACGAGATCAAGAGCCAGGGGTTCGCCGACGTGCTGTTCAAGCCCTTCACGGCCGAAGCGGTGGAAGACTTCGTGTTGCAGTACTTCGACAAGCAAGAGCTGCTGACGCGCGAGGACAACCTGATCAAGGTCGGCGCCTTCGCGGGCCGAGAGGATCGAATCGATCGCTACTTCACCCGACTGAGCGCGCTGTTTCCGCCGGCGCTCGAGAAGGTGGCCTCGGCCTGCTTCGAGGAAGCGATCGTGGATCTGAGCAAGATTTCGATTCAGCAAAATCGACTGCCAAAGCTGATGGCCAGCGTGGCCGAGAAGGCGAAGGCGATGGGCCTGCTGGTGCGGCTGGTCGGCCCCAAGGAAGTCACCAAGGTGTTGGCGGGCTTCGAAGAGACGGCGCAGATGCCGATCTTCTCTTCGGTGACCGACGCCCGCGCTCAGGTGGCGTGAGGGGCCGATGGAAACCCAAACGGCCTCGGCCCCTGTCAACGAAAAGCTCGCCCGGCAGATCGAAGAGCTCGTGCTCAAGCGCATCGCACAAGACAGCCTCACCCTGCCGACGATGCCGGCGGTGGCAATCAAGTGCATCGAGGTGCTTCGGCGGCCAGAGTTCTCATTCAAGGAAGCGGCCTCGATCCTCGAGCAGGATCCGGTGCTGGCTGCCCGGGTGCTGCGCACAGCGACCAGCGCCGCGTTCTCTGGAGGCAGCCAGACCCACAGCCTGACCGAGGCGCTCACCCGCATTGGGGCCAAGACGGCGAAGGCGGTGCTGGTCGAGGCCTCGGCCGCGAAGGTGTTCGTCTCGCGAAACCCTCAGATCGCCGAGGCCACCAAGCGGGTGTGGCAGCACTCGGTCGCGGTGGGGATGCTGGCGCGCGACATCAGCGCGCTCACCGGCGGCACCGACTCTGACGCCGCGTACCTGGCGGGCCTGCTGCACGACATCGGCAAGCCGGTGGTGGCGGCGATTCTGCTCGAGGCCGAACGGCAGATCGTCGAGCTGCACAGCAAGCCATGGATTGGATCCGCCGAGTGGCTGCTGGTGATTCGCAGCACCCACCGCAAGGTCGGGGTGGCGCTGACCGAGAAGTGGGGCCTGCCGCCCGCCCTGTGCAAGAGCATCAAGGACTGCAGCGAGTACGACCCGGGGAATCGGTCGTCGATCAGCAACGCGGTCTGTTTCGCCAACGCGCTCGCCAAGCAGGTTGGCATCGCGCCGGACGAGTCGGACATCGACGACGCCCGCGCGCTGGTGATGATTGGGCGATCGGTGTTGGGCGCAGACGAAGCGGTCATCAATCCCCTCGTGGCGGGCCTGAAGACGAAGCTCGAGCGGCTCTACAAGTGACTCGACTCTTCCGAAGTTCTTTTCAACCCACTGAGGCAACACCATGACTGCGCTTCCGACCCCTGAACACCTCGCCAGCCTGGTCTCGAACGTCACCTCCACGATGCTCGGCATCTCGTTCGTCGCCGATCTGCAGCGCGCGGCGAAACCGACGCTGGTCTGGAGGACGGCCATGTTGCCGATCGCCGGCGCGCGGCCGATCACCATCGGCCTGTCGTCGGATCAAGCCGGCTGCCTCGCGCTGTCAGGCGCGATGTTCTCGGTGCCTTCCGAAAAGGTGGACTCTTCGATGATCAACGACGCGCTGTGCGAGCTGGTGAACATGACTGCCGGGCTGGTGAAGGGCGCGCTGTCGCTGGACCAGGCGCTGGGCCTGCCGCGAATTCTCAAGGACGACGCCGAGTCTCCCGCGGAGGCCCACGCGGTGGTGCTGCGGGCCGAAGGGCTGGGACTGGTGTTGTGGATTCATGAGGGCTGTGAAGCGCCTCGCGACCCCTGACATGGACGAGACCAACAACCTGCGAGAGCTGATCGCCCAGCGCAAAGGGCCGACCGGGGTGCGGGTGGTGGCGGTGACCAGCGGAAAAGGCGGGGTCGGGAAGACCTTCATCTCGGCGAACTTCGGCTACGTCGCCGCGGCGGCCGGCCAGCGGGTGCTGATCGTGGATGCGGACCTCGGGCTGGCGAACGTGGAGCTGCTGTACGGAATCAGCCCGCGCTACCACCTGGGCGATCTGCTCGACGGCAAGGCGCCGCTGCAGTCGGTGCTCGCCGCCGGCCCGCTGGGGATCCGCATCCTGCCCGGCGGCTCGGGGCTGCGCGGGCTGACCCACCTGAGCGACGCCCAGCGCATGCGGCTGCTGTCGGCACTGGACACGATCGAAGGCGACTTCGATCTGGTGATCTTCGACACCGGCGCGGGCATTGGAGACAACGTGGTGTTCTTCGCCGGCGGCGCGCAGGAAGCGCTGGTGGTGCTGACGACCGAGCCGACCTCGTTGTCTGATGCGTACGGGCTGGTGAAGACGCTGTGCCTGTCGGGTGGGGTCGAGAACTTCAGCGTGGTGATCAACCAGGCGCCGTCGGAACACGTTGCGCGCAAGACGTTCGAGAAGCTGTGGTCGATCACTTCCCGGTTCCTCAATGCGCGCTTGCGGTACGTCGGCTCGGTGCCAGTGGACGAGAACGTTCCCCGCTCGGTGATGTCGCAGGAGCCGGTGACGAGCCTGTTTGCTGCCTCGCCCGCAAGCCGGGCGATCCTCGGAATCGCCGAACGGATGCTTTGCCAGCAGATGCCGAAGCACGCCGCAGGCGGGTTGAAGTTCCTTCACCAGCGGATCCTGCGCGAGGCGGCGATGTCGGAAGCCAACGCGACCTCAGAGGCCAACGCATCGCACTGATTGCCATCTGAGGCCGCCACCTCAATCCGAACCCGGTCAGCCTGGTGACGAAAACCGGCTTTGGGCTCGTCTACGGCGCGCTGAGCAAGGCGAAGCGGTCGCTGGTGGCGCCTGCCGGTTCGCTTTGAGCAGGTGGCGGAGGCAACCTGCTTTCAGTGGTGGCCGGGTGCGGAGCTGCCGCGCACATCGAGCCCGCGAAGCGCCGCGGCAGCTCCGACTGCATCGACGTGAGTCCAGAACTGCATCGGCCGCCCCGCGTCTTTCTGAACCAGCTGCGCCGTTGCGACGTGGATGGACCCCATCACACCAAGCTCGAAGGGCACACGTGGCCGCGCGAAGGTGATCACTTCGTCGCCCACCGGGAACAGGTGGAACGTCTCGACGAGCGCGACTGCTTCGTTCAGCTTCGCCTCGAGCTCGCCGCTGTTGATCTTCTTCGCCAGCCAGGCCCGTTCGAGCGCGCGCCGCAGCTCCACTTCGAGCAAGTCACTCGAGACGACGACATCGGCGTCGCTCAGGGGCACGACGCCGGTAGTGGCCCGCCGCAGGAATCGAAGCAGCGCGCTCGCGTCAAGGTAGATCAGCATCGGGCACCTCGTCGGTGACGAAGTCCTCAAGCCTCGCCGTCGACCTCAGCGCCGAGATCCGGATCTTGCTTCGACGCTGTGTTCCCAGGCGGCAGCCGCCCTCTCGCGCGAGGCGGGCGAACACGTCGCTCACGTCTCGAGCTATCGGCAGGATCTCTGCGATCGGTCGGTCGCGATCGAGCACGACCAGGCGCTCGCCTTTTCCCACGCGGCGAAGCAGCGCGCTCAGGTGCGTCTTGAGCTCAGCGATCTTGACCTGTTTAGACCTCATGGTCTGAAAGATATGACTATCTGGTCACCATCGCAATCACCCACACGCCGACCAGGCCGTCGGGCGAGAGAAGCGCGCAATCGCAATCGGTCGACAACCCGCCGCGATCGAGCCGAAGCTACCTTGTGCTAACGAAACTGACGCCGACGCTGCGAGCGCTGATCAATCAGTACGAGGCGACGCTCCCAGCACAGGACGTGACCGACTTCATCGATCACATCAACGTCCTCTCGCTGAAGTACCAGCGGCAGCTGGAAGCCGCGCCCGAGGGAGCCCCACGGGCGCGGCGGCTTCACGAGCTGATGGAAGAGGCGATGGCCTCAGTCGGCGACGCCAAGCCGTCGTGTCGCGCGGGCTGCTCGGCGTGCTGCCACCTGGAGGTAGAGATCACCGCTGAGGAAGGGGTCCTGCTCTCCGACCGGGTCAAGGCGGGCCACGTGATCAACCGCGAGCTGCTGGCAAAGCAGGCCGCTCGCGAACGCAAAGGCGAGGAGTGGGATGTCTACAACAGTCCCGCCAACCGCTGCGTCTTCCTCGGGCCGCACGGCGCCTGCACCGTCTACGAAGACCGCCCGTCGGCGTGCCGCAAGCTGCTGGTCATCAGCCACCCCGTCGAGTGCAGCACGCTGAGCGGAAAGGTTGAGGCGATCACGATTCCGATGGCAGAAGTGCTGATCAGCACCGCGATCAGCCTTCCCGGCACGGTGTTCATGAGCATCGCCAAAGCGGTGACGCTGGGTCTGAGAGACCGGCTCGCGTGAGCAGGCGAGGGTCAGGTCGTAAGGCGAGTTGCCACGTGGGGAAGTCGCCTCGATCGCCATGCCCACCGACGCGGCCATGAAGTGTTGCGGGGAGCTCGACGCCGAACGTCTTCGGATTGGCCATTGCCCAATGGTGCCTCAGGCGAGCGGGGTCGGCACGCGAACTTCCAGTGGCGCCCCCTGGGCCCCCGGCGATTCGATTCATGTGCGCTCCTTCTGTTGGTTCGCAGGCGCAGCCGTGACAGTGGTGCCATGGGTGGAATATGGGTTCGCGATGGTCAAGCGAACGACAGTGGCGGACGTCTCGAATGTGCTGCGGGCGATGGTGCGGCGCGAGGCGGAACAGGCGGCGGGTTCGAACAAGGTGTTGTCGCGCACCGAGCAGGCGAAGGTCTCGCCGGCACTGAAGGCGGCCGCCGAAGCGGTTCGCGCGAAGGGCGGGCCGAACGCGCGGGTGACCATCGATGCGCTCGAGAAGCAGGTGTCAGAAGACGCGCTGAGGCTGATCGGCACAGTGAACAAGCCGGGCCCGGGCGGCGCGCTCTTGTCGAAGGCCGAGGCGACGGCGGCTTTCAAAAGCGACCCCGCGATGGGCAAGCCGGTGCTGCAGGCGTACGAGATTGCCTCGGGGCATGGCATCGACACCGACTCCATCATTCGCGAGCGCGTGACGCGCGACATGGACCCGGCCGAGTCGTCGTTCAAGGTCTTCGCAAGTCTGACGGAGGCCGAGAACTACCGGAACCCGGATGACCTGCACACGAGCTGGTACGTGGTGACCCAGGACTCACTGCTGAGCCGTTCGTACACGGTGGGCCGCGATGACCTCTGGTCGCAGAAGCTCGAGGTCGACAAGGTGACGGGCGCGATCGCTGTCCTCGGCGAGCACTGACAAGGAAAAATGAAGAACACGCTCGGGGTGGTGGCGCTGGCTGCGTTGCTCGGCTGCTCCGGCGGGCAGATTCTCGGGGCAGGTGGAGGGTCGGGCGGCTCAGGAGGAAGCGGCGGCTCCACCGGGGCGTGCCTGGCGGGCACTTTCCTTTCTTCGCTGGGCAAGTCGCGGCTGCTCGTCGGCGCGAAGCTGGAGGACGCGCAGGCGAACCAGGCGTCGTGGGACGTGCGGTACCAGTACATCTCGGGCGGCCTCTTCGACGGGGCCAACCCGTGTGCCTCATGCGCAATGGCGTGCAGCGCGGGTGGGAAGAGCTGCGCGAACGGTGCGGGCGGTTGTCCCTGGTGGGGCTGCTACCAATACGACCAGGTGCCTCCGGGCGCGTACGTGCGGGAGTTCATCACCGCGGCGAAGGCGAAGGGCTCGCTGCCGATGTTCACGTACTACCAATTCCTTCAAGGCTCGGGAGCGGCTGAGGGCCCGATGCAGGTGCAGAAGGCGAACGACGCGGTGTTCGCGGCGAAGTACCTCGCCGACTTCCGCGTGTTGCTGCAGCAGATTGGTTCGGAGAAGGCGATCGTCCACGTCGAGCCCGACCTCTGGGGCTACGCCCAGCGCTTCAACCCCAACCCGCACAGCATCCCGGCGAAGGTCGCGACGGCGAACGCCATCGACTGTCTGGGAATGGAAGAGTCTTTCGCCGGCCTCGGGAAATGCATGGTGGCGATGGCGCGCAAGTACGCGCCGGGTGCGAAAATCGGCCTTCATGCCAACGCGTGGGCGACGGGCAACGACGTCAGCTTGAACAAGAGCGCGAGCTTCGACTTGAAGGTGGAAGCCGAGAAGGTCGCCGACTACCTGAAGGAATGTGGAGGCGCCGACGCCGACTTCCTCGCCGTCGAGGCCAGCGATCGCGACGCGGGCTTCTACCAGGTGGTGCGAATGCAGGACCGCTTCTGGGACGCGACGAACGTCACCCGGCCGCACTTCGCGCAGGCTTTCACGTGGGCCAAGGCGCTGGCCGAACGGCTGGGAAAGCCGCTGGTGTGGTGGCAGCTGCCGGTTGGCAACATGGCGTTGACGAACCAGCCGCTGAAGTACCGCGACAACCGCGTCGACTACCTGCTGGGCCACCTGAACGAAGTGGCCGCCGCCCACGGAGCGATTCTCGCTTTCGGCGCTGGTGACGCAGACCAGACGAACCCCGCCACCGACAATGGCAACCTGGTTGCGAAGGCGAAGGCGTACTTCGCGGGCACGGGTCAGGGCCCATGCCCGTGACTTTCGCTTAGCTCCGGCTGAACCGGCGCCGGCTGCGCAGCATCGCCAGCATTCCGAGTGCGAGAATCATCGGCGCCGAGGCTGAGCCCGTACCCGTCGCGCAGCCGCAGCCGCCGCCCGAGTTGTTGCCCTGGCCCGCATCGGCCGTCATGCCAGCACCGCCGCCAGTGCCAGCACCGCCGCCAGTGCCAGCGCCGCCGCCAGTACCAGCACCGCCGCCAGTGCCAGCGCCGCCGCCAGTACCAACGCCGCCACCGGCTCCAGTTCCACCACCGGTACCAGTTCCACCACCGGTACCAGTTCCACCGCCTGCGCCGCTGCCGCCGCCTGCGCCGTTGCCGCCGCCTGCGCCGCCTGCGCCGCCTGCGCCGCCTGCGCCGCCTGCGCCGCCTGCGCCGTTGCCGCCGCCTGCGCCGTTGCCGCCGCCTGCGCCGTTGCCGCCGCCCGCGCCGCTGCCGCCGCCCGCGCCGCTGCCGCCGCCCGCGCCGCTGCCGCCGCCTGCAC
>JBBRAX010000073.1:0-36068 GCA_038206395.1 Myxococcales bacterium | reverse complement strand
TCCCTCGATTTCTCTGGGGTGGGGTTTACCGGGGCGGGTATGAACGGGGCGGGGATTAAGGGGGGGGGGGTGAACGGGGCCGGGGTGAACGGGGCCGGGATGAACGGGGCCGGGGTGAACGGGGTCGGGATGAACGGGGTCGGGATGAACGGGGTCGGGGCCGGGATGAACGGGGTCAGTTGGCCGAGACGGTGAGCCCGTCGACATCGAGAACGGCGCGGCCGAGGTTGTTGGACGTGATGCCGACCTCGAGGGAGTTGAGGATGGTGTTGGGCAGCGGCAGGGTCTGCCCGGTTGCGTCGATGCGGAGCGCCCCGTCTTGCCAGAGGCGCACGCGGCCGGTGGCGTCGGGCTGAAGGGTGAACTCGACGTCGACGCGGACCCAGGCGCCGAGCGGAAACGCGACGGGAGACGTCTGCTTGAACCGCGGCTTGTCGGCGAACTTGAGCTCGACCTCGAGGTGCCCGCCTTCGATGAGGATGCGCGGCCCGGGCGCCGACTCGAGAATCGCGGACTCGAGGTCGATGAGTCCGTACGGAACCCCTTCGACGGCGCGGAACCACGCGCCGAGCCGCACGACATCGCCCCGAATGAAGTGCACCAGCTCGGACTCAATCGAGGCCTTCGCGGTCACCATCTGCCCGACGGGACCCAGAGACGTGGCCCGCAGCCCGCGGCCGCCGTCGTGCGCCGCGTCGGCGACCACCTCGAGCCGGTTGTCCTTGAAGTCGCACGTGCGCGAGAGAAGGCACGACCGCAGCGCAACATACTCGGGGATGCTCTGCGCCGCCGGCGACTGCAGCACGAAGCCAGTGAAGCCGGCGTCGAGGCCGACGAGCCCTTGAACGTCGGCCGCCGCCTCGAACTCGGCAGCAAAAGTCTTCAAGACGGGCACCTTCAGCGTCCCGTCGTCGCTGCGCCGCAGAATCGTGCAGCCCTGAAACTCGAACCTCGACGCAAAGCCTGGGTCGTAGAGCGTGGCGAACAGCTGCCCGGTGCCTTCCCCGGTCGGGCGCCACACCTGCCCGTTGCGAACGGTGAACGTCTGCCCGTCGATGGAAATCGAATAGGGCGGGGGCGGGTCGCCGTAGAGCTTTCCTCCGTCGCACCCGGGCGAGGGACCTTCGTCCGGCCCAGACGGAATCGTCACGGTTGGCGACGCACACCCGAGTCCCACCACCGCGACCAGCGCAAGAACTCTCACGGGGGCGACTGTAGTAAGGCGCGCCCATGCTTGCTCTTCCCCTCGCGTTGATTCTCGCCGCCGGCGAACCCGCCACCCTGGACTTCACCAACGAGGCGAAGCTGCTGTTCCGCGTCGTCGCGTGCGAAGGCGACGCCGAGCTGCCGAAGAACATCGACGCGAAGGTGGTCGAAGAGCACTGCAAAGAGCTGCGCAAGCGCACCGACAAATACAAAGAGACGTGGATCAACGTCGCCTCGCCCTTCCTCCAGAAGCTGAAGACCCAGGGCCTGCCGACGACGGTCGTCTACCCGTTTGGCGGCGGCGACCTCATCTCGGCGCTGACCACCTGGCCCGAGGCGAAGGAAATCACCACGATGTCGCTGGAGCACGCCGGCGACCCGCGCCGCATCACCCAGATCGACAGCAAGCAGCTGAAGACGAGCCTCGACCTCATCCGAAAGACCTCGGCCGGCCTGCTGACCGCGAACGACAGCAAGACCGAGAACCTGATGAAGGGGCAGCGCGGCGAGCTTCCCGGCCAGCTCTCCTTCTTTCTCATCGCGCTCGCGGTACACGGCTACGAGCCGGTGTCGCTTCGCTACGTCCGCGTCGAGCCCGATGGTTCGCTGCACGGCATCACGCAGGCGGACGTCGACGAGCTGCAGAAGAAAGACGCGCAGCTGCTGAAGAAGGGTTGGACGTCGCCGGACTTCTCGGAAGCCTTCAGCAACATGGAGCTCAAGTTCCAGAAGAAGGGTGACCCCGCGAACGCGAAGACGCACCAGCACTTCGCGCAGAACCTCGACGACGACCACTTCGGCAAGGACCCGGGGATGAAGGCGCACCTCGAGCAGAAAGGGAAGATTGTCGCGATGACGAAGGCGGCCAGCTACCTGCTGTGGCGCCCGAACTTCTCGGTCATTCGCGACTACCTGCTCGACCACATGGAGTTCATGTTCTCTGACAGCACCGGCGTGCCGCCGTCGTTCGCCAACGCGAAGGGCTTCACCCAGACGACGTTCGGCCGCTTCGACGAGTCGTTTCTCGCCGGCAACCCCACCTACAACGCCGACTTCAAGAAGCTGTGGGAAAAGGCCGAGCCGCTGCCCTTCCGGTATGGCTACCTCGACAAGAAGCTGCAGAAGCACTTGCTGGTGACGCAGAAGGCGGCGGCGAAATAGAGGTGACCGGGCTGACGCTCTCGCTGCTGGCGGCGCTCGCCGACGGGGGCGTGGATCCGGCCGAGGCGCTGACGCCTGCCGCCCAGCTGGTCACCGCGACGACCGCGCGTGAGTGGGTCGACCAGCTGCTCGAAGACGGGCGGCACACGCGGTTCGGCACGGAAGGAAGAGGGCCGGTGCACGTGTGGCGGCCCGCGTTCTACAAACCGCAGGGCGCCGCGGTGGTGGTGTACCTGCACGGGTACTACAGCTCGGCAGACTCGGCGTTCTTCGAGCATCGGCTCGCGATGCAGTTCCGCGACAGCGGGCGCAACGGGGTGTTCATCGTTCCCGAGACGCCGTCGTGGCGCACGGACCCCCTCTACTGGGACGACCTCGAGGCGCTGCTGACGCAGACTTTCGCGCGCACGAAGCTGAAGCGGCCCGAAGGCCCGGTGGTGGTGGTCGCGCACAGCGGAGCGTTCAAGAACGTCGCCGCGTGGCTCGCGCACCCGCAGCTGAAGCAGGTGATGCTGCTCGACGGCCTCTACGGAGCCGACAAAGAATTTCAGGCGTGGGTCGAAGCGCCCGGCCACCAGTTGGTGATGGTGGGGTTCGAGACGGCGCAGCGGACGGATTGGTTTCTGACCAAGCACCCGCAGGCGACAAAGCTCGATGACGTGCCGTACCTCTACGACCGCGTGGCGAAGCTCAACGCGCCCGTGGTGTATTTCTCGTCCGACCGGTTCGACCACATGGCGATCGTGACCGACGGGCGCGTGATTCCGTACCTGCTACACGCGCTGCCGTAGGCGGGGCTCGGCGGCTTACGGGGTGAAGTCGGCCTGCAGAGCGAAGTGGTCGCTGCCGGCGTAGCCGTTGGGACCTTTGAGCACCCTCACCGAGCCGGGCACGAGCGCGCCGGCGCCGGCGGCCGCGCGGAAGACGTGGTCGATCGCCTCACCGCTTCCTTTGTAGATGTAGGTGGCCTGGTCGGCGGCCGCGTTCTCTTTTGCGACGCGGATCAACGCCTGGTCGCCTTCGAGCGCGGAAATCGGCAGAGAGCCGGGCGTGTCGTTGAGGTCCCCGGCCATGAGGACGAGCGCGGTGGGATTCGCGGCCGCGGTGGCCGAGACGATCGCGTGCGCCACCTGCGCCTCGGCGAGCCGGCGGCCCGCGTCGTCGTTCACCTTTGATCGAAAGTGCGCGGCGAAAGCGATCACCTCGCGATCGAGCAGGCGCACGTGCACCTCGTAGAACTCGCGGCTGAAAGACGTGGTCGACCCATCGGGCCGCTGCAGCACCGACGACCGATGCCGCACGGTCTTCTCGATCGGCGTGCGCGACATCACGGCGACGTCCATCGAGCCTGGCGACCCCGTCTCACCAATGCTCGCGGCGGGCAGCACGTCCATCAGCCGAGACGAAAGCGCGTCGAGGCACGCCTGGTTCTCGACTTCCTGCAACACCACGACGTCGGCGTTTGCAGCGCGGATACCCGCAGCCAGCTGATCCGCCCGGGCATCGAATTCCCCCTGCGACACCTGTTCCTCGAAGTCGCCGTTGGCGCACTGGCCCGACTGGCAGACGGTGTCGAAGAAGCGGCGGACGTTGAAGGTGAGCACGCGAATGTGGGGCCCAGCGTCGAGGGTCCCCGCGTCGTACGGAAAGCCCGCGTCGTACGGAAAGCCCGCATCGGGTGGAACCAGCAGCTGACGAACGTCACAGCCGGCGAGGAAGATGCTCAGTGGGACGACGAGGCGAATCACAGAAGACCCACTCTGCCTTTTCGAGGGGCTCCTCAGGAAGATAGAGGCTGCTAAGAGTCCGCGAAGAATGAGCGCGTCCGACATCTCGAATACCGCCCTGTCGATTCCCCCGGAAGCGAGCCTCCTCGACCCGGCGAACTTCGTCACGCGCTTCTCAGCCGCCGACCCCGACAACCGCTGCGTCCGCAAGCTGCACGCCCTGCTGGTGCGCCTCGACCCGCACGCCGCTTTCTCGGGCCAGGCCGAATGGCTCGAGGACTTGAGCGACTGGCTTCGACAGCGCGGCCGCGTCCCCAACCGCCCCCGCCTCGGCAGAAACGCCACCGCCCGCCTGACCCTTCTTCTCGACGCGCTCGACCAGCTGCCCGAACAGCTCGCCGCCCTGCGCGCCGTCGTCGCGCGCGCCTTCGAGCTCACCGACGGAGTCCGGCTCTTCACCGACACCGGCCTGCCCACCCACCAGGCGATGCTCAGCGAGGCCGTCGATCGCCTGAGCAAGCGCGTGCTGCCTGAGCCGCCTGTCGAAGGCGACCTGTCGCGCCTGTTGTTCCGCCTCTTCCCGACGAAGCGCCAGGTCGACTGGTTCGAGTCGCTGCCAGACGAGCTGTCGGCCCGCCTCTTCTCTGCGCTCGCGGTGCCGAAGGGCAGCGCGCTCGAGCCGATGCGCGCCTCGATGCGCGACGCGGCGGTGCTGTTGGCCGTCCGGGTCAGCGCCAACGGGCTTGCGGATGAAGTGCGCCGCCGCCTGAGCCGCAGCGCCACCTTGCGCGACTCACCGTTTCTCGCGCTGCCCCGCGTCGTCCGCACCTGGGTCACCGGCGACAAAACAGAGCTCACCGGCGTCACCACCGAAGTGCAGTGCCGCGAGTGCCTTGCCGCCTGCCGCAAGGGCACGCGCGAAGTCATCACCACGCTCGACCAGACGGGCGTGAGCGTCGACCTCGTCTACCGGCTCGAGCTGATCAACCGGCAGCTCGACCGCCTCTACGCGCTGGTCACCGTCCTCTCGGCCGAGCCGATTCAGGGCGCCCACGCGCGACTGCTGTACACGCTGATTCGCGGCGGCGTGCGCGACCGTTCGCTGGGCGAGCTCTTCCGGACCAACAGCCGGCTTCTCGCGCAGCGGGTCATCGAGCGTGCGGGCCATGGCGGCGAGCACTACGTCACGCGCACGCGCGAGGAGCAGCACCAGATGGTGAGCTCGGCCGGCGGCGGCGGGGTGGTCACCTCTTTCTCGGTGTTCCTCAAGTTCGTGATGGGCTGGGCGCACCTGCCGCCGTTGATCGACGGCATCGCCAATGCGCTCAACTACGGCACCGGCTTCATCTTCATGCAGATGGTCGGCTTCACGCTGGCCACCAAGCAGCCGTCGATGACCGCCGCCACGCTTGCCGGGGCGATCAAAGACACCACCAGCAACCTCGAAACCACCGAGAAGGCGGACTTCGGGCCGCTGGTTGAGCAGGTCGCGCGCGTCGTTCGCAGCCAGATGGCCGCCGTCGCCGGCAACCTGGGCATGGTGATTCCCGGAGCGATTCTCATCAACCTCGTCGTCCGCCTGCTCACGGGGCACTGGCTGCTCGAGACCGAGTACGCCGAGAAGATCGTGCACAAGCACCACCCGTTCGGCTCGCCGACCATCGTCTACGCCATGCTCACCGGCGTCTACCTGTGGATGGCGAGCATCGTCGGCGGCACGATGGAAAACTGGTTCGTGGTGAACAAGCTGCACGAAGCGATCGCGAGCAGCCGCGGCCTTCGCACGCTGGTCGGAAGTGAGAAGGCGTCGCGGTTCGCGAAGTTCCTGCTCAACAACATCTCGGGCTTCGGCGGCAGCATCGCGCTCGGCCTGTTCCTCGGGCTCTCGTCGGTGGTGGGCGTGCTGGTCGGAATTCCGCTCGAGGTTCGGCACGTCACCTTCGCGACGGGCCAGCTCACCTTCGCGGGGATGACGCTGGGGCCGGAAAAGGTGCTGCAGGCGGACTACCTGTGGGCGCTGTCGGCGATCGGCGTCATCGGGCTCTGCAACTTCGGAGTGAGCTTCGCGCTCGCCCTCTTCGTCGCCCTTCGAGCGCGCGAGGTCGGTGCTTTTGCGCAGGTCGAGCTGCTGCGCGCCGTCTTCCGCCGGTTCCTCAGAGCTCCGCTGGACTTCATCCGCGCGCCGAAGGGCGCAGTCGCGGCGCCGCACAGCAGCCACTGAAGAGATCCGGGTTTACGACGTAAACGTTCGGAGCCGCTCGACGGCCGGGGTTCCGTTCCCATATATGGGGTCGATGCAGTTTCCCCGCGCGCCACTGTTCCCTGTCGTGGTTGTTCTTCTCACCGCCGCCTGTGGTGTTCCGCCCAAAGCGGAGCCCGACGCGCGCGCCAACTGGTATCGGGATGCGCAGCCGATCATCGCGGCGCGGTGCGGCACCTGCCACGTGCCCGGCGGTGTGACCCCCTTCCCGTTGCAGACGTACGAGGAAGTGAAGCAGCACGGCGCGCAGGTGATGGACGCGGTGAAGACGAAGCGCATGCCGCCGTGGGTCGCCTCGCCCGACTGCAACTCGTACAAAGATGAGCGCCGGCTGACGCAGGAAGAAATCGACGTGCTCACCGACTTCGAGAAGCACGGAATGCTCGAGGGCGACATCGGCGACAAGAAGGAAGCGAAGCTGACTGGCGCCGAGCTGCCGTGGGTCGACAAGACCTTGAAGGCGACTGCCTCGTACACGCCGAACTCTTTTGTCGCCGACAAGACGCGCAAGGACGACTACCGCTGCTTCATTCTCGACCCCGAGCTGAACGGCACGAAGGACCTGATTGGCTTCGAGGTGGTGCCGGGCGATCGCCGGGCGGTGCACCACGTGCTGCTCTACACGGTGCCGAAGGCCGAGGCGCAGGCGCTGGAAGACGGCTCGCCGGAAGGGCTGGGCTGGCAGTGCTTCGGTGGGCCGGGCACGGACGCTCCGAAGATGGTGGGCGGCTGGGTGCCGGGTAGCGGGGTGACGCGGTTCCCGGGGCAGACGGGCGTGTCACTGTTCGCGGGCGACGTGCTGATCATGCAGGTGCACTACAACCTGACGCAGACGGACGCGCAGCCCGACCAGACGCAGGTGAAGCTGCAGTACTCGGTAAACCCGGTGCCGTACCACGCGCAGATGTTCCCGCTGGTCGACGACAAGTTCGCCATCACCCCGCATACGATGGGCTACACGCGGTCGGTGAAGTTCGAGCTGCCGGTGGACGCGACGGTCTGGGGCGTGATTCCGCACATGCACACGAAGGGCGCGACGGCGAAGGTCGAGATCCTCGCTCCGAAAGCGAAGCCCGAGCTGAAGGACACGTGCTTGATCGACATCCCGAAGTGGGACTTTCAGTGGCAGCAGTTCTATTTCTACACGTCGCGCACGGGGATCACCGCGAACGCGGGCAGCGCCTTCAAGCTGACGTGCAGCTGGAACAACCCGACCGACCGGACGATTCGGTGGGGCGAGAGCACGGATGACGAGATGTGCCTCGCGTTCATCTACGTGACGGGGAAAATCTAAATCCTGCGGCTGAGGCTCGCGCTTTGCCTGTTGGCGGGCTGTTCGCCGAAGCGGTACTCGACAACTAAGCCAGGATGACGAGCCGCTGCGCGCGGCCGGCCAGGTAGCCGACCTTTCGCGCGACGCCGGCGAGCGCGGGGTCCAGGTCGTCGACGCGCAGCGTGAGCCGCGGCAACGACGAGAGCAGGTGCCGCGAAATCTGGCCGAGGCTCAGCGTGGCGTGGCCGCGGCGGCGCTCGTCGGGGACGGTGAAGAGGCCTTCGAGCTCGGCGCCGAACTGGCTGCGCGAGCCGACGTCGATCTTGAAGACGAGCCGGCCTTTCTCTTCGAGCACGTAGGTGCGGCGGCTCTTCACGCGCTGGCGGACGCGCAGGGGGAAGCCTTCGGGGTCTTCGTCCAGCGGGTCGCGCTGCATGATTTCCTTCACGGCCTGCGCGGCCATCGGAATCAGCTGCTCGCAGTCGCTCTCGACGGCGAGGCGCAGCAGCGGGTTGGTGAAGGGGCCGAGGTCGTCGGCCGACACCGCGAAGAGCCGCTGCGCGCGCGAGACTTTGGGGCGCGCGGTGCCGAGGTGGGTGAGCAGCACGTCGACGCAGCCCTTCTCGCCCAGCGCGGCGCCGAGCTTCACCTTGCCGCTGAGCTGCTTCGCGATGTCGGCGATGGCGTTGGGCAGGTTGCTCGAGGGCACGACCATGCCGCCGGTGCCGCCGACGAAGACGGCCGCGGTCAGCTCGCCGCTGAGGAACCGGCCGTAGAAAGTGAAGGGCGCGCGGCCCGAGGCGGGGACGATGCCGAACTCTTCGAGCAGCCCGAGCAGGTACAGATTGTGCGAGGGCTCACGCGCCAGCAGCGCTTTGAGCGACTCGAGGTGCTTGGGTGCCAACGGCTCGACGTTCGACGCCATGTGCGGGGAAGCGCAAGTTAGCCCAATGCGGTACGAGTGCCGCATGCCTTCGTTGCTCGACGAGCTGGTGAAGCTGCTGGCCCTGGAGAAGCTCGAAGAAAACCTGTTCCGCGGGCAGAGCCAGGACCTCGGCTGGGGCACGGTCTTCGGAGGCCAGGTGCTTGGCCAGGCACTGACCGCCGCCCTCCGTACCGTGTTGCCGGAACGGCATGTTCATTCGCTGCACGCCTACTTCCTGCGGCCCGGCGATGTGAAGGCGCCCATCGTGTACGACGTGGATCGCATTCGTGACGGCGGCTCTTTCACCACCCGCCGCGTGGTCGCGATTCAGCACGGCGAGGCGATCTTCAATCTCGCCGCCTCTTTTCAGAAGCCCGAGGTGGGGCTCGAGCACCAGGACACGATGCCGTCGGTGGGAACTCCCGAGACCTTTCCGACCGACCAGCAGCGGTACCAGAAGCACCTCGCGCGCATGCCCGAGCTGCTGCGCGCGAAGGTGCTGGCCGAACGTCCGTTCGAGATGCGGGCCAGCGACGACGAGGATCCGCTGGCGCCGGCGAAGGGCGAGCCCGACCGCAGCGTGTGGTTCCGCACGATGCACGCGCTGCCCGATGATCCAGCGGTGCACACGGCGCTGCTGGCCTACGCGTCGGACTATTCGTTTCTCACCACTGCGCTTCGGCCGCACTCGGTGGGTTGGTTGACGCCGGGGATGCAGGTCGCGAGCATCGACCACGTGATGTGGTTTCATCAGCCGTTTCGCGCGGACGACTGGTTGCTTCACGACATCGACAGCCCGGTGGCGCGTGGTGGGCGCGGGTTGGTGCGGGGAAGCGTCTACTCGCGCGATGGAAGGCTGGTCGCTTCGACGGCGCAGGAAGGGCTGATTCGTCAGCGCCCCGCGTCTTCGTCGCCCAAAGCAAAGGTGTAGCTCTGCCGGCGCATCACCATGCCCGTTGGCTCGAACTTCGCGTCCGCGAAGGCGTCGAGAATGCAGGCGCTGAGCATCGGGTCCTGCCAGGACGCCTTCTTGATGACGGCGCCTTCGTAGCCGCCCTCGAGCGTGGTGTTGAACTGAACGGTGACGCTCAGCGGCTCGCGCACGCGGTCGGTCATGTCGCGGAAGCACTGCAGCACCAGCGGCTCGACGCCCGCGATGACCGGCAAGCGCTTCGCCTCGGCAGAGAGGGGAAGCGGCGGAGGAGGAGGCGGCGGGGCGACCGGGGCGACGACCGGCTGAGCGACCACCACGACGGGCCGCGGTGCGGGCACGGGCTCGGGTGGTGGCATCGGCGGCAGGCGCACGACCGGCGTGGGGAGGACGATGGGCAAAGGGTCCTTCATCAGAGAGAAGCCGAGCAGGATGAGCGCGACGAACGGCACCAGCACGCCCAGCGCGACGAGGACGTGGCGTCTCACCGGGAAGTCCCGGAGTCAGGATACGGGATGAACGGGGCCTTCTCGACCAGCTCGGACGCAGAACTCGCTGACCCATCGCCAATTCCGCACGACTTCGCCAACCACCCGACGACGTCCTCGGGAGATTTCCCGGCGGCGCGTTGCCCGGCGATCGTCTGCGCCCCATCGCGCTTCGCCATCCTCTTCCCGTCTGCGTCCATCAGCAGCGGAACATGCGCGAACGCGGGCGGCGATAATCCGAGCGCCGCGTACAGCTGCAGCTGCCGCGGCGTCGAGCTCAGCAGATCATCCCCACGCAGCACGTCGGTGATGCCCTGCGCCGCGTCATCGACGACCACGGCGAGCTGATAGCTCGCGACGCCATCGACCCGCCGCACGACGAAATCGCCGACGACGGCGTCGACGTCCTGCGAGTAGGGCCCGTGCAGCTGATCAGCAAATGACACGACGCCAGGCGCGACGCGGAATCGAAGCGCGGGCGTCCTCCCTGCCTGCGCCGTCCCACCGTGCGCGCACGTACCCGGATACCGCGGCCCTTCTTCACCCACATGCGGAGCTGAAGCAGCGCGCGCGATCTCTGCCCGCGAGCAGAAGCACGGATACACCCGACCCGCCGCCTCGAGCTTTCGCAGCGCGTCGGCGTACGCCTCTGCGCGAAGACTCTGCTTCAGCACCGGGCCATCCCAATCGAGCCCGAGCCAGCGCAGGTCTTCGTAGATGCCGTCGATCGCTTCGGCGCTGCTGCGATCCGGATCCAGGTCCTCGATGCGCAGCAGGAACTCACCCCCGGCCGCGCGCGCCTGCAGCCACCCGAGCAGCGCACTTCGCGCATTGCCCAGGTGCAGCCGTCCCGAAGGACTCGGCGCGAAGCGCTGCCGCACCACGACCGCCTACTTCTTCTTCAGCGGTGCGCGGGACTTCTGCTCAAGTGGCTTTCGTGAACCTTCGTCCTTCGTCGGCTCGGTGGGCTCGACGCCCTCGAGCGCAAGCTCTTTGCCCGGCTGCACGCCGTACTTCGCCTCGGCGAGCTTCGTGCCGTTCGGGGCCGGGCCGCTGACCACCGCCGACGGAACCTTCACCGCGTCGCCGACCTTCGCGCCCTTTGCCGTCAGCGTGCCGGCGAGGTTGTAGAACTCCATCCCGGCCGACAGCAGCTCGCCGTCGAAGCTGGTGCGCTGCAGCCGGCGCACTTCGTTGGCCGCCGCCACGTAGAGGAAAGAGTCGAGCGACAGGCCCTTGCCGTCTTTGCTGAGGGCGCCGAACAGCAGCATGTCGGCCGACAGCGCGGCGGCGTGCTCTTTCGCGGCAGCGACGAGCTCGGCGTCGACCTTGTTCTGCGCCAGCTGCGCGAGCATGCGCGACTCAGGGTCCTTCGTGGTCGACGTGCCCATCACCTTCGCGGGCTTGCCATTCACCACGTCGACGACGCCACCGACCGTCTCACCATTCGCCAGGGCGACCTTCCAGAAGTGCAGCCCGGCCGGTACGTCTTTGACCTGCAGCGGCGAGCCGCCCAGGGGGATGCCGTCGACGAACACGGCTCCACCGGCGGGGCTCGACTCGACGCTCAGCGTGTTCTTCGCCGAGGCCTTCACGCCCTTGCGGGTGTCGGTGACGACGCGCGAGAACAGCGGCGAGGTGGCGGCCAGCGGCAGCTCACGGTCAGGCGACAGCGACAACGCAGTGGTCAACGACTTGAGGCCGTCTTCGTCGCGGCCGGTGTTGTACTGAACCGCGCTGAGCAGCGCGTAGGCGTCGGCGACCTCGGCGATGTCGGTGACGCCCGGGGCCTGCTGGCGGAACTCGGTGACGGCCTTGCCCAGCGCTTCGTCGGCGAGGCGGAACTTTCGCTTCTTGCGCAGGTCGTTGGCTTCTTCGACGTGCTTTCGCGCCTGCGCGAGGCCATCGGCAAACGGGTCGGCGCCAGCGTTGGCCTTGCGCGTGTCGAGCAGCTGCACGGAGTCGACGCTCTTGAACTCGGTGGTCAGCATCCCGGCCGCCTTGGGTCCGATGCGCTGGGGCACGTCACCGCCCAGGGCCGCGAAGGGCAGAATCGCGAGCTTCGGGGCGCTGCTCGTGGGCGCAGCAGCCGGGGCATCGGCGGGAGCAGGAGCGGGCGCCGGGGCGGGCGCAGCGGCCGGCGCAGCGGCGGGGGCCTCTGCCTTCTTCGGCTCTGCTTTCTTCGGAGCCTGGGCGGCGAGGGACAGCGACGAAACGAAGACCAGCGTGGAAACGAGCACTCTCATGGGCCGGCGCACATAACATGACTCACTCACCATGCGCTTCCTCCACTGCTCGGACATTCACGTCGTTGGGAACTACCAGCGCCCTTCCATCTTCGAGCTGGGGTGGCGGCGCATGCCTGCCCTCGCGGAGCTCAAACTGCGCGGTCGGGCCCGGTATTTCGCAGACTCGCCGAAGACGATTCGGACCATCGTCGACGACTTCGGGCGCCACCGGGCCGACCACCTCATCGTCTCGGGGGACTTGACGGGCTACGCGCTCGAAGAAGAGTTCGAAGGCGCGCTGCAGGCGCTGGGGCCGCTGACGAAGGACAAGCGGCGCTGCACCATCATCCCCGGCAACCACGACACCTACACGCCGGGCGCGCTGGCTGACCACCGCTTCGAACGGCGCTTCGGGCACCTGCTGGAGAGCGACCTGCCGGCGTTCACCCGCGAAGGCCCGTACCCGTTCGTGCGGTTGTTGGACGACCAGGTCGCTGTCGTCGGGTTGCTGTCCGCACGCGTCCCGCTGGTGCCGGGCTTCTCGTTCGGCGTCATCGGCAAGCGGCAGCTGGAAGGGCTCGAGCTGTTGATTCAGCAGCCAGAGCTCAAAGACCGCGCGGTGATGGTGGTGGTGCACCACGCGCCGCTGACGAAAGAGGGAAGGGCCGACAAGCCGCTGCATGGGCTGGTCGACGCGAAGCGGTTGTTCGAGCTGGTGCGGGGCGAGAGGTTCGCGGTGCTGCACGGGCACATTCACCGGCGCTACCACCACCCGGCGTCACCGACGCGCCCACACGTCTTCGGGGCCGGCAGCAGCACGCAACGCGGCAACGAGGGCTACTGGTTGATCGACGTGCGCGACGGAAAGTTCGTCGGCAGCGAGATGCGGCGGCCAGGGGCCTGACTACATCAGCCCGTCGCACTCGGCGGGCTTGGGGGCTCCGCAGGGTGCCTTGAGCAGGGCGCGGGCGCAGGCGGCCTGCTTGTCGGCGCGCTCCTTCGTCACCGCGGTCGCCCTGCTCGTGCTGTTGCACTGTTTACTGGCGGCCATGCAGCGGTCTTTCGCGTCTTTCGCGCAGCTGGACGCGTGGCACTGGGCGCCGGCCCACAGGTCGCACAGCCAGCGCTCCGAGTACGTCTCGGGCTTGGTACCGGAAGAGGTCATCAAGAGAGCTGCGGCGATGGTGGCGATCATCATGGCGCCCCCAGTGTAGCCTGATCCGCCGTCGGCTCTATTTTCGGGATGGTTCTGATAGAAATCGCCACCGATGGAATCCGGCGACCTGTCCTACGAAGAGCTGAAGCACCTGCGCAACGTCAGCCGCACAGTTGACGACATCCTCGAGCAGTCCCTGAAGAACCGGGAAAACCTCGAGCAGACCTTCAAGCGGCTGTTTCCCGAGCTGATTCGCCTCACCGGCGCCAACGGCATCGCGATTACGAGCCTCGACGAAGAGCTGACCGCGCAGACCTGGCACCACGGCGACTTCGGAGGCACTTTCCCCGGCACGCTGCTGGAAGAGAACCACTGGGGCGCGCGAAAGGCGGCGAATGGCACGCTGGTCTCCCAGGCGCTCGACATCGTCGGCACCAAGATTGGAGCGATCGGCCTGTACTACGCGGGTGACCAGACGGGCGCCGACCGTTCGGCCCCGCTGCGCCGCCTGCTCGAGACGATCGCCGAAGAGCTCGACACCGTGCTCGCCTCGATTCAGACGGCCTCCGAGAAACAGCAGGTGCTCGTCACCATCAACCACTTCCTCTCGAACCGCGTGTTCGAGGTGGGAATGGATCAAGCCGTGCGCGCGCTCTGCGAGAAGGTGAAGCTGCCTGGCTTCATGCTGATGTACCGCGACGCCGTCGAGTCGGGCGCGATGCACTACCGCATCTACAAGTACGGCCAGCTCGAGCACGCGAGCAACGGCAACCGTTCGGCGAAGGTCGACGACGCGATTCGGATGTACGGCCCGCAGCTGATCCACGCGCAAGACCGCCGGCTGCGCGATGTGCTCGGCAGCCAGCGCGCGGTGGAAGCGGTGTTGATTTCCGGAGTCGGCGACGCGAACGCCCTCGGAAAAATCATGATCTGGTCGGGCAGCGAGGGCTTCAGCGCCTACACGATGGATCTGATCCGCCTGCTCGCGTCGACGCTGTCTCAGCGGCTGCTCGACTACAACCGCGAGCGCATTCACCTTTCGCAGTTCTTCGCGGGGAAGTGCATCGACGAGCTGCTGCGCGACCCCGACTACGAACGCCGCTACCTCACGGCGCGCGACGAAGAGGTCGGCATTCTCTTCGCTGACATCAACGGCTTCACCCGCATCTGCGAGACGGTGCTCGAACGGCCCGAACGCATCGGCAAGTTCGTCGACGACTGGTCGGAAGAAGCGGTCGGCATCCTCCATCGCCACAACGGCGTGTTCGACAAGATGGTCGGCGACTGCGTCATCGGTCTCTTCGGCCCGCCCTTCTTCAAGTCTTCTCCGGGCGAACGCGCGCGCGATGCGGTGCGGGCGGCGCTCGAGATTCAGGCCTTCACCGCAGACAAGATGTCGGCGCACCCCGAGATTTCGAGGCTGAGCGAGATTCTGAAGCTGCCTGGGCTCGGCGTGGCGATTGGGGTGAACCTGGCTCAGACGTTCTGCGGTCTCTTCGGCCCCAACCGCCAGTACACCGGCTTCTCGACGGGCATGAACCAGACGGCGCGGCTGCAGTCGCTGGGCGCCTTTCGCGAGACGCTGGTGATGGAGTCGGCCAAGGTCGCGCTCGAGACCATCGCCGATGATCCCGCATTGCGCGCGCTGAAGTACGGGCCGCTGACGGAGACGCCGGTGAAGAACGTCGGCAACCCGCTGCGCCACTTCAAGCTCATCTAAATTTAGTCCTTCTTCTTGCTCATGCCTTTTCCCTTTCGAGGGAAATGACATGAAACCGGCAGTCTTCGCCGCCATCGTGCTGATCAGCTGCGGTCCGAGACAGGCAACCCCAGACAGCGGAATCACGCCCACGCCCGATGCGGGTATGAACGAGAAGGACACCGGGACGCCCGAGCCCGACGCAGGCTCGCCGGACACAGGCCCCGTCGACGCTGGGACGCTGGGGTGGAAGATGGTGCTTCAGACGCCTCCGTCGCGGAGCACGCACCGCGCGTTCTGGTGGGCACCGACGCACGACACCCGCGTGCTTTCTGGCAACCACGCCACCGGCCCCATTCAGGACTTCTGGCGGTGGAGTGGCAGCGGCAAGTGGACCCAGACGCCGATGTCCGAAGACGAATGCCCAGAACGAAAGAACGCTGCGGTCGCGCTCGATGACGTGCACCAGCGGCTCTACGTCTTCGGCGGCACGTGGTCGGGGTACCCGCGCGATGGCGGCGCGTACACGGTGAGGGTGCTCGGCGATTTCCGCAGCTGGGACGGCACGGCGTGGCGGGACGAGACGCCAGACGCGGGCGCTCCGTCTTTATGGGAGCTCGATGGCACCGTGTGGCGCGATCGATCGCTGCTGCCGCTGCCTCGCGCTGCAGCGGCGTTCTCGCAGAAGGGCGTCAACGGCGAGGCGCTGCTGCTCGGTGGATACATGGCGGCGGGTGGCTCTTCGCTGCGCGACACGTGGCGCTGGAAGGAAGGAAGGTGGTCGCAGCTTTCGGGTGCCGGGCCGGACGCGCGGTCGGATGCGACGATGGCGTTTCATGGCTCGATTGCGTTGCTGGTCGGCGGGCAGGGGTCGGGCAATACGTTCAGCGCCGACAACTGGGCGATGGGGCCGGGCTCGGACGATTGGGTGACGGTTTCGGGGCCGACGCCACGTTCCCAGGCGGCGATGGCGCATGATCCGAAGCCCGGCCGCACCGTGGTGTTTGGGGGGCGCAACGCAACGGGCCGGCTCTCGGACACGTGGGTGTTCGACGGGACGGGCTGGAAGCAGCTGACGACGGCGACGGTGCCCGAGGCGCGCAAAGACGCGACGATGTTGTTCGACCCGACCCAGGAGCAGCTGGTGCTCTTCGGCGGCTCGCGCACGGGCGGCGGAGTCATCGACGACGCGTGGGCCTTCGACGGCGTCGACTGGAAGCTGCTTCCCGGGATGACGGCGGCGCCGACTCCGCGCGTGTGGCAAGCGATGGCGTACGACTCGCTGGGAAGGCTGTGGACCTTCGGCGGGCACGACGGCACGACCACTTTCGACGACGCGGCGCGCTTCGGAGCGAAGCTGCTCGCCGCCGGCAACGACCGCTGGCAGCTGCACTTCGGCTCGACCAGTGACTTCAAGCAGAACTGGTTCGATCACGGCGACGTCTGGGAGCTCGGCCTCCGCTGAAGTCAGGGGTAGTGGAAGAGCCTCCGCAGGCCGAGGCCCACGCAGAAGCTCGCGCCGTTGGCGATGAAGGACCAGAGCATCGCCCGGTGCACGCCCAACGACTTGAGCCACAGCGCCTCGATTCCCCAGGCGAAGACTTCGGCCGCGACGACCATGCTCGTGTAGCCGCGCGGCCAGACCATCGGGAAGACGAACCAGACGATGGGGTGGGTGAAGGTCGAGGCGAGCACCGCGACGCGGAACGTGGTGACGCGCAGGTACAGCGGCACTTCGATGGCCTGGGTGATCAGAAACGCAACCGCCCAGCGGGTCAGCACCGCTTCCCTTCCGCAAGCCACAGCGCCGCGACGGCAAGCTCGAGGTAGCCGTGGAACCCGGCGAGGCGCAGGTAGCCATCGCGCGCGCCGGCGAGGTCGAGCACGCCCCACAGCGCGATGGCGAGCGCCGCCGCTGCGGTGAGGGCCAACGCGACGATTCCGAAGTCTGAGCGCAGTGCTTCGAACGACGCAGTGAACGTGCGCGGCGCGGCACGGGTTCGATCGTCCTCAGGCACCAATCGCAACCAGACGAGGTAGTGAATCGCCTGCAAGAAGACGAAGGCGAGCAGCAGCCGGAACGCGAAGACAGGGCTTGCCAGCGGCGCGTAGACGTCGATCTCTTCCGTGAAGCTCGCGGCCGGCCCACGCCAGCCATTCGTCAAGTGCAGCACGGGCTCGGCCGCTCCCGCGAAGAGGGCCAGCGTGCCGGCCAGCACCATCGCGGGAATCAGCCACGCGCGCGGCGACCGCTTCCGCCAGAACCACCACAGGCCGATGGCGAGCACGTTGTGGAAGTGAAGGAAGACGAGCTGGGCGGTGAAGGTCTCTTTCCAGGCGGCGGCGAAGGCGACCGCCAGGACTGCGAGCAGCGGCGCTTTGCGAAGCCACGTCGCACGCGCGCAGCAGACGGCGCCGATGGCCGCGAGGACTCCGAGCTCGACGCGGGGCTCGATCGCTGCGAGCGCAAGCGGAACGCCGGTGAAGAGAATCAGCTCGGGCCGCAGGTGAAGCTTCGGGCGGACGACGAGGTAGCGCACGTCGGCGAGCAGGTGCGGCACGCCGAGCAACACGGGGCCGAGCGCGAGGCTCCAAAGCGGAAAGCCGCAGGCGACGGCGAAGGCGAGGGTGATGCCGAAGGCCGCGGCGAGGGTGACGCGGCGCTCTCTCGATAGCAGCAGCGGCCGCAGCGACGTGCCCCACGGGCGCAACACGGCGCTGCGCAGGGCGTCGATGGGGGCGAGCAGCTCAGCGCCCATAGTCAGCGAGCGTGCGGCGGCGCAGGAACTTGTAGAGCACGAGTCCGAAGACGACGAACACGACTGCCGCCACCTGCGCGAACGCAGCGAGGGAGTACTTCGACGGCGTCGAGACGCAGACGCGGATCCTCACCATCGAGAAGGTCGGCGGGCCCGGCTTGCTGAAATCAGCGCTGCGCACCTGGTGGGTGGTGCAGAGGCCCTTCTTGTCGTTGTCCGTGGGCACGGCGAGTTTTCGAAGTGCTCGAGGCAGCCCTTGCTGTCCGGCGGTGGAAGCGGGGCGCTCACTGAGTTCCGCCGTCGGGCTGCTGGCAGACGCGGCACTCGACCATCACCGTCTTCACTCCCTTCTCACTCGCCTCGGTCTGCGGACACTGCGTCGTGGCGCAGGTGCCTTCACGGCGGCGCGGGGTCAGGCACGGCGTCCCGGCGTCGCGCTTCTTGCAGAGGTTCGGCGGCGGCGGAGGCATGTTGCCGACGGTCAGCGCGAGCAGCAGGGCGATCACGGTTTCTTCTCGGGGGGCGGGACGACGAGGTTGAGCTTCAGGTTCTGCTCGCCGGCCTCGACCTTGAGCGACGCGGGCGGGTGGTCGGGGTGAAAGGCGAGCACGGTGTAGCTGCCTTCTTCGAGGCCCTCGAGCGTGAAGCGGCCGAACGAATCAGTGACGCAGCGGCTGTCTTCTCGAAGGCCCGTCGTCGTGTCCTTGATGATTTCCAGCAATGAGTCGGTTTCGAAGACGCGGGAAGCGAGCACCTTCGCGTTGGCGACGGGCTTCTTCTTCGCGTCGCGAACCTCGCCCGACAGCGTCTTCGGCGGAGCGAACTGCAAATCCAACTTCCGCTGCCCGCCTTCGACGAGCTCGACTTCCAGCTCGGCGGTGCGGCTCCAGCGGCAGTCGCCCACGCGTTCGAGCTCGAGCACCACGGTGTAGACGCCGTCGAGCAGCTCGCCGTTGAACGCCGCCTCGTCGACGCCATCGCGGCGCAGCATCAGGTGGGTGCGAATGTCGGCGCCCTTCGGCAGGTCGACCACAATCATCCCCGTGCTGTTGAGGCCGATGCGCAGGACTTCTGGCGCGGGCAGGGTCAGCACCTCTTTGTGGGGGCGGTGGCCGGGCATCGAGATGGACAGCTCGACCTGGCCATCGCGCAGGTTCTGAAAGAGGAAGGTGCCGTCGGCGCCGGTGACCTGCTGTTGGTTGGCGACGGTGACCTTCGCTCCACGCAGGGGCGTCTCGGGATCACGAAACTCGAAGACGCGGCCTTCGAGCTGGCCCTGGGGCTTGGGGGCAGGCCGTTCTTTTCCATCGTCGGCGAAGGTGTTCTCGGCGGCGGTGACACAGCCGGCCAGGCTCAGGGCCAATAACAACCAGTAGGTGCGCATGGGCGCCGCGGAATCTATGCGTGGAGCGCGCGCGACGTGTAGCGCCGCGAGAAATGGATCCACCGACGGTTGTCGATCTCGACCTCCCACTCGCTGTTCGCCGTGAACGGGAAGTGGTGTTTGACGAAGAGCTCGAGCAGGTCTGCCGCCTTCATCGGCGACAAGTCGCTGCCTCGAAACGAGACCCGCACGAAGCCCTGGAGCTCGGCGTTCACGTCGACGGCGGCACAGATCTGCACCCCGTTGACGACCCGGAGGTGCGCGGGAAGCGCGCGGTGACCTCCCCTCGAGACCCAGTTGTGGGGGTCGAGCGCGAAGGTGAGCAACGTGCCGCCCGCTTCTTCTAGAGACGCTTGCTGCTCAATTGTCGAACGCACCGTTTCGGCCCCCGTGTCTTCGTGCAGCGACTCGGACGAAGCAAATGAGAGTCTTTGGAGCGCGATGAAACAAGGGCCGACCCAGCTTGACGCCGTCGATTTGGTTCGTCTTCGGGCCGGCCGCTTGATTTCTGCGGTGACCGTTCGTCCTGCAGCCCCGACCGCTGGCTGCCTTCGGCCGAAGGCTTCGTCAACTCGTGCGTTCTTCTCTTCAACGAGGAGCTGCCATGAACTGGTCGAGCTGGAGAGAACACTTCGAAGCGAACGCGGTGCGCCCGGTGCCCGAGGTCGACGTGCCGGCGCTGGAAAGTCATCAGCAGGTGGCGCTGCTCGACTCGCTGAAGAAGTTTCAGCTGGGCGAATCGGGCGAAGGGCGGGTCGCGAACGAGATCGACAACGCCACCTTCGGCGGCATCGACGCGGACTACCGGGTGTCGTTGAAGAAGTTCATCGCGGAAGAAGGAAGGCACGCGCGGATCCTCGGCCAGATGGTGGCGGCGCTGGGCGGGCGCGTGCTCTCGCGGCAGTGGAGCGAGCGGCTCTTCGTCCACGGCCGCCGGCTCTTCGGCATTCGCTTCAAGCTGCTGGTGCTGCTGGCGGCCGAGGTGATTGGCATCGGCTTCTACGGGCTGCTGTCGGCGGCGCTTCCCAACGGGAAGATGGCGGCGGCGCTGCGGCAGATCTGCCGGGACGAAGAAGCGCACCTGGCCTTCCACCGCGACTTCTTCGCGTCGCAGCGGGGCACCTGGGTGGGCGCGGCGCTGCGAGCCCTGTGGTGGCCGCTGGGCATTGCGGCAGCAGTCACCGTGCTGTGGGATCACCGCGCGACGCTGAAGGCGTTCGGAATTCCAAAGCGCGTGGCGGCGACGCGGCTGTGGACGCAGGTGGTGGCGGCAGCTCAGCCCAGCGGGTCGGCGAGCTTGAAGCCTTCGCTGACCAGCTGATCCACCTGGGCGAGGCAGAGGGCGAGGCGTTCGCTGCGCGTGCCGCGAATGACGGCGAAGCGGCGGCCGGTCTCGGTGAGGCGGGCGAGGAAACGGTCGGTCATCCAGTGACGAAGCGCTTCACCGTCACGCAACCCGTCTTGCACGAAGGGCACGTCGTCGGGGTGGAGCAGCAGGTACAGCGGGTGCGCGCGGCCGAAGTCGCGTGGGGCCTTCAGGTAGCGCTCGTGCCAGAGGCCGGTGGTGAAGGCGTCGGTGTCGCAGACGAGCACGGGGCCGCCGAGGCGGGCGAGGGCGTCTTCGCGTTGCGCTTGCGCGCGCGCGATGTCGGCGAAGTCTTCAGTGCGCCAGGTGACCTCGTCGACGCGTGGGGCGGGCCGGCCTTCGAGCGCGGCGCGGGCGCGGGCGACGGCGAGCTTGTCGGCGGTGACTTCGCGGCCGACCTCGGGGACCCAGCGGGTGAGGCCGTGCGAGCCGCCGCGGCGGCGAAGGGCATCGCAGAGCGCGATGGCGAGGGTGGTTTTTCCGGTGGACTCGGCGCCGACGAGGACGACGCGGCGGGCGAGGTAGCCGCGCACGGGCTCAGCGAGGCCTTCCCACGTCGCCACCGGGTCGGCGCGAATCGCAGTGCCAGAGAAGGGCGCGAGCGTGCGATCGACGTCCACGCACACGGCCTTCGCTTTCAGGCGCCGGCCGAGCTCTTCGCCGTAGGGCTCGGACGTGAAGACGGCGTCGACGGGCGCATCGAGCAGCTGCTGAAAGAGGCCGACGTGGTTGTTCCACGCTTCGTCGGATTGATAGTCGACGGGAAAATCGTCGAGGCCGCCGACGATGCGGACGTTGGGTTCGGGGTGAAGCTCGCGCATCCAGGCGACGCGCTCGGCGAGGGGGATGCTCTCGACGCTGGACGCGAGCACCAGCACGGTGACGCGCTCGCAGACGGCGGCGGCGGTGCGCACGAGCAGGTGGTGGCCGGCGTGCGGCGGGTAGAACTTCCCGAGGACGAGGCCGTGCTTCACGCGCGCGAGTTCCGCATCGACGTCTTCCAACGCTGCAGGCCGACGACGCAGAGACAGCCGAAGAGGACGTAGAGCAGCGCGGTCGGGTAGAGCTCTCGGCTCACGTACAGCGGCACGCTGATCATGTCGACGCCCAGCCAGATCCACCACGACTCGAGGCGCTTCTTCACCTGGGCCCAGGTCGCGCAGAGGCTCTGCACGAGAATGCTGGTGTCGGCGAGCGGCGCGGGCGAGTCGGTGAGGTTGCGCATCAGCAGCGTGAGCACGGCAGTGGTGGCGACGGCGGCGCCGCCGAGCACGAGCCACTCGCGCTTCGACATGCGGGTCACGGGCGGCCCTTCGTTCGGGCCCTTGTTCTTCACCCACGACCACCAGCCCCAGATGCCCATGCCGAAGAAGAAGACCTGCAGCGTGGCGTCGGCGTAGAGCTTCGACTGCAAGAAGAGCAGCGAGAAGAGCACCGTGTTGACGAGCCCGACGGGCCAGTTCCAGACCTTCTCTTTCGTCACCAGCCAGACGCAGAGCAGCCCGGTGACGTCCCCCGCGACCTCGAGCCAGGTGACGCCCACGCCCCACAGCGTGAACGCGATCGGGCTCACTTCTTCTTCGTCGCCGCGACGTGGGCGTGCCCGCCGAGAATGCTCTTCGTGCGGAACCGGGTGTCGATGAAGACGGCGACGCCCTGGCCCTGAATCTCGACCAGGCTCGGTTGCCGCCCGCACGCGGTGTCGACGAACTCGAAGCGCATCGCCAGTGACTTGAGGAGCAGCGGAACTTTGGAAGGCGTCAGCCGCAGCTCGGTCAGCTCGAGCCTGGAGTTCACGACGGCTTCTCCGCGCATGCGTTCGGCGTTGGGCTTCAGCGGCTCGATGGTGACGGTCGACGAATCGCCGGGGCCGGGCTTGAGCGCGAAGGCGTAGTCGGGCTGCGACTCGGGGTGCAGCGGGCCGCGGGCCGGCTTCTTCCCCTTCGTGTCTCTCTGCTGCTGCAGCAGGTCGGCGAGCTCGGCGCCTGACTTCGTTACGGACACCACCTCGCGGCGAAGGACTTCCTGGCCCTTCACTTCGA
The DNA here is from genome assembly GCA_038206395.1 of Myxococcales bacterium. Classification (GTDB taxonomy): domain Bacteria; phylum Myxococcota; class Myxococcia; order Myxococcales; family Myxococcaceae; genus JAGSPQ01. The sequence continues at coordinate 13,463 of JBBRAX010000073.1, read as the reverse complement.
CGTCGAAGGTGCGCACTTCAGCGCCGACGACTTCGTCGTTCTTCCCGAGCTCTTCGACGGTGGTGACTTCTCGGTACGTGCAGGGAGCAGCTTCGCGGGCCTTCGCGTCCTCGCCGAGCTTCTGCATCACGGCCTTGAGGTCGGGCGCGGCAGCGGCACTGCAGCCGACGAGAGCAATCGCCAAGAGGGCCCTGGTCTTCACTCGAGCACCGCCAAATCGTCACGATGAACTGCTTCGTCGAGGCCCTTCCACCCAAGCGTCGCTTCGATCTGCGCGCTCTTCTTCCCGGCCAGCTTTCGCAGTTCATCAGCGCCGTAGGCAGCCAGCCCTCGCGCGAAGACCCGGCCGGCCTCGTCACACAAATCCACGGCGTCGCCCGCTGCGAAGTTCCCGTCGACCGAACGAATTCCCGACGGCAGCAGCGACTTCTTCTTGTCGACGAGCGCGCCCTTTGCCCCTGCATCAACCCCGAGGCGGCCCTTTGGTTTCAGCGCGTGCGCGATCCACGCGTTGCGGGCGGTGCGGCGATCGGCCGAGGGCTCGAACACCGTGCCGACGTCTTCCCCTGCGAGCACGCGCGTCAACGTCCCCGGCTGGTGGCCCGCAGCGATGACACAGCGAATGCCGAGCTCGTTCGCTTTGGCGGCGGCGCGGACCTTGGTCGCCATTCCTCCGGTGCCCACCGCGCTGCCCGAGTCGCCGGCGAGCGCGAGGATGGCGGGCGTCACCTTCGCGACCGAGCTGAAGCGCCTGGCCTTCGGGTCCCCGCGCGGGTCGGCGTCGTAGAGGCCGTCGACGTCAGAGAGGATGATGAGCGCGTCAGCCTCGACCAGCCCCGCGACGAGGCCGCCCAGCGTGTCGTTGTCCCCGAACTTGAGCTCGTCGACCGCGACGGTGTCGTTCTCGTTGATGATGGGAATGACGCCGTCGGCGAGAAGCCGGGTCAGCGCGTGGCGGGCGTTCAAGTAGCGCCGGCGATCTTGCACGTCGGAATGGGTGAGCAGCACCTGCGCGACGACCTTCGGCTCGAGCGCCTCTTCCCACGCCCGCATCAGCCGGCTCTGGCCCACCGCCGCGCAGGCCTGCTTGCCGACGATGTCGCGCGGGCGGGAGGCGAGGCCGAGGCGTTCGACGCCGAAAGCGATCGCTCCGGAAGAGACGACGATGAGCTCCCGCGTCTTCGCGACGGCCAGCAGCTCGGTGGCCAGGCGCTGCATGTGCGGCCGGTGAAGCTTGCCCGTCGTCTGCGTCAGCGCGTTCGTGCCGACCTTCACCACCACGCGCTTTGCCTTCGAGAGAGTCACTCTGGGGCGCTGCATACCATTGCAACGCGGGCCGAATGGTTATGGTGCGCGCCACGTGAACGAACCTTTCGGAAACACGCTGGGCTTGAAGGCCAGCGAGCTGAAGCACCTGAAGAACACCTGGCGGCGGCGGGTCTCGGAGCACGAGATTGTGAGCCCCGAGCTGGCGCGGCACCTGTGCGAGTTCTCGGCGCAGACGAACCGGCAGGTGGGCGTGTTGCTGTCGCGCAAGGGCGAGGTTCAGCACGTGGTGGTGGGCAACGCGCACAAGCTCGACCTGCCGGACATCGGCCGCACCCGCGCGGGGCAGGTGCGTCTGCGCGGTCTGCGGCTGGTGCACACCCACCTCAAGTCCGAGCCGCTGACGAAGGACGACCTGACCGACCTCGCGCTGCTGCGGCTCGACATGGTCGCCGCGGTAGGCGTGAAGGAAGACGGGCTGCCGGGCGTGCTGCACTACGCGCACCTGCTGCCGCAGAACGCCGACGCCGCGCTGTGGCGCACCGAGACGCTGCCCAGCGTGCACGACGGGCAGCCGGATTTTTCAGCGACGATGGGCGCGCTCGAAGACGAGCTGGCGCTGACGACGCGCGCGAAGAAGATTGGCGACCGTGAGCGCGCGGTGCTGGTGGGCGTGTGTCTCGACGGGAAGCGCGCCAACACCGAGGCGTCGCTGGTCGAGCTGAAGGAGCTCGCGCGCACGGCGGGCGTCGACGTGGTGGATGAAGTGCTGCAGATGCGCAAGCAGGTCGACCCGAAGTACCTGATTGGCCGCGGCAAGCTCGACGAGCTGAACCTGAAGTCGATGCAGATGGGCGCAGACCTGCTCATCTTCGACAAGGAATTGAACCCGTCGCAGGCGCGCGGCATCAACGAGGCGACGAGCCTGAAGGTGCTCGACCGTACCCAGCTGATCCTCGACATCTTTGCCCAGCGCGCCCAGAGCGCCGACGGCAAGCTGCAGGTCGAGCTCGCGCAGCTGAAGTACCTGATGCCGCGGCTGGTGCAGTCGGACGATTCGCTGTCGCGCCTCGCAGGAGGCATCGGCGGCCGCGGCCCCGGCGAGACGAAGCTCGAGATCGACCGCCGCCGGGTGCGGGAGCGGATTGGCCAGCTTGAGAAGCGCATCGATCAGCTGTCGGTGAATCGCCAGACGCGGCGGCGGTCGCGCGAACGGAACGCGCTGCCGGTGATGTCGATCGTCGGGTACACGAACGCCGGGAAGTCGACCCTGCTCAACGCGCTCACGCAGTCGACGGTGCTCGTAGAGGACAAGCTGTTCGCCACGCTCGACCCGACCAGCCGGCGGCTGCGCTTTCCGCGCGAGCACGAGGTCATCATCACCGACACCGTGGGCTTCATTCGCGACCTGCCGAAGGACCTGGTCACTGCCTTCCGCGCCACGCTCGAGGAGCTCGAGGAAGCGTCGCTGCTGCTGCACGTCATCGACGCGTCCGACGTCGCGCGCGATCAGCAGATCGAATCGGTGGAGAAGATTCTCGCCCAGCTCGGCCTTTCCGAACGGCCACGGCTGCTCGTCTGGAACAAGGTCGACCGGATCCCCGAGGAAGAAGCGCAGGGCCTGGTGGCAGATCGCGGCGGGGTGGCGATCAGCGCTGCGACGCGCGCGGGCATCGACGGGCTGCTGCTCAAGGCCGAACGGACCCTCTTCTCAGAGGTCGCCGACGACGCCCTCGCGATGCTCCGCAGCCAGCGGCAGCTGTAGAGTCTTTCGTTCCCGCTTTGAGGTTTTGGCTGCAGTCGACATACGGCGAAGTGGACGGCAAATCGCCGTACAGGCTCAAACCAGCAGCCCGAGGACGCTCTCGAGCCAGTCCTGCACGGCGCGGGGCGGCTGGTTCAGGTTGTGGTCGAGGGCGTAGGTGAACAGCGGCCCGGCGAACTCACCAGCAGTGCGGTAGCGAAGCTTCAAGTCGGGCGCCATCGCGCGCTGCATCACGAGCGCGAGCGGCTTGTCGACGTAGTCGGGAATCACCACCTTCCCCGCGCGAATCGCGTTCATCACCTGCGCCTCGGCCTGCCCTTCTTTCAAGAACGGGTGATAGCCGACGGTCAGCTCGTGGAGCATCACGCCCACCGACCAGAGGTCGGACGCGGCGGTCAGCTTCTCGCCGCGGGTCTGCTCGGGAGACAGGTACGAGAGCTTGCCGGCGGCGACGCCTTCACCGGGGCCGATGTCCGCGCGGCTCGAGGTCGCGACCCCGAAGTCGCCGAGCTTCACCTCGCCCGTGCCCGAGAAGAAGACGTTGGCGGGGTTCACGTCCGAGTGGACGAGGTTGAGGGCTGCGCCTGAACGCGTCTTCGCCTGGTGGAAGTAGGCCAGCGCGCGCAGCACCTCGAGCGTGACGTGCACGCCCATCGCGGTGGGGAAGCCCTTCATCTGGTGGCGGTGGGAATCCATCACCGAGCGAAGGTCGCCGCCGATGAGGAACTCCATCGCGATGTACGGGCGGCCAAAGGCTTCGCCGACCTCGAGCTTGTGGACGAGGTTCGGGTGCTGCAAGAGCCCCATCAGGTCGGCTTCGTCGTGGAAGTTGGCCTCGCTCATGCCCTTGCGCATCAGCTTCAAGGCAACGTTCAAGTGGTCGCCCTTCTCGTCGATGGCCTCGGCGAGGAAGACTTCGGCCATGCCGCCAGCTCCCAGCCGCGAGCGGATGAGGTACTTGCCAAACCTTCGCGACGGGACCTCGACGGTCCGCGCCGATTCTGTAGAAGCCGAACTCACCGGAAACTGAAGTTAAACCCAGTCGCCTGATAAAGTTCGAGGGTCTTGAGCAACACCCCCACGGGTATTCCACCGGGCCACCCGCCCGGGTCGGGGCCCACCAGCCAGCCTCCCGCGTCTGCGACCCCTTCCGTTCCTCCGGTGGGTGGACCTGCGCCCTCTGCGCCACGCCCGAGCGGGTCGCGCGAGACGTCGATCAGCAGCCGGGTGCGCGAGCCGAAGGTGCTCGACGACGGCAATGAAAAGACCGTGGCAGGTGTGCGCATCGGCGACCTGCTGTCGGGCCGGTACCGCCTCGAGCAGAAGATTGGCGAAGGCGGCATGGGCTCTGTCTACCTGGCCACCGACCTCGAGCTCGACCGCAAGGTGGCGGTGAAGCTGTTGGCGAAGAACCTGGTGGGTGACGCCGAAGTCGTCGAACGGTTCGAGCGCGAGGCCCGGCTCACCGCCAAGCTCGACCACCCGAACATCGTGCCCATCTACGACGTCGGCCGCACCGAAGAGCGCCCCTTCATCGTGATGAAGAAGCTCGACGGCGACACGCTGGCCGGGGTGCTGCGCCAGAAGGGCGGCTTGAAGGCCGACGAGACGCTGAAGCTCTTGAAGCAGCTGGCGGCCGGGCTCGACTACATCCACGGGCTCGGCTTCATCCACCGCGACGTGAAGGCGGGGAACATCTTCGTCGGCAACGACGGGCACGCGACGATTCTCGACTTCGGCATTCTGCGGTCGCTGCGCGGGCACGAGTCGCTGACCCGCACCGGCGTGGTGATGGGCACGCCGCACTACATGGCGCCCGAGCAGGCGCTGGGCAGCAAAGACGTCGACCACCGCGTCGACCTCTATGCGCTCGCGGTCGTCATCTTCGAGTGTCTGACGGGGACGCTGCCCTTCGAGGCGGACTCTGAGCTGCGGTTGATCCAGATGCAGGCGCACTCGCCGCCGCCGGACTTGCTGGATCGCGCTCCGTGGATCGCGAAGCCGATTGCCGAGGTGATGAAGAAGGCGCTGGCGAAGCGGGCGGACGATAGGTTCTCGTCGGGCGCGCTGCTGCTGGCAGCGCTCGAGCAGGCGCAGCGCGATGCGACGGCGATGCCGGCCATCCCTTTCGTGCCACCGGCGCCCCCGATTGTTGCCAGCATTCCAAAGACGGGTGAGCTGGCGAAAGCGGTGAAGCCGAGCCGCGGGCCGTACCTGGGGCTGGGGGCGCTGGTGCTCGCAGGCGTGGTGCTCGGAATCGTGCGGCCGTGGGAGACGGCGCCGGTCGTTGTCCCTGCGCCTCCTCGTGTTGAGCCGGTGGTGGGTGCTGTGGTCGAGGACGCAGGCCAGCCCGAGGAGGAAGTCGTGGACGCGGGCGAGGCGGCGCCCATCGTCGTGGCGGTGGAAGAGGACGCAGGCGAGCCCCAGAAGGTGGCCGTCGTCCGAGCCACCAGGAAGGGAAAGCTGAGCGTCATTACGATGCTCAAAGGCGAGCCGTACTGGGCCCAGGTGTTGATCGACGGCATCTCGAAGGGCCGCACGCCGCTGCTGCTCGACCTGCCCGCCGGGCGCTACGTAGTGAAGGTCGAAAGGCCGGGCTTCAAGGGCCAGACGCGCGAAATAAGGGTTGCTTCAGGCAAGGCGGCGGTGGTTCGAATCGACCTCACGCAATGACGTTCGCCCTCGTCGGCCCGCTGTGCCTCATTCTCGTTGCTGCTGCTGCGCCTTCCCGGCTCTCGAAGCTCGAGCAGGGCCAGAAGGCCTTTGGCGAAGGCGACTACGCGGTCGCGATGAAGGCGCTCGATGCGGCCGCGGCAGAAGGCGCGGAGCTCGAGAAGGTGCAGTTGCTGCGCGCCCAGGTGTTCGCCGCCCAGCAGGACTTCGGCCGGGCGGAAGAGGCTTTCGCGCTCGCGCTCGAGGCGAACCCGGAAGCGTCGCTGGACCCTGCGCGGGTTGACCCATCGGTGGTGAAGGTCCTCGACGGCTTGCGAGCGCGCACGAAGGGAACTGTGGTGGTGCGATCGACGCCGCCGGGTGCGCTGGTCACCGTGGACGGCAAAGACGCCGGAGCGACCCCCGTCGATGTCTCGACCGTCATCGGCCGCCACAAGGTCGTCGCGAAGTTTCCGACGGGTGAGCCCGTCGAGAGCACGGTGCTCACCCGCGCGCGCCGCGAGACGTACCTGGTGCTGGTGCAGGGGGCAGGGATGACGGTCGCTGCGCCGGTAGAGCCTGAAGAGAAGGGGTCGGGGGTTCATCCGTACGCCGAGGTGCGTGGGCTGCTCGAAGAGGGTCGCGGCGTGTATGGCGCGATGGAAATCGGTGGCGGCATCGAGCTGAAATATTTTCGCGCGGGCGTGCACCTGCGGCTGGTGCCGAACTTTGGAATCAGCCCTCGGGTGGCGCTGGTGGTGCCGGTGATTCCGCAGCTGTCGGCATTCGTCGAGGTCGACGTTCCCATCATCATCGACAACAACGTCGCCTTCGGCATCGGCGCCAGCGGTGGCGTCGAGTGGCACGCCTTCAAGTTCATCGGCGCCTTCATCGGCATCGGCGGCCGGCACTTCTTCGACAACCCCCTCTTCATCAACAACGATCGTTTCGCGCTGACCGCCGGTGTGCGGCTGCGCCTTCCCTGATGCTCATTCTTGTTTCTCTGCTGTTGCTGGCGGGTTCTCCGATGTCCGAAGGGTCGCGCGCCGCGGCCGAATACTACGCAGTGCGCAGCGGCAGCGCGTGGAGCTACCTCTCGGGCAAAGACAAGGTCAGCGTCCGCGTCACTGGCGTCGAGAACTGGCAGGCGCGCGTGCAGGTCAGCTGGGGCAAGCGCAGCACGGCCGCGAGCTGGCGCGTGAAGGAAGGCGCGTGGCTCGAGCGCCAGGCCGGCATCAGCGAGACGGTGTTGCTGCCGGCGGCGATGCACCTGGGCTCGCAGTGGGCTGGGCCGTCGAGCATCGAGCGCAACGGCAAGGACGCCTCGCAGTACGAGGTGGTGGCGACGGACGCGACGGTCGAGGTGCCCGCGGGAACTTTCGAGAAGTGCCTCGCGGTGCTCGAGACGTCACCCAGCGGCCCGGTGCTGACGCACTACTGGGCGCCCAACGTCGGCAAGGTGGCGGTGAAGAGCAACGACGACTTCGTGCTGAAGCTCGTCTCGTACGACCCGGGAAGGCGGCCGCACTCAGACTGACAGCTACTTCAGCGTCCGTTCGAGCTCCCAGCCGAGGACGCGGTAGCCAGACGTCTTGAACAGGTCGGCGTCTTCGCCGGCGTCGGCGGGCAGGCTGCAGGCGATCGACTCACAGCCGCGGCTGCGCAGGTACGCCTCGGTCTCTCGAAGCAAGCGCGTGTCGACGCCCTGGCCCTTCCAGCCCTGAGCAACGGTCAGCGTCATCAGCTGGCCGTACTTCACGCCGGTGATGGGGTGGTGCTCGCGGGCGCGGACCACAGCGCAACCGATGGCACGGCCGTCGTACTCGGCGACGAGAATGCCTTCGGGCTCTTCTGACAGGGACTTCTCGACGACGCGCCGGTACGCCTCCATCCACCCGGCGCGGCCGGGAAAGCGCCTGACGTTGTCGGCCTCGAACTGCTCGAGGGTCGGAATGTCGGAAATCTTCACCCGGCGGACGATGAGCGGCATCGCTCGCGTATCTATCAGCGCTCGGCGGAAAGCTCTTCCAACAACTCGAAGTCCGACGTCTCGTCCATCAGCTCGAGCAGCTCGAGGTTCTTCACCACCTCGGAGTCGTCCCGGTAGACCCCCCCATCGGCGGTGAACCCGGCGTCGGTCGCTGAAAGAAGGGCGAACCAGAGCAGCAGGCTCACCGGCGCTGCCTCTCACGAAGCTTCTGGCGCAGCTCCTGGCGCTGTTCGCGCGTCATCTGGCGCCACCGCCGCATGTTCTCGCGCAGCTGCTCGCGCTGCTCGGGGTGGGATTTGAGGTAGCCGCGCAGGCGCTGACGCATCTCTTTGCGTTCCTCCGGGTCGAGCTTCTTCAGCTCGCGCATGCGTTCACGAAGCTCGGCGCGCTCAGGGTCTGACAGCGCCTTGAACTGGCGGGCGTTCTCTCGAACACGCTGCTTCTCGTCGGGCGGCAGGCTGCGGAAACGGTCGAGGTTGGTCTTGATGCGCGCCTGCTCTTCGGGCGGCAGGCTCTTGAACTTGCGCATGCGCTCGCGCAGCTCTTCCTTCTTTGCTTCGGGCAGGGCGTTGAAGCGCTCTTCGGCGGTCTGCGCGTGGGCCGTGCTGGCGACGAGCAGGGCGACGAGGGCGAGGCGAATCATGGCGTGCCCTCGAGCGAGTTCATGGCGGCGATGACTTCGAGGTCTTCGGCGCTCTCGAGGCCCGCGAGGTCGAGGTCTTCGAGCACGTCGAAGTTCTGCGCGACGTACAGCTGCTCTTCTTCGGCCTCGTGCAGAGGGCCGACCTGCGCGCCCTGGTTGGCGATCAACCCGACCAGCGCCGCAGCGGCCGCCATGCCCAGCGCGGGCATCAAGCGCGACGGCCGCATCCACTTCTGTAGCCGTTCGCCCATCGTCATCGGCGCGTCGAGCCCGTTCATCACGGCGCGGCGAAGGGCCTGTGACGGTTGCGGAGAAGGAAGCGCCTCGACGGAAGCGACAGTTCGGCGCAGCGCCTGCTCGAGCGCGGCGAGCTTCGGGTCGGCCGCGAGCGCCGCCTTCACGCGCTGCATGTCGAGCTCGGACAGCTCGCCGTCGACGTAGGCGGTGAGGTCGTCTTCGATTGGATGGTCGATCATGCTTCGCTCCCAGTGGCTGACAGCCCTGCTTTGAGAAGGTCTACCTGCTTCATGACTTGCAACGTCGCGCGGTGAATGAGGCTCTTCACGGCGGCCTCTGACGCATCGAGCGCGCTGGCGATGTCGCGGTACGGCATGCCCTCGAAGCGGCACATGCTGAAGGCGACGCGCTCGCGTTCGCTCATGCCCCGCAGCGCCTCGCCGACGGCGGCTTCGAGCTGCTTCCCTTCGAGCGCGTCGTCGGGGCGCTGGCCAACCGCTTCGCTCGAGTCGCGCGCGTCGTCTTTCTGGGGCTCCATCACTTTGTAGTCCCCGCGGCGGACCTCGTTGAGGCAGTGGTTGGTGGCGACGCGAAAGAGGAAGGTCTTGAACTTCGCGCTCGGCCGGTACGACTTCGCGCTGCGGTAGAGCTTCAGGAAGATTTCCTGCGCCAGCTCTTCCGCGCGTCCCTGGCTGCCGACGAACCGCCACGCAAAGCGGACGATGGAGGCCTGGTGGCGATCAAAAAGCGTCGCGAAGGCAGCCTTGTCTCCGTCGGAGACCCGCTGCATCAACCGCGCATCTTCGTCTTCTTCGACAAGCATCTGGATCAACGAACCCCTCGAGGGCGGCAAGGTTTCGCGGTTTGTCATGCGAAGCAAGGAAACCAACAGTTCCGACCGGTTCGACTCTCGGCACACTTCGGGCTACACGCGCGGCCCCATGACCAAGGTCGAGCTTCCCGCCGGGCCCAGTGCGCTGGTTCCCATCTCGCAGCGCAAAGGTGACTGGTTCTTCGTCGCGTTCCTCTTCTACTTCGGGCTGACGTCGACGTTTGGCGACTCGACCCCGGCCATCGGGCCGCCGAGCCCGGACTCGTGGTGGTTCATGAGCCGGCTCATCTACAAGTACTACGCGCTGCACACTGACCCGCTCGTTCTTCATGCGCCGGTGTTCGTGCGGGTGGCGTGCTTCTTCGCGTCGTACGTGTTCGCTCCGCTGCACTTCGTGATGGCGTACGCGTTCTACAAAGGCCACTCGTGGATCCGCACCCCGGCGCTCATCTGGTCGGGCGCGATGTTCGAAGGCAGCATGATTTTCCTCTGGGCGGCTCAGTTCGGCGACGCCGACTTCTTCAACCGCGTGTGCCCGGGCACCAACTTCGACTTCAAGGCCGAGAACCTGTTCAAGATGTACGCCTTCAACATCTGGTACATCCTGGTTCCCGCGGTGCTGATGGTGCGGCTCTGGAAAGAGAAGGCGTTCGTTCCGAAGTCGTAGCGCTGCACAACATCTGCACCAAAAGGCCTTCGACTCTCCTCGTCCCGAACATCGCCCGCGCACACCCCGCGGGTTGAATCGGGACCATGATTCGAAAGGTCTTCCAGTTCATTTTCAGCAGTCACTTGCTGCTCGCCCTCATGCCGGTGGTCGTCGCTGGCGCGGTTGTCAGCAGCCAGGTCGAAGGGCGGGCAGACTTCGCCAACACCGAGCTCGCGCAGGGGGTGGAAGACCGCTGGGGCGAGCCGGTGCGTCAGCCGGCGCCGAGCCTTCGCGCGGTCGAGAGCGGCAGTGTCTTCACCGAGCTGAAGGCGATGCCCTTCGATTCGCAGCACGTGCGCGTCGATGCCGCGATGAACTACCGCAAGCGCGGGCTCAAGTACTTCTCGGGCTTCGACTTCAGCTTTCGCGGCGACTACGCGTACGCGAACACGTCGGGGCACGACGAAGACGTCGCGTTCATCTTTCCGATCGAGTTCAACAAGTCGCAGGTGCTGCTGTCGGACGTCGAGCTGACGGTCAACGGCGAGAAGACGCAGGCCGAGCTGAAGGAAGGCGGCACCTGCCTGTTGTGGACGGGGCGCGTCGCGGGCGGCTCGAGGGTCGCGTTCACGCTGGGCTACAAGGCGCGCGGGCTCGGCAGCTTTCAGTACCGGCTCGACCCGGCGCTTCCGGCGAAGGACATCGCGGTGCACCTTTCGGTGACGGGCGGCGACAACTTCGACTTCCCCGAAGGCTCGCTTTCGGCGCAGAGCATCACCCGCACCGCCGAAGGGCTCGCCTTCGACTGGCGGTATTCGGCCCTCGAGTCTGGCGTGACGCTGGGGCTGATTCTGCCCAGCGAGAAGTCGTACGACGCCATCATCGCCACCATGGCCCGTCGCGCGTGGGCGCCGTTTCTCTCGTTCTTCGGGCTGTGGTCGGTGCTCGCGCTGGGCTCGCGGCGGAAGCTGCTGTTCTACGAGACGGGGCTGTTGTCGGTGACGTACGCGTTCTTCTTCGTGCTCGTCGCGTACTTGTCGGCCTTTCTCCACTTCTACGTCGCGTGGCCCCTGTGTCTCGTCGCGATCGGCGCGGCGGCGGTGGTGTATTTGAAGAAGCTCTTCCCCGAGGCGCGCACCGCGCTGCTGACGATGGGCTGGCTGTGGAGCATGGGCGTGCCGACGCTCGCGGTCGTCGTGCCCGGTTACACGGGGCTCATCTACACGCTCGAGCTCCTCGCGGCCCTCATCGTCGCGCTGCACCTGTCGCTCAAACCCAATGTTCGCGCGCTGCTCGCGGGAGTCCCGTCATGAACGCTTCGCTGGTGCTGGTTTTGCTGTCGACCACCTCGGGGTCTTCGAGCGCGATGGTGACGATGCCGCTGTCGGAGGCGATGCCGCTGCTGCAGCCGGCCGTGGTGAAGGTGTCGCGGCCGCCCGTCGATGCGGTGCTGGTGCACCAGGCGCTGAAGGGAAGACCGCAGCAAGACGGGCTGGGCGTCGAGGCGCGGTTCGAGGTCCAGGTGCTGGCGGACCAGACGTGGGTGCAGCTGCCGCTGCTGCCGCTGGGCGCTGACACCGTGGTGCAGCAGGTGGACGTGGGGGAAGGCGCGACGGTGGCTGCGCGTGACGGCCAGCTGGCTTTCTTCAGCGCGAAGGCGGGCGCGTACACGGTGCAGGTGCGACTGTTGGTGCGGGCGCGGGTCGAGGGGCTGGTGCGTTCAGCGGTGTTCGCCGCGGGGACAGGGGTGGTGCCGCTCACGTTGGAGGCGGACCCGGGCATCTTCGAGCTGGAAGGTTCGGACGAACTGTTCGCGGTGAAGGGCCAGTACGCGGTGCGGTGGAAGGCGCGGGCGCAGGTGGTGAAGAACGAGAAGCGGGAGCCGCCTCCGCCGCTGGAGCCGCGCGTGACGCAGGTCGCGGCGACCTGGGTGACGACGCTGGAAGGGAAGGTGACGTCGCGCTTGTCGTATCGCCTGCAGCTCGATCGTCCGCAGCCGTTCGAAGTGACGATTCCAAAAGGGCAGCAGCTGGAGTCGGTGCGGGTGAATGGGCAGGTGCAGACGGTGGCGGCGAAGGATGGGGTGGTGAAGCTGGAGGTGGCTCCGGTGCGGCTGGGAGAGACGGAAGGAAAGGTCGAGCTGCGGCTGGCGCAGGACATCGGCGTGTTTCATTTGGCGGGCGCGCTGCGGGTCGCTCTGCCGCAGTCGAGCTGGCAGACCGATGCGGTGTCGTTGGTGACGTATTTGCCGGCGGTGTTCGAGTACCGGCGCGTCGGCGGCAGCCTGGAAGAAGGAGAAATCGGCGAGCCGGCAGGGCTTCCGGGGCGGGGGCTGGGGTTCCGGCAGTTCCTCGTCGTGGCGTCGTCTCCATCGGTGGAGCTGCGCTACTCGGTGGACATCTCGAAGAGCTATTTCCGCTGAAATCGCGCTAGAGCCTCGCGCCCATGAGCGCGAAGGACGGGGGCAGTGGGCACATCATCCAGAGCTTGATCGTCAACTCGTTGATCGCTTCGGCGAAAGGCGTGGCGGCGTTCTTCACGGGCTCGGGGGCGATGCTGGCGGAAGCGATTCATTCGTCGGCCGACTGCGGCAACCAGCTGCTGCTGTTGCGCGGAGTGAAGGAGGGGAAGAAGCCGGCCGACGCCGCGCACCCGCTGGGCTACGGCCGCAACGTCTACTTCTGGTCGTTCATGGTCGCGCTGCTGCTGTTCACCGGCGGCGGGATGTTTTCGATCTACGAGGGCGTGCACAAGCTGCAGCACCCCGAGGCCGTCGACAACGTGCTGCTCGCGGTCGTGATTCTCGGGTTCTCGTTGTTGCTCGAAGGGTGGGCGACGTACGGCAACGTGAAGGAGCTCAACAAGCGGCGCGGCCCGAAGGCGTTCTTCGCGTTCCTTCGCGACACGAAAGATTCGGACCTGGTGGTGGTGTTCGGCGAGAACGCCGCGGCGGTGCTGGGGCTCGCGCTGGCGCTCGGAGCGATTTTGATTTCGCACTTCGCGCAGGAGCCTCGGGCCGATGCGGTTGGTTCGATTCTGGTCGGAGTCGTGCTGGTCGGCGTCGCCGTGTTCCTGGCGATCGAGGTGAAGTCGTTGCTCGTCGGTGAGAGCGCGGACCCTGAGATTACGAACGTCGCGAACCAGCTGGCGGTCGAGGACAAGCGGATCATCGGCGTCCGGTCGTGCGTGACGATGCAGCAGGGGCCGGGCGAGGTGATTGTGGCGGTGAAGATTCGCTGCGAGCCACACCTCACCGCCGCCGATATCAGCGGGATGATCAACGCGTTCGAGGCCCGGCTCAGGCAGGCCCGCCCCGAGTGCAAGTTCGTGTTCGTGGAGCCCGACCTGTCGGGCGTGTAGAGGGACCTTAAAGTTAGCTTAGCCCCGCATCACTTCGACGAGCCTCTTCGCGGGCAGCTCCGAGACGGC
>JBBRAX010000072.1:0-37431 GCA_038206395.1 Myxococcales bacterium | reverse complement strand
GAGGCCCGGCTCAGGCAGGCCCGCCCCGAGTGCAAGTTCGTGTTCGTGGAGCCCGACCTGTCGGGCGTGTAGAGGGACCTTAAAGTTAGCTTAGCCCCGCATCACTTCGACGAGCCTCTTCGCGGGCAGCTCCGAGACGGCTATGACGACACCGTCGGTGGGGGGAGCAGGCTAGTAGGGCGTGTCGCCCATCGCCAGGCACGCCCCGTCCTTGCAACGATTCATGCATCCCGCCGCCTTCTCCCACTCCGTGCCCGCCTCGTTGCAGCGATAGACGGGTTGCGACTTCAGCGCGGGGTCCCCGCACCGCGTCGACCCGGCCACACAGATCACGGGCCCGGCGTCGGGCACCGGCGGTGCCTCGGGCGTCTTGCACGCGGCAAAGGCCAGCATCAGCGCGGCGACGCGAATCATGCGGGTATGTTGCCCCGATGCCCCGCGCGACCGCCATGTCGATCTGCCTCCTCGCTTGCGCTTGCGGCGAGCCGGGTGGGGCGGACGGGGGCATGGGCGGGATGGGCGGCGGCTTCGATCCCGATCTGCCTGGCATCAACGGCATGGGCACCTACCTCCCCGAGGCCGAACGCATGGCCGTCGTCGCCGCGGCCGCCGAAGCGCGCGCGAAGGCGGTGGGCGACTGGGAAACCCGGGACGCGAGCGGGACGATCGGCGGCTGGCTCGGCGGCCAGGGCTACGGGGTCCGCACTTCCACGAAGCCCACCGTCGAAGATCTGGAGGCGTTCTCGAAGGTCGGCGTCTTCTTCTGGCAGACCCACTCGGGCCTGGGCGAGCTGCGCGCACTGCTCAAGGACGCGAACGGAAACGTGGTGGTCGACGCGGCCGGCAAGCCCGTGCACCGCCGGCGTTCGCGTACGTCGTGGGAAACGTGCTCCTGTCGGCAGACGCCCTCGCCCAGGCTCCCCGCGTAGATGAACTGGTTGCAGTAGGCGCCCGCGACCGGCGACGCGTCGTGCGACTCCTCGGAGTACGTATCGCGGGTCCAATGAAACGTGTGGATGGTGCCGTAGTTCGCCTGCATCTGCGCCGAGGTCAGCTCGGGCGGCGCGGCAGGCGTCTCGGGAAACAGGTGCTGTTCGCCGCTTCGCTCGGTGATCCGCACTTCGCTCTTCGCGTACGAGGTGGCGTCAATCTTCTGGTGCCCGGCGCCAAGGCCCAGCAACACAACCGCCCCCAACGACGCAGCAAGTACGTTGATGCGTCGAGGACGACGCGCGCCTCCGGAAGTCGCGTCGAAATCGTGTCGATGAACGGCACCTACGGCAGGGTGAGCGTGAAGCGCGCGCCCGTCGCCCCAGCGCCCAGCGTCAGCTCGCCCCCGAACGCGCGCATCAACGCCCGGGCGATTGACAACCCCATGCCCGTGCCGCCCGACTCGCGCGCCGTGGTGAAGAACGTGTCGAACACCTTGCTGCGATTGGCTTCCGAAATTCCGGGCCCATCGTCCGCAACGGTGAGCGTGCGCCCCTCGACCCGAAGCTCGACCCGCTTGCCGCCATGCTGAAACGCGTTCTCAATCAGGTGCCCGAGCGCCGCCCGCAGCGCCTCGGCCGGCATCGCCGCCTTCAACGTCGCCGCTGCGACCACCGTCACGCGCGGATCCTGAAGCTCCTTCGCGACCTGCGCCGCATCGCACTCGCCGCGCTGGGTGCCCGACTCGGCGCGCGTCAGCTCGAGCAGCCGCTGCACCAGGCGCGTCAGCCGGTCGGCATCCTTCGAGATGTTCTTCATGAACTTCGCGCGTTGATCCGGCGCCATCGACTCGTCTTCGAGCAGCTCGACCGCTCCTCGAATCGACGCCAGCGGGGTCTTGAACTCGTGCGACACGCTCGCGGCGAACGCGCGCAGCGCATCGTTCTTTTCCGCCAGGGCGCGCGCCATCGCGTCCAGCGACTCCGAGAGCGCGAACAACTCAGAGATGGCGGTGGCGGGCGCTTTGACCGACTGGGGGGACGCTCCGCCGCGAATCGCGTTCGCCTTTGCGACCAGCCGCCGAATCGGGCGGACGACCAGCGTCGACGACACCAGCGACGCCATCGCCAGCACCGCAATCAACACCGACGCCGACGTCGCCAGGTTCCAGCGGTCGGCGTACGTCGCCTTCGCCAGCGTCATCGGCGTGCGGGCGAGCACCACGGCCCCGAGCAGGCAGTCGTCGGCGGTGACGATCGGCAGCGCGACGAACACCCGCACGCCCGTGTTGCGAGACAGCGACGCGAGCGTCGAGTCGGTCGGATCCGACCGCCGCACCCGCAGCACGCTCGCCGGCGCTCCCTTCAGCGCCTTCTGCACTTCGCTGTACTGCAGCAGGCTCGTGCCCATGCCCGTCGCGCTGGTCGCGATGACGGTGCCTTCGATGTCGACGACGCGCAGTGAAGCGAGGGTCGAGCGCGCGGTGTCGACGAGCAGCGGAGCGAGCGCCGCTCCCGTGCGCCGCACCGCCGGATGCGGGTAGCCGCTGGACGCAGGTGGGTCGCCCGGAAGCGGATCAATTTCAGACGAGGCGGTCAACGTCGGAAGAATCGGGTGAAGACTGCTGTCGGCCGGCCGCGGAAACGGCCACTTCAGGCTCGGCTTCGTGCAGGGCGGCGGGTCCTCTTCGCGCGCCGCGGTGTCGCGGAACGCATTCGTCAGCACCACGCCCTGCGCAATCAGCTCGGACTCCGTTTGCCGCACGAGCTGGTTGTCGTAGACGCGCACCAGGCCGAGGCCGAACAACGTCAGCAGCAGCGTCGCGGCCGACAGCGCGGCGAACACCGTCCACAGCGGTGGCCGCAGGCCGCTACTCGACACCGAGCCGGTACCCGACGCCATGCACGGTTTCGATGACGGCGCCGCCCGCCTCGGCGAACTTCTGGCGGATGCGGCGCACGTGGCTGTCGATGGTGCGGTCACTGACCACGACGCCGTCGTACGCCTTGTCCATCAGCTGCTCGCGGGTGAACACGCGCTCGGGGCTCTTGAGCAGTACGGACAGCAGCTCGAGCTCGGTCGCGGTCAGCACCACTTCCGTTTCCTTCCAGAACGCGCGCCACTTCTCGAGGTCCACCTTCAGTGAGCCGCGCTGCAGCGACGGCACCGCCGCGACCGGCGCCGCGGCGGGCGTGGTGCGCCGCAGCACCGCCCTCACCCGGGCCAGCAGCTCGCGCGGGCTGAACGGCTTGGGCACGAAGTCGTCGCCGCCGAGCTCGAGGGCCAGCACGCGGTCGAGCTCGTCGTCGCGCGACGAGAGGAAGACGATTGGAAATGGGTGGTCCTTGCGAACTGCTCGGCAGACCTCGAGCCCGTCGAGCTCGGGCATCATGATGTCGAGCACCAGCAGCGCCGGCGGCCGCGCACGAATCTTCTCGAGCGCCTCGCGGCCGTCCTTCGCCTCCACCACTTCGAAGCCCGCCTGCGCGAGCGTGTAGCGGACCACTTCCCGAAGGTGAGGATCATCATCGGCGACCAGAATCGTCTGCGGCATCCGCGCCATGATACGGGTTCGCCGATGCTCTCGTTGACCTTGTCACTCCGGGTGCAGCACGCAGCCGCCGACCACGTCTCCGCGCCACTTCGCCCGCATCGCCTCTTTGAACTCAGCCAGCGGAAAGACGTGTGACACGTGCGGCCGAATCTTCCCTTCCTCGGCCCACTTCCAGATTTGCGCCATGCGCTGCTCGCGAATCGACGGGTCGTTGACGGTCGAAATCGCCGTGGGGCAGCCGAGCACGTCGAGGCCCTTCATCATGATGAGGTTGGTCGGCAGCTGGTTCGCGTTCGGCGCGCCGCGCTGGCCCTTGCCCTTCGCGACGAAAGGCGTGGACGCCCAGCCGACGACGAGAAAGCGCGCGCCGAACTTCACGCAGCGAAGGCTCTCGGTCGAGATGTCCCCACCCACCGCGTCGTAGACGACGTCGACGCCTTCACCGCCCGTCAGCGCCTTCACTTCGTCTTTGAAAGAGCCGGCGCTCTGGATGACGTGGTCCGCGCCCTGCGCCTTGACGATTGCCAGCTTTGCTTCGGACCTTCCGCTCGCAATCACCTTCGCGCCCAGCAGCTTCGCGACGTGCACCGCGGCGAGCCCGGTGGAGCCCGACGCGCCGTGAATCAGCACTGTCTCTCCGGCCTTCAGCCGGCCGCGCGCGACCAGGCAATGCCACGCCGTCTCGTAGCTGCCGAGCAGGTTGCACGCTTGATCGAAGTCGAGCCCACCGGGAATCTTCTTCACCGCCTCGACTGGAGCGACCGCATACGCCGCGAACCCGCCCCACGCCTGATACCCGCCGAGCGAGCGAGGCCCGGCAAGAAAGGGGTCGACCAGGACGCCGTCACCGACGCTGACGCCTTTCGCTTCCGCGCCCACCCACGCCACCACGCCCGCGTACTCGAGGCCGGGGCAGTACGGCGGCTTCAACATGTGCTGGTACTGGCCGCTGGTCATCAGCAGGTCGACCCAGCCGACGGAAGCGCTCTTGATTTGAATCACCACGTCGCGCACGCCCAGCGCCGACGGGTCGGGCGCCGACATCGGCTCGAGCTCGAGGAACTTTTCCACCGCGTCCAGCGGCGTCTCGCCGAACTCCTTCACCACCACGCGCTGGCCAGCTTTCATCGGTGCTCAATAGAGCAACTGCTGCCCAGGTTGAGCAGATTCTGCGCAGGTCGAGGCGCGCTCCCGAGGGAACAGGGCAGGCCCCGAAGCTGCACAGGGGGAAGCGGCCATGCACACGCTCCTCTCTTTCGACGGCGAAGTTCTCGACTCCAGCACCACCCCTGACGCGCTCTGGTACGGGCTCTGTACGGGGCAGCGGTCTCTTTTCCACCGCGGCGATTGTTACGTCGTCGGCGCGGGCCGAACAGACCTCTCGCTCTCGGGCCTCGAGCAGCGCGCGCTCGAGCAGTGCGCCAGCGGCCTGCTGTTCAAAGAGGTCGCCTTCGCGCTCGACGTCTCGGCGTCTCAACTCTCACGCGTCTTGCGCGCGGCAGCGATGAAGCTGGGCGTGCCGGTGGCGATGGACGCAGTGCGGCTGGTGGGTGGGCTTCGCAGCGGCAGACGCATCGCGCTGTCGTCGCTGACCGCGGCAGAAAGGGTCGTGTTCGAGCTCGTCAAGCGCGGCCTGACGAACCAGGGCATCGCGTCGGTGCGCTGCACTTCGGCGCGGACGGTGGCGAACCAGGTGGCGGCGGTGCTGGCGAAGACGGGGCTGCCCAGCCGTCGCGCGGTGGTCGCGTGTCAGGTCTCGAGCGCCTTCAACACATCGGCCGCCGTGGGTCGGCGCGAAGGCTCTTCCTCGAGCAGTTGACCGAGCAGCGTGCGGATGCCGGCGGGAAGGTCGGTGTCCGGGACGATGCGCTGGAGCGAGCGATGCGCGATGAGCGCGACGAAGGGGGGCTCGGCCAGCGGATATTTTCCAGTGAGCAGCTCGAACGCGAGCAGGCCGAGCGCGTAGGCGTCGCTGGCGTACGTCGCGACCTGCCCGTGCACGACTTCGGGGGACATGTAGCGGGGCGTGCCGACCATCGCCCCCGTCTGGGTGAGCTTCAGCCGCGGGCTTCGATCTGCCGTCGCGTCGTCGTCGGACTCTGGCTCGACGGCGTGAATCGGGCGGGCGACCCCAAAGTCGGCGAGGCGCCCGGTGTTTCCGGCCATCAAGACGTTCGACGGCTTCAGGTCTCGGTGAACGATGCCCGCCGCGTGCACTGCGGCGAGACCCCGCGCGATGTCGGCGAGCACCGCGCGCGCCCACGGCAGCTGCCCGAAGCGGTCGCGGTGGTCTTCGAGGCTGCCTCCCTCGATGAGCTCGAGCACCAGGTAGATGGGTCCGTCGGGCACCATGCCGACGTCGACCACCGGCACCAGGTTTTTATGGCGCAGCCGCGACGCGACCTCTCCTTCGCGCGCGAATCGGCTCGCATCGACGCGGGTGACTTCTCCGGCGAGGACTTTCAGCGCGAGCTGCTGGCCGTCCGACAGGCGGGTGACCCGGTAGACGTGCGCCATGCCGCCGCGGCCCAGCGGTGACTCGATGCGGTAGCGGTCGGCAATCACGACTCCGCTTGCGTATTCCTCAGCGGCGCGCGGGCTCGGCCGGCTGCCGACGACTGAGACGAGCTCCCGCGAACGGCTCTCTACCTGGAAGCGCAGCTCTTCGTTGAGCAGCTCGATGTGCTTGAGGCGCTGCGCGGTGGCGAGGGCGGTGGCGCGGAAGCGGTCTTGAACCACCAGCGCCATCGAGCCCATCACCGGCAGAAACGCCAGGTGCGCGATGCTGGTGTTGATCGCCTGAATCCCCATGCCCCACAGGGAATCAGGAATGAGGAGGACGAAGGTCACTACGAGGCCGACGAGCAGGCGGGGCGCGGCGAGGTCGGTCTTTCGGTGGCGAAAGAGCCCGACGACGACGACACAGAAAGCGACGGAGCCGATCGGCACCGAGAACGCCGCGCCCAGCCGCAACGAGACAAGGCCCAGCAGGTCGAGGACGATGAAGACGGCCAGCACGGCAAACTGGGCTGCCGCGCAGAGGAACATCTGCCGTCGCAGCGGCGCGACCGTGGTTCCGACGAAGAGCGCGAAGGCGCCCGGGAAGACGAAGACGGACACGTCGCGCATCGCGCGGAACACCGCCTGGCCCAGCGGCACCAACAGCGTCGACGTCGTCGTCTGCTGCAGCATGAGGATGCCGACCGACGTGGCGAAGAGCGCCGCGCTGCCCATCGCGCCGACCTCGGTGCCGCCGCGCAGCGTGAGCAGCCCGAGGAATGCGCCGGCGATGATCAACGCGAAGGACACCCACAGCGCTCCTTCTTCGGCGTCGGCGACCCGGTGGCGCAGCGCGTTCTGGCAGGCGAAGAGAATCGAGCCTTCACGCATGTGCTGGGTCGACTCGAAGGTGAGGTCGACCACCTTTCCCGCCTCGTCGGCCCGCACGGGGATGAAGCAGTCGACGCGGTCGACCTGGCGGCCGCCGATGACGGCCTTCTTCAGGTAGACGCACGCCGACACGTAGACGACGGGGTCAGCGCAGGTGTTGGGCGGCACGGTGACGCGGGCGTGAAGGACGCGGGCGTTTCCTCTTCCCGGCGGCTGGGTGCGCAGCGTCTCTACGACGCCCCAGTCGGGGTTGTCTCCCCAGCGGTACTCGATGGTCTTCAGCTGTTGCTCGCCGTCGGTGCTCTTCGTCAACAGCGCGCTGTCGGGTCGGCCGGGTCGAACGGTGCACGCCGCGAGGAGGAACAGAAGACAGACGGCCCTCACTGCTGCTCGCTGAGCCTCAGCTCTCGCAGGCGAAGCACGAAGGTGCGGCGGGGCATGCCCAGCAATTCGGCGGCGCGGGTCTGCACGCCGTCGCAGGCCGCGAGCGCTTCCTTGATTCGCTTCAGCTCGAGCGCGCGAACTTCTTCCGCCAGCGGGGTGAAGCCCGTGGTCGCGGGAGCCTTTCCAGCTGTCGGGGGGGTGAGCTCATTCGGCAGATGCCACGGCTCGATCACGGCGTCGGGCACGGTGGCGGCGACGAACTCGAGCGTGTGCTTGAGCTCGCGCACGTTGCCGGGCCACGGGTGCGAGACGAGCCGCGCCATCGCCGCGGCTGAGATTCCCACGGGGGCGTGCCGGGCAGCCTCGAGGAAGTGGCGCGCCAGCAACGCAATCTCGCGCGGGCGTTCACGCAGCGGCGGCAGCACGACGGTCGCGGCGCGCAGGCGAAAGTAGAGGTCTTCGCGGAAGCGGCCCGCTTTGATCTCGGCCGACAGGTCGCGGTGCGTGGCGGCGACGATGCGAAGATTCACGGTCAGCTCTTTCACGCCACCGACGCGGGTGAAGGTCTTCGTCTCGAGCACGCGCAAGAGCCGCGCCTGGGCCGCGAGGCTGAGCTCACCGACCTCGTCGAGAAAGACAGTGCCGCCATCGCCCTGCTCGAGAAGCCCGGGCTTTTGAGCCGTCGCTCCGGTGAAGGCGCCCTTCTCGTGCCCGAAGAGCTCGCTTTCCAACAGCCCTTCGGGAAGCGCGGCGCAGTTGAGGCTCGCGAATGGCCCGGCGTTGCGCGCCGAGAAGTGGTGCACCGCGTAGGCGGCGTTCTCTTTTCCCGCCCCCGTCTCGCCGAGCACCAGCACGGGCATCGCGACCTTCGCGAGACGTTCGAGCAGCTCGTACGCGCGAAGCATCGCAGGGTCGGCGAGCAACACCGTGCGCTGCTTCCCCATCACCAGCGTCCGCGCCGGAGCTGCCTCGAGCCCCCCCGCGTTCGCGGCCTCGACCGCCTGCCGCGCACAGAGAAGCAGCGTCTCGGCAGTGGTGGCGTCGGCGGGAAAGCGCGCGAAGCCGGCGCGGGCCGAGTCGTCGAGCGCGGCGGCCAGCGTGCCTGCCGCGGTCGCCGCGTCCTCCGCCTCGACCTCGGGCAGCAGCACCAGCAGCGTGTCGTCCGAGAAAGTCGCGACGTCCATCAGGCGCAACGCCGGGCCGAGCTTCGACTCGACGTGCGCGGTCGAGCCGGTGAAGCGGAAGCAGGCGAGGCAGAAGGGCCGTTCGTACGCCATCGCGCGTTCGACTTCGGCGTCGAGGCGCGCGCGAAACGCTTTCGGCGACAGCGTCGGCTGCAGGCTGGCCGGCCGCGCGCCGCAGTAGAGCACGAGCGTGCAGTCGCTGACGGTCAGGGTGTCGCCGGCGCTGAGCACCACGTCGGCGCCGAGCAGCCGGCCGTTGAGCCGAGTGCCGTTGTGGCTGCCGAGATCGCTGACCCGCACCAGCCCGTGCCGAAGCTCGAGGCGCACGTGCTTTCGCGAGACGCCCTGGTCTTCGACCTGCACCGCGCAGTCGGGAGCCCGGCCGATGAAGAGCTCGCCTTCGTCCGGCAGCGCGACGGTGCGGCACGAGTCGCCCTCGAAGACCAGCAGGTACGCCCGGCGGTCCGTGGTGGAGGCCGGTGTCGTCTGCGTCCGCGTCTGGGTCAAAGTCACGCGCGGTGAGCTTTGGCGAATGCCGGGGAAAAGCGCAACGGATGACTACGGTTAAGCGCGCCCCGATTTCACCAGCAGCGACGGCTTGATGTAGCCGAGCACCAGGCGAACGATTTCCTTCTCGAGCTTCCCGCTTTCCAGCAGGTCCTGCCGCTGCACCACGGCGTGGTGCGACAGCGCCTGGACTGCGTGAACGATGACGCAGGCCGCGACAGAAAGGTCTTTCACCTCGAGCTCGTCGCGGTGCGTTTCCATGTACGCGACCAGCAGGTGCTCATAGAGGCGGTTCAGCTCGACCAGCTTCGACAGCGCACCGACGCGTGGCACCTGCTCGATCAACACGCGGTGCAGCTTCGGGTTCGTCTGGTGCGCGTCGATGAACAAGTGCACCAGCTCGGTCGCCGCCTCGCGAATCGGCGCGGTCGCCAGCTGCATCATTCGCTGCTGCAGCTTTTCCGTCATCGCGGCCGCGTGCTTTTCCATCACCGCGAGCACCAGCGCTTCCTTCGACGGGAAGTACTGGTACAGCGAGCCGACGCTGACGCCGGCCTCGGCCGCGACGCGGTTGGTGCTCGCGGCGTCCCACCCGTCTTTGATGAGAACGCGAGTCATCGCGAGCACGATTGCGTCGACCGTGGCCTTCGACCTTTCCTGTCGGGGCGATTTTCGAGGGGAAGTGCGGATGCGGCGGGGCATTGAGACCTCCCGGGGGTAGTCAGCGCCGTCCAGTTCCGAAGCGAGAAACAATCGCATCCCATGCGCGAACCCGCTCGTCGTCCGCGCCCATCAGGTCAGCGATCGTGGTGCGCACGAGCCCGTGGTCCAGAAGCTGAGAGGTCAGCACCAGCTGTTCCAGGTCGGCGAGGTCCTTGGTCCGAAAGAAGAGCAGCTTGAAGACGCAAAGAGACTCGGCTGAAAGGAACCACAGCTGCTCGCCGAGAAACGGCAGTTTCACCCTCGAGCGCATCGCTTCCCAGGAGAAGTCGATGCTCGGGACGAAGAGGTCGATTCGCACTGCGCCATCCCAGGCCGTGAACCAGCCCTCGTCCTCGGCCTCACGCAGCGCGACAGCTGGGTCGAACTTCAGCCCGGTCTGCTTGAGCAGCTCGAGGGCAGCTGGCAGCTCGGCCGGCGTGCAGAAGAGATTCAGATCGACGTCGCGGGTTGCGCGCGCGAAGCCGTGCATCGTCAGCGCAATCGCTCCACCAATCGCGTACGGGATTCGGCCCTGCTCGAGGGATCGCCCGACCTTGAGCGCCGACGCAGTGATGTCAACGTCGAGCTGAGGTGGCATGGGCCCTTCGCAAACGGTTCCAGGCGACGATCGAACTGTCCGGCATCGGGTCTCGATGCTGGAGCGCCCTGTCTCGCTGGTCCTCTGGCAGACCCATGACCGCCTTGAGCGCCGACATGCTCAGTGAGCGAAGCACCTCAGAACGCTGCTCGTGGGTCATCGCCCGAAAGCGCGCCGCTTCCTCGCGGTCGCGCCGCTCGTGCGAAGCCTGCTGCCGCGAAACCCAGGTCCTCACGTCCATGTCGCAGTTCTAGCAGCCGCCGCTGCCGCCGAACACGGGTGGTGCTGCTCACCAACGCTTCGCCGCATGCGCGCGGCGTCTCTGATGAGAACGCGAGTCATCGCGGGCACGATCGCGTCGGCCGTGGCCTTCGACCTTTCCTGCCGGGGCGATTTTCGAGGGGAAGTGCGGATGCGGCGGGGCATTGAGACCTCGGGCTTCGAATGCGAGCGCAAGACGAGCGGAAAATGTGAGCGACTGCTCGTATCTTACGTCAATGCAAACGCAAGCCGCCACCGTCGACGACCGCAAGCCGCCCTCGCGCCTGGCACCCGGGCCGAAGGGGAACCTCGTCACCGGCGTCTTGTCTCAGCTGCGGTCGGCCAAGCTGAAGACGCTGGTCGACCTGGTGCAGACCTACGGCGACGTGGTGCGCATGCCGGTGGTGATCGACATCTATATCGTCACCCACCCAGACCTCGTGAAGTACGTGATGCAGGACAACCACGTGAACTACACGAAGGGCTTCAACTACCGACGCATGGAGCCCTTCCTCGGCCGCGGGCTGCTGACTTCCGAAGGCGAGGAGCACCTGAGGAACCGTCGGCTCGCGCAGCCGGCGTTTCACAAGCAGCGCATCGCCGGGTTCGCCGAGCTGATGGCGCGCCACACCGAACGGATGCTGTCGGGCTGGGCCCCGGGCGCGAAGCTCGACGTGCACGCCGAGATGATGAAGCTGACGCTGTCGGTGGTGGGCGAGGCGCTGTTCTCGACGGACATTACGCAGAGCGCCGACGACGTGGGCCGCGCGCTGTCGGACGTGCTCACCATCACCAACGACCGGTTCGAGAGCATCTTCGTGCCGCCGAAGTTCTTCCCGACTCCGCAGAACCTGCGCTTCAACCGTTCGATGGAGGTGCTCGACACGCTCGTGAACGGGCTCATCTCGGCCCGGCGCAACGGCTCAGAACAGAAGCACGACCTGCTCGCGATGCTGATGGAGGCGCGCACCGAAGACGGCAAAGAAGGCATGTCTGACCGTCAGCTGCGCGACGAGGTGATGACGATGGTGCTCGCCGGCCACGAGACGACCGCGAACGCGCTCAGCTGGGCCTTCTACCTGCTGTCGACGCACCCCGAGGTCGAGCGCCGGCTCGCCGCCGAGGTCGCGCAGCTCGAGGGGCGCGCGCCGACGCTCGCTGACCTGCCGAAGCTCTCGTACACGAAGCAGGTGATGGAAGAGACGATGCGCCTCTACCCGCCGGCGTGGGCGGTCGGCCGGCGGACGATCGAAGACGACGAGATTGGCGGCTTCCACATTCCGAAGAAGACGGACGTGATGCTGATGCCTTTCGCGACGCACCGCGACCCGCGCTTCTGGGAAAACCCCGAAGGCTTCGACCCCGACCGCTTCCTTCCCGAGAACGTGGCGAAGCGGCACAAGTTCGCCTTCTTCCCGTTCGCCGCTGGCCCGCGCATGTGCATCGGCAGCGCCTTCGCGATGATGGAAATGCAGCTGGTGCTCGCGATGGTGATGCAGAAGTTCCGCGTCGACCTCGTGCCCGGCCAGGTCGTCATCCCCGAGCCGCGCGTCACGCTGCGCCCGAAGGACGGCCTGAGGGTCACCCTCAAGAATCGGTAGCCGCTGCGGTTCGTGATAGCTCGCACGTCCCATGCAACTCGACGTGTTCACAGACGGCGCTTGCCGCGGAAACCCCGGCCCCGGAGGCTGGGGCGTGCTGCTTCGCTGGGGCGCCACCGAGCGCGAGCTGTGCGGCGGCGAGCGCGAGACGACCAACAACCGCATGGAGCTGACCGCCGTCATCGAGGCGCTGAAGGCTGTCACCCGCCCCGTGCCGCTGCGCGTTCACACCGACTCGACGTACGTGATGCAGGGCATCTCGAAGTGGATCCACGGCTGGAAGAAGAACGGCTGGAAGACAAAGTCGAAAGAGCCCGTGAAGAACGTCGACCTCTGGCAGGCGCTGGACGCGGTGGTCGCGCAGCACGAGGTCGAGTGGAAGTGGGTGAAGGGCCACTCGGGCCACGCCGAGAACGAGCGCGCCGATGCGCTGGCGAACCGCGGGCTGGAACAGGCGCTGGAGCTCAAGTTTCTGCGGTAGGAAGCTTTCCCCATGGGGAGACTCTTGCTGCTGGTCGTGATGCTGGGCTCGCTGGCGGGGTGGGCGCAGCCGTTGCCGCCGCCTCCGCCCACGCCGCCGCCTGTGGCCGAAGAGTGTTTTCCCGCGTGCCGCAACGGCTTCTTCTGTCTTCAGGGCCAATGCCGTTCGGCGTGCAACCCGCCCTGCAACCCGGGGGAGCAGTGCCAGGAAGATGGGCAGTGCACGCTCGGCGATGCGCCGGTCGCGTTGGTTCCACAGGGGCCGATGGTGAACGCCGACGGTGAGCGCGCACCGCCGGGTTTCCACTGGGAGCTGCAGCCGCGGAAGGGAATGATGATCGCCGGCATCGCCATCTTCGGGGTCGGCTACGTGATGTCGCTGCTGTACGGCGTGCTCGGCTACACCTTCGCTGGCACCAACAGCCCGTCGACCACGAGCTGGATCGCGCGGAACCGGACCTCCTATCTCGCGTACCTCGTGCCGGTGGCGGGGCCCGGTATCTGCCAGGCGTTGATGGCGACGTCGGTGGGCTACTCGGACAGGAACCGCGAGCTCGAGCTGATGTGGATGGCGTTGATGAGCGTCGTCCAGACCACCGGAGCGACCCTCGGTTTCCTCGGCGGCCTCATCAGCCGCGATGTCCTCGAGAGAGACCGCATCGCCGGTGATGCGCCGCGCCCGGTGCCCGTGCGTTGGTCTGTGGCTCCCTTTGCGCCGGGCTCGGCGTTCGGCATCTCACTGCGAATCGAGAACTGACTTGACCCTTCCGTCTGCTGCGCCGTTCGTCACCCATGAAGTCGTCAACCAGGCTCCGCCGCTCGTCTACGACGCGTGGACCACCGACCAGCCGCTGCGCGATGCGGTGAGCCGCGAAGGCGGAGGCTGGGCCGACCCCCAGATTTCGGCGTACGGAAAAATCGTCGGCGCCGAGCTGATGCAGCTGGGTTTTCTCGCCAACGAAAACAAGCCGAAGCTGAAGACGTTCGATCGCTACGGCCATCGCATCGACGAGGTCGAGTTCCACCCCGCGTACCACCGCCTGATGGAGCTGGGGATGGCGCACGGCACCGCCAGCTTCGCGTGGAACAACGCGGACAAAGCGGGAGCGCATGTCGCCCGCATGGCGCTGAGCTACCTGCACAACCAGGCCGACCAGGGCACCGGCTGCCCGTTGACGATGACGTACGCGTGCATTCCGACGCTGAAGCAGCAGCCCGAGCTCGCGAAGGAATGGCTGCCACGCGTGATGTCGACGAAGTACGACGGCCGCTGCATTCCCGCCGCGCAGAAGACCGCCGCGACCTTCGGAATGGGGATGACGGAAAAGCAGGGCGGCTCGGATGTGCGCAGCAACTCGACGCGCGCCGAGCCGGTGGGCACCGCGGGGCCGGGTCAGCTGTACTCGCTGGTCGGCCACAAGTGGTTCTTCTCGGCCCCAATGTGCGACGCCTTTCTCGTGCTCGCGCAGGCGAAGGGGGGGCTCTCTTGCTTCCTGCTGCCGCGCTTCACCGCCGACGGTGAGCGCAACGCGATTCGCGTTCAGCGGCTGAAGGACAAGCTGGGCGACTGGAGCAACGCGTCGTCCGAGGTCGAGTTCCACGGCGCGCTCGCGACGATGTGCGGGCAAGAAGGGCGGGGCGTGGCGACGATTCTCGAGATGGTCGCGCTCACCCGGCAAGACTGCATGATTGGTTCGAGCTCGCTGATGCGGCAGGCGCTGGTGCAGGCGATTCACCACACCCGGCACCGCAGCGCCTTCGGCAAGAAGCTGGTCGACCAGGTGCTGATGCGAAACGTGCTCGCCGACCTGGCGCTCGAGTCCGAAGCGCACACGGCGATGACGGCGCGGGTCTCGCGTGCAGTCGATGCGAGCGGGCGCGACGAGAACGAAGCGGCCTTCTGCCGGGTCGCGACCGCGGTGGGCAAGTACTGGGTCTGCAAGCGCGCACCGATGTTCGTCAACGAGGCGCAAGAGTGTCTGGGGGGGGCGGGCTACGTCGAAGAGACGAACCTGCCGCGGCTGTTCCGTCAGGCGCCGCTAAATTCCATCTGGGAAGGCAGCGGCAACATCCAGTGTCTCGATTTCCTGCGTGCGGCGGCGAAAGAGCCGGCAGCGATCGCGGCGCTGATTGGTGAGCTCACGGCGGCGAAGGGCGGCAATCGACACCTCGATGAAGAGGTCGACCATCTGCTCAATGACCTCGCCGATGTCTCGACGTTGGAGGTTCGCGCGCGCGCGGTGGTCGAACGGATCGCCATCGCGCTGCAGGCGTCGATTCTGGTGCGGGCCGGAAACGCGATCGTCTCTGACGAATTCTGCGCGTCGCGGCTTGGCGGCCAGCACGGGGCTGCCTTCGGCACGCTCGGGCCCACTGCTCCTTTCGTCGAGCTGATCGACCGCGCGTTCCCTGCTGCATGAAGGCGGTGCACTTCAAGCTTGCGTCGCTCACGTTGTGGCTCGCGTTGCTCGGAGTTGCGATCTTCAGCTCGCCGCCGGCGTCACCCGACACCAACGCGGTCATCGCCCGGATGATGAAGGGGCAGCTCGAAGGCCTCAACCTGTCGCTGTTCGGTCTGTTCAACTTGATGGGGGTGTGGCCCGCGGCGCTGGCGGTTGCCCTGCGGTTTGATCGCTCGCGGTGGAAGTGGCTGTTCATCGTGCTGAGCTTTGCGCTCGGCGCCTTCGCGTTGCTGCCGTGGTTCGTGCTGCGACCGTGGGGCGCGCCTCGAGTTCAGCCGACCTCGCTCCTCGGGCGGCTTCTCTCGAGTCGATGGCTGATGCTCGCCCTCGGCCTCGGCGCCGTGGTCTTCGCGGGGCTCTTCTTGTTCGGCGACCTGGCTGGGTTCGCGACGCTCTTTGCCACCCAGCAGTTTCCCTACGTGATGTCGTTCGACTTCCTGGCCACCTGTCTGGCGGCCGGGCTGCTGGGCCTCGAGCGCCGAATGCTCTCACGCCACGGTGAAGCCATCGTGCGCTCGCGTTAGTCTCTTCGAAGATGACGCCTGAAGAACTCGACATTCCGCCTGAGCGCAACGCGCGATACCTCGACGGGATTCGCCTGATGGGGCCTGCGCGCCGCGGTGCGGTGCTGGATGCGATGGTCCGGGACTCGCGGGTCCTGCTGAAAGCCGGGCTTCACTTCCGCCACCCGCAGTGGTCGGAACCACAGCTGCGGTGGCGAATGTGTGAGGCGCTGTATGGGGCGGAATTTACCGCTCGGGTCCTGGGCGCTTTTCCTTGAACGACGAGCCGCTCAGTTTCCTGCAAGTCGCGCAGCGAGTCGGAGCGGCATGTGATTCGGCGGGTGTGGCGTCATCCGCAACACGCAAGACATCGACATCGTGGTCGAGCTGACCGCGTGGCGACTGCCGAAGCTCGGAACAACCGCCGAGCGCGTGGTGCGCGAGGGTCACTGCCCAGTGCTGGTCGTGCAAGGCACTGCGGCGCGGCCGTATCGGCGCCTGCTCGCAGCGGTCGAGCTGCCGCCTGAGACTTCGTTGCGTTCCGTGGACCTGGGGATGCGCCTGGTCGGCACCGGGGCAAAGGAGCGTCGAGTGGTTCACGTTCGGGATGACAGCCTCGACCGCTACCTTGAGCAGGGCTTGCCGCTGCGCGCGCTTCACGCCGAGCAGCGACGGCTCCGCGCTGAAGTGTCGGCGACGCTGCAGTCCTGGGTGCACAGCGAGTACGGAAGGGACCTGCGTTGGCGGATCACCGTCCATTCGGGCGACCCGCGGATCTGGATCCTCGCCGCCGCAAGGCGGCACGTGCCCGACCTGATCTGCCTGGGGACCCACGCCCGTCGCGGGCTCGAGCGGGTGTTCTTCGGCAGCGTCGCCCAGGCAGTGCTCCGGCAAGCAAAGTGCGACGTGCTGATCGCGCCCCCCTACGACGCGCTTTAGAGCTGAAGCCCACGCCGCAAGATCAAAGGAAGTGTTCATCGCGAATCGGAAAGCTGTTCGGCATCGCCGCATTGGCCGAGCGATGGCGCTGATGTCTAGGTTGTCGGGTTTCCCGGTCGAATCGAATGGAGAGGGTGACGATGAAGCGAGCCATTGTTGGAGAGGGGTCTGGAACCCCATCGCGCTACCGCGTCGAAGGCGGCAAGGCGTGCATCGACATCAAGATTAAGACCATTCAGCAGATCTTTGATGGCCGCGATCCCGCGCCGTTCCGGGAGCGCGACCTCGACGAAGACGCGGTCGATTACATCGTCGGCGCCGCCGAGGAAATCCCCAGAAAGATCGGCCTGAAGATCGTGTTCTGGATCTCCGACCCGTCACCGCAGGTGGACGACCTGATCGTCGTCGAAGGCGTGCGCAGTCACTTCACCTATGAGCTCGAGCGCCTGCGGCGTCGACTCCGTCAGCTTGTTCGGCAGGGACAGCTCGCGCTCCTGGTCGGCATTGGTGCGCTGGTTGCGCTTCTGTCGCTCGCCGAGCTCGCGCTGATGATCCCCGCGGTGCACGTCCGACAAATCGTTCGCGAGGGGTTGGTGATCACAGGGTGGGTCGCGATCTGGCGCCCATTGGATGTGCTGCTCTACGAGTGGTGGCCCGTGGTCCGGCAGCGGCGTCTGTTCGCACGCATTCTCGCGTCAGACGTCACCATCGTTCACGGGCAGGGTACGAAAGGTTCGTCCGACGCTGATTGACGCGCCGTTTGCAAATGCGACGTGCGAGAGACGGGAGTACGGTGCATCCCGATGGCACTCGACAAGAAGAAGCTCTTCATCGTCGTCCCGGTGGCGCTGGTCGTTCTCTTCATCCTCGCTCAGCTCACCCGGGTCTGGTGGTACCGCGGCTACTCCAAGGGCTCGCGCACCGGCGTCGTCCGCAAGGTGTCGATCAAGGGGCCGCCGTACTGCAAGTACCTCTCGGGCGAGCTCGCGCTGCAGGGCGGCCAGCCCGGCCAGCCGCCGGAAATCTGGGAGTTCTCGATCGAGGGCGCCGACGACGAGACGAACCCGCTGGTGGTGAACCTCAAGCTCGCCGAGAAGTCCGGCGAGCGCGTGACCCTCACCTACCGGCAGGACCTCCACTCATTGTTCCGCTGCACGCCTTCTGAGTACTTCGTCAACAACCTCGAGAAGTAGGGCGGTTCGTCCTCAACGCCGCCGCTTCGTCTCGAGCCGATCGAGCCGTTCTTCGAGCGCCTTATTCTGCGACTCGAGCTGCCGAATGCGGGTGTTGAGCGCCTTGATGGCGGCGAACTCAACGCCATGCGCGTCGACGGGGTCGTAGTTCAGCTCAGAGACGCCGAGCCCGAAGGCCGCGTGGAAGTCCTGCGCCATCGGCCCGAGGACAGACAGCCAGCCGCCCCGCCACCGCCGCCAGAACCACCTGCGGTGCCGCCACCTCCTGAGCAGGCAGCCAGGCACACAAGGACAACGGGCAGCACCAGTCGGGAAGTGGTCATCACAGCTCCTCCGCAGAAAAGGGGTGCAGGGTACCACCGGCTCATCACGAAGCTGCACGGCGTCCTTTGAACCGGCCAACACGAAAGAGCTCACCCGTCAGCAGCTGGCCGCCACCGCCGGGAGGAAGAGGAAGGTCGAACGGCTGGCCGAGGTGCTTCTGCAGACGGGGCCTGATGAGCACGCGATCGCCGCGCGGTATCTGTCGGGCGAGGTCGGCCACAAGACGCACGTCGGCTACGCGACGGTGGGAAAACAGACGCCGCCTGCTGCGGAATCGACGCTCAGTCTCGTCGAGGTGGATCAGCGGCTCGCCGCACTCGTCGACCTCGAAGGCGCGGGCTCGAACAAGGCGCGGCAAGACGGGTACGGCGCGCTGATGGCGAAGGCCACCGCGGCCGAGCAGGAATTCTTGAGGGTGCTGCTTCTCGGAGCGCTGAGGCAAGGCGCCCTCGACGCGCTCGTCGTCGAAGCGATCGCGAAGGCCAAACAGCTCGACCCGAAAGCGGTGCGCGCGGCGTACATGCTGGCAGGGGAAATCGGAATGCTCGCGGCCGGGGTCCTCACCGAAGGAGCGGCCGGCCTCTCTCGCTTCGGGCTCACCATCTTCCGGCCGAAGCCGATACCATCGACGCCGTTCGCGCGATCGCCATCGCCGACGGGGTCATCTGACGCCCCTCGAAACCAAGCGGAGTTTATTCGCTGGAACCGAAGAGGCCGAGAACACTCGGGCAAGGTCGCGGCGCGCTCAGAGTTCGCTGCCACCCGCGCGGGTGACGACGACCTCTGCGTCCGACCCGCCGCGGCGGTAGGTGATTCGCACCGTGCTGCCGGGTTGCCCCCTGGTGCGGCTGAACGCATCGAGCGAGCGCTGCAGCGGGGTTCCGTCGATCGCGAGCAACAGGTCGCCCTGCTTCAGGCCCGCCCTGTCGACCGGGCTGCCCGAGATCACCCACGAGATCGTCACTCCTCCTGGCCCGTCGTCGAACGAGGCGCCGATGGTCCCCGGGGTGCTCGCCTCGATGCCCAGCTGTTCCTTCGGCGCCGAGGCGACGACGAAGTCGATGCGCGTCTCCTTGTTCGCCTCGACGTCGACCTCTTTGACGTGGTTCAGGCCGTTGTAGTCCTTGAGCCAGGGAAACACCTTGTAGTGCCCCGGCAACACGCGCACCTTGAACGCGCCGTCGGCGCCGACCTTCTCTCGGTTCCCGAAGCCCACTTCTCGCGAGAACGCGTTGATGCCCTGCACCAGGCCTGCGGGCGCGTCGATGCGGCCGACGATCAGCCCCGTCTCCCCGAGGGTGATCACGACCGAGACGGCCTGGCCCTCGAGCAGGGGAACACGCTTCGACACCCCTTCGCGGGTTCCTGATCTCGCTTCGACCTCGACGACCGCCATCACCAGCTTGCTGAGCTCGGCATGACCAAGGGCATCGGTGACGGCGGCGATCGGCTCCCGGCTCGGCTGCGACACCTCGACCTCGGCGCCGACCACCGGCCTTCCGGCCGAGTCGATCACCTGCACCACCAGCCCCGCCGCCTGCTTCAACGTCAGCTCGACCGGCTCGGGCTTGTTGGGCTCGACGCCGAGCACATCGCCGTGCTCGCCATCTGCGCATTCACCGAAGAGCCAGTACCGCCCTGCGGGCACGCGCTCGAGGGTGAACGTGCCGTCGGCGGCCACCTGGGCGCTGGCAATCTCGTACGGGTCCGACTCGGCGCGGATCCACACCCGGGCGCAGACAGCGGGCGCGCCCCCCAACGCCGCGGTGCCGCGAATCTTGCCGCCGCGCTCGAGCTTCAGCTCGACGTTGCGCACCGTGCCCCGCACTGGGACGTTGACCCGCACCATCCCCGTCGCGCCCGACGCGTCTTCGCCCAACAGCAGGTGATCTCCTGGGCCGACCGCGAGCCGAAACGAGCCGTCGGCGTTCACGAAGACAGTGCGGGCGTCGTCGCGCAAGTCCTTCACCGTCGCCGCGCCCGTCATCGGCCGCACCGAGCCTTCGATGAAGCCGTTGGGCTCGAGCGCGAGGTCGGTCTTTCCATCGGCGCTGTCGAGCTTCAGCGTCGCCTTCGCATCGGCGAAGCCCTCAGCCGAAGCGCGCACGACGAACTCGCCGTCTCCGACCCCTTCGACGCGGTAACGGCCCAGGGAGTCGCCGACCGAGGTCCACGCGTCGTCGTTGGCGCTGAGCTCCTTCGTTTCGGAGCGCATCCTTAGCTGCTGACGAACGGTGATCAGCGCGCCGCCCACGGGCTGCTGGTTCGTGGCGTCGCGCACCGTGCCGCTGATCGCGTGCGCCAGGCCGAGCAGCAGCTCGATCGACTGCTGCGAGACCCCTTCCTTCACCTCGAAGCTGTGGTGCAACGGGGCGCAGCCAGTGGCGCGCGCGGTGAGCAGGTAGATGCCTGCGGTCAGCGGAAGCACCGCTTGGCCCTGCGCGTCGGTTGACAGTGGCTTCGACGGGCCGCCCCATCGGCGCATCAGGCTGCTCTGCTCGAAGCGACGGTACGAGACCTCGCTCTTGATTGGCGCCTTGTTGCAGAACACCGACAGCTCGAGGCGCGCCGGTGGCCTGGGGGACGCCGGGTGCTTTGCCAGGTCGGGCACGTCGGCCTCGATGAGCGCGCTGGGCGCCGCCAGATCGACAGGCGGCGCCGCAGCGCTCGGCGGAGCTCCACCGGGCCACCATGCCCCGAGCAAGCCTGACGTCGCGCCCACGGCGACCGCGAGCAGCAACGGAAAGAGTTTTCTCATCAGTCGTCCCCCAGCGCGCCGAAGTGTCGCAGGGGACGAGGGAGTTTCAGTTCACTCGAGGTGTAGCTCAGCGATGACCGACGGCCCGAAGTAGGCGATGCCGCGGTACGCAGTGCCGGCAGGAGCGGTCGCGATCGGCACCGCGTTCGACGCCCCGCTGCCGGACACATCGTCGAACCGGTACACGACGCCGTCCGGCTGAGCGCCTGCGGCGGTGGAGGCGAAGAGCTGGCCTTCGAAGATGTGCGTCACCCGGATGTTCTGAACGTTGGTGAAGATCGACGAGGTGGCGCCGGTCGAGGCGTGAGTGGCGTAGTGAACGCCGCCGTCGACTCCGGCCGAGCCTCCGAGCCAGTACGCGGTGCCGTCGACGGTCGCCGCCGAGCGAATGTTGGCTCCGACGTATGCATCAGTCACCAGGCACGCACGGCTCAAGGGGTTGAAGTTCATCTGGTCGCTATCTGAAGCCCGCACCGCGAAATCGAGCTCGCCTCGAACGGATTGATGAAGGCCCGAGGTCGATGTCTCCGACCTGAGCCCGAGGAAAAAGCGGAAGCCGTCAAGCCTCAGCCGATCGGCCCGTACCCCAGCTTCCAGGCTGCCCGATAGGCGGCCTCTTCGGCATCCCACCGCAGGTCGTCCCACCCGAGCTCGGGCTGCGCCAGCCGGCGGATCTGCTCCAGTTGGTCCTGCCCGCCGTTGGGCAGCAGCAGCCCGAGCCGGACGCGCCGCAGCAGCAGATCAGAGAGGGTCACCACCGCTTCGCTGCGGGCGGAGTGGCGAAGCTCACTCCACAGCGAGACGGTGCCGTCGATCCGCTGGGTGTTCTCGGTGTCCGCGGCGATCGCCGAGGCCTCGGCTCCAAACCGGCCGAGCAGCCGAAAGCGATCGGCGATCGGGATCGCTGCGGGCCAGGAGATCCCTTCAGGGTTCGAGTCGAACACCCGGGTCCTGGTCCGTAGCGGGCCCAGGTCTTCTTGCGCCGCCGCCAGGGCCTCGCGGGCCATCAGCGCGAAGGTGGTCAACTTTCCCCCGGTGATGGTCACCATTCCGTTCTCGCGCCAGACCACGTGCTCGCGCGACTCCTTCGACGGGTCGGCCTTGCCGGTGTCGATCACCGGCCGCACCCCCGAGTAGGTCGCGATCGCGTCTTTGGCCGACAGCTCGAGCGAGGGAAACGCGCGCTGGAGCGACTCGAGGATGTAGCCCGCCTCGGCCTCGCTGATCGTCGGCTCATTCGACAGGTCGGGGTGATCGACGTCGGTGGTGCCCGCGATCACCACCCCTTCCCAGGGGATGGCGAACACCGCCCGGTGGTCGCGCGGATGAAGAAAGCTGACCGCGCCAGGAATTGGAATTCGATCGGCCCGGAACACGAGGTGGCTGCCGCGGATCCGCCGCAGGCGCCTGGGCTGCTGGAACTGGCCGCGCAGCTCATCTGCCCAGGCTCCGGTGGCGTTGATCACCACCTTTGCCTCTACCTCTGCGGTTCGGGTTGCGCCCGGCGCGACGTCGCGGAGCACCACCCCCCGAACCCGCCCGTCGGAGGTGCGCAGCAGCTGCTCCGCCCGGATGTAGTTCAGCGCGGTGCCGCCGCGCTGCACCGCCTCCCGAAGCACCCGGATCACCAGCCGCGCATCGTCCACCTGGCCGTCGATGTACTCGTAGCCGCCCTCGACCGCCGACCCTGCCAGGGTCGGAATCCGACCAACCAACTGCTCGCGGGTCAGCCGCTGGTGCGCCCACTTCCAGGCGATTGCGTCGTAGAGGGCGAGCCCGACTCCGTAGAGCCACTTCGGCATCCCGTCGCCCGGGAAGCTGGCGAGCGAGAAGCTGACCCGATTGACCAGGCCCGCCCCTTCCTCGATCAATCGCTCCCGTTCGCGCACGCACTGGCGGGTTTGGAGGAACTGCCCCTGTCTTAAGTAGCGCAGGCCGCCGTGGACCAGCTTGGTCGATCGGCTCGAGGTCCCGGAGGCGAAGTCCTGCGCCTCGACCAGCAGCGCCCGCTGGCCGTTGCGCGCTGCCTCGCCGAGGATCCCCGCTCCAGTGATGCCGCCGCCGACGACCAACACGTCCCACGGCTGGTCGAGCCGACTCCAGACTTCGTCACGAAAGCCGCGTCGCCACACCAGGGGGGCGGAGCATAGGGTCGAACACGACTGACGCGTGCCTTCAGCGGTACGCGGCCCCGACTAGCCCAGCGCCTTTTCGCGCCCTATGCTGTCGCGCCCTATGCTGTCGCGCATGTCGCGACTTGTGGCCCCAATCCTCGTCATCGCGCTCTGTGCGTGCTCGGATGATCTCTCGACGGCCATTGCTCGCTGGAATCAATCCCAGCAAACGATGAGCGCAACCATCGTGAGGCTGAAGAAGATGCTTCCCGCTGTGCTCGCTCCGCCAGGCGAGGCCGGCGTCCCCTCTCGGCCCCCACTCAACCAACTGCCCGCTGCGGCGACACAGTTCGAGCGAGGCATCCCCGCTCTGGAGGCTCAGTTCCTTGCCCACCAGGCCGCGGTGGATGAAGCAATGAAGAGTGGGAAGCTGGCCACCGCCAACGCGGCGATCTCAAGCGCAGTTCTGCAGTTTGACGCCGCGGTCGCCCGTCTGGATGAGCTCGCGATCGCCAGCCGAAAAAAGACCCTCCCCAGAATTTTCGCTGAAGACTTCGCCCCTTG
This sequence comes from Myxococcales bacterium, assembly GCA_038206395.1. Classification (GTDB taxonomy): domain Bacteria; phylum Myxococcota; class Myxococcia; order Myxococcales; family Myxococcaceae; genus JAGSPQ01. Next base: position 13,983 of record JBBRAX010000072.1, on the reverse strand, counting down.
AACCACCGCCGGCCTGCGGCGCCGGATCCAGATCGAGACCGTGGCGGTCTCACGCAGCTGGCGAACGAAGTGCTTCGAAGTAGTCGTCCGAGCGCTGGTGTGGCCGTCCTGCAGCCACCTGATAATCGCTCTCAACGTCGAGCGCGCCCAGCCGGATGCCCTGCGCGTCGGTTGACAGTGGCTTCGACGGGTCGCCCCACCGGCGCATCAGGTTGCTCTGCTCGAAGCGACGGTACGAGACCTCGCTCTTTACCGGCGCCTTGTTGCAGAACACCGACCGCTCGAGGCGCGCGGGTGGCCTGGGGGACGCCGGGTGCTTTGCCAGGTAGGTCACGTCGGGCTCGATGAGCGCGCTTGGCGCCGCCGGATCAGCAGCAACGGAAAAAGGTTTTTCATCAGTCAGACGTCGCCCAGCGCGCCGAAGTATCGCAGGGGACGAGGGAGTTTCAGTTCACGCCGCTGTCAGGCCAGTACCCACTCCGTGTGCTTTTCTTGGGTGGTGCCAGCCAGCCTCACTCGGATTGTCAGCGGGCTGCACGAAGAGAGCGAGATACCCGTCGACGATGACGCGGGCTTCTCAACCCGCCTATTCTCGATCTCCTGGGGCGCCGACGGCTGGCTGCTGGAAACCCGCGCCGGCAGCAGCACCACCCCGAGCTTCTTCGACGAGACCGCCAACGGCGTCTCGCTCAACTCGAAGGACGCCTTCGGGATCCAACCCCTCGTGGACGATGATCTGATCGAAGCGGGCACCAGCCTCTGGGTCTTTCACTGCGGTGCGGTTGCCCGCCAGAACGCGATCGAAGAAGCGGCGCTGACGCCGACCGCCACCGAAGCATCCTGGCAGGTGCTCGCCGACTGGCTACTGGAGAAGGGCGACCCGTTGGGCGAGCGGATCGCCCGCAACCGCGGAACGCAGAACCTGCAACAGGTGCTTCTCGAAACCGCCGACGTCGACAGCTCCGGCCTGGTCGTCTTCGTCGACTCGCCCGGTCGCGGGATCACCGCGGGTCTCGGCGAGGGCGGGCTGACGCCGGGCGACGCGATGTTCCGGCTCGAGGTTGACGAGCAACACGGCGTCGTCCGGCGCCTCACCGCCCGCTCGCTGTCGCTGAGCAACGTGGACGAGGTCGCCGCTGCGCTCCACCTGCGGCGACTCCGCTTCCTCGAGCACCTGGTCCTCGACTTCTCGGCTGCTGCGCCGGGGCGCGGCGCCCGCAAGGAATTGTTCGCCTACGTCGAAAAGTGGGCCCTGCCGCGCTGGTTGAGGACGATTTCATTCGGCGCCCTCTACCGAGCGGCTCCGACTGAGTGGCGATCGCCGCTGGTTCCGAAGCAGCTGAAGGAGCGATGCCCGAGGCTCGAGGTGCTTCCGCTGGTGCGGTGGTCCAGCCAGGCCAGCCTCGAGCTCGAGAGCGACGCCGGGCATTTCAAGTTGAGCGGGCTGGAGCGAGGCCACCGGATCCCGATTTGCCCCGGGATCGTGCTCGAGGGTGAGAACTCCGAGGTTCGGCTGTGTCGTGAGGTGAAGGTCCGCGGCTCGTTCGCACGGCACTATCGCTTCGAGGTGGAGGACAGCCGGTGGATCCTGCGGGCCAGCGACTTGAATGGCTCCGACGCCTCGGCTGACTGGACGCGCGCCCCGAAGCAACTCGCCGCCTCAGTGGCGGCCCGGCGGGTGCGGCCACGCAGTTGCCAGTCCATGCTCGAATGAGCTCAGTGGGTCGTTTCTTGGCGCGGTCGACCTCCGCATGCCGGGCGCGTACCACCCGGTCTACGGGTAGTGCGCGTCGGACGTTCGCGAGCTCGGCAAACGTGCCGTCGATCTCGCTGGCGATGGCGGGCGACGCGACGTGCGTGGTGGATGATGGCGGGGGCTGACGTCCACCGGAGCCCTGGTGCTCGGGCATCTGCTCGGCGGGGTTGAACTACGACTACCAGACGGTGGTGCAGGTGGTGCCGTAGCCTCAGTTGGAACCGCGCGAAGTTTCCGTCGTGAAGTGACTCGAGCTCAGTCTCGACTCCTTCGCTTCGGCCACCGCGCTGGGCCTGAAACGCGAGCAGCACTCCAGCCATTCACGCGGCGAGAGAAGGCCATCACCTGAAAGGATCGACGACCGCGACGCCGCATCCGTCGAAGTCGATGACGTTCCTGGTCGCGAGAGTCAGACCGTGAACTACCGCGGTCGCGGCGATCAGCATGTCGGCCTGAGCCACCGGACGTGCGAGGCCCGTGCGCGTCGCGCGGAGGTCGGCTGCTGCACGAGCGATTGAAGGCGTGACGTCATGGGTGATGCGAACGTTCTGCTGAAGGTCCTCAAACCAGGCGACCAACTTCGGACGACGTGCGGAAGGCGCCTTCAGGATTCCAAACAAGATCTCTTCAATGGTGATCACGCTAATCGAGACTTCGCTCTGCCGACCCAGCCAGCTGCGCACCTTCTGATCTGGTCGCGGACGCGCGAGCTCCGAAACGACGTTGGTGTCGAGGAGGTACATTCAACGCGCCTTGCCTCGTCGAGGGGATCGCTCGAATGGGCTTGGCCGTGTCGTGCGCGGTGGAAGCTCGAGCTCGTAGCCGCCCCCATTCGCGACCATCGTGTCGGTTCGCGCGAGGAAGTCTTGCCAGCCCGCCTTCTTGATTTCGCGTTCGGACGTTCTTCGGTACTCGTCGATCCCGACGACGACGGCGACGGGCTTTCCCCGATTCTCGAGGATCTGCGGCTCGCGCTTTGAGCGACGCACCACACTTGAAAGCTCGGCTTTCGCTGCAGCGATGCTCCAGTGGGCGCGCGCCATATGGTCACGAACGTATCGGTGATGACCATCTCGGTCAACCCGCAGACCCAACGGGTCAAGGAGCTGCGAGCGCACTTAAGCGAACGGTGACCCGCTCTGCCGGGCCGATGGATTGCTGCAGCTGCAGCGGCGCGCCCGCATCGGGCAGCCCATGCTGGAACACCTCGACTTCCACATGGGAGCTGTCGGGGGCGGTGTCTTCCAGCCAAAGAGACATCCCGGGCGTCACCGCGTAGGGGTGGGGCATCTGCAGCAGCAGGGCGATCGACACCCCGGTCGGGCCGACGCGGGAGTCCCCCTTCAAGGTCAACTTGGCGTCTTCGATCGCCAGGGGCACCGGGTAGCCCGAGATCCACAGCTTCAGGGCCAGGGTGGCCAGGGTGGTCACCTTCTTCTTGAGCGCCAGGGTCTCGGCCTTGTCGAGCACCCCGTCGTGGTTGGCGTCGGCGCCGGCGCGCAGCAGCTCGCAGCGCTCGCCGCTGTCGATGTCCATCACCACCAGGCCCGTGATGCGGGTGCTCCACAGCTCGAGCGTCACCCGCTTGTGAAAACCCTGGGGGTGGGCCAGCACGAGCGCGGCGACGAGCGCGATCATTCCGGGTCGGAGTGGAAGTTGAGGAAAATCTTCCGCACGTCCTTGATGGTGCGGGGCACGAAGGGCTCGGCGTTGCTCACCGGCAGCACCGGCTTGGCGCGGGTCAGCGCCTGCTTCTTGCTGCGGTTGACCCAGATCGGGTTGGTGAAGCCGTAGGGGCGCACCTCGTCAACCGGCGTGGGCTTGAACTTCCCGTACTTGTTGCCGAAGCCGAACGCGCCGCCGATGACCCCGACCGCGTCGCTGATTTGAATCGAGGCGAACTCGCGCGGGGTGAACACCGGCCACATCGACTTGTCGCCGAACACCTCGATCACCACGAACGAGTCGTCAGGGACGTTGGTGTACGTGCGGGCGCCCTCGAAGCGCAGCACGTCCTGGGTCGGAGGCACGGTGATCGTCTCGAGCACCGAAGGGCTCTGGCCCTGGTCCTTGCCGCCTCGGCGGATCACGATCCGGCTCACGTCGATCCACGGGGCGGCGCGGACCTTCAGCGAGAGCGAGATCGTCCCGTCGGGCGCGACCACCTCTTCGCCCAGCTGCTTGCCGTTGATGGTGGCCTCGATGAACGGGCCATTGGTGACCACCGCGTTGCCCTTGCGCAGGGCAGACATCATCGCGGCCTCTGACAGCCCGCGCATCGAGCCGTTCGCCGTCTCGCCCACCTTCAGGTACGTGCGCGGCAGGCCCGCCTCGGCGACGGCGTTGTGCGAGTCGCTGTTGCCAGTGGCGGTGAAGCGGCGGCCCTGGGACAACAGGGTGAACCAGTCGTCGAGCGCGCCGGGGAAAGCGGGTTGCAGCACCCGGCGCTCGGGCTCTCCGGCGTCGGCGACGTTGACCGACAGGTGCAGCAGCTCACCCGGCGCGGGGATGCAGTCTGCCGTCTTGCCCCCAGTGCAGTAGGGCAGCGTCGGCTCGGGCCCGGTGGCGTTGGCCGGAATCCGGTAGCTGAACATCAGCTCGTCGTGCTTGCCGTTGAAGACCTCGAGCACGTCGAAGTCGAGGCTGAAGTTGCTCGGGTGGTACGGCGAGAGGCCGCCGTCGGGCAGGTTCGACGTATCGAGCACGAACGCGCTGGTCGGCGGCAGCGGCGTGCCCGTGTACGTGCCCATGTTGAAGGCGTTGAAGTAGCCGAGCACCGAGTCGCGCGGGTGGTTGACCTGCACCACCACCGAGGTCGACGTCTCACCCAGGCCGCGCAGCTGCGCGAACAGCTCGCCGGGCGGGCGCCGGAACCACCGGAAGCTGCCGTGGGTGACCGGGCCTGGATCCACCTTTATCGGGAAGGCGTTGAAGTGGCCCATCTCAAGGGTGGTCAGCTCGAGGCCGATGGTCGAGTGGAGCCAGTCGTTGAGGTTGAGCGCCTCCAGCGTCGGCTGGAAGTCGGTGACGAAGTTGTGGTCGGTGCTGGTGACGAGATCCACCCCCTCGACCGCGAAGCTCGACACCCGATCTGGCAGCGACATGTCCGAGTCGACCGAGTTGACCGAGTGGACGTGGAAGTCGGCGCTCGCCCAATCGGGCGTGTCCATCACCTGCGTCAGCACGAAGTCGAGCCGGCCCGTCTTGCCGGGCACCAGGTCGATTTCCTTCGCCTCGAGCGAGTACTCGATGCCGCGCGACGCGTAGACCTTGTAGCGCCCGGGCTTGAGCTGCTTGCCGACCGCGCCGGTGGGCGCGAACAACACCCGCTCGAGGTAGCGGCGGGTCTCGGCGTCGGTCGTGTCGGGCACCAGGTCAGAGACGAGGTAACGATCGCCGACCTTCAGGTCGTAGAGGAACTTCCGGGGCGGCTCGGCGCCCGTCTGCGCGTACGTCGCCTCGACCGAGATTTTCGCCGGCAGCGCTCGGCCCTTGTCGTCGCGCACGTTGACCTCGAGCGTCGCCGGGCGGGCCATCGTCAGGTTGAGCTCGGCGGTGCCGCCGTCGAGGTCGGCGTAGCCCTCGCTGGTGACCGTGGGGCGAATCGAGTCGGTGGCGATCGCGCGGTACTTCAGGCCCACCGGCACCTGGGCGGTGAAGATGCCCGAGCCTTCGAGGGTGCGGGCCTGGGTCTGGAAGTTGCCACGCTCGTCCTGCAGCACCACCGACACCCCACCCAGCCGGTTGCCCGTGCCCGCCTCGGTGACGCGCCCGCTGATGGTGGCGACCGGGGTCGGCTTGCGGCCGCCCTGCTCGTCGTCGATCGCGAAGATGACCTTCTGGGCGCTGGCGACGTCGCCGGTGCCGACCGACAGGTACGCCGAGTACGCGAAGCTGCGCCCAGGCGGGATGGCGTTGGGGGGCTTGGCCCAGAAGCTTCCGAGGAAGCTCGAGTACGCGACTGGGATGAAGAGCGAGTCGGGCCTGGCCCCCGGGTAGAAGGTGGGGTTGGTCGCCATGTAACCGGCGCCGCGCGGGCTGGCGGCGAGCGCGTAGCTGACGCCGCTGCCCTCGGTGGCCCACATCGAGCTGACTGCGCCGGGCAGCGCCTCGAGCTTGCTCTCGCGCTTGTACACGACGTCCTCGAGGAAGAAGCGCAGGTCGAAGCCGCCTTCACCGGGGACGAACAGCCGCTGCCCTTCGCCCAGCAGGGTGATGAAGCCGAACGGGATCGCCAGCGGGAACTGCGCCTCGCGGGTGTCGACGTTGGTGAGGGTGACGACGATCTTCAGGTACTGCTTGCCCGGCTCGAGAATGTACTCGACCGAGTATTGGGTCTTCACCGGGGGGATCAGCAGGTCGTTGATGCTGTTGACGAGCGAGAGGAAGTCGCCGCCTTCGCCAGAGACCTTGATGATCGCCGCCTTGCCGTCGCTGCCATCGGCGCTGACCTCGACCCTGGTCGGCTCGACGGCCTGAAGGAAGAACGCGGGGAACATCTCGGTGAAGTAGTCGTTGCCGACCGGGCCCTGCGTGCTCGAGCTCTTGCCTGCCCGCACCAGGTCGATGTCGATCAACGAGCCGCCGAACGCGCCGAAGCCACGAGAGAACCCCACGTCCTGAATCAGCGCGTGGATGATGCCGTTCGAAAGCTTGTAGTCGCCGATTTCACCCAGCGCGCGCTTGCCTCCGATGAGCTCGGAGCGCGACGTGGTGCGCACGGCGCTCGCGGGCGGAGGCGCCTTGCTGCAGGAGACGAGGAAGACGACCGCGAGAAGCAGGACGCGTGGCATGGGCAACCTCGGCTACCAGGTGACCTGGAGCATCGCATCGAGCCCGTCATTGGCGACAGACACGCCGGGCGACTCGCCGCGGTGGGTGTATTGAAGCAGCACACGCAGCGGCGCGGCCTTCAGCTGCCAGCCGAGCATCGCGGTCACCTCGGTGACGTTGTCGTTCGGGTCGGCGTTGCTGGGGTCGAACTGGGCGAAGCGCACGCCGCCTGAGAGGCCGGTGGTGGTGTTGGAGTACGACACCTGGCCGAGGATTCCCATCGCAGTGTCGGCGCCGAGCGCGGTCGACGGGTAGCTGGTCGAACGCCCGAGGTAGCCGACCAGCACGCTGAAGCCCAGCGCGTGGGCGACGAAGTCTGCGCCGTAGCCGAAGTTGTTTGAGATCAAACGATTCGGCCGCACGCCCTCGGACTTCGCGTTGTAGTAGCCGCTGGCGCCGACCGTGACGTGCTCGAACAGCTCGAGCTCGAGCCGGCCAACCGGGGCGACCGAGTTGTTGTCGTTGAGCAGCTGGTTGGCGCCGTTGCCGTTGACGACGGCGAGCGCGTACTTGAAGCCGACCCACTTCCCGCCCAGGCGCCGCGACGAAAGCTGCAGGCCGACCTGGCGATCGAGGGTCAGCCCTTCGCGCTGCCCGGCGAACTCGGGCGCGGTGTAGCCATCGCTGATCACCGACCGGCTGATGAACGGCAGCTGGCTGTCGGCCAGCAGGGTCTCGGCCCAGAAGGGGGCCTTGAACTGGCCGGCGCGGACGAGCAGGCCGCTGCAGACGGTGTACTCGGCGTACGCGTCTCGCATCTGGACGATGCGGGAGCCGCTGGTGGGGTCGTCCGATCTCGCCATCGGCGCGTCGGCTTCGATCGACGCGACGACCTCGAGCGCTTCGATCGGCTTGAAGATGGTGCCCAGCCGCAGCGCCGCCACCCGGAAGCCGCCGTTGCCGCCGGGGATCTGCTCGTCGCGGGTGGGCAGCGTGTAGAAGACGCCGACCTTTGCGTAGCCGAACGGCTTGAAGTGGCGCCACCAGGGCGTCGGCTCGATCACCGGCTCGGCGACCGTGATCACCACCGCGTCCGGGCCGGGCATCCCCGCGTCGGGCCCCATCGTCGCGTCGGGTACCAGGGCAGTGCCCGCATCGGCCTCGGGCGCCTGGGCGTGAGCGACGGCAGCAGCGCAGAGCGCGATGAGGAAGATCGACTTCAAGGTTTTGCCCCCGAGATGAGTTTGAAGCGCCGCTTAGCCGGTCGGCCCGCGGGCCGCCACAGTCCTGGGGGAAACAATCTGTGCCGAACGGGTGACGCCGCCCTCAAGCCTGCAGCGCGCGGCCCACGAAGCGCTCGAGCGAGATGAGCCCGCGCCGCGGCGCGCCCTCGAACACCATCTTCCCCTTGCTGAACGCCGCGTTCATGTCGGCGTAGCCCTGCGCCCAGGCGTCGTTGAGGCCCACCCCCTTCAGCACGCCCACCTGCGCCTCGGCGGGCACCGGCGCGAGGGTGAGCGTCTTGTGCAGCGCCGCGCCGAACACCTTGCCCGCGTCGGTGAGGGTGCGCAGCTCAGGCCCGGCCAGCTCGACGATGCGGGGCGCTGACTTCCCTTCGCGCAGCAGCAGCGCGGCGACGGCGCCAATGTCGGCAGTGGCCACCATCTCGAACGGCTGGGTGGCGTCGAACATCACCGGCAGGACCCCGTCCGACTGCATCGGGTGCAGGCTCCCGAGCAGGTTCTCCATGAAATACGCGGCACGCAGGAAGGTGATTGGCGTCTGCAGGGTGCCCAGCTCTTTTTCCAGCAGCCGCGCCGAGAGGATGGGGCCGGTGCCGCTGTCGAACTGCGCTGCGATGGAAGAGAGGACGACGACGTGGCCCACGCCGCTCTCGGCAATCGCCGCTTTGAGCGCCGCCGCCACCCCGGCCGAGTTCTTGAGGATGTCGGTCGCCGCCAGGTTGGGCGGGTTGAGCAGGTAGGCACCCGTGGCGCCCTTGAGCGCAGCGGTCAGCGCCTTGGCATCGTGCAGGTCGGCGACAGCGACGTCCGCGCCGCGCGCCTTGAAGGCCTCGCCCTTCTTCGCGTCGCGCACGATGACCCTGACCGGCAGACCCTGCGCGAGCAGCGTGTTGGCGACGACCTTGCCAGTGTTTCCCGAGACTCCAGCGACGACGTACATGGGTGACTCCTTGGTTTTGACGACGTGAATGAGGCGGGGCATGAGTACGGCCCGGGCTGGTATTCGGCAAATCAATCGAGAGAATACAGAACATGCACGCCATGGATTCCGACCTGAACCTCCTCAAGGCGCTCGACGCCCTGCTTCAGACTGCGAGCGTGACGCGCGCGGCGGTGGCGGTGGGCCTGTCGCAGCCAGCGATGAGCCACGCGCTGGCGCGGCTGCGCGAGGACCTCGCAGATCCGCTGCTGGTGCGCGCGGGCGCGGGCTACGGGCTCACCCCGCGGGCCGAGGCGTTGCGGCCGCGGGTGCAGGCGGCGCTGCAGGGCGCGCGCGGCGTCTTCGAGAAGGCCGAGCCCCAGAGCCCCGCCCAGCTCAAGCGCACCTTCACCCTGGGGCTGGCCGACTACACCGAGCTCGTGCTGTTGCCTGCGCTCACCGCGATGCTGGCGAAGCAGGCACCGGGCATTTCGCTGGTGTGCAAATCACGGCTGGGTTCCCCCGCCGAGGTGCTGGAGCGCGGCGAGGTGGACCTCTGGTTCGGCGTCGACCCCCCCGAGGCAACCGGCCTCTACGCGCAGAAGCTGGTGCCTGACAGCTTCCTCTGCGCGGTGCGAAAGGGGCACCCGGTGCTCGCGCGCGGCGGGCCCACTCTGAAACAGTTCGCCAGCATGCAGCACGTGCAGATCGCTCCCGGCGAGCGCCCCGGGGGCCCCCTCGATGACCTGCTCGCTGCGCGCGGCCTCGCGCGCAAGGTGGCGGTGCGCCTGCCGCACTTCCTGGTGGCGCCGCTGCTGGTGGCCAAGACGGACCTGGTGTTGACGGCGCCCGCGCGCGTGTTGCGGGCCTTCGCGGGCCAGGCGCGGCTGCACGTGTTCGCGCCGCCTCTGCCGATTCCACCCTTCACGCTCCACCAGGTCTGGCACGCGCGGCACCACGCCGACGCGGCCCACAAGTGGTTTCGCGAACGGGTGCGCGAGGCGATGGTGAACAGCGACGGCTTCGTGCTGGGCCCTGCCCGACGCGCTACTTCAGCGCGTCTGCGAGGGCCTTCAAGCCATCAGGGTCGAACGCCTTCTCCATCGTGAGCCGGACCAACGCCAACGCCTTCTCTGCCGGCGGCGCGTTCTTCACCGCCACGCCCAGCTCTTTAATTCTTTCCTCGCTGACGCCGGTTCGACCGACTGCTTTCGCCAGCTCGTAGATGTAGTCCTTGTTCATCGCCTTCTGCGCGCCCGGGTCGGCCTGCAGGTGGGTGATGACGTCGTTCACCTTGGCGAGGTTGCCCTTCTTCTGACTGCCGGCATCGAACGCCTTGCTGGCCTCGCTGGCGTACTCGGCCGACATTCGCGCCTGCACGCCGTCTTCACCCTTCGTTTTGAAGTTCTGCGCGTAGTCGTTCAAGCCGTCGAGCGCGTCTTTCGACAGTGCAGAATCCTGGGGGTCGCCGATTTCCGAGAAGACGCGGGCGCTCGCCATGTTGCCCGCCGTTTCTTCCTCGTAGACAGACTCGCTCATGCCGCCGTTGGCTGCGTTGTACGAGTGGGTCGCTTCGTGCGCGAGCAACGCCGCCATGCCTTCGGGTGACTTCGCAATCGAGGGGTCCAGGTCGATGGTGCCATCAGGATTCGTGCGGGCGGCGCCGCGGCCTTCTTTGAAGTTTACCTTCCCGTCGGTGAGCATCTGCTTCTGGTGCTCGACGATGTCGGGGTTCTCTTTGCCCCACTGGGTGCGCGCCGCGAGCTCGGTGGCGACGGCGGCCTGCAGTCCGATGTCTTCGATGACGCCGCCGCGAACCAGCGCCGCCGTCTCGGCCAGCTTCGCGTCGCTCATCGTGCCGACGCGCGCGAGGCTCAACCCCGGTGACGCTGGCTTGCCGCCGGTGAGCTCGAAGTCGACCTGCGCCTTCACCCCCTTCGGCAGGTTCAGGTACAGCTCTTTCTGCTGTGCGGGCGACAGCTTCGACATCTGCTCGCCCACGTTGAAGACCACGTCGTTGCGATTGGGCGACATCGTCAGCGCCTTCAGCGCCATCTTCACCTCGGAGCTCACCGAGGCAGCGACCGTGCTCCCCGCCGCCGCCGCCGTGCGCGCCTTCGCGACATCTGCCTTCAACGCGGCGGGCGCGGCGTCGGGCGGCTTCGCGGCCTTGTACTTCCCAGTCATCGACAGCGGCTTCTTCGTCGGGACGCTGAACGACGACGACTTCGGAAGCGGCTTCGCAGCAGGCGCCGCAGGCTTTGAGGGCGTCGCCGTCTTGTCGACCGTCTTCGCCTGCGTACGAACCGGGGCGGCCTGTGTCTTCCCTACGCTCATTGTCCGGCTCCTGATGGGGGAGTCGCGAACCTAGCAGGCGTGGGGGGGGTAATGGCCGGACGCCGGTCGCGGGCGCGCCGACAAGGTCCGCGCGTGCGCGCTGCCGCCGCCCGACGACGAAGAGGTCGAGACGTTGCTACGGACGGTGGCGCTCGGGGTGGTCAAGTTGCTGCGTGCGAGGGCGCGCTCGACTTCCTGCGCGCGCGGGCGGTCTGCCAGCAGCGGCTCCCGCTGGGCGAAGAGCGGCAGCCTGGACACAAGAGCAGGCGGTGCGCCTTCCTCGAGGGGTTCTCGTTGCACGCGGATACCTGGGTGCACCAGCACGACCGGGAGGGGCTGGAGCGTCTGGCCAACTACGGGGCGCGCGAACCCCTCAGTCTCGAGCGGCTGACTCAACTGACCGATGGCCGCCTCTCCTATTGGATGAAGCGGCCCTCTTCCTCAGGAGCGACAACCCTGGAATTCACCCCTGTCGACTTCCTCAGCTGCGTCGCCGCGCTGATTCCTCCTCCCCGCGCGAGCTGGACTGCTGAACCCTCACCCACCGTCACCGCCAACGTTCGCGCCGACGAGCTCGGAACCACTCTGCCCGCAGCTCCCTCCGTTCGCCGCCGGACGCCGGACGTCGAGCCCCTCGCGCGGCACTTTTCCGCCGACCTGACGGGACCGGACGGGGCGCTACTTGACGACTTCGACGAGAAGGCCGTTCATCTGTCCTTGAAGTTGAAGTCGAGTATCGACACCCACGAGCCCAAGCGCGATGAGCATCTGCGCAGCGCGGACTTCTTCGACGTGAAGAGCTTCCCTCACGATCACCTTCAAGCCGAAGCGCTTCGAGGCGGCGGGCGGCGACAACTACCGGGTCATCGGCGAGCTGACGATGCCCGGCATCACCCGTGAGATCGCGTTGGACGTGGAGTCAGGCGCCACCGAAATGAAGGATCCGTGGCGCAACACCAAGATCGGCGCGTTGGGCTCGGTGAAGATCAACCGCAAGGACTTCGGCCTCAACTGGAACGCCGCGCTCGAGACCGGCGGCTTCCTCGTGGGTGAGGACGTGTCGGTCACCCTCGACCTGCAGTTCGCCAAAAAGGCCTGATCGCGGCAGGGAGCAGCGCACAAGTCGCGTACGCTGCTTCGCATGCCTTTCTCTCTGCTTTGCCTGATGTTGTCGGTCAGCCCGGCCCTCACCGAAGCGAAGAAGCACTTCGAGGCCGGGAAGATCGACGACGTCTTCCTCGCGCTCGAGAACCAGAAGCTCGCGGCCGAGGACAAGGCGCCCGCCGCCGAGCTGCTGGCGAAGGCGAGCGCCGCGGCGCTCGAGAAGAAGGACGGCGTCATGGCGCTGTCGCTCGCCGAGCTCGCGCTCAAGCAGAACAAGGATCATCCCGGCGGGCTCGAGTCGGCCGCACGCGCTTCTCTCAGCGTCGAGCAGTTCGAGCAGGCCGAGAAGTATTCGGATCGCTGGATCAAGGTCGATGGGAAGAGCGCCGCGGCGCGCGTGCTTCGCGCCGAGCTCGCGTTCGAAGCCGCCGATTGGCAGATCGCGATTGATCAGCTCTCTGCCGTCAAGTCACCCGGGCCGCTCGCGGACAAAGTGAAGTCGCTCAAGGACCGCGCGCAGTCGGAGCTCAACGACCGCAAGACCGCGGTGACCACCGTCGCGAACCTCGAGAAGACGCTGATGGCCGCCGCGGCGAACGCGAAGAGGCCGGGTTGGGTGGAAGCGCCGAGCCGCTCGAACGACGTCGTCGTCTACTCGACCACCTGGTGCGGGTACTGCCGCAAGGCAAAGGCGTGGCTGACGAAGAAGGGGATTTCGTTCACCGAGAAGGACATCGAGAAGGATCCAGGCGCTGCCGAGGAGCTCGCCGCCAAGGCCGCCGCGGCAGGCGTGCAGCCCAAAGGCGTTCCGGTGATCGACGCACGCGGCACGCTCGTGCTCGGGTTCGACCAGGAAAAGCTCGAGCAGCTACTGTAGGAACGTGGCAACTCAACGAAATGGCGTGTTGCAGGCCCCGCATGCCGTAGCTATTGCGCGAGGCCTTCAGCAGTGGATCAACAATGACCAGCGATGCAAGGGCGCGTCGTACACGAGTTGTCAGGGAGCGACGGCGCCTTCCGGCACGCGCTTCGCGGTCAATTGCATCGCGGGCTCGGAAGACTGCGATGACCAGAACAGCGCGCTGTACAACGCGGTCGACGTCCGTCAGGACCAGGACACCGACAGCTATTGCGTGGGGGCCTCGGTCTCGCGCTGCTTCGGGGCGGCAGTGACCTACCCGTGCCGTGCCACCAGCAGCTGCCAGGCCATCAATGATTGCAGTGACGCCAACTCGCAAGCGAACACCACTTGCTACATCTCGGGTGCCTACTCGACCAACTCCACCAGCAAAGGGTGCGGCGTGGGCCCTGCGCCCTGCCAGAACGTCGGCGTCAGCGTCGCCTCGCAGTGCCCGATTGGATTCGCGTCGACGAACCTCAGCACCCAGGTCAACTCGCCCGCCAATTGCGCCGTCGTCAATGGCAGCCCGACCCTCGTCAACGCGTGCTGCGGTGGCCTCGTGTTCGGCACCGTCAGCTGTCGCATCGTCGGCGACTGCGAAGCCCAGTAAGTCAGCGGTGCTTGACGGTGGTGCCCGGCTCGGAAGTCGACAGCTCGACCGCGGCTGACGGGTGGTTCATGTGACGTGGGCGATGCTGAGCAGAGAGGACTGGTTGGTCGACCTCTCCCGTCTGCTCGCGACCCAGGGCACTTTTCCCTGGGGCCGGTGAAAAAGCTGGGGGTGTTGGTGGCCAGACGTCGGTGCTGATCAGTCGCGCCGGTACATCGTCATCACGCAGGCGCCGCCGAGGCCGAGGTTGTGCTGCAGGGCCACCGAGGCATCCGCCACCTGGCGGCCTTCGGCCTGGCCGCGCAGCTGCCAGACCAGCTCGGTGCACTGCGCGAGGCC
>JBBRAX010000071.1:0-39319 GCA_038206395.1 Myxococcales bacterium | reverse complement strand
CAGCGACTTCTTCTGCGACTTGTCGACGAAGTAGATGCGCTGATCAACGGTCTCAGCGGTGGTCGCCACGGGCGTCACTTCGATGCGCACGGGGTCGACGAGGATGTTGCGCGACAGCTCCTGAATCTCGGGCGGCATCGTGGCCGAGAAGAACAGCGTCTGACGCTTCTTCGGGATGACGGCGATGATCCGCTTCACGTCATGAATGAAGCCCATGTCGAGCATGCGATCGGCCTCGTCGAGGACGAGGACCTCGAGGCCCGTGAAAGAGACGAGCCGCTGCTGAATCAGGTCGAGCAACCGGCCGGGCGTGGCGACGAGCACGTCGACGCCGCGCTTCAGCGCGTTCACCTGATGCATCTGGCTGACGCCTCCGAAGATGACGGTGTGCCGCAGCTGGGTGTGCTTGCCGTAGGTCGCGAAGCTCTCGCCAATCTGCGTGGCGAGCTCTCGGGTGGGGGTGAGGACGAGGACGCGCACCGGGCGGCCATTCGCGGGAGGCCCGACGAGCCGCTGCAGAATCGGCAGCGCGAAAGCGGCGGTCTTCCCGGTGCCCGTCTGCGCGCAGGCCAACACGTCCTTGCCGGTGAGCACGTGGGGAATCGCCTGAACCTGAATCGGGGTCGGCGTGGAGTAACCCTCGGCCTTGACGGCGCTGAGGAGCGAGGCGTTGAGCTTCAGTTCTTCGAAAGTCATGAATCCTTCAATGGCCAAAGCGAAGCGCTTTGGCCGGGTGTCGTGAACGAGTGGGAATGTCGAGAGCAGCGCCAATTGCCCATTCGTTCTTCGGGCTCCGGCGCATCACACGCGGCCGCTGCGGCCGCTGCTCTGTGGCATGCCTATACACGCAACACCCCGATTGCACCTAATCCGACTGTTCTCCGGGCTGGGGCGGCCGGAGCCAGGCGGCGGCGAGCTCCGTCCACTGCCTGGCGTGGCTCAAAATCATCACGTGGTCGGCGGGGAGCTCGCGCAGCTCGGTACCGGGCAGCGTGGCGACGAACTCGCGGACGTAGTCGATTGGAATCCGGACGTCGTTCGTACCGCTGATGACGAGCGCGCGCCCGCCAGACGGGTCGCCGACGCCCGAGAGCAGCACCGTGCCCCTGAAGCGCGGCGCGTAGCGGGCGCCGTAAATCGAGCCGTTGCTCAAGCCCACCAGGTACAGCTCGCCGCGGTCGGCTTCAGGGGGCAGCGTTTCGATCGCCTCGCGAAGCACCTCGCTCGCGCGCTCGCTGCTCCAGTCGCCAATCGGATCCAGCGCCGGGGCGGCCAGCACGTACTCGCGCCCCAGCGCCGACTCGGCCATCACGCGCACGTACGGCGTCAGCAGCCCGCCGAAGCCATGAAGAAACAGGATGCACGGCGCGCGTGCCTTGCCCGGGGGAAGGTGCACCAGGCTGCGAACGCTGCCCGGGGTGCTCACCATCAGCATCGCGCTCGGCAGCCCCACCTCGGGCGGGTACGCGGCGCGAAACGTCTGTCTGAATGACTCGTACTCGTCGCCTTCGACGGCGCCGGTCACCCGCGAGAGCTCGAGGCCCGCGAGCACGGCCTCCCGTTCGGGAGCCAGGTACGCGAGCCACGGGCCTCGACCGCACACCCCGCTGTCGCAGACGCGCCAGCCTTCGACGTCGCGGGGGACGACGACGAGCCGCCAGAGGACGAACAGCAGCTGCGCCGCAATGACCAGCGCCGCGGCGCGACGGCGGGAGGTCGCGAGCAGACAAAGCGACACCGGAATTCCCGCGAAGGCGAGCCCGCTGACCGTGATGCCGTTGCCGAGCAGGTACAGGGTCAGCGGTGCCAGCAGCGCAGCAGCAGCGAGCAGCAGGCTGACGCGGAGAAGACCAACCACTGCTTACTCAGCGGGGGCAGTCGGTTGAAGTCGCTCGCCGGGCCATCGTCGAGCGGAAAAGGCCAACGGCACCTGCGCCTGGGTGGGAGTTCCATGGCAAGCAGACCGCGCCCATGCGCGGCGCAAGGCAGCGGAGGATTTTCACGGGGTGTTGAGGTTGTCCCAGACGACCGTGCTTCCGGCGTCTTCGATTTGGTACGTGCCGGCGCCGATGGTGAGGACGACGTCGGTGAACTCGTTGCCGAAGGGCGTCACCGCGCTGCCGAGCTGCACGTACACGCCTGCGTCGTTCATGCGCGCGAGGGTCAACGTGCCGGCCTGCTCCCGCATGCGGAAGCGCGCCGGAGCGGTGAAGCTCGAGCCATTCACCAGGTTCGAGTAGGTCGAGTTGTTGGCGAACTGGATGAAGCTGTAGTTGCCGTTCGCGATGAAAGAGAAGCAGCGGTTGCCCGCGGGGAAAGTGCAGAGCTGGGCGACGGCCTGCATCGTGTTCAACGACTGGTTGCCGGCATTGACGAGCTCGAAGCGCAGCTCGGAATCGGTGAGGTCATAGCGGCGCTTCGACCGGAGCATCGGGAACTGCGTCGTGCCCGGCGTCGTCACGACCTCGTACTGCTGGTTCACGACGGTGCAGGTGTTGGGCGGCGTGTTCCAGAGGCCGGCGTCGAAGCCGGTGCTGAAGTCTTCGGCGAGCGTGCTGATTTTCTGGATGCAGAGGTTGCCGCTGCCGCAGCGGGCCGCTCCGACACAGCCCGCGTCCGCGGTGCAGGCGACCGCGCAGCCCACATCGAGGCCGTTGCATGCATAGCCGCCCGGGCAAGACGTCGAAGGCGTGCGGCCCAGCGCAGCGACCCGGCACAAGCCCGCCTGCCCTGGCAGATTGCAGAAGTCACACGGCGCGTTGCAGGCGCTCTCGCAGCAGCGGCCGTTGACGCAGCGCCCGTTCTGACAGTCGGAGCCTTGACCGCACAGCGCGCCTTGCACCCCGCCCGCGTCCATGTATCCCGCGTCGAACCCGGCATCGATTCCGGCATCGATTCCGGCATCGGCGCCCGCGTCCGTACCGGCATCGATTCCGGCGTCATCGATTCCCCCGTCGAATCCGGCGTCGTCGCCGGCATCGACTTCCGGAGCGCCGCCACCCACCCCGACTCCGCCGCCGCCACCACCGGAACCGCCACCTGCCGAGCCCCCCCCGCTGCCACCGAGGCCGTCGTTCACGCAGACGGAACGGACCCCATCACAGTGGTAGCCGGTGGCGCATTGATCCGTCGACGTGCAAGCGAACTCGAGCTTGTCGAGGTCGACTCCGCCCAGACAGCTCGTCAGCGCGAAAGCCAATGCCGCTGCTGGGAGAAACCGACGGCCGGTCATGGGGCCGGGAACAATACCCTTGATCAAGGCCGCTCGCCCGGGTTCAGCGTCAGCGCGCAGCGTCGCGTCGCACCCAGGAAAACGCTTTCCTGAACCGTCTTTTGCCTTGTTGGCTCTCATCGAGCTGGAGGTATCACCCTATGTGCAGCCAGGTCGTGTGTGAGAAGTGCCGCAAGCCAACGTGGGCCGGTTGTGGGCGTCACATCGAACAAGCGCTCGCCAACGTGCCCCGCGAGGAGCGGTGCAAGTGCCGTGAGCAGCAGGCGGCCCCGGCGCGCCCGCCTCTGGCAGGTGCTCGATGAGCCCAGACGTGCTTGGCGTCGTGGTGCCTGCAGTCCTCATCGTCGGGTTCCTCGCCTTCAAGCGGCTCGGGCAGATCAAACCCGACGACGCGCGACGCCTGGTGCAGGAAGGCGCGGTGCTCGTCGACGTTCGGAGCGCTGGGGAGTTCAAGGGCGGGCACCTGCCTGGCGCCCTGAACGTGCCCCTGCAGGAGCTTGGCGCGAAGGTCGGCAAACTTGGCCCGAAGGACAACCCGGTCATTCTGTATTGCGCCAGCGGGACGCGCAGCTCGATGGCGCGCGGCGTCCTGAAGCGCCTCGGCTTCACGCAGGCCCACAACCTTGGAGCGATGTCGCGCTGGCCGGGTTGACGAGTGTCGTGACCGCTTCGCGGCTGAAGACGCGCAAACGAAGGGCCACGGGTATGCGCTCTGTTTCCGGCGCCGCTGCGTCAGCCCTGGCTTTCACGGAAGAAGCGATCCGCCGCCTGGCCGCGCGCCGGGTTGATGACCGCCGGCCGCTCGAAGTACCGGCAGAAGGCCATGCCCGCGTCGTAGGCGCTGGTGGTCGCGCGCAGCTTGCTCAACGCGTTGCTCTCACTGTTGTTGAGCTCGTGCCAGAGGTACTCCAGCTGGCCCTTGAACGACGTGCTCGAGTACCCCTGCGCCACCGTCCACTGCTTCATCGCGCTGCCCCGGCCGTTGTGCCACTGAGCGACGCCGAACGAGGTCCCGCCGTCGCCCACTGCGTTCGGATTGAAGCCTGATTCGTACAGCAGGTTCCCCGCGATGCCCGCGGCCTGGGCGCGGGTCAGCCCCTTCGCCATGAAGAAGTTGATCGCCTGCTGCGCGCTGCCTTTGACGCCGGGCCGGTTCTCGACGCCCGACACACTGCCGGTATCCGGGGTCGGGGTGGGGGTGGGGGTGGGGGTCGGCGTGCTGCTTCGCCCGGGGATGACGAGGTTCTGGCCGGCGTAGATGAGGTTTGGGTTGGCGATGCCGTTGGCCTGGGCGATCGCCTGGTAGCTCACGCCGAAGCGCGCGCCGATAGCCGAGAGCGTGTCGCCGGCTCGCACCGTATAGCGATCTCCGCCGGAAGGAGGCGCCGGCTGGAAGCTGTCGGACGAGCCGGGCAGGGTCAGCTTCTGACCCGCGTAGATGAGGTTCGCGTTGTGGATCTGCGGGTTGGCCTTCATCAGCGCCGCCACGGTCGTGTGGTTCCGCGCCGCGATGCCTGAGAGGGTGTCTCCTGAACGGATTTGGTAGGCCATGGTGCTGCTCCTCTTGGTGCGCCCCTTTGCGCCGCCCCGCACAGGTATTCTCGGGTCGCTGCCGCGGTCGTCCCGCGTGAGAATCGTAAGGCGACTGAACAGGAGGCTGAACGGAGATCGCCGCAACGGCGCGGCCCCGTCGGCGTTGCGCAAGACAATCGCGTTTCTTCGAGGGGACGCCCACATTCCCAACGCCGACCTGCTTCCGTACGGTTTCCCGGTGGTCGCGCTCGCACGCTTCTTCAGCCTTCATCCACAGCCGAATGCCCGTTCACTTGAGTTGTTGTCTCGTTGGGTGTGGCGTGGCGCGCTCACGGACACCCACTGGGCGCACGAGCAGGCGTACATCCGCGAGACACTTCGCGCGCTAGAGGGCGCCGACGAAGAGCTCGAGGTGCAGCAACTCCTCGAGTTGATCCCGCAAGTTGGGGCGAAGGTCGGAGTCGTCGGCGACTACAGCCTCAAGTCAGCACGGACGCGACTCCACCTGCTCGCACTTCTCGACCTGCGCCCCAGAGACCTCGCGTCAGGGGAGCTTCTTGATGGCGCAGCGCTGATCGCCAGGGCTGGATCAGCTGCGATTCAGCTTCTGGCTGACGTCGCCGGTGGTGATGGAGTCGAAGATGCCGCGCGCACGAGCATCTTCGGGCGAGTGATTCAGAGGTCGATGGCGCGCAAGCGGCTCATCGGGCTCCTGGGCGACCTCTACGCCACAGACGCGCTGCTCGAGAGCCTCGGCCTCGATCGCGAGGAGGCCGAAGCGGTTCTCGCGGGACGACCCTTCGCGCATCGGCGCGCTGAGAGACTGCGCTCGTTGGCGGGCGTACAACCAAAGCTCTCGATGATTCGTGAAGGTCGCGGCATGACCCTGCCCGCAAGCGGCCGGGGAGGCGACTGGATCGTGAAGTTGCCGGGGAACCGGTACCGTGGCGTACCCGAGAACGAGTTCGCGACCATGAATTGGGCGCGGCGGGTGGGCATCGACGTACCTGAGACCGAGTTGATTTCGACGACCGAAATCCGAGGGCTCCCGCCCGGGCTGGAGCCTGGGGACGGGATGG
Source organism: Myxococcales bacterium (assembly GCA_038206395.1). Classification (GTDB taxonomy): domain Bacteria; phylum Myxococcota; class Myxococcia; order Myxococcales; family Myxococcaceae; genus JAGSPQ01. The sequence continues at coordinate 33,475 of JBBRAX010000071.1, read as the reverse complement.
CGTTTGCGATTCGTCGATTTGACCGCCCAGCGGCCGGCCGGCGGGTGCACATCGAGGACTTTGCTCAAATTCGCGACGTCTACCCAGACACGCGCTCGAAGTACGGGTCGACCAACTACGAGACCATTGCGAAGTTCATTCTGCGCACGCTGGGTGAGAGCTCGTTCAAGGAATTCGTGCGGCGACTCGCCTTCATCATCGTCAGCGCGAACGCCGACGCTCACATCAAGAACTGGTCTGTCATCTACCCCGACCGTCAGCACGCGCAGTTGTCGCCAGCCTACGATCTCGTCTCGACGATCGAGTTCATCGAACAAGACGCGCTTGCGCTGAATCTGGCGAAGACGAAGGAGTGGCGACACTTCTCGTTCGGTACCGCCGTGTGACCCGAGTGAGCGGGGCTCCCCTTAGTGGCTGAAACCGAGCGCGAACAAGAGCGCGGCCTCGACCTCTGGCCAACGCGCTGCAGGCAGCTCAGACAGCCGTCTGCCGAGCTTCGCCCGGGTCACCGTCTGAACGTGATCGAGGTTGATGGCGCATCGGCCGGGCACGCCATCGGCAGCATCTAGAACGACCTCGCTCGGAATCTCTCGAACGGTGCGGGTGATGGGAGCCACGGTGACCTCGCCGAGGAACTCGAGCGCGGGACCGCGAGTCAGGACCAGCACCGGCCGCTTCTTGTCGGGCTTCGCAAACTGGTACCACCGAATCTCGCCCCGGTTCACTCGTCGCCCCAGGCATGTTCCTTCTCCCAAACGGCGAACTCGTTCTTCCCGACAGGCTTCTTCATATAGCCCTCGCGGTGACGCCGATCGAGCTCGCGCGCTGCGAGACCTTGAAGTGCGGCCCGCAAGGCTTCGCGCGCGAATGCCGATCGGGTTGTCTTCAGGCGCCGAACTGCGCGATCCACCTCGGCGACCAAACCCTCATCCAGCGTCATCTGAACCGTCTTCATTGGTAGATCCTGCCTCCGGCAGGGGTTTCGTTGAGTTGAATTCCACTGTCTCGGGCAAGACCCCCTTTCAAACCGTGCGTGCGGATTTCCCGCATACGGCTTCCCGACAGCCCTCTTCGGTCGGCTTGCGTCAGTTGCGGACTCCCGGTAGCAGACCACCACTCAAGGCCCAGAGGCCGAAGGGTGGTGTCGAAAGCCCCGCATGGTGGGCTGTCCGGCGATTACCCGGACGGGATTTTCACCCGCTGGAAAAGTGCAGCGCAACTCCGCCTCTTCGATCGCTCGCGCTACCGCTGGCTCTGAGTCTTCACGACGCACCATGGCCTCCACATTAGCATCCACATGCGAATCCACATTCAGGTGTCGAAGTGATTCGGTACCTGCTCGATACCAATACGCTGACCCACCCACTTTCCAGGACGCCCGACCCGCCCGTGCTCGACGCGCTCAGCGACCGGCGTCAAGCTCGCTGGAGCAAAGGACCTCGACTGGCACCTCGACCCGACTGAGCTGGGGCCCTGAGTCCCGTACGTCGCGCTGGACCAGTGGTCGCAACCTCAATGACTGCCGAGGTCCATCGAGACCCGACCAGCGCTCACTTTGGCGCGGCCAGTGTCGCCGCCATCGTTCAGGTGAACGCCGCTATTCGTTGACAGTCGGCGGCACCAGCGGCGGCCGGCCAAACACTTCGTCCGACAGCTTCGTCAGCTTCGCGGCGGCGTCCGTCTTCCCCCAGCGCCGCAACCGGTCGGCCCGCTGCGCCAGCACCGCCGGCGTCACTTCCCCCGCCGACTCCTGCTGCACCTTCTTCAACGTCACGCGCGCCGCCGCCGGGTCGCCTTTCAAGATGTCGAGGTCGGCCAGCGACAGCTGAATCGGCACCGACTGCGGGTAGAGCTCGCGTCCCAGCTCGAGCATCGCGCGCCCGTTCGCCGCCTTGCCCTTCAGCGCTTCACGCAGTCCGACGCGCGAGAGCTCGAGCGAGAGGTCGGGGTAAATCAACGCATCGGCAAACGCAGGCCGCAGCAGCGTCTGCAGTTCCTTCAGCTCGGTCGTCGGCCCCAGCTTCAGCGCCCGCACTGCGCGCGCGTTCGACTTTTCCCACGCGGTCGACAGCGTATGAATCCGCTCGCGCAGCTCGTCAGAGAACATCCACCCGCACTCGAGCTGCTCGCACGCGTAGAGGTAGTCCTCGAAGAAGGGCAGCGGGCCTTCGGTGCGCGCGTCCGAGAGCCGGTCTTTGCCGAACACCTTTTCGATTGTGCTCGCCATCGCGACGCCGACCCGAACGAAGGGCTCGCCATTCTTCGGCTGGTGGGCCTGCTCGATGGCGTCGCTGGCTCCAATCGCCGAGAGCGCATCGAGCGAGAGCAACGCGTCGACCCGCGCGAAGGCCGCGGGAAGGTTGGTCTCGTCGCGGGCGGGCGCATCGGCGGCGAGGAAGCTGTGCTCGGCGAGGCCGTACGACAGAATTCGCACCAGGCCTTCGTGCAGCAAGCGGTCTCGCGCATCGGCCGCCGCGGCGTGGCGCCAGCGAACCCCGGAATCGAGCAGCTCTTCCTGCATCAGCACCGAGATTTCGCTCAACACCCCGCCCTGCGCCTCGAGGTTCGTGGCCAGCGCGAGCACGAAGCGCTCGGCCGGAATCAGGACCAACAAGGTCGACGTGCCCGACTGGCCACCCGCGTGCGCCAACACGTAGTGGCCCCGTTGCGGGAAGACGTTGAAGCCCAGGCCGTAGTCGGTCAGCAAGCCATCGCGCGTCACCTGCACCGTGCGCATCAGCTGGTGCGACTCGGGCGTCAGCAACTTCCCGTCGAGCAACGCGCGGCCGAACCGCACCATGTCTTCGACGGTGCTGCGCGTGCCGCCGCCTGCGTACCGGCTCGACAGCTCCAACGGAGCGGCGGGCCCGAACACCCCCTTCTTCAGGCTGTAGCCCAGCGCCCACTGCGCGTTCATGCGCGCGGGACGTTCGATGTCCGAGTCCTTCATCTCCAGTGGGCCGAAGAGATTGGCGGCGAGGTACTCGGCGTAGCTCTTGCCGGACGCTCCTTCGATCGCAGCGCCGAGCAGGTTGTAGCCGTAGCTCGTGTAGAGGAAGCGGGTGCCCGGCTCGCACGCGAGGTCCCACGCCTGGAAGAGTGACAGCGCGCCGACAGTGGTGACGGGCTTGCTGACGCGTTCCGAGGCGAGCCCGCGGTAGTGGTAGACGCCGCCGAGGTGGCCGAGCAGCTGGCGCACCGTGACGGGAAACGCCTTCTTCGGAAACTTTGGCACCGACTTCTGAATCTCGTCGTCGAGCCCGAGCTTTCCCTGCTCGACCAGCTGCAGCACTGACACCGCCGTCCACGACTTGGTGACCGAGGCCATGCGGTACGTGGTGCGCGGCGTGGCGCGAATCTTCTTCTCGACGTCCGCGTAGCCGTACGCGTTGAACCAGACCTCGTCGCCATGCATCACCCCGACAGAAAGGCCGGCCTGGTTGGGGCCGAGCATGCTGCGAATCGACGCGTCGATGGCGGCACGAACGGCAGGGTCGAGCTCGGCCGCGAAGCAGGGAAGCGCGAGCAGCCAGAGCGCTGCGAACCAGGGCTTCAATTCGCGCCCGCCCGCGCGCGCCGGCTGTCGTAGGCACGCAGCATCGCAGACACCGTGAGCTCGCCGAGCAGGTCGAGCCCTTTGCCTCGAGGGTGCACGAGGTCGTCGTGGACCAGGCCTCTGGCCCTGAAGCGCTTCAGCGAGCCGGGGCCGCCCATCGCGCCGAAGAGGTCGAAGTACGCGCAGTGGTCCTCGAGCGCGATGCGCTTCTGAATCGCGAGGTAGCCGTCGAGCTCGGGCCGCTGCTCGTAAGGCAGCCTCGCGGTCGGCCCGCGCACGGAATCGATCGGGCTCACCACCAGGCACGACGCGTTCGGCACGGCGGTGTGAATGCGCGCGAGCAGGGCCTTCAAGTCGCGCTCGATCGTCTCGAGCTCGGTGCGGCCCCACGCCAGGCGCTTCACCTCGTTGCCACCGAGCATCACCATCACCAGTGACGGCTCGCGCTCCCGAAGCTGTTCGATGAAGAGGGCTTCGTCGGTGCGCAGGTAGAGCGAGGCATCGACGGATGGAACGCCGAACGTGTCCATCACCAGGCCGCGGCCTTCGCGCTCGAGCACGACGCCCTGAACGACGGGCCCGGCCTGGGGGAAGACGAGCTTCAGCACGTGAGACTCGGCGGGCAGGTCGATTTGGGTGCGCTGCACTTTTCCTTCGGGCAACGCGTCCACGGTCGAGACCCGGGCGCCGTCGATTTCAACCGCGAGCTGGCCCTTCGGCTTCTCGGCAAACCACAGCACCTCGGCCTTCGTGTCACCGTGCAACGAGTACCGGGTGCTCGCGTTCTTCGACAGCGCCTGGTGCTGCGCGCCGCTGAGCCCGTGCGGCTGCTTCAGCGGCTTCAAGATTCCCACCGTCGACAGGCCCCACTTTCCCGCAGCGGTGCCGGTGCGAATGCGCGGACCCCAGGAGCCCAGGCGATCAGCCAACAGCTGGCCGCGGCCCGCCGAGCCGAGACGTTCGATCAGCCGTTCGCGGACCATGCTCACCACGCCGTCGGTCGCGATCAACGAGTTGCCCAGCACGACGATGCGCACTGTCTGCGAATCGGGCGACAGCGGCGCGTTCTTTTCAAGCGCGTCGAAGAAGGCGGCCAGCGGGTGCGCGCAGGGCGGGGCCTCACACGAGGTCTCGAGCTCCGCGCCCGGCGCCTGGAGCTCGGCGGCGAGCAGCTGCAGGGGGCGTGGCTCTTCGAACACGGGCTCAGGAGGAGGCTCGGCAGGCGGCGCGAGCACCGGGGCCGCTTTCACGACGGCCGCAACTGGCGGCGGCGCCACCTCTGGCTGACAGCTTGTGACTGCGAGGGTGAGCGTCGCCAACCCGAAGATGCCGAACTTCATGCCCGCGCCGAACTTAGCCCGCCGGCCCCGAACTGGCGCGTCCGCAAAGATGTGGTCTGGTCATCGGCCTCAAAGGGGGAACACGACATGCCAACGAAGGGGCTGACGGTGGCGCTGCTGCTGTGGGCGGCGGGCGCGCGCGCGGGTGACGAGGCGGCAGTGAGGCCGTGCTCGGAAGTCCGGGACGCGGAGGCTCGCGCCTCCGAAGAGGTGGCGCGGTGTACGCCGTACACGCCACCGATGTACCTGCGCTTGATGCTCGGCGGCGGCGCGGTGCCGTACGTCAACGGTGCGTTCGGCGAGCTCACGTTCGACGCGTCGTACAGCTCGTTCTCGGGAAACCAGGCGCGGGGCGGCGCTTTCTCGTCGGGCGTTTCCATCTCGCTTGCCGGCGCCTTTGACCAGCGCTGGGTGATGGTCGTCGCCGGCCTCTTCATTGAAATCGACCTCACCTACATCTTGTTCAGCGGCTTCTGGGCCCACGAGCCAAAAAACCTTCCCGTTCGCTTCTCGGTCGGCACGCGCCTGGGCGCCGCCATCACCCAGTCATACCCGTCGAAGAATGACGCGCCGTACGCCGACCCGTACCTGCTCGCGCGCCCCGAGCTTCACACCTTTGCCGACCTCGCGATTCCCTTCGGGAAGTGGCGACGCTGGGCCTTGACCCTTCGCGGTGCCATCGACACGCCCGTCGCGATGAACAGCGTCTTTCGTTACTCGATGTCGGTGGGCCTGAGCCGGGGGTGGACCAATGAATAGGCTCCTGGGCGTTCTCCTTCTCATTGCCGCTTGTGGAAAGGCGCCGGCGCCGGTCGCTCCGCCACCGTGCCAGCCGATTCCTGCGCCTGCGCGGCCCGGAGTTCCCGCCGACGTCGTCTGGGGCTTCGCCGACCTTCACACCCACCCGGCCATCGAGAGGGCGTTTCACGGCTCGCTGGTGTGGGGCAAAGCAATCGACGACGCGCCAGTGAACGCCACCGAGCTGCCGCGCATCGCCGCGTGTCCCGTCGAGACGCACACCCAGCCCGGCACCGGCCCCATCGATCGCGCGGTCGGAGCTCAGGTCTTCCCCGCCGTCGCCAACATCGCGAGCTTCGCGCACGGCCCCGTCGCCACCGGAGGCCTGCGCCCCACCACGTCGTGGCCCAACGCGCGCGACGTCATTCACCAGCAGATGAACATCTCGTCGATTCGCCGCGCCTACGAAGGCGGCCTGCGCTTGATGTTCGCAGCGACCACCGACGACCAGGTGATTGCCGCGCTGTTGAGCGGCCCGAACTTCGTCGATGGCTTCGTGCCGAAGCCGCACGCCGACTTCGAGTCGGCCTCCACCCAAATCGCCCTCATCCGCGAAATCGCAAAGAAGAACGCGAACTGGATGGGCATCGCCCGCACGCCCGCCGACGCGCGGAAGTTGATCAGCGAAGGCCGCCTCGCGCTGGTCATCTCGCTCGAGATGAACGGCTTCCAGCCCGGCGAAGTCGAGACGCTGCGGCGAACAGACGACGCGCGGCACGTCTTCCCGGTGCACCTCATCGACAACGGCATCGGCGGTACCGCGGCGAATGCGTCACTGTTCAACTCTGCCTCGTCGGCAGTCAGCGCGCTGTACCGCAGCGACCACAAGGCCAACCAGTACATGGACGTCGTCGCGACGACGCAGTTCACGAACCCGCTGGGCTGGCCGCAGGCGCTCGTGCAGGCGAGCCCTCCCGTCTACGTCGGCCTGCAGAACATCCCGTACCTCGCGTACACCGGCCTTTGTTACGAGCCGCTTACTGGCTGCGCGGGCGCAGACGCAGTGCGCACGACCTTCACCGAGGTCGGCCAGCAGAACCTGCGCGGCCTCTGCACCACCGCCGAAGAGTGCCTCGCCAACGAACGCCCCGGCGCCGCCCTCATCCTCGAGATGATGGACGCGGGGATGATGATCGACGTCTCGCACATGGGCGCGCGCTCGGTGGCCGAGACGCTGCAGCTCGACCCCGCGTTTCCGCTGATGGCGTCTCACGGCGACATCGCGAACCTCTGCAGAGGCTTTCCCACCCAGCCGCCTTGCGTCGACGCGAACCTGGGCGCCCCGACAGAACGTTCGCTCGACTCGGAAGCGGCCCGCGAAATCGTGCGCCGCAACGGGGTGCTCGGCCTCGGCACCGGCCTGGGCGTCTACGACAGCCGCAACATCTTCTCGGCCCGCGCGAGCCCCCTGCTGACCCTGGACCCCGCGCAGGCGCAGACCTCTGATTGCGTCACCGAAGGAGGAAGCGACGGCTGCGTCCCTGCGCTGAAGCTCGACCTCGCCGACGCGGGCACGCCACTCGACACGCTGCAGGTCGACACGCTGGGCGGCATCTCGGGCATCGTCGCCAACGCCCAGCCTTTCGTGCGCGTCGAGCTGCGCGACCCGGTGCCGGCCGACGCGTACCAGCGCCGCGTCGTCCTCACCCCGATGGTCTGCACCAGCCAGGCGTGCAGGGCGACCGTCACCCTCGGAGCGAAGCAGAAGCCGCTCACGCCCCCGCCCGCCGTGTGCGAAGCGGCCAGCTGCGAGACCTCAAACACCTGCGAGGCCGCGCCGTACACCGTCGACGACCTCGAACAGGTGACGGTGCAGTGGCTGTATTTGAAGTGCGACGGCAACTGCGCCAACGCGTACGGCGCCGACGTGCGCGAACAGCAGTGCAGCTCGCAATGGCAAGACGCGCGCGCGGCGAGCTGGACGATGACCCGCATCGACCTCACCGGCAAGAGCCTCGGCCAGCCGGAGGTGCCGATTGCGCGGCTCGCCGCGAGAGGCGAGGTGCCACTGGTGACGCTGGTCGGCATGGCGGGCAGCTTCACCGCGTACAACCGCAACGACCGCCCGAGCGTGAACGCAAAGATTCCCGCGTCCGGCCACCTGCTTCGCGTCTCGATGACGTCCAGCAACTTTCAGAGCGCCCTGCCCGGCTCGAGCGCCCAGCAGGTCGGCGCCAACAGCTGCGTCGCGCTGCGCACCCGCGTGGGCGCGTCATGTCCCGCCAACGCGCTGCCCGCCGCGAAAGCGACCGAATGCCCCGACGGCTGGGCCGCCATCAACCAGCGCGGCGAGTGGAAGCAGTCGACGATGCTCTACACGTTTCTTCGCTACGCGGGCGACCCCACTCAGGTCTGCGGCATCGACTTCGCGGTGCTCGACTGGAAGAAAGACAGCGGCGCGTTCGCGATCGACGCGGTGAAGGTCGACGTCGTCGAAGACCCGGTGGGGCATTGGATTCGCCGGTACGCATCCATCATGAAGCACGTCGCCGACGGCCGCCTCGGCATGGTCACCTTCGGCACCGACTTCAACGGGCTCAACGGCACCACCGACATCTCTGAGCTGCCGGTGCCCGCGGGAGCGCTCGCTGCGTCCGCCTGCCCCGTCACCGAGGGCAAGCTGCCCGCGAACACCCAGCCGCTGGCGCTCTCGCCGATGCGCTTCCGCAGCGCCGACGGCACGCTGGGCGAAGAGGTTCTTCTCGAAGAGCGCGGCCTGGCCACCTACGGCTTGCTGGCCGACTTCGTTCAGGTCGCGGCGGCGTATCCGGGCTGTGGGGAAGACGTGCGCGATTCGTTGATGCTGTCGGCCGAGACGACGCTGCGCGCGTGGGAGACCATCGTCGACCCGGCGACGGCGGCCGCCCGGGCCCCTCTGCCGCGCGGCAACTTCGCGTGCGGCGCGGCGCCGGGGGTGGCGCCATGAGGGCGCTTGGGGTGGCGGTGTTGCTGGCGAGCGTGACGGCCTCCGCGGGCGACCTGGGCTCGGTTCCGCTGGGCGGCTGCGGCAAGCGCGTGGCGCCTCCGTTGACGGGCGACCCTTTCGACCTCTTCGCCGAGACCGAGAAGGCCGAAGACGAGCGTCTGCACTACCTCAACGGCATCGGCTCTCCGGGGCGCTGCTGGGAAGTGACCGCCGACGTGGCGTTCGGATACCGGCGGGTGTTCACGTCTCGCGCAGAGATTGCGCGCGCGGTGAAGTTCGAAGGCAAGACGCTGAGCCTGATGCTCCGCGTGCGCGCCGGGTTGAACGCCGACGTGACGAACAGCACCTACGGCATTCAGGGAACGCTGCCGTCGCTGGGCCTGCGACACCAGTCGTCGTCGGGCCGCTTCTCGCTCGAGATGGGCCTTCGGGTGGTGCCGGGCTTCGGGGGCCCGAATGACGCGAAGCCCGAGACCCAGGCGCTGGCGCTGGACTCCATTCTGTCGAGCCTCATCGCCAGCGACGCGGGCTGGCTGCCGTTCAGCAACACGGGCGTGATGTTCTACGCCGACATCCACTCGCGCTCGGGGGTGACCGACTGGGGCAGGTACGTGAGCACGCTGGTCGGGATGCGGTACGGCGGCGAAGTGTCGATCGGCAATCAGGAGATTCGCACCTGGCTCGGGCCGCAGCACGGGATGATTGGCAACGCCTACGCCGAGCTCTTCGTCGCGGTGCCGACGCTGCTGGGTGAGCAGATGGGCTTTCAGTTCGGCTTCCACGCCGACACGAGCCTCTCGAGCATCTGGCCCGCCGACCAGGTGCTGCCGCTGGTGGTGGCGGGCTACTTCGAGTGGTCACCTGCGACGTGGATTTCACTTCGCGCCTATGGCGGCACCGGCGGCAGCCCCGAGGCGCTCGAATTCTTCCGGCCCTTCTACGGGCTGCGGCTGCGCTTCTACGTGCCGTAACGGCCGGGGCTCCGTTCACCCCGAGAGCAGTCGAGGGGTGAGCATCTGCGGTGACGGCAGCTGCGCGGCTACTCGATGACGTGACCGTCGGCCCCAATCCACGCTGGCGTGGTGCCTGCTGCGCGCGCCTCGTCGACCAGGCGCCGGTAGAGCTCGGGGGCGTTGCGTTCGATGCGGGCCGACCTTTCAGCGCTGCCGTGAAGCGCAGCGAAGCCTTCGGCGTAGAACTCGTGAACGTCGGTCGCCGCGTAGCCAGACCGGGCACCGGCATCGAAGTCGTACCTTTCGTACGCGTCCCGGCTGTGCGGCCGGCCTTCCCGGTACGAATCGAGGGCACGCGCCATCGAGGGGTCGCGCTCAGAAGCAAAGGCCCGGTGGCGGCTCACTTCGCGGTCGAGGCGCGCCATCTCGGTGCGGCGCTCACCGACCGGCAAATCGTCCAGGCGGTGCGGGCTGCGTTCGCCGTGCACGTCGTCGTACGCGTGGGCCAGCTCGTGCCGCATTCGCGCCGACGGCATGCGCTCGCTGTAGCGAATGACGCGCGCCTCGGGCAGGTACTCTTCGGCGCCCGTCGGCGACGACACGCCGACCGCCGAAATCTCGGGAGGCAGGCCGCGATCTGACGGCCAGAACCGGACCCCGGAAGCGCTCAGCTCTTCGAGCTGATGGTCCGAGAAGCTCGAGAGCGCCCCTTCCATCCGGTGTCGCGTCGCCGCGCTGGGCGGAGGGTCGATGCCCCGCATCATGTCGTCCGTCAGCTCGACCCGCGAGCGGGGAGGCGTCAGCGACGGCGGGTGCAGCTCCGGCCCCCTGGGCCCTGTTCCCGCGGGACGAAAGGTGTCGCGAGGGGCGGAAGGCACGACAGGGGCCGGCCGCCCAGGTGAAGCAGAAGGCGCAGGGGCCGCAGCCGAGGTTCGAACCGGTTGAGGCGCTTGAGGCCGGGAAGGGATGCTGGAAGGTCCACCCATGGTGCCGCTCCTTGTCGAGCGACAGCCAGAGCAGGTTCCGAGCCACCCCTTGCCTCACGTCTCTACAGCCACTTGGCGCAGGCGGTGTGTAACCGCCCGGTTCACGTGTGGCTTACAGCGTTCCGAGGTAGGCGACGAGGTCGTTCACTTCCTCATCGCTCAGCTTCGAGGTGAGGCCGTGCTTGTCGGTCTCCTTCCCCTTGAGGAGGCGCTCTTTGAGGGTGAGGACGCTGCCGTCGTGCAGGTACGGGGCAGTGCGCGAGATGCCGAGCAGCGAAGGCGTGTTGAAGCCGTTCGCGAGGCGCTTGAGGCTGTCGGCCGGGACCAGCGTGCCGACGTCGGCGAACTTGTTGTCCGTCAGCGTGTCGCTGCTGTGGCAGGTGTTGCACTGCGCCTTGGTGAAGACCTGCGCCCCGCGCTGCTGCGCCGGGGTCTTCGTCATCGCGCCGCGGAAGGGAGCGTCGGCGGCCGGCAAGGTCGCCAGGTACGCCGAAATCTGCAGCGTCATCTTCGCGGTGATGCCATTGCCACCCATGCGACCGGTGATGGCGTGGCCGAGGTCACCCATGTCCTTGAACTCGCCGTCCCAGTGCAGGGGCTGCGTCTTCTCGAGCATGCGGCCTGAGAGGGTCGGGGTCTGGCGCGGGCCGCTGGTGAAGTTCCAGACGTGGCCGTCTTCACGGCCTTCCATGTGGCAGGTGCCGCAGCTGAGGCCGAGGGTCGTCATCCGGCTGTCGGTGGTGCTGAAGAAGAGCTTCCGGCCGGCGACCGCGTCGGGCGACAGCGTGTCCTGGCCCACCGGAATCGACTTCGTCTCACGCAGGATTCCGTTCACCGACTCGATGCGCGAGAAGCTGTGGTCCAGCGAGTTGTAGACCCACGCCGTCTCACCCGACTTCGTCAGCGCGATGCCCGTCGGGCCGGCGCCCACCGACACCACCGATTGCACGCCCGACACACCCGTCAGCCCATTGAAGTTGTTCTGCTGCGGCGTGCGCTTCGAGGCCACAACCGCGACGTTGTTCGAGTCGTGGTTCACCACGAAGATGAATGAGCCCGTGCTGTCGACGACGACCGCCTTGGGGCCCTGCAGTGAAATCGTCGCGTTGCCGCTGGTCATCACGGTCGGAGGATTGTCGGCCAGGCTCGAGGCGCAGTCTTTCAAGCTGTCGACCAGGGGCGTCGCTTCCGTGTCGAAGCTCAGCAGCGCGGGAGCAGAGATTGCCGTCGCGCCGCAGGTGTCGCCGCCGTAGCCGCCAGAGCTGCCGCCGCCCGCGAAACCGCCATCGAAGCCCTGGGAAACCTCATCGTCGGAAACAACCAGCAGGCCGTCGGACGACAGGTTTGCCGCCGCGTACACGCGCAGCCCATCGGGCGAAGCTGCCAGCGCCTGCGCCGCACGCACGCGGCTCGAGGCCTGGGCCGGAAAGAACCCAACGTTGTTGCCACCGTTGTTCTTGTTCTTCACCGGCTCGCGGTTCAGCTGCGAAGCGAGGTCGGTGCGGTCCTTCAGCACGGCGACCTTCACCAGGTCGACCATCGTCACGTCGCCGTCTTTGTAGAGGCTGATCATCGCGCGGTTGCCGTTGAGCAGCGCGAGGCCGCGGGGCTCGTGACCGATGGGCAGCTCCCAGTTGGTCGAGAGCGTGTTGGTGTCGATCGACGTCAGGATGCCGAACTCGGCCGACTCGCGCGACGTCGCGCTGACGACGTACAGGGTCTTGCCGTCGCCAGTCATCGCCATCGACACCGGCTCGACGCCGACGTCCAGGCGGGCCGCTTCCTGCCACTGCCCGCGGCGGATGACGGTGATGCTGCGGCCCATGCGGTTGGTGACGTAGATGGTGTCGTCCGCGCCGACGAGCACCTGCTCAGGCGAGGCCCCCGTCTTCACCGTCGCGACCACCGTCTCGGTCTTGGCGTCGAGGACGATCAGCGAATCCGTATCGGAGTCCGCCGCGAACACCAGCGCGTCATCCTTCGACACCGCCACCGAGCCCTGCGAGCTCGCCGTGTGTTCGGCCTGTTTGGAACACCCGATGAAGGTGGGTGCGGAGAACGCCAACAGCGCTGCAAGGAGTCTGGATTTCATGGCCCTTAAGTGCCCACCCACGGAAAAAACGGCTCACAGCCTCACGCCGAGCCCCAACGATAGTCCCAGCCACGGGCCGACCATCCCCGTGTTCACGCTCTGCACCCGCGAAGGCACCCCCACCAGAATCTGCCCCCCCTCGACGCGCGCCGTGAGGAACCACATCCCCCCACCTGCCGAGGCCGAAAACGCCCCAAGGATTCCCGCCCAGGGTCCGACCACTTCCCGGGCCCGGACGAGCGGAATACTGGGGACGCCGCGGGCATGCACGACCCCGAACCGGCTGCCTGCGCTGAGCTGAAAAGAGACGGGGCCGAGGATGAGCTGACCCAGGAGCTCGAGCAGCCCGTCGACCGAGGTGATGAAGACCGAGCCGAGGGTGGTCGAGAAGGTGCCGTGCTCGGCCGAAAGCTCGGCCGCGTAGCCGAGGAAACGAAAAGGGGTGTGAACGAAGCGAAGGCCCCCACCCCATTGCCACAGCGGCGACGTCAGCAGGGTGCGGGACGCGGCATGGGCGGAAAGTCCGAACTTCGGACGCTGCGCAGGGGCCGCGGGGACGGGGACAAGCGGCGGCACCACCTTGTGCACTTCGGGCGCGGGTGGCGGGGAGAAGAGCTGTTCGCTCCAGCTGGCTTCGACGACCTCGACGATGGCCAGCGCGAGCAGGCGGGCCCTGGCGTTCGGAGCGGCGCGCGACAAGTCGACGGTGCGGGTCAGCGCACGGCCAGTGATGGGGTCATCGACGGAAAAGGCCAGCGCCTCGCCTTCACAGGCGACGGCGGCCGTGACTCCGGTGATGGCGGCGCGGCTCGACAGCAGCTCGAGCTCGAGGACGCGACGCACCTCGGGCTGCGACACCTGCGCGCACGGGTCAACCGAGAGCGTGACAGGGGGCGCCAGTGACAACACCAGCGCCAGCCAAATCACTCGAGTCCGCCGTGGTGCTTCACGGCACGGACACTGCGGCCATCCGGGAACAACGCGAGGTATTCGGTGGCCAGGCGGGTCGCTTCGGCGCGGTCACCTGCGAGCGCCGCGGCGCCGACCTGCCGAGCGAGCGCATCTTCCGCGAGCGGGCCATTGGGCTCGAGTGAGCGGGCGCGGCCGAAAGCCTCGGCGGCGGCGCGCGGCTGGGCGAGCTGGTCGAGAAGAATGCGGCCAAGCGTGAAAGCGGCCAGCGGGGCGCGGCCGTCTTCGGGGAAGCGCGCGAGCAGGCGATTGAGCGGCTCGACGGCCTGCTCAGGGTGGCGGGTGAGGCGCGCGACGTCGGCGGCGAGCAGCAGCTCTTCGGCCACGTCCTGCGGCTTCGAGTTCTGCAGGGCGACGAAGGCGGCGTCGTTGTCGCCTGCGCGCGCGAGGTCCTGCCAGGATGGCGCGGCAGGGACGACGGGGGCGCGCAAGGGCTTCAGGACGACAGGAGCCGCGCCGTTCATCCCGAGAGAAGTCGAGGCAGCCGCGCCGTTCATCCCGAGAGAAGTCGAGGCAGCCGCGCCGTTCATCCCGAGAGAAGTCGAGGGATGAGCCTCCTCGAGGATCGTCTCAGAAGCGTGCAGGGGAAAGGTCGACTCCATCCCATTGGTGAGCATGCGTTCGCCGTCCTTCCACTTCACGCGGACGCGCCCGTGGTCGACGAGGACGCGGACGTTGTGCTCGGTGCGTTCGACAGCGAAGCGGGTGCCGAGGACTTCGACGACGACATCGCCGGCTTCGACGCGGAAGGTGCGGTTGGGGTTGGGGCGCACGTCGAACCAGGCGCCGCCGGCGGCGAGCTGGGCGACCTCGACGCGATTTTCCTGGGGCAGCACGCGAACGTCGGCGCGGGCGTTGAACGGAGCGACGGTCACATCGGGGCGGGGCGCGACGCGAATGCTCAAAGCAACGAGGAGGACGGCGAGGCCGGTGCCGGTGGCAACGCGGCGATGCACTTGCTTCTTCTTGATGCCGCGTTCGACGCTAAGCGCGCGGCGGTCGTCCCAGGCGACTTTCAGACCGCGTGCGGCCTCGAGGTGGGGCGAGAGGCTCATGATTGACCGCTCCGATCCAACACGGCCTGGGCGGCCGAGATGCGCCGCTTCGCCGTTGCGAGAGAACAGCCACACAGCTGCGCGACTGCTTCGAGTTGCTCACCTTCGACGTGGCGCAGGGTCCACGCGAGGCGATCGTTCACGGGCAGCTGATCAAGCGCACGCCACATCTGGCGGGCGAGCACCACCTGCTCGGGGTTTGCTCCGGGCGACATCGCCTCGTCTATCGTGTCGCTGCCCAGCCCGAAGAACACTGCCACCTTCCGCTTCCGCAACCGCCGCCCGGCGTACCGCACCGTCAGCGTCGCCAGCCACCCCTTGATGGTCCGCGCGTCCCGAACCGCGCCGAGCCCCCGAAAGGCGCCCAGAAAAACCTCCTGAACCACGTCGTCCAGGTCTGAGTCGCTGCCCAACAGCCGGAACGCCAACTGGGCGACGAACCCCGAGTATTCACGGAACAATTCCCCCGCAGTCCAAGTCGTACCGGTGGCCAGGCTGAGGGTGGTGGGGTGCATCCTTGGGTCTTCAGTGCGCCGGCCGGCCGAATTCGGCTCATCACCGTACCTCACGCAGTTCAGTTCCGTTCACCCCGCCCGAGCCCAGTTCCGTTCACCCCGACCCGAGAGAAGTCGAGGGGGGAAGCGGACGCTCAAGCCGAGGCGAGGTGCTTCCGCAGGGCCTTCAGGCGCTTCCGCGTCTCCCACTTGAAGACCACGGCCATGACTGGCTCGAGCAGAAAGGTGAGCCACCGCGGCCGGGCGGTGAAGGTCCAGGTGTAGGTGACGGTGGAGCCGCCTTCGACGCGACGTTTCCCTGGCGTCGCCGCGTCGGTGGGCGAATTGCCGTCCGCAAGGCGGGGCGCTTTGGTGTGGTCTGGCTGTGCGTCCCCCAGCGGACACCCTACATTCGCGGCATGAACATCACGATCGTTGGGCCGGGCAAGCTGGGGAGTGGGTTGGGGAAGCTCTGGACGCGCAAGGGCCACGAGGTCTTCCTCACCTTCTCCCGCGATCCGGCGAAGCTCGAGGCCGTCGCCAAAGACCTCGGCGCGCTGGCTCACGCTGCGACCGTCGAGGAGGCGGTAGGCAAGAGTGAGGTGATCGTCCTCAGCACCAAGTGGGCGCTCGTTCCGGAGGTGCTCGCGCAAGCAGGATCTCTCGAAGGAAAGATTGTCCTCGATTGCACGAACACGATGACTCCGCGAAAGACAGCCGAAGGACTTCCGGAGCTGCGGTCCTGCGCAGAGGTCCTCGCCACGATGGCCCCGGGCGCCCGTGTGATCAAGACGCTGAACCAGTCGTTCCAGCAGGTGCTGCACTCTGAATCGCGCCTGTTCGGCGGGCAGAAGCCGACGATGTTCTATTGCGGTGATGACGTGGCCGCGAAGGCGGTCGCGGCGAAGCTGGTCGAAGAACTCGATTTCGAGGCGGTCGACGCCGGCCCTCTCGAGAACGCGCGGTTGGTCGAGGCCTACGCACTGCTCGTCATCCGGCTCGGCCACACCCTTGGGCTGGGCACTGACATCG
The DNA here is from genome assembly GCA_038206395.1 of Myxococcales bacterium. Classification (GTDB taxonomy): domain Bacteria; phylum Myxococcota; class Myxococcia; order Myxococcales; family Myxococcaceae; genus JAGSPQ01. Next base: position 17,274 of record JBBRAX010000071.1, on the reverse strand, counting down.
CGATGAAGCTGATGCGTCGAGCTCCGAGCAGCACGAGCTGAGGTCTCCATGCGGCAGGAGCGGCTGGCATCACGACTGGCGGATCGTCGTCAACCGTGGATCGCGCCGAACCGAACGCGGTCCGTGCTTCGGATACCCAGGTGCGGGGGACCTGGGCTAATCGCTGCCGCATGCGGGTAAGACTCCTCACCGTCGCGGTGATCGCGGCGCTGTCGTGCGGGAAGGGAAACGTGAAGCGCTTCGAGTTCTACGCGGAGCCCCTGGCCGAGAAGGACTACGCGGCGATGGGCGCGCGGCCGGGCTGGCAGGCGAAGTCGCTCGAAGTCGAGCCGGGCGTCACGCTGCGCGGGCTGGTTCACACGCCCACTTCCGACACCGCGCCGTGGGTGGTCTTCTTCGCCGGCAACAGCGGCGCGTTGCTCGCCGAGGCGCAGCCCTTTCTCGAAGCGCTGCGGGGCGACCGCGACTTCGGCGTCGCCGCCTATGCGTACCGCGGCTTCGATGGCTCGACGGGCACGCCCTCGGCCGCGGCGTTCGTGAGCGACGGCGTGAAGGTTGTCGAGCAGCTGCGCGGCAAGAAGGTGCACCTCGTCTCGTTCTCGCTGGGCACCGCGATCGCTTCCGCGGTGGGCTCGAAAGTGAGAGACGTCGCGAGCGTCAGCCTGCTCGCGCCGATGACCCAGATCGACGTCGGCGAAAAAGGTCTGCTCGGCCGCTTCAAGACGCCGCAGCGGTTCGAGACGCTGCGCTACCTACCCGACTTGAACGGCCCGGTGCTGGTGGTGCACGGCGAGAACGACTCCGCATTTCCCGTCGCGATGGGCCGGGAAGTGGCGAAGGGCCTGGGCGCGCGAGGAAAGTTGGTCGAACTGCCGGGCGTCGCGCACCTCGAGACGCTGAAGGACGCGCGCACGCTCGAAGCGGTGCGGGCCCTCATTCAACAGTGATGGCCGCCTCGCCCCGCGTGCACACCGCCACCTGGTGACGCGCGGTCGGCCTGAGCAGGGTGAAGCGCCACTGCGACGCATCGTCTGCCTCGAAGCGAACTCCGTCGACGCGGGGCTCGAACGCGAACGAGTCGAGGGGAATCGAGAGGCCGAGCCCGCGAGCCTTGAGGTACGACTCCTTCAGCGTCCAGAGCTCGAAGAAGCGCTGGCGTTGCTGCGCCACCGGCAACGCGCGCAGCTGTCGGGCCTCGCTCGGCGCGAAGAACGCATCGGCCACTTCGACCGTGTCGCCCTTTCGTTCGACGTCCTCGACATCCACCCCGACGTCGAGGCCTTCTGCGACCACGCAAACCGTCAGGCCCGAGGTCCGCGAGAGGTTGAAGCGATACGGTGTGCCTGGCAGCTCGGGCCGGCCATGCGAACCGGTTCCGAACTGAAGCGACTCACCCGCGCCACACTTCGCAAGCGACGACCGCAACAGCGCATGCGACGCCACGTACGCCTCGCGGTGCACGTCGAAGGCGAAGCGCTTCGCCCGCTGCAGTTCCTCTTCGCTCAACCACCGCAGGTCGCCATCGCGAGGAGCCGTGTCGCGGCAGAAGAGCCGAACCTTCACGCCGCCTCGAGCGCGTTCCACAGCGCGCGCGCGATGATTCCGGTGTTGGGCTCGAGCAACAGGTTGCTGTGGTTGCCCGGCACGCCAATGACTTCGACGCCGCCATTGACGACTTCCGACCAGCCGTAGCTCTCGGTGGCGTCGAGGTAGATGTACGCGACCTCGTCGGCGCGGAAGAGGGTCGCCTTCCCGCGCCACGGCTTCGGCACGTACAGCGCCGCCGCGCGCTCGAAGTTCCGGGTCAGGTGCAGCTCGCGAAGCTCACTGGGCATCGGCTGGCCGCGCGCGAGCAACGCGTCGATCTGCTCGAACGTCTGCCGTACCCTTCGCCGCTCGAGCCGGCCTGTCACCGCAGAGCGAAGGTAGTCAATGCCGCCCTCGCGCAACCGTTCGAGCCGCACCTTCGCCGTCACGCCCCGCACCGGCATCTGCGGGTGGAAGGTGTCGATGAAGCCCAACAGCCCGACCTCTTCACCAGCCTTCGTCAGCCGCTGGCACATCTCGTACGCGACGAGCCCGCCGCCCGAGTACCCCGCGAACTGATACGGCCCATGCGGCTGCACCTCACGCACTTCCGCGAGGTACGCCGTCGCCATCTCGTCGATGGTCGCGTGCGGAGCGAGCACGCCGTCGATGCCCCGCGCCTGCAACCCGTAGAAAGGCTGCTGGCGATCCATCGCGCGCGCAAGGTCGCGGAAGTTGAGGACGTTGCCCCCCGCTCCGTGGACGCAGAAGAAGGGCAGCCGCTTCGGGTCACCCTTCTGAATCGTGACGAGGTGCTTGAAGCCAACGGGCTTCGGCGCTGCGACCGCCACTTTTTCCAGGCCCACCGCCACACCGCGCTCGGTCAGAATCACCGCGCACTTCGCAATCGTCGGCGCCTCGAACAACGTCGCCAACGGCAGGTCGATGTTCCACTTCTTGCGAATGCGCCCGAACAACCTCACCGCAATCAGCGACTGCCCGCCCAGCTCGAAGAAGTCGTCGTTCACCCCGACCTGCTCGAGGCCCAGTAGCTCACGCCACAACCCAGCCAGCTCGAGCTCGAGCGGAGAAGCGGGAGCGACGTACTCGGTGCTCAGGCTCGGCCGTACGAACTGTGGACCCGTGCTCGCCGACGCGCCCGCGGGGCCTTGCGCCTTCGCCGCCGCGTCCGTGTGGTCTAGCCAGGCGTGGAGGTCGACGGAGGTCGCCACCAGCTGCGCGGCCACTTCAGTCCCCAGAATGCGATCGAGCGCATCCATGCCCTCGACCGGCGTGATGCCCTGTCGCAGCGACGCTTCCATCGGCGTCTCCGCCCGCTTGCCTTCGGACACCGCCCGCGCCGCTTCGCCCGCGAGCTTCGCGCTGTCCGTCACGCGCCGCATCACGAAGCCTTCAATCGCCACCACCTCATTGCCGTGCTCGTCGCAGAGCGAGATGTCGAACACTGCGAGCCCCGACGCGTTCGTGTCGCGGCAGCGAATGTGGCTGTACACGGTTGACGGCAGGGTTCCGCGCGAGAGCACGCGGCCGTAGGAAAACGGCACGAAGAAATCGGCCTGGGCCGAGAAGCCAGGAATCAGCGCCTGCGCGCAGCCCGTCGCGATGTCCAGCAGCGCGGGGTGAAGGCGGAAAGCCGGCAGCTCGGACTTGAACTGCGCCGGCAGCTGCACGGTCGCCAGCGCTTCGCTGTGGCCGTAGTCGATGCGGCGCAGGCAGCCCCACCGCGGGCCGAAAGCCATGAACGGCTGGTCGGAGTAGCCGTCGAACTTTTCCGAGCGCACGTTGCAGCGCGCACGAATCGCCGCGAGGTCCTGGCGCACTGGCAGCGCGTCGACTCGAGCGATGCGCGCAGTGACATTCGGCTCGGCCTCCGAGTCGCTGTACACCGTCACCTCACCCGTCTTCGCCGCGACCCTCACGTTCAGCGCGCGCGCCTCGTCCTGCTTCACGATGAAAGGCGCGAGGAAGAACAGGTCGCGAATCTCGATCGCTCTTCCTGAGGCTTCGAGCTTCTCGGCCGCCGACGCCGCCAGCTGCACGAAGCCCGTGCCCGGCATCAGCGCGTCCTTTCCCTTCACGACGTGCTCGCCAATCACCCAGTGCCGGGCGCGGCTGAAACGCGTCGCATAGCGCACCGACTCGCCTTCTGCGTTCGTCTCTTCCAGCAGCGGCGCGTCGCCCGCAGCGAGCTCGGGAGGAGGCGGTTTGATCGCTGCCACCGCCATGCCGACCTGCTGCCACGCATTCCAGTTCACCACCACCGTGCGCGTCTGGCCTTCGGCCGCCTTCCGGTGCGCGAAGGCATCGAGGAAGGCGTTGGCCGCGGTGTAATCCGCCTGGCCCGGCAACCCGAGAATCGAGCTCACCGAAGAGAAGAGAACGAAGACATCCAGCGGCTCGCGCGCCAGCACCTGCTCGAGCACCAGCGTGCCCTTCACCTTCGGGTCGACGACCTCGGTGTTTCCCTGGGCCGAACGCAGCGCGATCAGCTCGTCGCGCAGCACGCCGGCGGAGTGGAAGACGCCATGAATGGAACCGAACTTCGCCTTCACCTGCGAGACCAGCGACGTCATCGCGTCGAGGTTCGACACGTCGGTGCCCGTCGCCATCACCTCCGAGCCGAGCGCACGGATTGCGCGGATCCGCTTCAGCTTCACGCTCGTCGCGTCATCGGCCGGGTGCCCTTCAATCCACGCGTCCCACGCTTTTTCCGGCGGCAGCGGCGTGCGGCCGATCAACACCAGCTTTGCTTTGGCCGAGCGCGCGAGGTGCTCGGCGACCTCGAGGCCGATGCCGCCCAGGCCGCCCGTCACCAGGTAACAGCCGCCGCGCCGCACCCACGCCGCCGCGGGCACCGGCTCGAGCGGAACGGACTCGAAGGTGCGCACCCAACGCTCGGCGCCACGCAGCGCCACCACGTCGGTCGCCACGGCCCCACGAAGCTCGCGCAGCACGTGGTCGACGAGCCGTGAGTTCTCGTCGGGAAGGTCGACGTCAATCGCCACGGTCTCGATGCCCGGGTACTCGCGGGGAATCACCCGGGCGATGCCGTGAAGCATCGCGCGCTCGGGAATGAGGCCCGTCTTCGAGCCATTGAGCAGGCCCTGAAGCATGGGCGCCGCGGAACGCGCGACGTCGTGCACCCCGCTGGTCAGCACTGCCAGGCGCACATGCTCGGAGTCGATCGACAGCGCGCGCGTGAGGAACAGAAGTCCCGCACAGCCCTTCGCCGAAGACTCGTAGTCGCCCAACGGATTCGCCGGCCGAAAGGGATTCTTCACCGGCAGCCCGAGCCCCGTTGCGTAGACGATGCGGTTCGGCAACAGGCCGCGCGCCTTCAGCGCTTCGACGAGCGCTTCCCAATCGGCCTGGACGTCGAGCCGCAGCGTGTAGCCGCGATCGCCATTCACTGCGAAGCGCGCGCCCGGCGTCACCTCGACGACGGAATACGTGAGCCGTTCGACCACGCGCGTGCTGACCGCGTGTCCTTCGTGCACCACCAACCAACGCTCGGCGCCGGCCGCTTCGGTCTTCGGCGGTGGGGAGCGCTTCCATGCGGGAGTGTAGAACCAGTCGGCGAGGTTCGGCCGCTTCAGCATCGAACGCGCGGTGCCCTTCGACGTCAGCTTGCCCGGGTCGACCCAGTAGCGCTGGCGCTCGAACGGGTACGTCGGCAGCGGGATGCGCTGCGGCTTCTCACCAACGAATCGCTTCTCGACGTCGAGCACGACGCCGCCACACCAGAGGCGGCCGAGCGCTGAGAGAAAGAACTCGCTGTCCGAGCCTTCTTCTTTCGGGTGACGAACGGTCGAGACGATCGCCGCGGCCTTCTTCGTCGCGAGGCGGGCGAGGCTGCCCAGCGTACGGCCCGGGCCGACCTCGAGCAGCGCGCGGCTTCCCTCGCCCAGGATGAGCTCGACGCCTTCGCCAAAGCGCACCGTCGAGCGCAGGTGCTTCACCCAGTACTGCGGATCCTGCACCTGGGCCGCGGCGACCCAGGTGCCGGTGAGGTTCGAGACGTAGGGAATCTTCGGCGCGCCGAACTTGATGGTCCGGCAGAAGGCGCCGAGCTCGGCAAGAATCGGTTCGAGCATCGACGAGTGCGCCGCGACGTCGATCAACACGCGCGCACAGTCGATCTCCTCTGCCTCGAGCTTTTCCTGCAGCTGCGCGATGAGCGCGGTCGGGCCCGACACCACACACAGCGATGGAGCGTTCGTCGCGGCGATTCCTAAACCTTCCGGAAGCCGCGCCCGCGCTTCCGCTTCTGGCAGACCCACGCTCAACATCGCGCCCGCAGGCACCGTCTCGAAGAGCTTCCCGCGCAGCGCGACCATCGCCAGCGCGTCCTGCATCGTCAGCACGCCCGACAGGCACGCCGCTGCGTACTCACCGGCGCTGTGCCCAATCATCGCGGTGGGGGTGATGCCTTCGTGCGCGAGCAGCTTCGCCAGCGCGTACTCGGTGGCGAACAGCGCGGGCAGCGCGACCGACGGCCGCTGCAGCCGGGTGTTCGCGGCTTCGAGGTCGCCCGAGGGGAACAGCAGGGTACGGAAGTCGAGGCCCAGCGTCGGCTGGATGCTGCGCGCGCACGCGTCGATCGCCTCGCGGTACACGGGCTCGCGGTCGTAGAGCTCTTTGCCCATGTTCGCGTACTGCGCGCCGCCGCCCGGAAACATGAAGACCGTCGACGGCGCATCACCGGTCGCCTCGCCCGTGCCGACCCGCCGTGGGTCGTTCGCTTCGAGCGCGGCCACTGCATCGTTCACGTCTCGCGCCGCGACCGAGCGGCGGTGACGGAAGGCCTTTCGTCCGACGAGCCGCGTGTACGCGACGTCGCTCAGGTTCACCGTGGGGTTGGCCTTGAGGTGCGCGGCCAGCTGCTTCGCTGCCAGGTCGACAGCGGTGGGCGTCTTCGCCGAGACGGTGAGCAGCTGCAGCTTCCTGGTCGGAGCTGAGGGCGCGCGCGCGGGCGGCTCTTCGACGATGAGGTGCGCATTGGTGCCGCCGGCGCCGAGGCCGGTGACTCCCGCGATGCGGCGGCCGGAAGGAGACGGCGCCCACGGGCGCAGCGTCGCGTTGACGAAGAACGGGCTGCTGGGCAAATCGGCCAGAGGGTTCGGGTTCTGGTAGTGCAGCGACGGCGGCAGCTCTTTGTGGATCAGCGAGAGCAGGGTCTTGATGAAGGCGCCGATGCCCGCCGCTTCGCCCGCGTGGCCGAAGTTCGATTTCACCGAGCCGATCGCGCAGAACTGTTTGTCGTCGGTGCTCTGGCGAAACGCCTCGGTGAGCCCCGCGATTTCGATTGGGTCGCCGACCAGCGTGCCGGTGCCGTGCGCCTCGATGTACGTGATGTCGCGCGCGTCGACGCCCGAGATGGCCAGCGCTTCCGAGATGACGCGCGCCTGCCCTGACACGCTCGGAGCGAGGAACCCCACCTTGTCCCTTCCGTCGTTGTTGATCGCCGACCCGCGGATGACGCCGAGGATCCGGTCGCCGTCGCGGCGCGCGTCTTCGAGGCGCTTCAGCACGACCGCTCCACACAGGTTGGCGATGACGGTGCCGGCCGACAGCGCGTCGAAGGTGCGGCAGTGGCCGTCGGGCGAGAGAATCTCGCCTTCCTTGAAGAGGTAGCCGCGGTCCTGGTCGGGGCTGATGGCCGAGCCGCCCGCGAGCGCCGCGTCGCACTCGCCGGCGAGCAGGCTCTGGCAGGCGAGGTGAATCGCGACCAGTGACGAGCTGCACGCCGTCTGAACGCTGAAGCTCGGCCCGCGCAGGTCGAGCTCGTACGAGACGCGGGTGGCGAGGAAGTTGGTGTCGTTGCCGAGGTGACGAATCAGCCACTCGCCGACGGAGCTCACGATCTCCGGATTCGTGAGCACGTTCTTGATCATGTACTCGCTCAAGCCCGACGAGGCGAAGACGCCCACGGGCCCGGCAATCTGCTCGCCGACGTAGCCCGCGTCCTCGAACGCTTCCCACGCGCACTCGAGGAAGAGCCGGTGCTGCGGGTCGTAGATGGCCGCGTCGCGCGCGCTCATGCCGAAGAAGCCGGCGTCGAACTTGTCGATGTCGTCGAGCCGCGCCTTTGCGCGAACGTATGCGAGGTCGCTGACCAGCTCGGGCGCTTCACCCGCGGCCAGCACCTCGGCCTGGGTGTAGCGGGAAATCGACTCGACGCCCGCGCGAAGGTTGGCCCACAGCTGCGCCACGTTTCGCGCGCCGGGAAAACGGCCAGACATCCCGATCACGGCAATCGAGCCCGCGTCGGAAGAGGAGGTGTCAGAAGGGGGAGGCAAACCGCTGTGAATTCTAACGTGCCCGCTCTGTCGCGTCGCTCCCTCAGTGGTAGTCGTCCTCCTGCTGATGCCGTACCGCCAGCACCGAGACCGTTCGACCGTCGGTCACCCGAAACAGCAGCAGATAGCCAGCTCCTCGGAACGGGACCACGAGCTCTCGCAGGGTCGGATCCATGCGGGTTCCAGTTGCGACCCGGGAAGCGAAAGGGAGCTGGGCCAGCGAGCGGAACGCCACCGCGAGCGCCCGCGCGGCGCTCTTCGCGGTCGAAGGGTCGTCCGCGGCGAAGAATCGAACCAGGCGAAGCAGGTCGGCCCTCGCCGCGCGCGTCACTCGGACTCGATAGCGTCTCACTTCGCGCGGCGTCGAGGGGCTGACGAGAGCCTTGAAGCCAGGGCCGACACGTCCTCGAGCACGTCCGCTGCTTCGAGCCAATCGTCTTTCGCTTCAGCGCCACGCTCGGCGGCGAGCCCGCGGGCGATGAACTGGCGCTGAGCGTCACGCACCTGGATCTGCCTCCGCACCGCTGACTCGATGAACCCCGAGAGCGTTTCGCCCTGGTCGAGGGCTGTCTGTAGCTCGCGCCGCAGCGAGGGCTCAATACGCGTCGCGGGGAGGAGCGCGGTCTTCATGCACTACGTTTGTAGTACGTCGGCCAACGGGCCGCTATCCGATGAAGGGTTCGCAGTGCGCAGTGCCCTTGTGCAATCGGGAGCCCAAACGCTCTTCACTGGGGACGCGCACCGAAGCCGTAGCCGCGCGAGAGACCTAAGACGAGCGCCAGAGAAGTGGTGCTTCACGAGGCCTTTCGGCGAGGGTGGCCCGAGGTGTCGTCGTCGCTCCATCCGTGCTCTCCACTCCACCCGAAAGACCGCCGAGGACCGCTTGGCTTCCTCGGCATCAGCCTCCCGTCGCGACTGCTCGGGCTGACATGGCGGGAACTGGAATCGCGGGCCGAGCCCGTACCGATGAAGGGACGTCGAATCCGAGTGAAACGCGAAGGCGCAACGCTCAGCGACAATGGTCGAGACGTGGTGGCGTGTGCGAAGCAAGGTGCGTCGAATGGACCTTGCGTTCGCCGGAAGGCCGAAACCTCAGGCGGTGCTTCCACGCATTGCGATCAGGGCCGGCCATGTCCCGCTCCGGCCACGCCTCCGCGAGGGCGGCGTGAGGAACTGCCCGCCAACAATGCGAAGGTCCCGCCAGGTCGGACGAGCGCCATGTACTCGTCGCTCTCGACCCGAGCCGTCACGCTCTCGCCGATCTGCTCAAGCCGCAGCAATCCCCGCCAGCGCCTTCGCGAGTTCTTCCAGACGGCGCCTGTGCTCCTCGATCCACTGCTCGTGAAGCGCGTTGACCCGGCCTTGATCTTGTTCGCTGTGAAGACTCGCGGTGGCGCTGAGCAACCCGCCAACCCAGGGGATACTGCTGAGCGCCGCCAAGAAAAAGCGGGCCTACTTCCTATGGGTCGCGGCGTTGAGAATCCCGAGCTGCTCCTTCACCTCGATCTCGGTCAGCGCGGCCACGGGTACTACCTTTTCGAGAGCGTCACTGGGCATTGTGCGCGGAAGGTAGCCCGCTCAAGCGCGTTCCGGTTAAGCGAGGCCACGTTTGAGATCAGAGCAGGCCCTACTTCTTAGTCCTTGTGGCCCGAGCCACGCCGTGGCGGCGCACCAACCCATGAGATATTCTCGTACTGATGAACGTCGCGAAGAAGATCGCCACCTACGAAGACGTGCTGAATGCTCCAGAGCACAAGGTGGCCGAGATCATTCGAGGCACTCTCTCGCTGATGCCCCGCCCCCGGCTGCTTCACGCACGGGCTTCGAGCAGTTTGGGCAGCCACCTCGGCGGCCCCTTCGACCGAGGAAACGGGGGGCCGGGTGGGTGGGTCATCCTCGATGAGCCCGAACTGCACCTGGGAGAAGACATTCTCGTTCCCGATCTCGCCGGCTGGCGCCGGACCCGCATGCCAGAGATCCCCGACGCGCCATTTTGCACCCTCGCTCCGGATTGGGTCTGTGAGGTGCTCTCGCCCTCGACCGAGCAGATCGACCGCACCGAGAAAGTAGCCATCTACGCTGCGAGCGGGGTGGCGCATGCGTGGCTGCTGGCTCCCAATCTTCGAACGCTGGAAGTACTCGAGCTCGATGGCCACACCTACCGAATCATCTCAACCCACAAGAACGACGAGCAAGTCCGAGCGCGTCCCTTCGATGCGGTACCGCTGGAGCTCGGAGCGCTGTGGCAGAGATGACGTAGACGCCTCGGCGGATTTCCAACTGGCGGTCGGCGGGGGTTGATCGCACAGTCGGGCCCATGACCCAGCCTGTTGTTGCCGACAGATACCCGCTGTCGCCGCTGCAGCACGGGATGCTGTTCCACCACATGCAGGCGCCCCACACCGGCGTCGACATCGAGCAGATGGTGGGCATCCTCGAAGAGACGTTGGACCTCGCGGTCTTCGAGCGCGCGTGGAACTTCGTCACCGCCCGCCACCCCACCCTGCGCACCCGGTTCCGGTGGGAAGGCGTCGCCACGCCCGAGCAGGAAGTGCTCGAGCAGGCCCCGGTGCCCTTCGCTGTCACCGACCTCTCGTCACTGCCCGCCGCGCAGCAGGACGCGAAGCTCAAAGAGTACCTGGACGCGGATCGCCTGCGGGGCGTCGACCTGTCCGCCGCTCCGCTCTTCCGGGTCGCTGTCTTCAAGATGGGCGCCGACAAGCACCGCCTCATCTGGACCTACGCCCACGCGCTGCTCGACGGCTGCGTCAGCTTCGTGCTGCGCGAAGTCTTCGACAGCTACGAGGCGCTGGTGAAGGGCGAGCAGCCAGCGCTCGTCGATCGCCCCCCGTATCGCGACCACCTCGTCTGGCTGCAAGAGCACCTGCGCTCCAACAAGGCCCACGCCGAGTCGCATTTTCGCGCGCTGCTCGAAGGCTTCCAGACGCCGACCAACCTCGCGCCGCTTCAACACGCACCCGTGCCTGCGCCTTTCGTCGGCTACGGCGAGACCGTCGTGAAGCTGTCGCGCGAGGCCAGCGACGCCCTGCGGGCGATGGGCAAGCAGCACGACTTCCGAGATCAGACAGTGATGGAGGTCGCGTGGGCGCTGGTCGTCTCGGCATACTCCGGTGAAGACGACGTCGTCTTCGGCTCGAGCCGCGCGTGCCGGCGTTCCGCGCTGCCCGGCAGCGACAACGTCATCGGCCTCTTCTTCAACACCGTTCCCGTGCGGGCGAAGCTCGACCCCAAAGCCACCGTCGTCTCTCTCTTCAAGGACCTCCGCGCCCAGCAGCTGGCGTCGCGCACCGTCGAGCACACGCCTCTCACCGACGTGCAGCAGGTGAGCGAGGTCGCGCGCGGCACTCCGCTGTTCGAGACCATCGTCGTCGCCAACGACCTTCACAACAACACGCGCCTGCAGGCGCTCGGCGGCAAGTGGAGCGGCCGCAGCTTCGACTGGCACGACCAGACCAGCTTCCCGCTGTCGCTGATGGCGTACGGCGACCCGCAGCTTCACTTCAAGCTTTCGTGGGACCCGCAACGCTTCAGCCAGAAGTCCATCGACCGCGTCGGCGCGCTGCTGATCCAGATTCTGGAGAGCATCGCGAAGAACCCCAGTGCGACTGTCGGCGAGCTGCCCCGCGTGCTGCAGGCCGAGCTCGATCAGAGCCTCGTCGCCTGGAACAAGACCGTGGCCGCGGTTCGCTCCACCACCATTCACGCGCAGTTCGAGGCGCAGGCGAAGAAGACGCCCGACGCGATTGCCGTCGCCTTCCGCGGGCAGACCATCACCTACGCCGCGCTCGACCAACAGAGCAACCGGCTCGCCCACCAGCTGCGTGCGCTTGGTGTCGGACCCGACACGATGGTCGGCGTCTACGTCGAACGTTCGATTGAGATGATGTGCGGCCTGCTCGCGATCTTGAAAGCCGGCGGCGCGTACGTACCGATGGACCCCACCTACCCGCAGGCGCGCCTGCTGATGATGCTCGAGGACTCGAAGGCCCCCGTCATCATCACCCTCGAACGGCTGCGCGGCTCGCTGCCTCCGCATTCGGCGCAGGTGCTGACGTTGGACACGGCGCTGGCCGAAGGAGCTTCGACCCCGCTCACCTCCAACGTCACTGGCGACAACCTCGCCTACGTCATCTTCACCTCGGGCTCTACCGGCCGCCCCAAGGGCGCGATGATTCGCCACCGCAACGTGGTGAACTTCTTCACCGGCATGGACCAGCTGTTGGGCCACCGCGAAGGCCCGCAGCAGACGTGGCTCGCGCTCACCAGCATCAGCTTCGACATCTCGGTGCTCGAGCTCTTCTGGACGCTGACCCGCGGCTTCAAGGTCGTCGTGCAGGAAGACGGCAACCAGGCCGTCGCCGGCGCCAGCACCACCTCGGCGAAGCGCATGGGCTTCAGCCTCTTCTACTTCGCCGCCGACGCCGCGACAGGCCGGGGTAACCCGTACCACCTGCTGCTCGAGGGAGCGAAGTTCGCCGACACCCACGGCTTCGACGCCATCTGGACGCCCGAACGCCACTTCCACAAGTTCGGCGGGCTCTACCCGAACCCGTCGGTCACCAGCGCCGCGATCGCCGCCGTCACGAAGAACATCGGCATCCGCGCCGGCAGCGTCGTGCTCCCGCTGCACAACCCGATTCGCTGCGCCGAAGAATGGTCGGTGGTCGACAACCTCTCGAACGGCCGCGTCGGCCTCTCTTTCGCGTCGGGCTGGCACGCCAGCGACTTCGCGTTGATGCCCCAGAACTTTGCCGATCGCCGCAAGCTGATGGCTTCGGGCATCGAGACGATTCGCGCGCTGTTCCGCGGTGAAGACGTGCCCGCGACCACGGGCGACGGGAAGGAGATCCGCGTCAAAATCTTCCCCCCCGCGGTGCAGAAGAACCCCCGCATCTGGATCACCGCTGGCGGCAGCCCCGACACCTTCAAGATGGCCGGCGCGATGGGCGCCAGCATCCTCACCAACCTGCTGGTGATGAAGCACGAAGACCTCGTCTCGAACATCGCGGCGTACCGCGCTGCGTGGCGCGCCGCGGGCCACGCGGGCGACGGGCACATCACGCTGATGCTGCACACCTTCGTCGGTGACAACGTCGAGGACGTGAAGGCGAAGGTGCGGGCGCCCTTCCTCGAGTACCTGCGCACGTCGACCGACCTGATCAACAAGGCGCGTTGGGAGACGACCGCCTTCGCCACTTCCTTCAAGCCCGAGAAGGCGTCCAGCGAAGGCGCGCGCGACCTCAACGAGCTGAGCAAGGAAGAGATGGACGCGATCATGGACCACGCGTTCGAACGCCACTTCAAGAGCACGGGCCTCTTCGGCACGCCGCAGAGCTGCGTCGCCACCATCGATCGCCTGAAGTCGCTGGGCGTCGACGAGGTCGCGTGCCTGGTCGACTTCGGCGTCGACGAAGCGTCGGTGCTCGAAAGCCTGAAGCACCTCGACACGCTGCGGCAGCTGACGAACTCGGCGGTGCCGGTTGAAAGCAGCGACGACTACCAGGTGGCCGCGCAGATTAAACGTCACAGCGTCACGCACCTGCAGTGCACTCCGTCTTTCGCGGCGATGATCGCGAGCGAGCCGGAAGCGCTGGCGACGCTCGCGGGTCTGCAGAAGCTGCTGCTTGGTGGGGAAGCCCTGCCGCCATCGCTGGTCGAGCAGGTGCGCCCAGTGCTCAACGGCGAGCTCTTCAACATGTACGGCCCGACCGAGACGACCATCTGGTCGACGGCCGAGAAGATCGACCGCGGCACGCAAATCACCATCGGCCGCCCGTTGGCGAACCAGCAGGTCTACATCGTCGATCGCCACCTGCGGCCGCAGCCCATCGGCGTTCCAGGCGAGCTGCTCATCGGCGGTGACGGCGTCGTCCGCGGCTACCTCGATCGCCCTGAGCTCACCGCTGAACGCTTCGTTGACCTTCCGTACGCGCGCGGCAAGGTCTACCGCACCGGGGACCTCGCCCGCTTCCGCGAAGACGGCCACCTCGAGTTCCTCGGCCGCCTCGACCACCAGGTGAAGGTGCGTGGCTACCGCATCGAGCTGGGGGAAATCGAAGCCGCCATCGGCCGGCACGCGGGCGTGCGCGAGACCGTCGTCGTCGCGAACACCGACGCGCCTGGAGATCCCCGCCTCATCGCCTACGTCGTCGGCCGCGCCACCGATTCCAGCGCCGGCCCCGAAGCGTGGCGCACCATCTGGGACGAGACGTACCGCGCGCCGTCGGCTGCTGCCACCGACGCGAAGTTCGACGTCTCGGGCTGGAACAGCAGCGACACCGGCCAGGCGATTCCTGAAGTTCAGATGCGCGCGTGGGTCGACTCGACCGTACAGCGCATCCAGGAGCTGCACCCGAAGCGCGTGCTCGAGATTGGCTGCGGCACGGGCCTCTTGCTGTTCCGCGTCGCGCCGGGCGTCGAGTCGTACGTCGGGGTCGACTTCGCCGAAGCCGCGCTCGACAAGATTCGCGCGCAGCTGAAGGCCGAGCCGCTGCCCCAGGTGCAGCTGGTGCAAGGAGCGGCCGATGCGTTGCCGACCCTCGTCAAAGGCCCGTTCGACACCATCGTCTGCAACTCCGTCGCGCAATACTTCCCCGACGTCGACTACCTCGTCGGCGTGCTGACGAAGGCGTTCGCGCTGCTGGCCGACGGCGGCGCCTTCTTCCTCGGTGACGTCCGCAGCCTGCCGCTGCTCGACGCGTTCCATGCGTCGATGGAGCTCAACCGCGCGTCGCCCACGCTCGACCTCGCCGAGCTTCGTTCGCGCGTGCAGAAGCGGTCGGCTTCCGAAGGTGAGCTCGCGCTCGACCCTGCGTTGTTCCCTGCGCTTCAGGCCGCGTTGCCGGGCTTGAGCGATGTCGAGCTTCGCCTGAAGCCGGGCAGACACCACAACGAGCTCACCCGCTTCCGGTACGACGTGGTGCTGCGCAAGAAGTCAGCGCAGCCTGCGGCGGGCGAGGTGATGACGGTAGCGTCGCTGGATGCGCTCAAGGCCGCGCTGGCGAACGAGCCGGCCGTCGTGCGCGTCACGGGCATCCCCAACGCGCGCGTCGCGAAAGAGACGAGGCTGCTCTCGCTGATGAAGGGCGACCAGACGGTGATGCAGCTGCGCACCGCGCTCGAGACTAACGACTCAGCGGTGGACCCCGAGACGCTGAACCACCTCGACCCGCGCTACGACGCGTCGACCACCTGGTCGAGCAAGGGCATCGATTCCTTCGACCTCGTGCTGCGCCACAAGACGAAGCCGTCGCGGCTGCCGATGGAGGTCGTCGAGGCGAAGCCGTGGTCGGCGTACGCGAATGTTCCGGCGAAGCGCGGCACCGAGTCGCTGGGGCCCGTGCTGCGCGCGCACCTTCGCGCGTCGCTGCCCGAGTACATGGTGCCCAGCGCCTTCGTTCAGCTGCGCGAGCTGCCGCGCACGCCCAACGGGAAAATCGACCGCAAGGCGCTGCCGGCCCCCGACCGCACGCGCAATGAGTCGTCGACGGCGTACGCGGCGCCGGCGAACGAAATCGAGAAGGCGATCGCCACCATCTGGCAGGACATGTTGTCGCTCGATGGCATCGGCGTGGATCAGAACCTCTTCGACCTCGGCGCCAACTCGCTGATGATGGTTCAAGCGAACGGCCGCATCCGTACCGCGCTGTCGCGCAGCGTCTCGCTGGTCGAGATGTTCCGCTTCCCCACCGTGCAAGCGCTGGCCGCGCACCTCGCGCAGGCGCCCGGGGCCGAGAACGCGGCGTTGGCCCAAAGCTCCGAACGGGGCGAGGGCCGCAAGGATGCGCTCGCCAAACGGCGGGCAGCTCGAACCGGTCAGCGGTAGTTGTTCGGCTTCGCCCTCGCAGCCGTCGCCACCGCGCTCGCCGTCATCGGCCGCACGCGCGGGCCCGGCTGGCTGCACTTCGCAGCGAAGCCTCTCATCGTCCCAGGCTTGCTGCTGCCAGTGCTGACACTGCCGTCGGGGCTACCGGCGAACGCGCTGCCGTGGCTCGTCGCGGCGCTGTCGCTCGCGTGGGTCGGCGATGTGGCGTTGATGTTCAAGCGCGGTTTCATTCCCGGCCTCGTCGCTTTTCTGCTCGCGCACGTCGCGTACCTCGCGTGCTTCAGCGTCGAGCTTTCCTGGCGGTGGCAGCAGCTGGGGTACCTGCTGGTCGTGTTGCCTTTCGCTTGGGTGGCGATGCGGGGCGTGCTGTCGCACGTGGGCCGGTTGAAGCCGGCGGTCGCGCTCTACGCGGTGGTGCTGACGGGCGTCGCGTGGCGGCTGCTCGCGCGGGTCGACGTGCTGGGGCTCACTGCCGCCTGCGCAGTGGGAATTCTCGGCGGAGCAGTGTTCATGCTCGCCGACTCCCTGCTTGTCCGTCGCCGGTTCGCGGGCACGAAGGTGCCGTACTGGCTCGAGCTCGGCACGTACGCCGCGGCCCAGGCCTGCATCGTCGCCGCGACGCTCTGATCCGCCCCAGCTTGCGGAGGATCGCCTCAGTCTCGAGGCGTTCGGACTCCATCTGCCGGGCACCCACAGGGCACGACCGATGCACACCTCGTTGGCTCAACCACGGAGACAACAATGTCCCATCACTCTTTAGAAACTGTCGGCGCCACGACGAACGGCGTGTTCGGTACCCTGGTGAAGCAACACGCCGAAGCTGCGGCGTTGCTGAGCCAGCTCAAGCAGACCAGCGATGCCTCTTCCCGCCTGCAGCAGTGGGCAAAGCTCCGGCTCGAGCTGCTCTCGCACGAGAAGAGCGAGATTCGAATCCTCTACCCTGAGCTTCGGGGCATTGAGTCGACGCGTGACATCGCCGACGCGCACGACGAAGAGGCCCAGACGCTCGAGGCCACGATTCACCAGCTCGACAAGCTCGACACCGCGTCGTCCGAGTGGACGGCGAAGCTCGAGACGCTTGGCCGGCTGCTGCAAAAGCACGTGCAGGAAGAAGAAGGTGAGTTCTTCCCGCGCGCGCTCGCCGCGCTCGGTGAGGATGAAGCCCAGAAGCTCGATGCCCGCATCATTGCCGAGAAGACCTCGGTGATGGGCGAGCTCGCGTAGTCGTAAGTACCAACCCCCAACCGGAGAATCACCACGATGATTAACGCCACGCAGATCAAGCCCGAGATGCCCGTTGTCTGTTCCGAGAATGGCCAGTTCGCCGTCGTCGACCACATGGAAGGGACGAGCAGCATCAAGCTGAAGAAGGACGACGCAGGGAAGCACCACTTCATCCCGATGAGCTGGGTCACCTCGGTCGACGGCAAGGTTCACATCGATCGCCCGGGTGGCCAGGCGATGAAGGAGTGGAAGACCGAGGCCTGAGCTGTACGACATCCTCATCATCGGAGCGGGCAGCGCGGGGCTCTCGGCCCTGCGCGCCGTGCGTGAGCACACCCGGAACTTCGCCATCATCAA
>JBBRAX010000070.1:0-41765 GCA_038206395.1 Myxococcales bacterium | reverse complement strand
CGAGCGCGGCCAGGTGATGGCGAAGCCGGGCAGCGTGACGCCGCACACGAAGTTCAAGGGCCAGATTTACGTGCTCACGAAGGAAGAAGGCGGCCGCCACACGCCGTTCTTCAAGGGCTACCGCCCCCAGTTCTACTTCCGGACGACGGACGTGACGGGCTCGGTGAAGCTGCCGGACAACGTGGAAATGGTGATGCCGGGCGACAACATCGCGATCGAGGTCGAGCTGATCACCCCCATCGCGATGGAAAAGGAGCTGCGCTTCGCCATCCGTGAAGGTGGCCGCACCGTCGGCGCCGGCGTCGTTGCTGAGATCGTCGCCTGAAGTCGTGACGCGGCCTCTTCCGAGGTCGCTGGTGGTGGTCGTGATCGCCACCACCGCCGCGCCGTGTGGACCCTCGGCTGAGAAATCAGACGGGGGCTCCGATGCCGGCAAGCCCGATGCGGGCCCGCTGTGTCCCCCTGGTTGTGCGGTACTCGTGCGTGACGGTGGCGCGGTCTTCTCCGAAGATGGCGGCGCCTATTGTCTATGCTGATGACGCTTGAGCCGGCCCGGTCGGGCCGGAAAGAATCCGGAGCAAAAATGAAGAAGCCCAACCTTCCCGCCACCCTCAGCGTCGTCATTCTCGGCGCGGCTGCGACGGGCTGCGGAACCCAGCCCTCGCCGCTTCCTGACGGCGGCACCGACGGCGGCGTCTGCCCGCCCGGCTGCTTCAGCCCCAAAGAGGCCGACGGCGGCCCGCTTCGCTCGGAAGACGGCGGCATCGAGTGCTTCTGTTGATGACCCTGGTGGCTCCGGTCGGAGCCCCAAACCTCAAACGAGAAGCCTGATGGGCCGCTGGGTGATGTCTCGTCTGGCCCGCATCGTCGAGAGCGGGCAGACCCTCACCATCGTCGGCCCCTCGGATCAACGCCGTTTCGACGGCGACTCGGCCGCGCTCGCCCGCGCCGTGCTCGAGTTCCTGCGCGCGCCGTCAACCGACGCCGAGCTTCGCGATGGCCTCGCCGCGCAGTTCGAGGGCGTCGGTGACCGCCCCGAGCTGATCGACGCGCTGCTCGGGCACCTTCGCGCGAGCGCAGCGGTGATTCCCCACGTCGACGCCGTGCCCCTCGCCCGCCCGCTTGCCAACACCCGCGTCCTGCTCGCCGCCACTGGCGCCGTCGCCTCGTCCTTCACGCCCGTGCTCGTCTCGGCACTTCAGGGCGCAGGCGCCGAAGTCCGCGTGGCGTTGACCGCGCAGGCCCGCCGCTTCGTGTCGCCCCGCGCGCTCGAGGCGCTCACCCACCACCCGGTGCTGACCAGCCTGTGGAAGGGGAAGCCTTCGTCGCCGGCGCCGCACATCGAAGCGGCCGAGTGGGCAGATCTCGCGCTCGTCGCTCCGGCCAGCGCGACCACCATCGCTCGCCTCGCCACCGGCGACTGCAGCGACGTCGTCGCCGCGACGGTGATCACCACCACTGCACCGAAAGTCATCGCGCCATCGATGAACCCGAAGATGCACGACGCGCCGGCGGTAAAGCGCAACGTGCAGCAGCTTCGCGCCGACGGCTTTCACCTGGTCTGGCCGTCGTGGGGCCTCGAGGTCGCTGCGGATCCTGGCGCGCGGAGGGCGCTGCTCGGGCCCATGCTTCCCGTCGAGGCGTTGATCGACATCGCCGCCGCGCTCGCGCCGAAGCGGGCTGCCAGGACCCGGCCCGACGCGGCGTTCTGGGACGATCAGTACTCGCGCGGGCCGCTGGGCTGGCACTCGGACGCGATCGACACCGACTTGCGCGACGCGCTGGGCGAGGGCAGGGGACGCCTGCTCGATCTCGGCTGCGGGCTGGGCACGGTGGCGATCGCCGCGGCGCAGGCAGGCTTCGACGTCACCGCCACCGACATCTCGGCCATCGCGCTCGCCGCCGCGAAGAAGCGGGCGGGGGAACTGAAGATTTCTTTCATCGCCGACGACCTGCTGCACTCGGGCCTCACCGGCCCCTTCGACGTCGTGGTCGACCGCGCCGTGCTTCACACGCTTCCGGCCGAGACCCACGATCGCTACGTCCGGCACCTCGCCCGGCTGCTGCCTCCGCGCGCGCGCCTGGTGCTCAAGGTGCACTGCGACCCCGAGCAGACCCGCCGCCTCGGCACCGTCGCTTTCGACGCCGATGGCCTCCAGAAGCTGCTCGCGCCCGAGCTGAAGATTGTCTCGTGCGCTGACTCACTGATCGCTGGCAGCAAGGCGCTCTGCGTCGTCGCCGTTCGGGCTTAGCGGACCTGCGCGGAAGGCATCGCGACCTTGGCGGCGGTCATCGTCGGCGGCGCCAGCACCCGCTGCAGTGACGCGCCCAACGACTCGGCGAGCACCTGCGCCCGGGCTTCACACGCGTCCCAATCGACGTTGCGCTTGCTGGCCACGTTGTAGTCGGGCCTGGCGATCTTCGAAGCGTCGAGCCGGAAGTGCGGCGCCAGCTTCCCTTCGAGCAGCATCACCGTGACCTCTTCGTTGTCACAGATCTCGTCGTCCGGCTCGCGCGTCACCGGGCCAAGGCCGTAGTTCATCAGCCCGCGGCGCTCTTTCGGCGCCACCAACCAGTGACACACCTCGTGAAGCAGCTTCTCGGTGTCACAGCCGTAGTCTGCAGCGACGTGGAAGGCCCGCCCGTCGAAACCCACGGGCTGGGCGAAGTAGGGCGCCTGGCCCTGCTCAGAGCCCTCCAGCGTCACCACCTTCACGCCCTTGCCGCTCACCGTCGACGCCCAGACCCGCAGCTCGGCCCACCGCGTGCCGCACGCAGGCCTCCGCGACGGGTCGAGACAGCAGGGAACCCGCTCTCGCCCAGAAAGACCCTTGGCTGTTGAACGGGGAGGTGGCAAAGCGGTGCCGCTTCTCGGGCATTTCCCTCTGAGAAATCAAGCCGCCGTGATGTTTTTCAAGAATCGACAAGACGGGGGTTGCGTTCTGCGAAAAGGCGCCGTATATGCCGCGCCCCTTCGCCGCACCGGCTCTGTGACATCCAAGGAAGTTTCGAGGTCCACTTAGAATGGCCACACAGAAAATTCGTATCCGTCTCAAGGCATATGACTCGAAGCTCCTGGATCAGTCCGCCGGGGAGATCGTCGAGACTGCCAAGCGCACTGGCGCAAAGGTCGCGGGTCCGATCCCGTTGCCTACCCGAATCAACAAGTTCACCGTGCTCCGCAGCCCGCACGTGGACAAGAAGAGCCGCGAGCAGTTCGAGATTCGCACCCACAAGCGGCTGCTCGACATCCTCGAGCCCACCCAACAGACGCTCGACGCGTTGATGAAGCTGGATCTGTCAGCCGGCGTCGACGTCGAGATCAAGAGCTAAGCCATGGCCAAGTTCGACGTCGTTGATCTCACCCTGAAGAAAGTCGCCGAGATCGAGCTCTCGGACGAAGTGTTCGCGGCTGAAGCGAACAAGAACCTGCTCTACGAAGTGGCGAAGATGCAGCAGATCAATCGCCGCCGCGGCACGGTTGCCGTCAAGAACAGCTCGCTCGTCTCTGGCGGTGGCAAGAAGCCCTGGAAGCAGAAGGGCACTGGCCGCGCTCGCCAGGGTTCGATTCGTGCCTCGCACTGGGTCGGCGGCGGTAAGGCGATGGGCCCCAAGCCCCGCGACTACTCGTACCGTCCTCCCCGCCAGGTTCGCCGCGCGGGCATCGCCGCCGGCATTTCGCTCCGCGCGAAAGAGAACAACATCATCATCCTCAACGAGTTCGCTTCCGATGGGAAGAGCAAGGCGGTCATCAAGGCGCTGCTCGGGCTGAAGCTCGCCGACGCCCTCGTGGTGGACATGAAGGACAACGTCAAGCTTCACCGCGCGATCCGCAACCTCGAGAAGTTCGACGTCCTGCCTCCTGAGGGCGTGAACCTCGAGTCCGTGCTGCGTCACAAGACGCTCGTGCTGACCCAGTCGGCCGCCAAGGCCATCAACGACGCGCTGTCGAAGAGCCGCGGCGGGCAGGGCTAAGAGGACACCATGGATCTCACCCACGTCATCAAAGGGCCGTTGATCACCGAGAAGCTTGATCGCGCCCGCGAGAAGCAGCGCCAGTACTCATTCGTCGTTGATCGCGCCGCCAGCAAGCACGACGTTTCGCGCGCCGTGTCGACGCTGTTCAAGGTCACGGTCGAAGACGTCCGCACCTGCATCATGCGCGGCAAGATCAAGCGCATCGGCAAGAACATCGGCAAGCGCCCGAACTTCAAGAAGGCCTTCGTCACCCTGAAAGAGGGCGACAAGATCGAGCTGTTCGAGGGAGGCACGGTCTAGTCATGGGAATCAAGAGCTTTAAACCGACGTCGGCGGCCCGCCGCCTCACCACTGTCTCTGACTTCGCCGAGATCACCCGCGATGTCCCCGAGAAGACGCTGACCACCGCGATGCGCCGCTCTGGCGGTCGCAACAGCGATGGCCACATCACCCGCCGTCACCAGGGTGGTGGTCACAAGCGCCGCTACCGCATCATCGACTTCAAGCGCCTCGACAAAGACGGCGTTCCGGCGAAGGTGGTCTCGGTCGAGTACGACCCGAACCGCACCGCGAACATCGCCCTCTTGCACTACCTCGACGGCGAGAAGCGCTACATCCTTGCGCCCACGGGTCTGCAGGTTGGCGACATGCTGCACACCGGCCCCGCCGCGGACATTCGGCCTGGCAATGCGCTGCCGCTGCAGAACATCCCGGTCGGCACCGTGATCCACAACGTGGAAATCAAGCCGGGCCGCGGCTCGCAGTTCATCCGCTCGGCCGGCAGCTGGGGCCAGCTGATGGCGAAGGAAGGCGAGTACGCCCAGATTCGTCTGCCCTCGGGCGCCGTTCGCAAGATCTTGATTAGCTGCCGCGCCACCATCGGCCAGCTGGGCAACATCGATCACGAAATCATCCGCGTCGGCAAGGCTGGTAAGAGCCGCTGGCTCGGCATCCGCCCGACCGTTCGTGGTCTCGCGATGAACCCCGTCGACCACCCGCACGGTGGTGGCGAAGGTAAGTCCGGCCAGGGTAACCCGCATCCGGTTTCTCCCTGGGGCAAGAAGACGAAGGGCCTCACGACCCGCGCCAACAAGCGCACTGACAAGTTCATCGTTTCAGGCCGCCGTCAGGGCGTCCGCAGCCAGTAGGGGTAAGGAAAGACAATGGCTCGTTCAATTTACAAAGGCCCGTTCGTCGACCTTCACCTGACCAGCAAGGTTCAGGTCATGGTGAAGGCGAGCAAAAAGTCCGTGATCAAGACCTGGTCGCGCCGCTCGACGATTCTTCCCGAGTTCGTCGGCCACACGTTCGCGGTGCACAACGGGCGGAAGTTCATCCCCGTGTTCGTCACCGAGAACATGGTTGGTCACAAGCTGGGCGAGTTCGCCCCCACCCGCACCTTCGTCGGCCACTCGGCCGAAAAGAAGGTGGCTCCCGCCGCCGGCGGCAAGAAGTAAGGAGCTAAACGATGGAATCCTCAGCACACCTTCGTCACCTCACCATGGCCCCCCGGAAGCTCTCGGTGGTCGCCGCCCTCGTCCGCGGCAAGCCCGTGGGCGCAGCGATCAGCATTCTCACCTTCACCAAGCGCGCTGCGGCCCGCCCGGTGAAGAAGCTTCTCGAGAGCGCGATCGCGAACGCCACTGACCTCAGCAAGGGTCAGGTCGACATCGACAAGCTCTACGTCAAACACATCTCGGTCGACCAGGGCCCCACTTCGCGGCGCTTCATGCCTCGCGCGATGGGCCGGGCCAGCCGGATCAACAAGAAGACCAGCCACGTTCACGTTGTCCTCACCGACGACAAGAAGCCGAAGGCGTAAGGGAGACACATGGGTCAGAAAGTACATCCGATTGGCTTCCGTCTCGGCGTCATCCGCACCTGGGACAGCAAGTGGTTCGACGAAAAGAACTACGCGCAGTGGCTGCATGAAGACATCAAGATTCGGAACTTCGTGAAGAAGAGTCTGAACCACGCGGGCGTCTCGAAGGTCGAGATCGAGCGCGCGGCGAACAAGGTGAAGGTCAACGTGCATACCGCGCGTCCCGGCATCGTGATCGGCAAGCGCGGCGCCGGCATCGAGACGGTGAAGAAGGACCTCCAGAAGTTCACGAAGAACGAGGTCTTCCTCAACATCGTCGAGGTCCGCAAGGCCGAGATCGACGCCCAACTCGTCGCCGAGAACATCACTACCCAACTCGAGCGCCGCATCGCTTTCCGCCGCGCCATGAAGAAGGCGATTCAGACGGCGATGAAGTTTGGCGCCAAGGGCATTCGCGTCGCCTGCTCCGGCCGTCTTGGCGGTGCTGAAATGGCGCGCTACGAGTGGTACCGCGAAGGCCGCGTTCCGCTTCACACCCTCCGCGCCGACATCGATTACGGCTTCGCCGAAGCGAAGACCACCTACGGAAAGATCGGCTGCAAGGTGTGGATCTGCCGCGGTGAAGTGTTGCCTGGCAAGTCGCAGACCCCGCGCGAGTTCCAGCGCTAAGAGACCCGAAGGACACCCACCATGCTCCAGCCCGCTCGAACGAAGTACCGCAAGATGCAGAAAGGCCGTATGCCCGGCAAGGCGTACCGCGGCAGCGATCTCTCTTTCGGAGAGTTCGGCCTGATGACCCTGGATCCAGGTTGGATCACCTCGCGGCAGATTGAGGCCGGCCGTATCGCGATCAGCCGAAAGATCAAGCGCGGCGGCAAGATCTGGATCCGCGTGTTCCCCGACAAGCCCATCACCAAGAAAGCCGCTGAGACCCGCATGGGCACCGGCAAGGGCAACGTCGAGTACTACGTCGCCGTCGTGAAGCCGGGCCGGATCCTCTTCGAGATGGACGGCATGACCAAAGAGCTCGCCATCCAGGCGATGAAGCTCGCCCAGGCGAAGCTGCCGGTCATGACGCGGATCATCTTCCGCGCCGACCAGAAGATCTAAAGGACCCAAAGACCATGGCAACCGCGAAAGAGCTGAAAGACCTCACCGTCGACGACCTGACCCGGCGCGCGCAGGAGCTGCGCACCAACCTGTTCCAGGATCAGCTGAAGCTGAAGACCGGCGCCCTCGACAACCCGTCCGAGCGCACCACCCACAAGCGCGATCTC
Organism: Myxococcales bacterium; assembly: GCA_038206395.1. Taxonomy (GTDB): domain Bacteria; phylum Myxococcota; class Myxococcia; order Myxococcales; family Myxococcaceae; genus JAGSPQ01. The sequence goes on along the minus strand of JBBRAX010000070.1, from coordinate 34,688 downwards.
GCGCGCGTGCTCACTGTTCTCACCCAGAAGCAGACCGCGGCCGAAGCGAAGCCCGCGAAGAAGGCGTAACGACATGGCCGACACGACCACGACCACCCAGCCGACCGAGACCGAACCCCGCGGGCGCCCGAAGACCCGCATCGGCGTCGTCACCTCGAACAAGATGCAGAAGACGGTGATTGTCACTGTGCGCAGGCGCGCTCCGCACGCCCAGTACGGCAAGATCCAGACGCTGCGCGTGAAGTACAAGGCGCACGTCGAAGATCACGACTACCCGAAGAAGATCACCATCAACGAGGGCGACAAGGTCCTCATCTCCGAGACCCGCCCGATGTCGAAAGACAAGCGTTGGCGCGTCGCGAAGGTCCTCGAGCGCGCGGTTCGCGTCTAAGCATTTCGCCAGAAGGAGCGACTTTTATGATTCAGATGCAGACGGTGCTCGATGTTGCCGACAACTCGGGCGCGAAGAAGGTTTTCTGTTTCAAGGTGCTGGGCGGCAGCAAGCGCCAGTACGCCTCGATTGGCGACGTCATTGTCGTCTCGATCAGGGAAGCGTTGCCGAACGCCAAGGTGAAGAAGGGTGACGTCGCGAAAGCGGTCATCGTCCGCACCAAGCGCGAGCTCGGCCGCCCCGACGGCAGCTACATCAAGTTCGACGGCAACAGCGCCGTGCTGATCAACAAAGAAATGGAGCCGATCGGCACCCGCATCTTCGGGCCGGTTGCCCGTGAGCTGCGCGCGAAGAAGTTCATGAAGATCATCTCGCTCGCGCCCGAGGTTCTCTAAATGCAAAAGCTGAAAGTCGGAGACACCGTGCAGGTGACCGCGGGCGCCGAGCGCACGCAGAAGAGCAACCGGGGCAAGATCCTGGGGTTCGACAAGGTCAAGAACCGCGTCCGCGTCGAAGGCCTGCGGATGGTGAAGAAGCACATCAAGAAGGGCCGCGATCGCGCCAACCCCGAGGGCGGCATTCTCGAGTCGGCCGGCACGATCGCGCTCGCCTCTCTTTCGCTCGTCTGCCCGAAGTGCGACAAGCCCACCCGCGTCGGTCTGAAGGTGACTGGCGAGAAGAAGTCGCGCTTCTGCAAGAAGTGCGACGCGTCGATCGACTGAACCGAGAGCTACCATGGCTGACAACGAAGACTCCCCGAAAGACAAGAAGAAGCTCGTCGACGACGCCAAGGCCGCCGCGGACGCGAAGGCCAAGCGCGCTGCGCGCAAGAAGGGCAAGGAAGACCAGAAGAAGGCCGGCTTTGCCGCCAACATCGAGGAAGGTCTCGAGGTCAAGCCTGCGCGCCTGAAGCTGCGTTACCGCAAAGAGATCGTGCCCGCGCTGATGAAAGAGCTCGGCTTCAAGAACCCCAACGAGGTTCCGAAGCTCGAGAAGATCGTCGTCAACATGGGCCTCGGCGAGGCGCTCGCGAACAACAAGATCATGGAGTCCGCTGTCGACCAACTGCAGGCGATCACCGGCCAGAAGCCGATCATCACCCGTGCGCGCAAGTCGATTGCAAACTTCAAGCTTCGCCAGGGCCAGGCCATCGGCGCGGCTGTCACGCTCCGCAATGACCGGATGTACGAGTTCCTCGATCGGCTCGTGAACGTCGCGCTCCCGCGCGTGCGCGATTTCAAGGGCGTCTCGAACAAGGCGTTCGACGGCCGCGGCAACTACACGCTGGGCGTTCGGGAGCAGATCATCTTCCCCGAAATCAACTACGACCAGATCGAGAAGGTGAAGGGCCTCAACATCAGCATCGTGACCACGGCCCGCACCGACGAACACAGCCTCGCGCTGCTCAAGCACTTCGGAGTTCCCTTCCGTCAGGCGTAGCTCAGACGGTTTTCACGCCCTTCTCGAACTGCCGGGGTTGTCCCGGTAAGCGAGGGTGGCCCCACGCAGCAACTGTTGGTGGAGTGAACACATGCCGGTGAATGACCCCGTTGGAGACATGCTGACCCGCCTGCGCAACGCTTCGCGTGCGCGCCACGACAAAGTCGTGCTGCCGGGCTCGGTGCTCAAAGAGCAGGTGGCTCGCGTGCTGAAGGAAGAAGGCTTCATCGCCGACTACGCGACGCACCAGCGCAAGCCGCAGAACGAGCTGACCTTGATGCTGAAGTACGGCCCCGACCGCGAGCCCGTGATCACGGGCATTCGCCGCGTCAGCAAGCCTGGGCTGCGCCGCTTCACGGCCGCCCGCAATATCCCGCGCGTCCTCGGCGGCATGGGCATCTCGATTCTCTCGACGTCCCGTGGCGTCATGGTCGATCACGAAGCGCGCAAGCAGAAGGTCGGCGGCGAGCTCCTCTGCACCGTCTACTAAAGGAACCACGACCATGAGCCGCATCGGAAGAATGCCCATCAAGCTCGAGGACAAGGTGAAGGCCCAGATTTCGGGCGACACCGTGGCCTTCGAAGGGCCCAAAGGAAAGCTCAACGTCAAGCTGCCCAACGCCGAGATCAAGGTCGCGGTGAAGGACGGCGTGATGTCGGTGGCCCGCCCAAGCGAGTCGCGCCAGCACAAGGCGCTGCATGGCCTCACCCGCACCATCCTCGCCAACGCCGCCCACGGCGTCTCGAAAGGCTGGGAAAAGCAGCTCGCGATCCGCGGCGTCGGTTTCCGTGCCGAAGTGAAAGGCAAGCAGATCCACTTCGCGCTGGGCTTCTCGCACCCGGTGGTGTTCCCGCTGCCCGACGGCGTCACTGCCGAGGTCGGCAAGACCCCCCGCACTGAAGAGTCGCTGCCCACGCTCGACCTAACCCTGAAGTCCGTGAACCGCGAGTTGTTGGGAATGACGGCCGTGAAGATTCGTGCGCTGCGCCCGCCCGAGCCGTACAAGGGCAAGGGCATCAAGCTCTCGACGGAAAAGGTTCGTCGCAAGGAAGGCAAGACGGGTACGGCATAAAGCCAACCCCCATTCATCCACGGCGGGAAGTCCCGTTCTGCCGTGGAAGGAACAAAGACAATGTCCAAACCGAACTCCCGCCTCACTCGAAAGCTGCGCATCCGCCGGAAGCTGTCTGGTACGACCGCGCGTCCTCGCCTCACTGTCTACAAGTCGCTCAAGCACATCTACGCCCAGGTCATCGACGACGACTCGGGCAAGACCGTCGCTTTCGCCTCGTCGCTCTCGAAGGAGCTCAAGGGCAAGGACGATGGCGACAAGAAGGCCGACGCCAAGCGCGTGGGCACGCTCATCGCCGAGAAGTGCAAGGCTGCCAAGATCGAAGCTGTCGTGTTCGACCGCAACGGCTTCCCCTACCACGGTCGGATCGCAGCGGTGGCCGATGGCGCCCGCGAAGCCGGCCTCACCCTCTAAGCGAGCGAGAACTTCTTAAATGGCAACCCCGATCAACCCCAACGATCTCGACCTCACGGATCGCGTCGTCAACATCAACCGCGTGGCCAAGGTCGTGAAAGGCGGCCGCCGGTTCTCTTTCGCGGCGCTCGTCGTCGTCGGTGACGGCAACGGCCACGTCGGCGTCGGCCTCGGCAAGGCGAACGAAGTGCCCGAGGCGATTCGCAAAGGCGGCGAGAACGCGAAGAAGAACCTCTTCCGCGTCCCGCTGATGGGCCACACGATTCCCCACGAGGTGCTCGGTCACTTCGGTGCGGGCCAGGTGCTGCTGAAGCCAGCGTCGGAAGGCACGGGCGTCATCGCTGGCGCCAGCGTCCGCGCGGTGCTCGAAGCGGCCGGCGTTCGCAACATTCTCTCGAAGTGCCAGGGCAGCCGGAACCCGCACAACGTCCTCAAGGCGACGGTGCAAGGCCTGAAGCAGCTTCGTTCGCCTGAGCAGGTGTCGCGCCTGCGCGGAAAGGAAATTCACTTCGGCCTCAAGAAGACCGAGGCGAGGAACTAGTTATGGGAATCAAGGTCAAGCTGATTAAAAGCCACTCGGGTTCGAACGAGCGCCAGCTGCGCACGATCTTCGGGCTCGGGCTCCGGAAGTTCAACCAGGAGCGCCTGCTTCAGGACACCCCCGAGATCCGCGGCATGATCTTCAAGGTTCAGCACCTCGTCTCGCACGAGATTGTGAAGGAAGAACCGAAGAAGACCGTGCGCCGCAAGCCGGCCCACATCAAGAACCGCGATGCGCGGCGCGCCCGCGAGACCGCGGCCGCGAAGAAGTAAGGAACTGCCATGACGACTCTTCACACCCTCAAAGCGCCGTTTCACTCCAACCACCGCAAGAAGCGCGTGGGTCGTGGCCAGGGCTCCGGCACTGGCAAGACGGCAGGCCGTGGCGGCAAGGGCCAGAAGGCCCGCAGCGGCAACATGCACTTCGAAGGCTTCGAAGGCGGCCAGAGCCCGCTGCAGCGCCGGCTGCCCAAGTTCGGCTTCATCTCGCCCAACCGCAAAGAGTACGCGGTGGTGAACCTCAGCGAGCTCGAGCGTTTTTCGGCTGGCTCGGTGGTGGACGAGGCTGCCCTTCGCAAGATGGGGCTCGTGAAGGGGGTTTGGTCGGGCATCAAGGTGCTCGGCAACGGCACGCTGACCCGCAAGCTCACCGTCAAGGTCCACAAGATGTCGGCGACCGCGAAGGACGCGATCGTGAAGGTCGGAGGTACCGCCGAAGAGCTGGGCCTGGTACAGCACAAAGAGGACGGTCTGCTGCGCGCCAACGGCCGCAAGCGCCCGAAGGCTGAGAAGCCGGCGGCCGCAGGCAAGGCAAAGGCGTAGTGCGCCGGGTGGCGACCACCCACGTGATTGGTTAGGTTCCCGCGCCCCTCATCGGACTTCCGGTCGAGGGGCGCTTGTTGTTTAAGGTTTCGACGGAGATTCACTCTCGATGGCCATGAACGCCTTTACCAACGTCTTCCGGATCGCTGAGCTGCGCGGCCGGTTGTTGTTCACGCTGGGGATCCTGGCCGTGTACCGGCTCGGCATTTTCATCAGCACCCCGGGCGTCGATCGCTCGGCGATGACCGCCTACATGGAGTCGCAGCGCAAGGCCGGGGGCCTCGTCAACCTCTTCAACATGTTCTCGGGGGGCGCGCTGAACCAGATGTCGATCTTCGCCCTTGGGATCATGCCGTACGTCTCGGCCAGCATCATCATGCAGCTCCTGGCAGTGGTGGTGCCGACGCTCGAGCGCCTTCAGAAGGAAGGGGCAGGGGGCCGGCAGAAGATCAACCAGTACACCCGGTATGGCACGATCGTCCTCTCGATCGTTCAGGGCATCGCGATCAGCCGCTGGCTGGGCTCGCTGGGCCGTTCGACCAACGTCGCTGAGAGCGGGGGCATCGACCAGATCGTCGTCCCCACCGACAACCTCTACTTCACCTTCATGACCGTGATCAGCCTCACCGCCGGCACGGCCTTCATTATGTGGCTCGGTGAGCGCATCACCGAGAGCGGCATCGGCAACGGCATCTCGCTGATCATCTTCGCCGGCATCGTGGCGGGCATCATTCCTTCGGCGAAGTCGCTGATCGACGCGGTTACTGCCGAGACGATCAGCGCGGGCGCGGTGATTGGCCTGCTCGCCTTCATGGTCGTAATCGTTGCGGCGGTCGTCTACATCGAGCGCGGGATGAGACGGATCCCCGTGCAGTATGCCAAGCGCATGGCAGGCCGGCAGATGTTCGCGGGCCAGGCGACTTACTTCCCGATGAAGGTCAACGGCGCGGGCGTGATTCCGCCCATCTTTGCCGGCGCAATTCTTTCGTTCCCCGCGACGCTCGGCAGCTGGCTTCCCTTCATGGGCGGCGTGCAGCAGACGCTGAACAGCAGCGCGTGGATCTACAATGGCATCTTCGTCGCGCTGATCATCTTCTTCGCGTTCTTCTACACGTCGCTGACGTTCAAGCCGGACGACGTGGCCGACAACATCAAGAAGCAGGGCGGCTACATTCCCGGCATTCGCCCGGGCCGCCAGACGGCCGACTACATCGAGCGCGTGCTGAATCGCCTGACCTTCGGTGGTGGCGTGTACCTCGCGACGATCTGTGTGATTCCCTCAGTGATCGCGCAGCTGCTCAACGTACCCTTCCACTTCGGCGGCACGGCGCTTCTGATCGTCGTCGGCGTCGCCCTCGACACCGTTCAGCAGATCGAACAGCACCTCATCTCGCGCAACTACGAAGGCTTCGCCGGCCCGCGGGGCCCCCGCATCCGTGGCCGCATGCGCGTCGCTGCGTAATCGCCAGGCGGGGGAAACGACACGATGAACCTGATTCTTCTCGGGCCTCCCGGGGCCGGCAAAGGCACCCAGGCCAAGCTGATGCTGGAGAAGTTCCAGCTGCCCCAGATCTCGACGGGCGACATCTTGCGCGAAGCCATTCGCCAGCAGACCCCGCTCGGCAAGCAGGTCGAGCCGCTGCTGGCAGCCGGAAGGCTGGTGCCCGACGGGCTCGTGATCGAGATCATCGAAGAACGCCTGCAGCGCGAAGACGCGAAGAAGGGGTTCGTGCTTGATGGCTTTCCTCGCACCATCCCCCAGGCCGAAGCGCTCGAGGGCCAACTGAAGAAGGCGGGTAAGCAGATCGACCGCGTCGTCTCGCTGGAAGTCGACGAAGCCGCGATCGTCGGCCGGATGAGTGGCCGCCGCAGCTGCCCGAAAGACGGCTCGGTGTTTCACCTCACCAACAGCCCGCCGAAGGCCATCGGCAAGTGCGACAAGTGCGGCGCCGACCTGGTGCAGCGCCCCGACGACGTGCCTGAGAAGGTGCTGAGCCGGCTGCAGATCTACGCGCGCGACACCGCGCCGCTCAAAGAGTTCTACGAGAAGCGCGGCCTGCTTTGCCGCATCGACGGCATGGGCTCCGCCGACACCGTCTTCGCAGCGATCACCGCGGCTGTAGGGAAGTAGACGGTTTTGGAACTGTCTCGCGACCGCATTGCCCCGCGCACCGCGGCTGAGCTCAAGCCGATGCGTGAGGCCGGCCGGATCGTGTGCCTCATCCTCGACGCGCTCGAGGCCGCCGTCGTACCGGGCATCACCACCGGCGCGCTCGACGCGCTGGCCTCGAAGCTCATCGTCAAACACAAGGCGAAGTCGGCTTTCAAGGGCTACCACGGCTTTCCCGCGGTGCTCTGCGCCTCAGTAAACGAGGAAGTCGTGCACGGAATCCCTTCCGACAAGCGCGTGCTCAAGGCAGGCGACCTGGTGAAGCTCGACTTCGGCGTCAGCTACCAGGGCTGGTTCGGCGACTCCGCCCGCACGGTTCCGGTGGGGAAGGTGACGGCCGAGGCGAAGAAGCTGATCCGCGTCACCCGCGAGTCGCTGCACGAGGCGATTGCGGTTTGCCGGCCGGGCAACCGCCTCGGCGCGATTGGCCACGCAGTGCAGACCCACGCAGAGGCTGCGGGCTTCCAGGTGGTGCGCGACTTCACGGGCCATGGCATCGGGCGCGCGCTTCACGAGTTCCCGGCGGTGCCCAACTTTGGCAAGGCCAACTCGGGGATGGAACTCACCCCCGGGATGACCATTGCGATCGAGCCAATGGTCAACGCTGGCACCCATAAGATCGAGATCCTGGACGACGACTGGACCACCGTGACGCTCGACGGAAAGCTGTCGGCTCACTTCGAACACACCGTCTTGATCACAGAAGCCGCGCCAGAGCTGCTCACCTGTGCCGCGTAACCAACTGAAACAGCTGGCCGAAAAGCGCTGCTTGCAAATGGGTGCGCAAGAATGCTACTGCGCCGCGCTCCGCTGCGGAATCGGGTGGAAGCAACAGACGGAAAACACGAGGTTTTTGATTGCCCAAAGATGATGCGATCGAAGTCGAAGGAACGGTGATGGAACCGCTTCCGAACGCGATGTTCCGCGTGGTGCTTGACAACGGCCACAAGGTCCTCGCGCACATCTCAGGGAAGATGCGCATGCACTTCATCCGCATTCTCCCGGGCGACAAGGTGAAGGTCGAGCTGTCCCCCTACGATTTGACCCGCGGCCGCATCACCTACCGCGCGAAGTAATTTCCCCCAGAAGGCACCCAATGAAAGTTCGTCCGTCCGTCAAAAAGATCTGTGACAAGTGCAAGGTGATCCGCCGCAAGGGCATCGTGCGCGTGATCTGCGCCGCGAACCCCCGTCACAAGCAGCGTCAGGGCATCTAAAAGGAACCGATACACATGGCTCGTCTTGCAGGCGTCGACATCCCCCCCGCCAAGCGATTGGTGATCTCTCTTCAGTACATCTACGGCATCGGCAAGAAGTCGGCTTACGACATCTGCGCGAAGGCCTCGATCGATCTGGTCACGCGCACGAAGGATCTCAGCGAAGAGCAGCTGAAGAAGATCCGCGAAGTGCTCGAGACGGACTACAAGATCGAAGGCGATCTGCGCCGCGAAGTCACGATGAATATCAAGCGCCTGATGGACCTGGGCTGCTTCCGTGGCCTCCGTCACCGAAAGGGCCTGCCCGTTCGCGGTCAGCGTACCCACACCAACGCGCGCACCCGCAAGGGCCCGAAGCGCGGAATCGTTCGCGCCAAGCCGGCTGCACCGGCGGGCAAGTCGTAATTCCTTTCACCTCTTTTGCCCCGCTCGCGCGGGGTTGATCACCTTCAAGGAGCACCATGGCTGAAGAGATTGTCAAAGATGCGCCGGCCGCCCCCGCTGCTGCGCCTGCCGCTGCTGCCGCGCCTGCGGCCGATGGCGCGCCGACGTCGGCTGCCGACAAGAAGAAGAAGAAGAACAAGAAGAACATCCTCAACGGGATCGTTCACATCCAGTCGACCTTCAACAACACGTTGATCACGATCTGCGATGTTTCGGGCAACGTGATCAGCTGGTCGTCTGCTGGTGCGCGTGGCTTCAAGGGCTCGCGCAAGTCGACGCCGTTCGCCGCGCAGGTTGCGGCGGGCGACGCTGCCGCGAAGGCGATGGAGCATGGGCTCAAGAACGTGCAGGTGCTCGTCAAGGGGCCGGGCGCGGGCCGTGAGTCGGCGCTGCGTGCGCTGGCCGCCGCCGGCCTCAAGATCTCGCTCATTCGCGATGTGACCCCGATTCCTCACAACGGATGCCGGATGCCCAAGCGGCGCCGCGTCTAACCCACCCCTTCAAGGACAAATACAAACATGGCTCGATACACTGCCAGCGTCTGCCGCATCTGCCGGCGCGAGAATCTGAAGATGTACCTGAAGGGCGACCGTTGCTACACGGACAAGTGCGCGATCGAGCGCCGCCCGTATCCTCCCGGTCAGCACGGCCAGGGCCGCGTGAAGTTCTCGGGCTACGGCGTGCAGCTGCGTGAGAAGCAGAAGGTCAAGCGCATGTACGGCCTGCTCGAGAGCCAGTTCCGCGGCTACTTCCACCGCGCGGCGTCGGCCAAGGGCAAGACGGGCGAGGCCCTGCTGCAGCAGCTCGAGCTCCGTCTCGACAACGTCGTCTTCCGCATGGGCTTTGCTGACACGCGCAGCGAGGCGCGTCAGCTGGTTCGCCACGGTCACTTCACGGTCAACGCCAAGCGGGTGAACATCCCCAGCTTCAGCGTGAAGCCGGGCACCGTGATCGAAGTGCACGACAAGTCGAAGAAGGTCTTGCGCATTCAGGAAGCCATCGAGACGGTCGATCGCCGCGGCATCCCCCAGTGGATCGAAGTCGACAAGAAGGCGCTCAAGGGCACGGTGAAGTCGGTTCCGAATCGCGAGGACCTGACGATGCCGATCCAGGAGCAGCTGATCGTCGAGCTCTACTCGAAGTAGTTTTTTTCGTCGGGCGCCGCGCTGCGGCGCCTGCTTTTTCTATCAAGCTTTGCGAGGCGTCCTCCCGCCGTTTTGGTGGGTATGTCGGTGGCGTTTTCGTGATCAAGGAGCGGTACCCACATGGCTGACACTTTCAATGCGAAGAACTGGCGTGACCTCATCAAGCCCCGAAAGCTCGAGGTCGATGCCGATTCGCTGACCAACACCTACGGCAAGTTCGTCGCTGAGCCGCTTGAGCGCGGCTTCGGCACGACCCTCGGCAACTCGGTTCGCCGGGTGCTGCTGTCTTCGCTGCAGGGTTCGGCGATCACCAGCGTCAAGATCGACGGCGTCGAGCACGAGTTCACCACCATCTCGGAAGTCTCCGAGGACGTCACGGACGTGGTGTTGAACCTGAAGGAAGTGCTGCTGCGGATGCACACCAATGAGCCCAAGGTCCTCAAGATCGAGGTCGAAGGCCCGAAGGAAGTGAAGGCCGGCGACATCATTGCGGACGATCAGGTCGAGATCCTCAACCCGGGTCACCACATCTGCACCGTCGCCGAAGGCGGCAAGCTGCGCATGGAACTCACCTGCCGCCGTGGCCGTGGCTACGTGCCGGCGATGAACAACAAGCAGCAGGGCGCTCCGCTGGGCACGATTCCGGTCGACTCGTTGTTCTCGCCGGTTCGCAAGGTCAACTACCAGGTCACCAACGCGCGCGTCGGCCAGCAGACGGACTTCGACAAGCTCTCGCTGGAAGTGTGGACGGACGGGTCGGTGACGCCGCAGGACGCGGTTGCCTTCGCGGCGAAGATCATCAAGGAGCAGCTGACGGTCTTCATCAACTTTGACGAGACTGAAGAGCCGGTCGTCGTCGACGCCCCGCGCGAAGAGACGAAGCTCAACGAGAACCTCTTCCGTTCGGTCGATGAGCTCGAGCTGTCGGTTCGGTCGGCCAACTGCCTGCAGCAGGCGAACATCAAGACGATTGGCGATCTGGTTCAGCGCTCGGAGGCCGAGATGCTGAAGACGAAGAACTTCGGCCGCAAGTCGCTGAAGGAGATCAAAGAGATCCTCGCCGAGATGGGCCTCTCGCTGGGCATGAAGCTCGAGAACTGGCCGCCGAAGACTGCGCCGGTTGCAGCGGTTGCGGCGACGCCGATTCCTCCGCCGTCGATTTCGGGTCCTCGCATGTAGTTGTTTTCAGGCGCGGCATTTCGCCGCGCCTGCCAAAACCGGAAGTCTTCGGTTATTTCCGCCCGGTACCTCGTACGGCCGGGTTGGTTTCGTAAAAAGGAAGTCACGCCATGCGTCACAACGTCGGCCACCGGAAGCTGCAGCGCACCACCACCCATCGCCTCGCGATGCTGAAGAACATGGTCACCAGCCTGCTCGAGCACGAGCAGATCCGAACCACGATTCCGAAAGCGAAAGAGGCCCGCCAGATGGCCGAAAAAGTGATCACCCTCGGCAAGCACGGTGGTCTCCACAACGTGCGCCAGGCGCAGAAGATCGTGAAGAGCAAAGTGGTGCTCGAGAAGATCTTCAGCACCCTGAAGGATCGCTACGCGAACCGCCCGGGCGGCTACACCCGCATCCTGCGCGCCGGCTTCCGCCGGGGTGACGCGGCCGAAGTTGCGATTCTCGAACTGGTCGACCGCCCCGAAGGCGGCGCTCCGGTGGACGTGAAGGACGAGGCCCCTGCGGCCGACGAAAAGGCCGAGAAGGTTGCCAAGGCCCCGAAGGCCGAGAAGGTGGCCAAGGCCGAGAAGAAGCCGAAGGCCGAGAAGAAGTAGCCAGCTTCAACGCCGCACCGCACCGCACCCGGCCCCGTTCATCCGATTCGTCGGGTGGCGGGGTCGAGTCGTTTCTGCGGGTGACACCCCATCCGAACACCCGCAGCTGGCTTCGATCTACTTCGATCGAATGCCGAAAGGCTCGAGACGGCGGGGAGTTGAGGCCGCACGAGGCGGGTATTTCTGATGCGGCGCGTCGAAGTTGGCAGGGAAAAGAAGGAGCGGTTGGGCTGGCTGCTGAGCAAGTCCTGACCGGGCCAGACCCCCGATGCCTGCTCACTGGTACGACACCTCCAGAAGTCCGTGCCTGATCGGACGTCGAGCCGCCCGAACGGCAGGGCGTTCAACGCAGCCAATGAGGAAGGGGCGGCGTCCCAGGGGGATTGATCCTGACCAAAACTCCTCACGGAGATCTGCAAGGGATCGAGGTTCCAGAGGACTAGCGGGGCTGGCCGCCCTCGAGCACGGTCACCTTCTCGTCGCCAATCTGCACGACGATCTCGCTGATGCGCAGGTCGGAAGGGGCCCGCTCGCCGGCAGAGTTGTAGAGGATGACCGGAGAGAGGGTGATGTCGCGCTGGGCGTCCACCTGTGCCGCGGTGCTGCGGTACTCGCCATTCACCAGCACCTCGACGTCCTGCCAGGGCTCGGTGCTGTCGTTCTTCACCATGTAGATGGGCGATCGGGCGTCGCCCGCGACCACCAGCCGGGCGCCCATCGCGTTGGTGCGAAACGCGGCGGAAGGGCAGGCCACCCCAACGCTGGTCACCGACAGCGCCAGCCAGCTGACCAGCACCATCGCCTTGTACTTGAAGTAGCGATCAGAGCTCTTGAAGTCGTCCCAGACGTCGCGCAGCAGCCCCACTGCGTTCAGCGCCGTGTCGGCGGCGCCCTCGCGCAGGCGTTCGCCTGTGATGCGCGGCCCCGTGTCAGGCACCGGCTGGAGGCGGGCTGCGCTCACCGCACGCTTGTTCTCAGGATTGGGGGGCATAGGAGAAGCGGCTGACAGGAAAGACCTGCTCGTGGCCGCCCGTCAACGTTCCTTCAGGCTTTCCAGCGCGCGCGACGCGAGCGCGTTTTCGGGCTGGGCGTCGAGCACCCGGGTGAGCCACTTCCGCGCTTCTTCCGCGGCGGCCTTCTTCTCGCCTGGCTGCTTCGACTTCTGGTTGCGGTCGGCGTGGAGCGTGCCCAGTCGCAGCATGAACTCGACGTTCTCGGGCTCCTTGTCGACCACGCGGCGCAGCTCGCGGTCGGCACCCGGCCAGTCGCCTTCCAGCTGGTAAACCAGCGCCAGCTTGCCGCGTGGCGCCGACGCCTCGGGGTCGAGGAAGGTGAGGGTGCGGAAGCAGCTGCGCGCCATCGGCAGATCCTGACGGTCGAGCGCCAGGTCGCCCAGCCTCAGCCACGCCTCGTCGAGGGTCGGGTTCTTCTCGAGCGCCTTTTCGAAGTGCTCCTTCGCCTGCGCCTGCCGCTGGCGCGCGAAGTAGAGCTCGCCCAGCAGGTAGTGGCTGCGCGCGTCTTCAGGGTTGAGCTCGAGCGCGCGCTTGAACTCGTCGACCGCGCGGCCCGCGTCGTCGAGCCGCTGGTACGCCATGCCCAGCAGCGAGTGCACGACGCCCAGGTCGGGGAAGTCGCGAAGGATCTCTTCGAAAGAGATGATCGCCTGCTGCGGCACGTCGCTTTGCTGGAGCCAGGCGATGCCCTTCTCGAGCTGGATCTGGGCCTGCTTCGGGAACCGCGACAGTGGGTCGTTGATCTGCGCCATCAGCGCGCGCGCCGTCTTCACCTCGTTCGGGGTCGGCGAGCCCGTGACCGCCGTTCGCACCGCCTCGACCGCCTTTTTTTCATCGCCCGTGTGGTGAAGCGCCTTCGCCAGCGGCAGGTGCCACGCCGGCACCGCGGGGTTCAGGCCGATCGCCCTGTACAGCTCGGGCAGCGACTCTTCGAACCTCTCGGACTCGAGCAGCGCGACGCCCAGCCGGTAGTGAAACTCGGCCTCCTGCGGCAGCAGCTGGCTCGCGAGCCGAAACTGTTCGACCGCTGGCCCCGTCGCGTCGGCCGACCGCGAGAAGAGCACCAGGCCCTGCTGGTAGTGGCTCACCGCCGAGTTGTCGGCCTGCAGGCGCTGGAGGAAGACGCCAGCGGTGCCGCCCTTCACATGCGCCTCGGCCAGCGCGCGGGCGATTGAGAGGTCGGCCGGGCTTTCGCGCGCGAGGTCTTCGAGCAGCGGCGTGGCGGCCTTGCCGTCGCCCCGCTGCAGGAACACGGTCGCCTGCTCGCGTTTCGTCAGCGTGGCCGAGGCCTGGTTGGTGGCGCAGCCCGCAAGGGCCAGCAGCAACAGGGCGCGCTTCACGCCGATTCCGCCCGGCGCTGGCCGATGCCTTCTTTGCCGCGCTCGGCGATCGCGTTGTCGCGGTCGCCACCCTTGCCACCCAGCAGCAGGCTCTGCGCGATGATCGCGTCGCGCACCACCCGGGCGAGCGTCTCGCGATCGTCCCCGTACGGGGTGGGGTCGATGGGCGGCCCGATCATCAGCTTCACCGGGCCCGGCTGAATGGACCACGAGTTCTTCGGCATCACCGAGCCCGTGCCCTCGATCGTCACCGGGCAGATCGCGACTCCGGCTTTCACGGCGACCGCAAACGGGCCTTTCTTGAAGGGCAGAATCGCGCCGGTGTCGCTGCGGGTACCTTCGGGGAAGACGACGATGCTGGTGCCGGCGCGAATGCGAGCGCCCGCTGCGTCCAGCGTCTGCACCGCGGTGCGGTGGTTCGAGCGGTCGATGAAGATGTACCGCGCCAGCAGCAGGTACCAGCCCATCACCGGCACGTATTTCAGAGTGTGCTTCGCGACGAAGCGAAAGCGCACCGGCCACAGGCCCCAGAACAGCACCGGCGCATCCAGGGTCGACTGGTGGTTCGAGACGTAGATGGTGGGGCGCTTCGGGTCGATGTTCTCGCGGCCGATGACTTCGACGGTTGCTCCGCCAGACTTGATCAGGATCTGCGACCACACCTTCGCAACGAGCCACATCTCGCCGTCGCGGCTCCAGTTGAAGAGCATCATCAGCAACGCGACCGGGAAGAGGACCACTGTCGCGAAGGCAGTGATGAAGATGCAGTAGACGGTGTGGAGCTTGCGGAGGATGACCATGGTCAGCGTCCCGAGACTTCGCGGGTGAAGTCGGGGTCGTCTTTCAAGAAGGCAAAGGCGGGGTCGGCCGCCACCGCTGCGGGTTGCCACGCGCCGCCTGCCGCCGTGCGCGCTGCCCGCAGGTGCAACATCACATCGGTCTTTCGCGACTGCGCCGCGGCCAGGCGCGCCAGGCCATACGGCGCGAGCGGCGATCGCGGCACGGCCCTCTCGAGGGCATCGAGGGTCGACTGCGCTTCGTTGAATCGTCTGGCCGCGATCAGCACCGAGCCCCGGGTGTACAGCACGTCGGGGTCTTTGGGGGCGGCGCGGTAGGCGGCTTCCGCGTCATCGGCGGCCTTCGCGAGGTCTCCTGCTTCGTTTCGTCGAACGCGGGCCAGCGCGCGCGCGGTGAGCAGGTCGGCGCGTCCGGGCGCTCTGGTCAGCGCCGCATCGAGCCGGGTGATCGCGGCGCCGGCCGAGCCCGCCTTGAGCTCGCTGCGAGAAAGGCCCAGCGTGGCGTCGAGTTGGTTCGGGTCGAGCTTCAGCGCCTCGGCCCAGGCGGTCAGCGCTTCGGTGGGCCTTGCGTTGGCCCAGAGGGCATTGCCCAGCAACGCGTGGGCGCGGGCCAGGTTGGGCGCCTCGGCGCACGCCTCGCGGAAAGCGGTGGTGGCCTCGTCGTATTTGCCGCCCTGGGCGGCGCGGTTGCCGCGGGCGATGGCGTTGGCCCCGGGGTCGGCGCAGCCCACGCCCATGGCCAGCAGCAACGCGTGCTTGAAGTGGCGCACCACTGACATCTCAGCGGCTTGCATAGCACGTGGGCGTGGTACATCAGCCTTCAGGTGGCGCAGAAGAAATTCATCGCAATCGCGGGCAACATCGGCGCCGGGAAGACCGAGCTGACCGCTTTCCTTTGCAAGAAGTACGGGCTGACCCCGTTCTACGAGCCCAACGATCAGAACCCGTACCTGGCCGACTTCTACAAGGACATGAAGACCTGGGCCTTCCGGTCGCAGATCTTCTTCCTGACCCACAAGTTCCGCCTGCACCGGCAACTGGAGCAGGGCGAAGGCACGGCGCTCCAGGACAGGACGATCTACGAGGACGCCGAGATCTTCGCGAAGAACCTGCACCGACAGCGCTTCATCGACAAGCGCGACTGGCGCACCTACTGGGAGCTCTACGAGACGGTCGCCTCGTCGCTGCGCCCGCCCGACCTGATGATCTATTTGAAGTGCCCGGTGCGGACGCTGAAAGACCGCATTCGCCTGCGAGGGCGCGAGATGGAAAAAGACATCCCCACCCCGTACCTGAAGCGCCTCAACGATCTGTATGAGGACTGGTTCAAGGGTTACAAGATGAGCCCCGTGCTGGTGCTGCCCACCGATACCCTCGACTACCTGACCAACCTCGTCGACCGCGTCGATCTCTTCCGACAGATCGAGAAACACCTGTGATGAAAGAGGTCTACATCCTCGCGACGATCGAGGCCGACCCCGTCTCAGAGCAGACGGTGCGCGAGGCCTTCGAGTCCGACGAGGTCGAGCTTTCCTTCGGCGAAGATGGCTGTCTCTTCTCGGTCAGTGCCGACGAAACGCGGGTCGACGTGCGGTTCGACGTTCGCAAAGACGGCCTCGGCTGGACGCCCGACCTGCTCACCGGCACCCAGGAAGCGCACGACCTGCTCAAGAACGCGAAGGGCTTCTACCGGGTCGCCTTCGAGCCGGGGAAGCCACAGGGTTCGGTCGCGGTGTTCGAGGCGCTGTGGTGCATTCGGTCGTTGCTGGAGAACGTCACTGGCGTCGTCGTCGACGTCACGGCCTTCAAGATTCACACGGCCGAAGACATCGAAGAGATCACCGAGCTCGACTTCGACATTCGCGATCACATCACGCTGCATGCGGTCGAAGCCGGCAAGACGGCGACCCCGATGTGGGTCCACTCGCACGGGATGACGAAGTTCGGGCTGCTCGACGTCGAGATCTTCTCGCTGTCGGAAAAAGATCTGCAGCCGGCCGAGACCTTCTTCCACGAGCTCTGCACCGACCAGGCCTTCGGGCAGGGGCCGACCACCCGCGTTCCGGTGGCGACCAGCGTCGGCATGGGGTTTCAGCTGCTTCCCTGCGACGAGGCGCGCCGAAACCTGTTCGGTGTGCTGCCGCCCGATACCTTCGACGCCCACGAGGCGCACTTCCTCACCGTGGTCTCACCCGAAGGCCGCCACTCGATGAGCGAAGTGCTCGCCCAGTACCGCGACCGCTTCGAAGACGAGACGCCCGAAGAGGCGAAGGCGCTGCTCGATCGCGCGAAGTCGATGCTGCCTCCGTTCAAGGCCCGGTTCGGCCGCAAGGGGCTGATGGAGCCGCTGACCTTCGCGATCCGGGCGCCCTTCGAGGTCCACCCGCAAGACGGCAAGGGCGAGGGGCAGCTGAAGTCGTCGACCCCCGATGTCGAAGAAGAACAGCTGTGGGTCGAGGTGCTGCAGTGGGAAGAGGGCACCCTGGTCGGCAAGCTGGTGGACGGCGGCGAAACGACGACGGAGTGGCGCAAGGGCGCCCATGTCGAGATCGAAGAGACCCAAATCAACGCCATCGCACTGTCACGCGAAGGCCGCACCCTCGACGAGGATGAGATGAAGTCGCTCTTGCTCGCCGAGCGGCCGATGTAAAAGGGCCTACCAATGCCGGCACTGCTTCTTTTGACCGGACCGTCTGCGGGGCTGCGCCATGAAGTCCGGGGCGAAGTCGTGCTGGGACGAAGTCCGTCGTGCGAGATCCCTCTTGAAGACAGCAAGGTCTCGCGCCGCCACGCGAAGATCGTGGTCGAAAACGGCCAGGCGAAGGTCACCGACCTCGGCTCGCGCAACGGGACGCTCGTCAACGGCGAGAAGATCGAAGGCGAGACGATCATGCTGCCCGGCGATCAGTTTCAGATCGGCGACAGCACGGTGCTGTACGAGCCGCCGACCCGCGC
This sequence comes from Myxococcales bacterium, assembly GCA_038206395.1. Taxonomy (GTDB): domain Bacteria; phylum Myxococcota; class Myxococcia; order Myxococcales; family Myxococcaceae; genus JAGSPQ01. The sequence continues at coordinate 17,150 of JBBRAX010000070.1, read as the reverse complement.
CGCGCTGACAGAGAAAGATCGTCCAGGTGAGGTCGCCTCGACGCCGCTGGAAGAGCTGCTGCCCGCGGGTGGTCCCCTGGGCGGGCTATACAACGCCGGCGCTGCGCTGCTGTCGGCCGCGAACGAGGCGATGGTGTTGCGCCGGGCGGCCGAAGAGCTTGGCCGCAGCGTCAATGCCGACAAAGCCGCGGCGCTGCTGGGCGGCATGGAAGGGCTCTTGACCGCCGCGGTGATCGGCGCCGACTCGGTGGAAGTGCCGCGAAGCCTGGTGCGTGGCGCGCTGGAGCGCCGCGAGATCGGCCGCGTCGGCGGAGTGTTGTGCGCGCCGCTGATGGCCTCGGGCGGAGCACCCTTCGGCATCCTCTACGCCGAACGCCCGGAAGCTTTTGGGGAAGAAGAAGGCCGCACGATCGCGGCGTTGGGCCGGCTGGCGGGCGAAGCCTTCGCGGCAGTGCGCGCGCGGGCCGATGTCGACGCGCCGCCGGTGCAGCTGGTGGGCAGCTCGCGCCAGTTCCGCAAGACGGTCGAGCAGGCGCGGCGCGCGGCGTCGGTGATGGAACCGGTGGTGGTGTACGGCGAGCACGGCACAGGCCGGCTTCACACCACGAGGTACATCCACTCGCGGTCTCCGCGGGCGCTGGGCCCCTTCATCGTCGTCGACTGCCGCCGCACGCCGGTGCAGGTGGAAGAAGATCTGTTCGGCCGCGGCAGCACGCCGGGTGTTCCTCCGGTCGCGTCTGCGCTCTTGCGCGCCGACGGCGGCACCCTGGTGCTTCAGCAGATCGAGGCGTTGCCCCGGCACACAGCCGAACGGGTGGCGCGGCTGCTGTTGCGCAAGGTGGCTCCGTCGCGGCAGGGCGGGGAAGAGTCGGTGGACCTGCGGGTGATGGCGACGTCGCACGCCCCGATCACCATGCTGGGCCAGCGCGGCGAAGTCGAGGCCGAGCTGGGCCGGGCGCTGGCGGGCGCGGAGATTGAGTCACTGCCGCTGCGCGAGCGTCGCCCTGACGTGCCGCAGCTGTACGAAGCCTTCGCGGCGAAGATCTCGCGCGGCCGGAAGAAGGATCTGCCGACGCTGTCGCCCGACGCGCGCCGCCTGCTGGTCGACTATGCGTGGCCGGGCAACGTGGAAGAGCTGAAGGGCATCTCTGAACGCCTGGCGCTGCTGTACGCGGGCACCGAGGTTCCGGCCTTGAAGCTGCCTCCGGAAGTGCAGGAAGGAGCGACCGTCGCCGGCGCCCGCACCCTGGCGCAGATGATTTCCCGCCTCGAGCGCGACGCGATCAGCGAGGCGCTGCGGGAAGCGCGCGGCAAGAAGATCAAAGCCGCCGCGCTGCTGGGCATCAGCCGCCCGACGCTGGACAAGAAGATCGAGGACTACCAGCTGATCGTCGAGAAGCGGCGCGCGCCGTGAAGCTGCGATTCTCGGCCGAAGTCGAAAGGGCCCGGAAGAAAGGGTTGCCGCTGGTGGCGTTGGAGTCGTCTGTTATCGCGCAGGGCCTGCCGACACCGCAGAACCTCGTCAACGCGATCAACTGCGAGCGGGCGATTCGCGATGCGGGCGCAGTTCCCGCGACGACTGCGCTCCTCGACGGAGAGCTGTGGGTTGGCGTCGATCAGGAACAGCTGGTGCGGCTGTCGCACGGAGAAGCCCTTCGAAAAATCGGCGCGCGCGATCTGGCGATGGCGATCGCCGATGGCGCCAGCGGAGGGACGACGGTGAGCGCGACGTGTGCGCTGGCCGCAGCCGCAGGGATTCGCGTCTTCGCGACCGGTGGCCTGGGCGGCGTGCACCGTGGCGTGGCCGAGCACCTGGACGTGTCGCAAGATCTTCCGGCGCTGGGCCGCTTTCCCGTGGCCGTCATCTGCGCGGGCGCGAAGTCGGTGCTGGATCTGCCGAAGACGCTCGAGCTGCTCGAGACGCTGGGCGTGCCCGTGATCGGCGTGGGCACCAACGAATTGCCGGGCTTCTACACCGCGCAGACGGGGCTGATGCTCGAGCACCAGGTGGCCGACGCCGCCCACGCCGCACGCTTGTGTCACGCCCGGTTCGACGTGTTGGGGCAGGGCGGGCTGGTGTTCGCACTGCCGCCGCCGGCGAAGACTTCGCTGAAGCACGCCGAGGTAGAAAGGCACCTGAAGGCGGCGCTGCTGGCGGCGAAGCGGCAGAAGGTGACGGGCAAGGCGGTGACTCCCTTCTTGCTCAAGCAACTGTCGGCCCGAACGAAGGGCAAGAGCCTCGACGCGAACCTGGCCTTGCTCGAGAACAACGCGCGGTTCGCGGCGCACGTCGCGGTCGCGCTGGCCGCCACGTAGCCACCGATGCAGCGAACGCTCTCGGCCCCCGGGAAGCTCTTCCTCTCAGGCGAGTACGCGGTGCTGTGGGGCGGGGTGGCGCGCATCGCCGCGGTCGGGCCCCGCACAGCGGCGTTCGTGAAATCGCGGCTCGACCGCGACGTGTCGCTGGCGGTGGAAGACGGGAAGCTGTCTGGCCAGACGACGCCGTTGGGCGCGCGCTGGGCGACCGAGCCGGTGCCAGAAGGGTTTCACTTCGCCGCGCGGGCCGTCGACCTGGTGCTCCGCGCGGTCGGGCGGCAGGTGCCGGGCTTCGGAATCGCATTCGAGCCGTCGCCAGGCGCCACCGATGGCCGGAAGCTGGGCATGGGCAGCAGCGCGCGGGCGGTGGTGCTGGCGACGGAGGCCGCGCGGTACGGGCTCGACGCGAACCTCGACACGCTGAAGCTGTCGCTGCTGACGCATGCCCTCGCTCAGAACGGCAAGGGCAGCGGCGGCGACGTGGCGGCGATCTTCGCGGGTGGCATCGTGCGCTACCGCCGGTACGACCTGGCGGCGTTGACGAAGGCCGCCACCGGCACGGACCTGTCGGGAGCGCTGCGCAATGCGCCCCCCGTCGAGCTCTCGCGGCTTCCCGACGCCAGGCTGCCGATGGTCTACGCGTTCGCCGGGCAGAGCGCGTCGACCCGATTCCTGATCGGTGAGGTCGAGAAGCGGTGGTCGGAAGCCGACCGCCAGCGCTTCGTCGGCACCTCGGATTCCTTGGGGCAGCTGCTCGAGACGGGGCTCGCCAAAGGCGACTTCGCCGCAGTCAGCCAGGCCGCCGAAGGGCTGCAGGCGGTGCTCGCGTCGCTGGGCCCGCTGGAGACCGACGAGATGAAGCGGCTGCTCGCGCTGACGAAAGCAGTCGGCTGCTCCGGCAAGATGTCGGGGGCGGGCGGCGGCGATGGCTGCGTGCTCTTCGCGCGCGACGCAGCCGAGGCAAAGGCGTTGATCGCGTCGCTGACGTCGCGCGGGATCCTCGCCTTTCCTCTGACGATCGAGGCCGGCCTTCGTGGAGAGCCGGGCGATCGCGGCCTGGGGCGTTGGCTTCCCGATTAGTGGGGTGAGTCGGCGGACGCCTGCCGCTTCCGCTTGCGGTAGTCGTAGTACTGGCGCGCGGACCACTCGGAGCCCCACTTGTCGCCGTACGCGTCCCACCGGTCGGCATCGGCGGAGGGCCCGACGTAGCCGGGCAGCTGCGGGTCGCCGTGAATCTGGACGATGTGCGCGCCGATCGTCATCAGCGGCCGGGTGGGCTGATCGGCGAACATCACCGGCACCACGCGCACATCGGGAATCGCCATCAGCAGCGACTCGACGAACAGCGGGGGCACCGGCTCGGCCAGCACCAGCGCATTGCCCCAGCCGTCATCGACGACGTGAATCCACATCGCGGCCAGCGACTTCAACTCGTCGGCGGCCTGGTAGATGGCGACGATCAGCCCTTCGGCGACCTGCCACCGCTTCTTCCCCACAATCATCAGGCAGTCGCAGGGCGCGACCCGATCGATCAACTCGAAGCTGTTCTCTTTGCGGCGACCCATGTGTTCCCCCCCCCGTGTGAATGCTGCGACGAGAAGTGTACCGAGGGGGTCTGACAGTGAAGAAAAACCCCGGTCGGGCGACAGGGCCCAACCGGGGTCGAGCACGGTGAGAAGAGAAGCGCTTACTTCTTCTCGAGGTCTTCCTTCACGATGTTGCCGTTCGCGTCGCGTACAACCTTGGTCTTCGTGGTGGTCTTGCCGTCGTTCTTCATGCCCGGCGCGTCGTGCGTGCGCGTGGTCTCGGTGGTGGTTTCCTTGCCACCCGTGGCGGTGCTCTTCACTTCCTTTTCGGCGGTGACCTTGTCGGTCGTACTGTTGCCGAGGCCATCGGGATCATTCACCGCCTTCACTTCGGTGGTGACTGTCGACTTGCCCTTGCCGCTCTTGACGACCTTCTTCGTCTCGACGGTGCGGGTGTCGTCGGCGAGGGCAGACGTGAAAGCGAACATCGAGACGGCAACGACGAGTAGGCGCTTCATGGGTGGCTCCCTGGTTGTTGGGTGATTCAGACGGGGGCTTCCCTGAGCACGCGACGTGCCACGGCGATGCTCGCAACCATTGAGGAATTCGACGGAAGTGCTGCGCGCGAACGCCCCGAGGGGACTTACTCGGACAAAAAAAGGGGGAGCCAGTTTCCCGGCTCCCCCCAACACTCATGCCCAGAAGAGGACTCGAACCTCCACGGTGTCACCACCACCAGACCCTGAATCTGGCGTGTCTACCAATTCCACCACCTGGGCATCAGCGGCGCCGCTTATAGGGACGCACGTTCGACGAAGCAAGCATCACACGACGCCGGGCCTCATTTTCTGACGGGCCACTTCGATTCGGCGATCAGCTTGCGGCGGGTGTCGGGGTTCTCGTCCATGTACGCGACGAGGCTCTCTTCGGTGATGACGACCTCGAGGTCGGCCTTGCCCACCTTCGACTGGCAGGCCAGGCGCGAGTAGGGCTTCACGTCGAAGGCCTGGTCGAGGCGATCCATCTCGTCGTCTTCTTGATCCGGCAGCGTCTGAAGCCCCTTCTTCACCCAGACGTGGCAGGTGGAACAGGCGCAGACGCCGCCGCAGCTGTGGCCGACCTGGGCGCCGCACGCCTCGGCGGCCTCGAGCAGGGTGGTGCCCTCGGCGACCTCGATGGTCAGATCCTGCAGCGGCGAGCTGAAGTGGACTTTGGCCACCTCTCAGTATTCCTCGATGCGGTGGCCGACGGCGGCGCGCTGAATCGACCGGTTCATGATCCGTTCGACGAATGGCCGGCTGGCCTCGTCGAGGGTGGTGATCGCTGCCTTGAGCTCGAGGTAGTTCGTCGCAGACGCGGCGACCTGCTCGAGCGCCTCAATGCCGTCGATGAAGGCGCGCTTCTCGTCGTCGTTGAGCAGGTCGCCGTTTTCCAGCAGCTGCTTGTGGGCGTTGACCAGAATCTGCTTGGCCTCGACCTGCTGTTCGGCCAGCTGCCGCCGCTGCATGTCGTCTTCGGCGTGATCGATCGAGTCGAGCAGCATCTGTTCGATCTCTTCGTCGCTGAGCCCGTGGGTCGGCTTGACGGTGATCGCCTGCGAAACGCCAGTCGTCTGTTCTTTCGCGCTGACCGAGAGGATGCCGTCGGCGTCGACGGAGAAGCGAACCTCGACGCGGCCCATGCCGGCGGGCAGCTGCGGAATGCCGGTGAGCCGGAAGCGGCCCAGGCTGCGGCAGTCATCGACGAGCTCGCGTTCGCCCTGCAGCACGTGGATGTCCATCCCGTTCTGGCCGTCTTGAAACGTGGTGAAGATCTGCGCCTGCGCGGTGGGCATCGGGCTGTTGCGCGGAATCACCTTCTCGACCACGCCGCCCATCGTCTCGAGGCCGAGCGACAGGGGGATCACGTCGAGCAGCAGCACTTCGTCGTGGCGGTCGGCGTTGGTGAGCAGATCGGCTTGAACTGCCGCCCCGAGGGCGACCACCTGGTCGGGGTCGATGTCGGCCAGCGGAGGGCGGCCGAAGAGCTCGGTGACGAAAGCGCGAACGGCGGGGACGCGGGTCGAGCCGCCGACGAGCACCACGCCATCGAGCTCGGCCGGCTTCACGCCCGCGTCCTTCATCGCGCGGCGGCTGACGGCTCCAGTGCGAACCAGCAGCGGTGCAATCCACTCGTCCAGTTGCGCCCGCGACACCAGGGTCGTCTTGCCTTCGAAGACGAGCGGAGTGGCCGCCGAATCGGTGAGCGCTTCCTTCGCCGCGCGAGACGCCTGAAGCAGCGTGGCGATCTGGGTGGGGTCTGGCTGAGAGATGCCGCGCTCTTCGAGGACCCTGGTCGCGATGGCGCGATCGAAGTCATCACCACCGAGCGCGGAGTCGCCGCCGGTCGCCTTCACCTCGAAGATGCCGTCGGTGAGCTTGAGCAGCGAGATGTCGAAGGTGCCGCCGCCAAGATCGTAGACGGCGAACAGACCCTGGCTGCCTTTGTCGAGCCCGTAGGCGAGCGCCGCGGCGGTCGGCTCATTCAACAGCCGCAACACCTCGAGCCCCGCCAGGCGCCCGGCATCCCGCGTCGCCTGCCGCTGGGCGTCGTCGAAGTACGCGGGCACGGTGATCACCGCCTGCTCGACCTTGCCGGCGAAGTGCGTCTCAGCGCGGCGCTTCAGCGCGCGAAGGATTTCCCCTGACGCCTCGATGGGCGTCACCGGGTTGCCGCCCGCGACGTCGAACCGCACGATCCCTGCGCCTTCGGTGAACTTGTAGCTGCCGAGCTTCTTCGTTTCGGCGTCCGACAGCGACTTGCCCATGAAGCGCTTCACCGACTTGAGGGTGTCGGTGGGGAAGTCAGGCAGCAGCACGAGCGCGCGGGCGCCCACCACCACGCCGCCGTCCCTTGCGTAATGGACGACGGAAGGAAGTAGCTCGGCCCCGCCCTCGTCGGCGGCCAGGCACTTCGGCTTCCCGTTGATCACCGAGGCGACGAGGGAATTGGTGGTTCCCAGATCGATGCCGACCGCGTGCCCTTTGGGCTTGAGCGGATCATGAATCTGCAACAGCCCTTTCACTTACAGCGCCTCCTCTTCGATCGCCTCGACCTCTTCGAGGAAGCGCGTGAAGTACCGCACCCGGCCCAGTTGGTGGGTGGCTTCTTTCACTGAGTTTGCCTTCAGCGCGGCCTGGGCAGCGGCCAGCGCCTTGTCCTTCAACCCTTCGACCTCGGCTGCCATCGCCTGCGCCTTCGCGACGTCTTTCTTCTCACGCACCGACTCCAGGGCCTCGCGGCGATCCATCACTTCCTCGAGGAACTCGATCGGCATCTGGCGCTGCTCACCGGCGTCGTCGCGCTCGAGGTCCACCCCTTTGAGCTTGAGCAGGTAGAAGGCGCGCCGCACGGGGTCCTTCAGCACCTTCATCGCGTCGTTGAGGGTGGCCGTCTGGTCGACCGCGAGGCGGCGGGCCTTCGGGTCTGCCTGGCGGTCGGGGTGAAGCGCGAGGCTCAAAGACCGATGCTTCGCCTCGAGCGAGGGAAGGTCCAGGTCCACCGAGGGCGCGATGCCGAACAGCTCGAAGTGCGTCACGTCACACCGAGAAGCTGTCGCCGCACCCGCAGGCTGCTTTCACGTTCGGGTTCTGCAGCTTGAAGCCTGACGCCATCAGCGTGTCTTCGAAGACGAGCTCGGTGCCCATCAGGTACAGGTAGCTCTTCGGGTCGACGAAGATGCGCACGCCGTCGCGCTCGAAGATCTTGTCGCGCTCGCGCGCGGTCTCGGCCCACTCCATCTGGTACGAGAGGCCCGAGCAGCCGCCGCCCTTCACCATGATGCGCAGGCCCGCGTTCGGCGTCTGCCGTTCGGTGAGCAACTGCTTCAGCCGCGGCACTGCGCTCTCGGCGATGGCGACGCCGCGGGTCGTCGGCTTACCGACCGCGCCGATGCTGGCGAGATCCTGGCTGGCGATCAGGTCGCCCATTACTCGCCTGCCACCACCGGGGCCGCGTTGCGGGCCGCGCGCTTCTTCTGGAAGTCGGCAATCGCCGCCTTGATCGCGTCTTCAGCCAGCACCGAGCAGTGGATCTTCACCGGAGGCAGCGACAGCTCTTTCGCCACTTCGACGTTGGTGATCTTGCCGGCCTCTTCCAACGTCTTGCCTTTGACCCACTCGGTGACGAGCGAGCTCGACGCGATCGCCGAGCCGCAGCCGAAGGTCTTGAACCGCGCGTCCTGAATGATGCCGGCGTCCGACACCTTGAGCTGAAGGCGCATCACGTCGCCGCAAGCAGGCGCGCCGACCAGGCCGGTGCCCACGTTCGGATCGTCTTTGTCGAGCGTGCCGACGTTGCGGGGCTTCTCGTAGTGCTCGATGACTTTGTCGCTGTAAGCCATGACTTAGAACTCCTGGTTCAGTGGGCCGTCCAACTGACGGACTTGAGGTCGATGCCTTCTTTGGCCATTTCGTAAAGCGGGCTCATCTCGCGCAAGCGGCCCACGCTCTTCGCCATCAGGTCGATGACGAAGTCGATTTCTTCCTCGGTGTTGAAGCGGCCGATGCCGAACCGAATCGAGCTGTGCGCCATGTCTTCTTCGATGCCGCAGGCGCGCAACACGTATGACGGCTCGAGCGACGCCGAAGTGCAGGCCGAGCCCGAGCTGACCGCGACGTCTTTGATCGCCATCATCAGCGCCTCGCCTTCGACGTAGGCGAAAGAGACGTTGAGGTTGCCGGGCAGGCGGTGCTCCATCGAGCCGTTGATGACCAGCATGTCGAGCTTCGCCTGCAGGCCCTTGAGCAGCCGATCGCGCAGGCCTTCGAGGCGGGCGGCCTCGGTGGCCATCTCGGCCTTCGCCAGCTCGCACGCCTTGCCGAACCCGACGATCGCCGCGACGTTCAGCGTGCCCGACCGCATCCCGCGCTCGTGCCCGCCACCGTCGATGCTCGCGGCGATGCGCACCCTCGGCTTCCGGCGCACGTACAGCGCGCCGACGCCCTTGGGCCCGTAGATCTTGTGCGAGGTGATCGACACCAGGTCGGCCTTCGCCTCGTCGACCGCGAAGGGCACCTTGCCGAGGCCCTGCACCGCGTCCGAGTGAAAGAGCACGCCGCGCTCGCGGCAGATCTTGCCGATCTCATTCACCGGCTGGACGACGCCGATCTCGTTGTTGGCGAGCATGATCGACACCAGAATCGTCTGGTCGGTGATCGCGGCTTTGAGCTGCTCAAGGTCGACCAGGCCGTCTTTCTTCACGTCGAGGTAGGTGACCTGCGCGCCGGTGCGAACCTTCGCCAGCCAGCGCTTGAAGACAAGGTCGTTCTCGAGGTCGAACTTGATCTCGAGGGTGGCGAGCTCTTCGGTGGTGACGTCGCGGTCGGCCAGCTCGGACAAGCGCATCGTCTTCAGCTCGTCGATGCGCTCTTGCCGCATGCGCTCGAGGCGCTTGCACGTATCGAGGATCGCCTTGTGCTCCGTCTTCAGGGTGATCAGGTGGCAGCCCTTGTCTTTATAGAACTCGACCACGCCCTTGAGCGCGAGGTTGTCGGACTCGGTGGCTCCCGAGGTGAAGACGATTTCTTTCTCGTTCGCGCCGATCAGCGCGGCGACCTGTTTTCGCGCCAGCTCGACCGCCGCTTCGGCCTTCCAACCGAAGCTGTGGTTGCGCGACGCGGCGTTGCCGAAGTCCTCGGCGAGGTACGGACGCATCGCGTCGAGAACCCGGGGGTCCATCGGCGTCGTTGCGTGGTTATCCATGTAAATCGGCAGCTTGAGCATCGTGATCTCAAATACCGGCCGAATGTGGACGAGTCAAGTCCACTATGGCCGAATCTAATCGCGCCCAGACAAGTATTAGCTGAACGCGGGTTTGGGCGCCCGCGGGCATGACCTGCCCTTATCTGATCCGGGGCCCCTAAAATCGAGCGGGCCAGAATGGATCAGCGGGGCGCGATTCCGGGGGTTTAGGCGGCGGCAGACGGGGTGCACTGGAAAGGGGCACCCATGAACGCTCCCATTCAAGACGAGAAGCGCAGGTCGCAGCCGGTGATCCCCAACCTCGAGGGCCGCGGGTGGCGGGCAGGCCGGCCGGAAGAGGACCCCGAGAAGATGAAGAAGTGGGGCTACGTGGCGGCGAAGCCCAGCGAGTTCCTGGTCTGCATGCGCGGCGGGAAGGTTGCCAGCAGCGGGCAGGGCGCGTCGTGCTTCAAGTGGCCGTGGGACTCGGTCGCGATCGTGCCCACCACGGTGCAGACGCTGCACTTCACCGCGGATCAGATCACCCAGGAGAAGGTCGGAGTGAAGGTGACGGGCGTCGCGGTGTACCGAATTGCCGACCCGCTGATCGCCTTCCGGATGTTGAACTTCAGCTACCCCGAGCGCGCGCAGCAGAAGCTTTCCGAGATGCTGGAAGAGATGTTCATCGGCTCGGTGCGCCGGTTGGTGGCGAACCTCACCGTCGAGCAGTGCCTGACGCGGCGAAAGGACGCGCTGGGGGCAGAGCTGATGAAAGAGATCGCTCCCGTCGTCTCGGGCACGGGGCGGCCGGAAGACAAGACGCAGCGCGGGTGGGGCGTGGTGATCGACTCGATCGAGATCCAGGACGTGCGGGTGATGTCGGCCCAGGTGTTCGCCAATATGCAAGCGCGCTTCCGGCAGGACAGCGAACGGCTGGCGCGAGAAGCCGAGCTCGCGAAGCTGCGCGCGGTGAAGCAGGACGAGGCGAACAGCGAAAGGCAGATCGCGCTGACCCGGCTCGCCACCACCACCGAGGTGCGGCAGCAGCAGACGGCGGCCGAAGAGAACGCGCGGCTCGAGAAGCTGGCCACCGACGCGCGCGTCGAGGAAGCGCGGCTGAAGGAAGAACGGCTGCAGAAAAACGCCCAGCTGGCCCACGCGCGGGACCTCGAGCTTCGGCGGCTGCAGACCTCGCGCGAGCTCGAGGCGCAGAAGGCGGCGATCGAGGAACAGTCGAAGCTCGAGGCCCTGGCGACGGAAGCGCGTATTGCCCAGGCGCACCTGCAGGCGGCGGCGGAACAGGCGGCGGCCGAGCAGGCGCTGCAGCTTCAACGCGTTCGTTCAGGCATCGCCCAGGCGCAGGCGGAAGCCGAGACGGCGCAGGCCCGGCACGCCGCGTCGATGGCGCACGAGGTCAGCGTGGGGGAGCTCATCAACGTGCAGGTCTACGTGGCCGAGACGAAGCTTCGACTGGCCGAGGTGGAAGCGCGGACGATGGAGCTCGAGCTGAAGAAGCGGGGCCTCGAGCAGCAGCTGGAGCTCGAGCGGATGCGCACGGTGAGGGAGATCGAGAACACGCTGACCCCCGAGGCAATCTCGCTGGCTGTGGCGCACCGCCTGCCCGAGCTGGCGAAGGCCTTCCAGCAGAAGATGGGCGAGGTCCACGTCACCGCCGTCGATGGAGCGAACCCCTTTGGCTACATCGCCGCCGCCGTCGAGGGCGTGATGGGGCTGGCGCGGTCGGCGGGGCTCAAGGTGCCGAAGCCCGACGAAACGGCGTGAAACGAAAGGGGGCCGGGGCGCATATAAGGGGAACATGCGCTGGACGAAGGTTGCAGGAATGGCTGCGTTGTTCGCGCTCGGGCTGGCCGTGTTGCCCGAGATCATGCCCGCGGGCCCCACCAGTGGCATCGACGCGGCAAGCTTCCTCGAGAGCGGGCGGATGTTCGTCGCGATCCCCGCCATCTTCCTCGGTGGGCTGCTCACGTCGCTGACACCGTGCGTCTACCCGCTGATTCCGATCACCGTTGGCGTCTTCGGAGCCAGAAAAGCCGAGAGCAAGGCCAAGGCGATGGTGCTCACGTCCCTCTACGTGGTCGGCATGGGCCTCGTGTTCAGCATCCTCGGCGTCGGCGCGGCGCTGTCGGGCAAGGCCTTCGGCACGGCCCTGGGCAACCCGTGGGTGGTCAGCGGCCTGGCGGTGTTCCTGCTGGTGCTGGCGAGCTCGATGTTCGGCGCCTTCGAAATGGCGCTGCCGTCGGGCCTGGCGAACAGGCTGAACACGGTGGGCGGCGGCGGCTACGTCGGGGCGCTGCTGATGGGCAGCGTCTCGGGCTTCCTCGCCGCTCCGTGCACGGGGCCCGTGTTGACGGGGGTGCTCGCGTACGTCTCGCGCACGCAGGATCCCGTCATCGGCGGCGGGCTGCTGTTCATCTACGCACTGGGCATCGGCGTTCCATTCTTCTTGATCGGCGTGTTCACCGTGCGGCTGCCGAAGGGCGGCGAGTGGATGGAGTGGGTGAAGAGCTTCTTCGGGGTGGCGCTGGTGGCGTTGGCGTTCGGCTACCTGCGCGACGCCTTCCCCGTGATTCGCGAGGCGCTCGAGAAGTTCGCCAACGCCATCGGCAAGCCGGGTGGCATCGCGCTCGCGGTGGCGATGGTGCTCGCCGGCGTGCTGCTGGGCGCGATTCATCTTTCCTTCAAGGCCCGCATCGGCGAGTTCGGCCTGAAGTTCCTGGGCGTGGCGATGGTCGCGGTCGCGGTGCTGATTCGCACCGCGTCGGGCGAGGTGCGGCCTCCGGTCGATCACGCGGGGCACGCGCTGGCGTGGGTGATGACCTTCAACGCGGAAACGTCGGGTAGCGCGGAGCCGTTCGACGCGGCGATCGCGAAGGCGAAGGCCGACTGCAAGCCGGTGATGATCGACTTCTACGCAGACTGGTGCGCGGCCTGTAAGGAGCTCGACGCCAAGGTCTACACGACGACGGAAGTCGCGACCGAGTCCGGGCGGTTCGTGAACATCAAGGTCGACGGCACTGCCGACCACGACGTGCTCGACAAGATCTACAAGAAGTTCGGCGTGGCGGGCTTGCCCACGGTCGCCTTCCTCGACCCGATGGGTGAGCTGCTGACGGACCCGAAAGTCACGGGCTACCTGTCACCCGACAAGTTCCTCGGGGAAATGAAGAAGGTGGGGATCGCCACGTGCTCGCGCTCGCCCTGATTCTCGCTGCGGCGCCGGTGTCGAACGGCGACGCGGTGAAGGCGTTGATCTCGGCGCAGGCCGAGGCGTGGAACAAAGGCGATCTAAAGGTCTTCACGCAGGTCTACGCGGACGACGCGATCTTCGTCAGCCCCAGTGGCGTGACGACGGGCCGCCAGGCGGTGCTCGAGCGGTACCAGAAGCGCTACCCGGACAAGAAGGCGATGGGGCTGCTGTCTTTCGCGTTCCTCGAGACGCGCGAGAAGCCGGACGCGGTGTCGCTGGTGGCGAAGTGGACGCTGAAGTACCCCGACAAGCCGGCGGCCACCGGCCACACGCTGCTGGTGCTGCACAAGAAGGGCGATACGTGGCTCATCGTCCAGGACGCGTCGATGTGAGGTGGGCCGGGCTGCTGCTCGCGCTCGTGTCGTGCGGGGCCGCGCCGGTGGTGCCGCCGCCGACGCCGCCGAAGACGTGCCGCTTTGGGCCGGCGAAAGCAGGGCCAGAGCTGGGCGACACCGCGCTCAACGAGCTGTCGGGGCTGGTCGCCAGCCGGGTGAATGCAGGCGTGCTCTACGCGAACAACGACTCGGGCGACACGGCGCGGTTCTTCGCGATGGATTCGGACGCGAAGGCGCTGGGCCGGTTCGAGCTCGACGGCGCGAAGGCGAACGACTGGGAAGACCTGTCGATCGGCCCGTGCCCCGCGGGCACGTGCGTGTACATCGGCGACATCGGCGACAACCTGCTGGCCCGCACGGACTGCGCGGTCTACCGGGTGAAGGAGCCAGAGCTCCCGGCCGGGAAGGTCGTGGGCACGGTGAAGGTTCTCTTCGAGAGGTTCCCTTTTCAGTACCCGAACGCCGAGAAACACAACGCCGAAACGCTCTTCGTGCACCCGGTGTCGGGCGAAGTCTTCATCGTCGACAAGCAGTTTCCCGGTGACCCGAGCACGGTCTTCAAGTTCCCGATGCCCATGGACGCGACGAAGACGGCGGTGCTGATCAAGGTGGCGACGTTGGCCGTGCCAGCGCCGAAGGACAACTCGCTCACTGGTGGCGCGCTGAGCCCCGACGGCACGTCGCTGCTGCTGCGCATGTACAACCGGCTGGTGGAATTGAAGCTGCCGGAAGGCGCTCCGTTCGAGAAGATCTTCAGCGCGAAGGCGACGGCGGTGCCGGTGAGCGCCGAACAGCAGGGCGAGGCGGTGGCGTGGCGAGCCGACGGGCGTGGGTACTTCACCGCCAGCGAAGAAGTGGGCGTGAAGCCGACGCTGAACAAGGTGGAGTGCCAGCCATGAAGTGGCTGACGATCCTCTGGGTGGTGCTGGCGGGCTGCGAGTACGTCGAGCGGCCGCGGCGTGGAATCCCCGAGCACTTCGAAGCGGAGACGCTGACGGGCGAGCACATCGATCGCGATTGGTTCAAGGGCAAGCCGTGGGTGGTGAACCTGTGGGTGCCTGGTTGAGGCACCTGCGCTCGGGAGTTTCCCGAGCTCGAAGCGCTGAGGCAGGAATACGAGCCGAAGGGCGTGGGCTTTCTCGCCATCTCGCTCGAGCCTGACGTGCAGCTGGTGACCAGCGCCGCGCACCGGTACGACATCGGGGCGAAGGTCGCCGTCGCGAAGTCAGAGTCGCTGGGCCCGTTCGGGGTGAACCAGGTTCCGTCGACGGTGTTCATTCGCGCGGACGGGATCCTGAACGCGGTGGCGAGCGGGCCGAAAGAGAAGGCGTGGTTCGAGAAGAGGATTCGCGAGATCCTGCCGCAGTGAGCAGCTGGAAGAACCCGATTGGCTTCATCGCAGGCGCAGCGGTGCGGGTGGTCGCGGCGGGCAACCGGGCGCCAGAACGGCTGCTGAGCCCGGCAGAGATCGTTCGGCTCGAGCCAATCTACCGGGCTTCGATCGACTACGGCGCGGTGCGGGTGCGGGCGCCGGTGCGCGGGCTGCTGGGGGTGAGCCGGCGCGCGTTCGTGATCCAGAACACGCTCTACCTTCCGCCCGAGTTCCTGCCGCTGGGCGACGAGGTGCTGGTGCACGAGCTCTGTCACGTCTGGCAGCACCAGCACGGCGGGCACGCGTACATCGCCGACTCGCTTCACGCGCAGCTGTTAGGCGACGGGTACCAGCTGGCGAAGGGGCTCGCAGAGGGCAGGGCGTGGCACCGGCTCAACTGCGAGCAGCAGGCGACGCTGGTCGAAGAGGCGTTCGTGCAGCGGTGCTTCGAGGGGCGGCCGCTGGTGATCTGCGGCGTCGATCGAAGCGCCGTGCTCGAGGCCGCCCTGGTCGAGCTCCGCGCAGGGCGAGGCGCGGCGTTCAGCGATGGGTGAGGGCGCAGCCTCAATGCCCCAACCACCGTGAGGTGGGCTAGACCGTGCCGCTCACCGTCACAAGGAGAAGCAAATGGCTGAGAGCGTCTACAAGGTCATCGAGCTGGTCGGGACGAGCACCGAGTCGTGGGAGAAGGCAGCGTCGGCGGCCGTGAAGCGCGCGGCGAAGTCGATTCGCGATCTGCGCATCGCCGAGGTCGTTCAGCTCGACATGCAGCTCGAGGAAGGCAAGGCGGCGGTCTTCCGCACCAAGCTGAAGGTGTCGTTCAAGTACGAAGGCAAAGAGAAGTAGGCCCCCCTCCGACGGCACGGTCGGCCACCTTCGACCGTGCCTTCGAGGCTCAAAGCCTTCAGCGAGCGAGCAAGGCGCGCCGCTTGTCCTTCGCGGGCAGTTCCTCGAGCAGCAACTGCCTCACCGTGCTCGCGTCCTCGGTGCGACCGAGCTTTTCGAGCGTGCCCGAAAGCTCGAAGCCACACTCCCAGAGGCTGGGGTCCATCAGCCCGCAGAGGGTGTACGAGGTGAGCGCGTCGTCGAGCCGTTTCTCTCGCACTTCCTTTCGGGCCCTGGCCAGCAGCGGCTTCGCGAGCGCCGGGCCCGCGCCGTTCCTGTTTTGGGGGAAGGTGAAGACGCCATCCCAAATCGGCTGCTCGGCGAGGAAGTTGCTCGCGGCGGCAATCTCGTTGCGCGTCTGCGCTTGATCCGCTGCGTTCGGTGCGCAATCGAGATACCGCGACCACCAGATGATCGCCCGTTCGCGATCCCCGAGCTTGAGCCAGGTGTCACCCGCCCGTTTCGGACACTCGCAAGACACCGGCTCGCGCACCGCGCACAGCTCGAAGCGGCGCTTGGCAGGCAGCGGAGCCAACTCGGTGAAGAGAGAGTTGCCCTCATCCAGCAAGATCTTCGTCGCCTTCGAGTTCATCACCGCAGGCGGAATCGGAGCGGGATCGTGCGACTGGCCGCCCCACTTCTGCGCAAGCGCGAAGATCTTCGGAGCGTCGGCAGCGGTCTCGTCGCACGACACGTACTCCATCAGGTAGCTGTACGCGTTCTGCTGCACCGCCTTTCGCGTCTTGGCGTCGACGCTCTTCAGCGTCCCCCGCGCCAGCCCCGCGTCGCGAATGCACGAGCAGCGGTAGCGATCGATGAGCAGACAGGCCTCAGCCGCGACGCTTGCCTCGAGGGGCTGGCCTGCTCCGAGGTGGTTCGTGGCAGCCGCGGCCAGCGCCGCTGAGACCTTCTCACGGAACGCCAGCGAGTCGACGATCGCGCCCTCGCGTTCGACCCACTGACGCTTGGCCGGCTCGGCGGCAAATGCGGAAGCGACGACCAACCAGGCGATGACGGCTGTTCCGGGGTGTCGGCTCACCCCCGGAACCTACTCCACACCCATCTCGTGGGTTGCGGAGCGCTTCCTTCGACTACGGCACGACTTGAATCTGGAGCCCCATTTGGGTGCCATCTCCCGAGTCGTGCATGGAGCAATAGATGCCGTAGTTGCCTGCAGTGGCGAAGGTGCGGACCACGGGTGGGACGCTGGAGGTTACCTGGGTGGGAAACACATTCACCGGGCCACAGAGTTGAGGCGCGATCGGATGAAACCCGGACACGTTGCTGAAGGTGACGGCCTGGTTCGTCTTCACCTTGATGCACTTCGGGGATCCGAACGTCGAGGCGAAGTCGAACGTGACGGAGGCTCCACCTGCGGTGAGATCCGTGAACGTCGCCGGGGTGTTGCATCCACCGGCGAAGGTTGCTGTGCAGGCGGGGAGCCCGCCTGCTCCACCGCCGGCACCTGCTCCACCGCCGGCACCTGCTCCACCACCGACGCCTGCTCCGCCGCCGACGCCTGCTCCGCCGCCGACGCCTGCTCCGCCGCCGACACCTGCTCCGCCGCCGACACCTGCTCCGCCGCCGACACCTGCTCCGCCGCCGACGCCTGCTCCGCCGCCGACACCTGCTCCGCCGCCGACACCTGCTCCGCCGCCGCCACCTCCTATTCCGCCGCCGACTGGTGCGGCAGAGCCGCCTGAAGCGCCGGCGAGTCGTGCAGGGGG
>JBBRAX010000069.1:0-41802 GCA_038206395.1 Myxococcales bacterium | reverse complement strand
CGCACGTGGCGTTCGGCGTCCATCTCTTTCGAGTAGCCCATGCCGCCGTGGATCTGCAGCGCCTTGTTGGTGACCCGGCCGGCCATCTCGCTCGCGTAGAGCTTGGCCATCGCGCTCTGCTGCGAGTGCCGCTGGCCCTGATCCTTCATCAGCGCCGCGCGCAGCGTGAGCAGGCGGGCCGCGTCGAGCTCGGTCGCCATGTCGGCGAGCATGAACTGAATCGCCTGGTGATCGCGGATGGGCTTGCCGAACGTCTTGCGCTCGGCCGAGTACGCGAGCGCTTCTTCGAAGGCTCCCCGCGCGATCCCGATCGCCTGCGACGCGATCCCGATTCGACCCCCGTCCAGCGTGCTCATCGCGACCTTGAAGCCCTCGCCCTCTTTGCCGAGGATGTTCTTTGCCGAGACCTTCATGTCCTCGAAATAGATCGTGCAGCTGTGGGCGGCGTTGATGCCCATCTTCTTGTCGGGCGGCTGGCGGTTGAAGCCAGGCGTCGACGTCGGCACGAGGAAGGCGGTGATGCCTTTGTTGCCCTTGCTCTTGTCGGTCATCGTGAAGAGGACCATCGCGTCGGCTTTTGGGCCGACGGTGATCCAGTTCTTCGAGCCGTTGATGACGTAGTCGTCGCCCTTCCTCACGGCGACGGTCTGCTGCGCGGCGGCGTCGCTGCCAGCGTTGGGCTCGGTGAGGCCGAAGCAGCCGAGCTTCTCGCCGCGGGCGAAGGGCTCGAGGAATTCCTTCTTCTGCGCGTCGGTGCCGAACTTCATCACCGGGTCGCAGTAGAGCGAGTTGTTGACGCTCATGATCACGCCGGTGCTGCCACAGCCGCGGCTGATCTCTTCGATCGCGAGCGCGTAGCAGACGTTGTCGAGGCCAGCGCCGCCCTGGCTCTCGGGCACCGCGACGCCGAGCAGCGAGAGCTCAGCCAGCTTCTTCACTCCCGATTCGGGCCACGCGTGCTGTTCGTCCCACTTGCGGGCGTTGGGGATCAGCTCTTTGGCCGCGAACTCGCGGCACATCTTCTGGATGTCGCGCTGGACGTCGGTCAGCTCGAAGTTCATGCCCGCGGGATTATCAACATCGCCGCGATCCGCATAGCCCGTTACTTGCCCGTAAAGATGGGCGGGCGCTTCTCGAGGAACGCCTTCATCCCCTCGCGCTGATCGGTGGTGGCAAACAGCTGGGCGAAGGCCTGGCGCTCAAGGGCGTTCGCGTCCGACAGCATCGCGTCGGCGCCCTGGTCGATCACGCGCTTGGCCTGCGCGATCGCGACCGGGCCCCGCCTGGCGATGCGGCCGGCGACTTCTTTGCAGTGGGCGAGCAGCTTGTCTGGCGCGAGCACGTCGAGAACGAGTCCGTATTCCTTCGCCTTCGCGGCGTCGATCATGTCGCCGGTGAAGACGAGCTCTTTTGCGCGGGCCCGGCCGACCAGGCGCGTGAGGCGCTGGGTGCCGCCGAAGCCTGGGATCACCGCGAGCGTTACTTCTGGCAGGCCGAACTTTGCCTTCTCCGACGCATAGATGAGGTCGCACGCCATCGCGAGCTCGCAGCCGCCGCCCAGCGCGAACCCGTTCACTGCGGCGATGGTGGGGACGCCGAGCGACGCGAGCGCCTCGCCGACCTTGTGCCCCGCCGTCGCGAACGCCAGCGCCTGCTCGGGGGAGTAGGCGGCCATCTCGGCGATGTCGGCGCCCGCGACAAAGGCCTTCTCGCCGCCGCCCGTCATGATCAGCGCGCGCGCCTCGGGCTTCGAGGCGACCTGGCTGATCGCTTCGAGGATCTCGGCGATCGCCTGCGCGTTCAGCGCGTTCAGCGCCTTTGGGCGGTTGATCGTCAGCACTGCGATTGCGCCATCCCACTCGAGGTTGATGAGTTCCATGGGCGCCGTTCTAGCTGGGCCCGGTCGCGTTCGCCTCTGCCACGTCACCTCCCAGCTGCGGGCCCGCTCGAGAAGCCGGAGCCTCCGCGGGTTCTCTCGCCGCTCCCATGGCATTGGCCGGGAAAGGAGGCCGGTTCTGCCGGGCGAAAGCCACCTTGGGTGTACAAAGCCCCGATGCGCCTCCTCGTCCCTGCCCTGCTCGTCCTCATTGCTTGCGGCGCTCCGATCGAAGCCGACGACGACGCCGGCACCGCATCCGACGCATCAACGCCCGACGCGTCAACGCCCGACGCATCAACGCCCGACGCGTCAACGCCCGACGCGTCAACGCCCGACGCGTCGACGCCCGACGGGGGCGCACCCGACGCATCGACACCCGATGCCGGCAGCTTCGACGCCGGAGCCCCTGACGCCGGCAATTCGACGCCGCCGATCTACCCGCCGGGCGCGCGCCACTCGCCGATCACGCCGTCGGTGGTGGCGAGCCTGAAGCGGATCGCGGCGAACGCGCTGCGGCTGCCGGGCGTGTTCGCGAAGATCGGCGACTCGAACACGGTGAACACGAACTTCTTCACCTGCTTCGCGGGCACGAACGTGGACCTCGCGGGGCGCACGGCGTTGCAGCCGACGATCAACCTCTTCAAGGCGGGCCCATCGTTCACGCGCGTCACCCAGGCGGCGACCGTCGGCTGGAGCGCCGGCGCTGCCATCGCTGGCTCCCCTTCCCCGCTCGAGACAGAAGTGAACGCGCTGTCGCCGCGGTACGCGCTGGTGATGTTCGGCACGAACGACATCGGCAACGGCACGGGCGACGTCTTCACGTACGCGAAGAACATGTTCACGATCACCGACCAACTGATCAGCAAGGGCGTGATCCCCCTGCTCACGACGCTGCCGCCACGCGACGACACCGCCATCGCTGACGCCCGCGTGCCTGAGTTCGAAGGCGTGGTGCGCGGCATCGCGCAGGCCCGGCAGGTCCCCCTGATGCAGCTGGACGCGGCGATGCGGCTCATCCCGTCGCACGGCATCGGCTCCGACGGCCTGCACCTCAACGTCTTCACCGTCGGCGGAGCGGCGCGCGGCTGTCACTTCACGGCGCCCGCGCTCGCCTTCGGCCACAACACGCGCAACCTGCTGGCGATCGAAGCTCTGGATCGCGCGAGGGCGGCGCTGGAATCGTCGGTCGCTCCAGACATGGCGTCGTCGCAGGCCGGCACCGGAACGCTGGCGGATCCATTCGTGGTGTCGTCCCTGCCCTACGTCGACCTGCGCGACACCTCGAAGACCGGCGCGAACCGGCTCTCGACCTACCCCGGCTGCGCGTCGACGACCGACGAGTCGGGCCCCGAGCAGCTCTACAAGCTGATGATCACCACGCCGACACCTGTGAAGATTCAGGCCTTCTCACTGAACGGAGCGGACCTCGACGTGCATTTGATGTCTGACCCCGCGACGGGCGAAGGCTGCGTGATGCGAAACGATCGGCAGATCGTGACCACGCTGCAGCCGGGAACCTGGTGGCTGTCGCTCGACACCTTCGTCTCGGCAGGCACCGCGAAGTCGGGTGAGTACCTGCTGTCGATCGTCCCGCAGTAGCGCTCAGTACTTGTAGAAGCCGCGGCCCGTCTTCTTCCCGAGCCAGCCGGCCTCGACGTACTGCCGCAGCAGTGGGCACGGGCGGTACTTGCTCTCACCCAGCCCCGCGTGAAGGACCTGCGCGATCGACAGCACGGTGTCGAGCCCGATGAAGTCGGCGAGCGCGAGCGGCCCCATCGGCTGGTTGGTGCCGAGCTTCATCGCGGTGTCGATGTCTTCGGCGGACGCGAGCCCTTCCATCAACGCGAAGCACGCCTCGTTGAGCATGGGAATCAGGACGCGGTTGACGATGAAGCCCGGGAAGTCCTTCGAGACGACGGTGGTCTTGCCCATCTTCTCGGCGAGCGCGCGGGTGGCGGCGTACGTCTCGTCGCTGGTGGCCGCGCCGCGGATGATCTCGACCAGCGCCATCACCGGCACCGGGTTCATGAAGTGCATGCCAATCACGGCCTCAGGCCGCTTCGTCGTGGCGGCGATGCGGGTGATCGGAATCGACGAGGTGTTGGTCGCGAGCACGCCGCCTAAACGAACCGCGGCGTCGAGATCCTTGAAGATCTTCTTCTTCAATTCCTCGTTCTCGCTGACGGCCTCGATGCCGACGTCGGCGCCCTTCACGTCGAGAATCGCGTTCGCCGTCGAGAGCCGGGCGATCGCGTCCTTCAGCTTTGCGTCATTAAGCTTCGCCTTCTCGACCATCTTGGCGAGGCCGGCCTCGATCTTCGCGCGGCCCTTCGCGACCACCTCGGGCGAGACGTCGACCAGCGTCACCTTCAAGCCCGCCACCAGGGCGACCTGCGCGATCCCCGCGCCCATCTGCCCTGCTCCCACCACCATCACGTGATTGATCTCGTTGGACATGCGGCGCTGTTTATCACCGCGTCCGCTTCAGCCCAGCCAGACATTCGAGATCGCCTGGCGCTGCGTCGACGCACGACTCGTACGCCTCGGCCGCGACCCGCGCGTCGCCAAGCTGTTCCCGCGCCGCCGCGAGCCCCTTCCACGCCTCGGCGTACCCGACCTCGAGCAGCACGGCCTTCTCGAACCACCCCGCCGCCGCCTTCGCGTCGCCGCGCTGAAGGCGAATCACCCCCAGCTGGTGGTACGGCTCTGACAACAGCGGAGCGACCGCGATCATCGTCCTCAGCGTCTGTTCCGCCGCGTCGAGTTTCTTCAGCCGCACCTGCGACAGCGCGAGGTTCTTCCGCGCCTCGAGGTACGCGGGGTTCACCTTCAGCGCGCGCTCGAATCGCGACTCGGCGGCCGACAGATCGCCTTCGTCCAGCGCGAGGACGCCGAGGTTGTTGTAGGCCTGCGCGCTTTCCTGCTCGACCCGCGCCGCTTTGATCCACAGGGCGCGCGCCGCGTCGTTGTTCCCCTCGCGGTATTCGATCAACCCCAGGTTCACCAGGGTCTCGGGCGAGTCGGGGTTGTACTCGCGGGCGAGCGTGCACTCGGCGCGCGCCTGGGCGAGCTCCTCGGTGTGCACGAGCTCGGCGCAGCGGCTGTTGTGGAGGTCGCCGTCGGGGTGAAGCGCCGATTTCGGCAGGCAACCCGTGAGGCAGATCAGCAGCAGGGGCAATCGCATCTTCGTCTCCGTCGCTCGCAGGTTGAGGCGCGAACGGGGACGAAAGGCGGCGGCAGCTCGACAGAAGGCGTGGGGGCTTCAGCGGCCGAGAGACGCGGAGCAAGGTGCAGCGTGATGACGAGACCGGGAGCGAAGCCCACGAGGCATTGTCGGTTCGGGTGCGCGAAACGTTGCTTAGCGGACGACGACCACCTTCTCGCCAGCGACTTCCACGGACGTCCGTCGAATCTCAGGCGCTGCTGCGACGTCGCGCCAGACGAGCAGCTCGCTGCGGTACTTCCCGCGCTTCAGCGTCAGCGCCCGCTCGGGATCCATGCTGAGCCCAGCCGGTGTCTCGAGCTCGAAGCGGGTGAGCAGCTCGTCGCCTTCCCACAGCTGCGCCTCGACCTTCTTCACCGTCGCGTACGCGCCAGGCACCTTCCAGACGATCGTGTGCTCGGTGCTGACGACGCCACCGCCGCCCTGCCAGAACCAGAGGCCCACCACCCCCACCACGACGAACGGCAGCCGCTTCCACAACGGCGTGATCTTGCGGGGCGGCGCCGGCGTCACTCGTCTTCCTTCTTCTTCTTCGCGCCCCCGTACTTCGTCTTCAGCTCGTTGATCTGGACCTTCGGCATCAGGCTCGGGGCCTCACCCTTCAAGCGATCCGGAATCAGCTTCACCTCGGCCTTGATCTCGACCGTCATCCCCGCGAGCGCCTTCAGAAACTCGTCGCGCAGCTTTTCCGACTGGAGGAACCGGCGAATTTCTTCCGACAGCACGCGGCCGATCTGATCCTTGGTGTCTGCCGCCTGGCCGAGCACGTAGGTCAGCGCTTCCTTCGGCAGCTTCAGCTGGCCTGCGAGGCTGCGAATGCCTTCTTCCGTCATGAAGACGGCGCCGAGGCCCGCGACGGCGACCTTGCGGACGAAGTCGGGGATCACTCCGCGAAAGCTCTTCCCGTCTTCCGGAGCGTCGTCGGCCGGCTCGTCCATCAATGGATCTTCGTTGGCCGGGTCATCGGGCAGCATGGGTGGCACCTCCTGCCAGGCCTGGGTTGTTCACGATCGGCTGCCGGGCCCGCATGTTTTCCTGCGAGATGCGGCCGGCGATCTTCGATGCGATCTCCATGAAGCGCTTCGCTTCGTCCGTGTCCGGCCTGCCCACCACCACCGGCAGCCCGTCGTCCCCGCCCTGGCGAACGCTGAGCTCCAGCGGAAGCTCGCCGAGGAAAGCGATGTCCATCATCTCTGAAGCCTTCTTGCCGCCGCCCGACGAGAAGATGTGCGTGCCTTTGCCGCAGTGCGGGCAGAGGAACTGACTCATGTTCTCGATGATCCCGAGAATCGGAATGTGCACCTTGTCGAACATCTGCTTCGCGCGAACGACGTCTGCCAACGCGACGTCCTGCGGAGTGGTGACGAGCACTGCCCCGGCCGCGCGCACCTGCTGCGAGATCGTCAGCGCCACGTCGCCCGTTCCCGGAGGCAGGTCGAGCACCAGGTAGTCGAGCTCACCCCAGTTCACGTCGCGCACCAACTGCATCAACGCGCCGTGGAGCATCGGGCCGCGCCAGACCAGCGCCTGGTCGGGCTCGATCATGAAGCCAATCGACATCACCTTGATGCCGTGCGCTTCCAGCGGGTCCAGCGACTTGCCGTCCTTGCTCACCGGCTTGCGGCGAATGCCGGTCATCAGCGGAATCGACGGGCCGTAGAAGTCGGCGTCGAGCAGGCCGACCTTCGAGCCGTGGCGGGCCAGCGCGCAGGCGAGGTTCACCGCGACGGTGCTCTTGCCGACGCCACCCTTCCCGGCTCCGACGAGGACCACGTTCTTCACGCCAGGAAGCAGCGCGTCCTTCGCCGTCCCCTGCGGAGCCGCCCGCACCTTCGCGCCCCACTCGATCGTCATCCCTGTCATCCCGGGCACTGCCTTCAGCGCCGCGTCGACGTCCTTCTCGATCTGCCCCTTCAGTGGGCAGGCCGGCGTGGTCAGCTCGATCTTCAGCGAGATGTGGCCGCCGTTGATCTTCAGATCCTTCACCATTCCCGCGGTCACAAGGTCGATGTGAAGCTCGGGGTCCATCACTTTCGACATCACGGCAAGGACGTCGCGCTCTTGTACGGTCATGGCGCCTTTGTTACGGCCGCGCGGGGGCAAGTCAAGCCAGCCATGAACCACGCGCCATGAACCACTTCATCGCCGGCATTCTCAAGATCATCCTGCTCGAGGCGTCGATCGGCTTGCTGCTGATCGACCGCCTCGTCGACGGCAAGTGGCCCCGCGCCCGCATCTGGATCGCGCGGGTGATCGCCGCAGTGATGGTGCTCGCGTGGACGAACTTTGGTGGCATGCGTGGCGGCGGCCACATGATCCACGAGTGGGAACAGTTCCACTTCTACCTGGGCGCCAAGTACCAGAAGGAAGTCGGCTGGTTCGACCTCTACAAGGCCGCGATCCTCGCCGACCGCGAAGGCACCCACCTGCTCGACGGGATGAAGGAGACGCGGGACATCCGCACCTTCGAGGTGGTGTCGATCGAGCAGGCGATGATCGACGCACCCCGCGTGCGCGCGAAGTTCACCGACGAACGCTGGGCCGAGTTCAAGGCCGACTGGGCGCGCATGGTCTCCGTCCCCATCGGCTGGCCGCGCGTGCTGATGGATCACGGCAACAGCAACTCGCCTGCGTGGGCGTTGATCGCGCACCCCATCGCCGAGCTGCTTCCCTTGACGCCCGGGAACCAGACCCTGATCGGCTACCTCGACATGCTGCTGGTCGCGATCATGTGGTTCTTCATCTTCCGCACGTTCGGCGAAAGGCCGGCCCTGGCCGCGATCACGATCTGGTCGGCGATGCCGATCGTCTTCGACTACCTGGCGGGCAGCTTCCTGCGGTGGGACTGGATGTTCTGCCTCGGCATGGCCGTGTGCATGATGAAGAAAGAGAAGTGGGCCACCGCCGGAGCGCTGTTCGGGTTCGCGGTCGCCACCAAGCTCTTCCCGATCTACTTCGGCGTCGCGCTGGGCCTCCGCGCGCTGATCGTGGTGAATCGCGAGAAGAAGATTCCAAAGCGGTACCGCCGCTTCTTCGTCGGCACCGTCGCTTCCGGAGCAGCCGCCGTGCTCCTCTCGTCAGCGATGTTCGGCGGCTTCTGGGTGTGGAAGGAATACAAAGAACGCATCGACGTCGCGCGAACCGAGAAGTTCTACAGCATCCAGTACTCGCTGCAGACGGTGTACCTGCAGTTCACCAACAGCTCGGCCAGCGAGCTCGTGAGCAGCGGCGTCGTCTTCCCGGGTGAGGTGAAGCAGGCGCGCAACGACGTCGACATCGCGAACCAGGGCTTCGGCTTCTTCCTCGCGAAGGTCGTCTTCTCGCTGCTGGTGCTGATCTTGATCCTGCGGGCGTCCGACCTCGAGGCGTTCGCGCTGGGACCCCTGCTCGTCTTCATCTGGCTGACGGTGAACATGTACTACTGGAACATGCTGGGCTTCGTCGCCCTGGGCCTGTTCCTGCGGAAAGAACGGCCACCGCTGGGCGCCCTGATCGGGCTGCACGCGATCGTGATGTTCTATTTCCTCTACCAGCACCTGAACCGCGGCTTCACCGAGGGCTACGCGATCGCCGTCTGCCTCACCGCGTGGATCCTCGTCTTCGCCGCGTACGAGTACCGCGAGATCAAGGGCCAGGTGCGGACGCTGCTCGGCTTCCCGGCTACTTGAGCAGGGCGACCAGCGGCCCGATCACCCTGGCGTCGACCTTCGAGGCCGCCAACAACCGCCGCGCCGAGGCACAGACGTCGGTGTCGGCCTGCTGGCCGATGGAAAGAAGGTACGGGTCGTAGCGGCCCCCGCTGCTGGTGCCGCCCGACTTGAAGGTGCCGGTGACGAGCCCCGCTTGAGTGCTCCACTCGACCGACACGCGCGCGAAGACGAGCTGAAGGTGATGGGGCGCGGCGTCGCCAAAGCTCCACGCGAAGAGCTCGGTGCCGTTGTCGCCGAGGTACCAGCGAACCGCCGCGCCGTCTTCGTCGGGGATGAGCGAGCTGGGGTCGATCTCGCGCAGCGACGCGCCCCACGCCGCCAGCTGTTCATCGGTGGGCTTCACTCGAGCGCCGCCACTTTGAAGCCGTCGCCTTCGCGCAGCAGCTTCAACGCCTTGCCATCACCCAGCGGCAGCTGCGGGCCGGCCAGCGTCACCTCCCACCGGCCGGGCAGCGCCGCCTTGATGCGCTGCAGCCGTTCGACCGCGGCCGGCTCACCCGTGAAGTCCGCCTTCAGCCGCGCCGGCGTGTACCGCGCGCGCCACGTCGCCGACAGATCCGCAAACACCGCCTCGAAGTCTCCGCGGTCGACCGCGGCGAGGAAGTGCTCGACCCGCTCGCGCGCCAGCTTCTCGTCGGCCTGCGCCGCCACCGGGGCCGGCGCTTCGATCACCCGCCAACCCTCAGCCTTCACTTCGAGCGCCACCGCCTGCGAGGGCTTGCCCACCGCCGCCTGCCACACCTCGTCCGCCCGCGCCTTCCGCGATGCCGCATCGGCATAGCGCGCCACGAACTGATCGCGATCCAGCGGAGCCGACAGCGCCCACGCGTCTTTCACCCGCCCCTGCTCGAGCGCTTCCGCATAGCGGCGCGCCACGTCTTCCGGGCCGTCGGCGGACGCGGCAACGTGCACGCAGCCAGTCAAGGCGACGGCGCAGATCCAGAAGGGTTTCACGGGCGCAGCGAGCCTACAGCGGAGCGGCTCTCGGCTTCGCCCCTTCCGGCAACCGCTGCATCTCTCTGAGCTGTGCGGGCGTCGGGCGCAACGACGGCAAGGTCTGAACGGGCGCCGTCTGCACGGCCGGCGGCCCGGCGTCCCGACCCGAGTTCAACAGGAACCAGGCGATCAGGAAGCCGACGATTGCTCCAATGGCGACGTAGCGCATCATCCGCTTGCTGCTCTACCTGAGCCTTTGGCCTGTGGTCTATACCCGCGGCACATGGGCACCCCTCGAGTGATTCGCGCCGCGCGTGGCAACCAGCTGACCTGCAAGGGCTGGGTTCAGGAAGCCGCGCTGCGCATGTTGATGAACAACCTGGATCCGGACGTGGCCGAGCGCCCCGAGGATCTGGTCGTCTACGGCGGCACCGGCAAGGCGGCCCGCAACTGGGAAGCGTTCGACAACATCGTCGCCTCGCTGAGGAGCCTCGAAGACGACGAGACGCTGCTCGTTCAGTCGGGCAAGCCCGTGGGCATTCTTCGCACCCACGCCGACGCGCCGCGCGTGTTGATCGCCAACTCGAACCTGGTCGGCCACTGGGCGACGTGGGACCACTTCCGCGAGCTCGAGGCGAAGGGCCTGATGATGTACGGGCAGATGACGGCTGGCTCGTGGATCTACATCGGCACACAGGGAATTCTGCAGGGCACCTACGAGACGTTTGCCCAGGCCGGCCGCACCCACTTCGGCAGCGACGATCTCGCGGGCCGCGTCATTCTCACCGCGGGCCTCGGCGGCATGGGTGGCGCTCAGCCGCTGGCCGCTTCGATGTGCAACGCCGTCTCGCTAAACGTCGAGGTCGACCCCACCCGCGCGAAACGTCGGGTCGAGACGCGATACCTCGACGTGGTGGCCGGCTCGCTGGACGAAGCGCTGGCGCTGGTGGCCGACGCGAAGGCAAAGCACATCGGCAAGTCGATAGGCGTCATCGGCAACGCGGCCGAAGTGCTGCCCGAGCTCCTGCGCCGCGGCTTCAAGCCGGACCTGGTCACCGACCAGACATCGGCCCACGATCCGTTGGGCGGCTACGTGCCCACTGGCGTCACCGTCGAGCAGGCCGCGGCGCTGCGAAAGTCAGATCCGAAAGGCTACGTGCAGCGCTCGATCGCCTCGATGGCCGAGCACGTGCGGGCGATGCTCGCCTTCAAGGAAGCGGGCGCTCACGTGTTCGACTACGGCAACAACCTGCGCGCGTTCGCCCAGCAGGGCGGCGTGAAAGACGCCTTCGCCTACCCGGGCTTCGTGCCCGCTTACATCCGCCCGCTGTTCTGCGAGGGCCAGGGTCCCTTCCGCTGGGTCGCGCTGTCGGGAGATCCAGCCGACATCCACACCACCGATCGCGCGCTCGCAGAGCTGTTCCCCCACAAGAAGGGCCTGCTGCGGTGGCTCGAGCTCGCGAACGAACGGGTCGCCTTTCAGGGCCTGCCCGCGCGGATCTGCTGGCTCGGCTACGGCGAGCGCGACAAGGCGGGGCTGATGTTCAATGACCTCGTGAAGCGTGGCGCGGTGAAGGCGCCGATCGTGATCGGCCGCGATCACCTAGACTGCGGCAGCGTGGCGTCGCCGAACCGTGAGACCGAAGCGATGAAAGACGGCTCGGACGCGGTGGCCGACTGGCCGATTCTGAATGCGCTGGTGAACGCGGTGAACGGCGCGTCGTGGGTCTCGTACCACCACGGCGGCGGCGTCGGCATTGGCTACTCCCTGCACGCGGGTCAGGTGATTGTCGCAGACGGCACGGAAGCAGCGGCGAAGAGAATCAGCCGGGTGCTCACCTCGGATCCCGCGATGGGCGTGCTGCGCCACGTCGACGCCGGCTACGACGAAGCGATCACCGCGGCGAAAGAGCGCGGCGTGAAGATCCCCGGCGTCACCGCGTAACGAAATAATGGATCACTTCGATCTCGTCGTTCGCAACACGTCGGAGGTCGCGACGTGCGACGGCCCGCTGGGGCCCGATGCGCTCGCCACCATCGCCACGATCCCGAAGGGCGCGATCGGCATCTCGGGCGGCAAGATCGCCTGGCTCGGCCCCGAAGCCGACCTGCCGAAAGAAGCAATCGGCCCCGAGACCGAAGAGCTCGACGCGCGCGGCAGCTTCGCCGGGCCGGGCCTGGTCGACTGCCACACGCACCTGGTGTTCGGCGGTGAACGGTCAGCTGAGTTCGAGCTGCGCTGCCAGGGGAAGACGTACCTCGAGATCGCCGCTGCCGGCGGAGGCATCGCCAGCACGGTCGCCGCCACCCGCGCCGCGAAGGAACGCGAGCTCACCTACGGCGCGATGCCCCGCGCGATCGGCCTGCTCTCGCACGGCGTCACCACCGCCGAAGTGAAGAGCGGCTACGGGCTCGACCTCGACAACGAGCTCAAGATGCTCCGCGCGATCAAGGCGCTGAACACGATGCAGGCGGTGCGGCTCGTCGCCACCGTGCTGCCGCTTCACGCGCTGCCGCCCGAGCACAAAGACTCGCGCGGGCTGTACGTGAAGCTCTGCGTCGACGAGCTGCTGCCGAAGGTCGCCGCCGAGAAGCTCGCCCGGTTCTGTGACGCGTTCGTCGAGCAGTCGGCCTTCACCGCCGACGAGGCGCGCACGTTGATGAAGCGCGCGCGAGAGCTGGGCTTCATTCCCCGCCTCCACGTCGACCAGCTCACGGCCGGCAGAGGTGGAGCCGAGCTCGCCGCCGAGCTGCAGTGCGCCACGGCTGATCACCTCGAGCAGGTCTCGCCCGAAGGCATCGCGGCGCTGGCGCGGACCAACACGGTCGCCGTCCTCGCGCCCACCTCCACGCTCTTTGCCCGCGCCAGGCCCTACGCCCCGGGCCGTGCGCTGCGCGACGCGGGAGTCACCGTCGCCGTCTGCACCAACTGCAACCCTGGCTCGTCGATGTCCGAGAACGCGTCGCTGGCGATGGGGCTCGCCTGCCTCGAGAATGGGCTGACGCCGGCTGAGGCGTACCTGGGCTTCACCCGGTCGGCCGCCGCGGCGCTGATGATGCCCGAGCTGGGCCGCCTCTTCGTCGGGGGCCCCGCAGATGTCGTCGTCTACCAGTGCAAGTCCTACCGCACGCTGCCGTACCACCTGGGCGTGAGCGAGGTGCGACACGTGCTGAAAGACGGCCTCTGTGCCTTTGAGTTCGGGCGGGTGGTGACGAAGCTGGGTGGGATGGTGACCCAGCACGGTCGAATCGTGGGGTTGCCGGGTTCGGCTTCCGGCCTGACTTGAGCTAAAAATCCATTCAGCCTTCACATGTGTCGCTTCTACGGAATTCAGTCAGATCACCCCGCGCGTCAATACCGAGCCTTCGCAGCGCTGCGGGCTCAATCGCACGAGCATAAGGACGGCTGGGGCGTGGCCCGCTTCGAAGGGCAGCAGCTCGAGGTCGCCATCGGGCTCGAGCCCGCCCACGTCAGCCCGCGCTTCATCGAGCTCGGCTCGCGCCCGTCGAGCGCCCTGCTCGCCCACATCCGCCTCGCCTCCGTCGGAGGTGTCTGCCAGACGAACGCGCACCCCTTCGTCGGCGACGGGTGGGCCTTCAGCCACAACGGCACGGTTCGCCGCTTCGCCGATCACCGCGCTGCTTTCGAGGGGTTGCTGCCCGACGCCCGCCGGGCCGCGATCAAGGGCCAGACGGACAGCGAGCGCTGCTTTCAGCTCTTCCTTCACTACCTCGAGGGCAGCTCGCTGGCTGAGGTCGCCCGATCGCTTTCCAGGGTGATGAAGGCCGTCGCCAACACCTTCGACCAGGGCCACGACGAGAAGTCGTCGACCAACTTCCTCGTCAGCAATGGGGTGGTGATGGCCGCCGCTCGCCGCGGCCGCACGCTGTTCACGGCGCAGGTCGAAGGCACCCGCATGATCGCCAGCGAGCCGCTGTGGCACGACCAGCTGTGGTCGGCAGTGCCCGAAGAGTTCGTGGTCGGCTTCGACGAGCATTCGCAGCTGCAGCGCTTCGACGCGGCCGCGCTGTGAACCTCGACGGGCTGAAGGTGTCCCACCACTTCGTCCAGTTGGGCGATCTGCGGATGCACTACGTCGAGAAGGGCGCAGGTCCGCTCGTCGTGCTGCTTCACGGCTTTCCGGAAAACTGGTGGTCGTGGAGGCACGTGATCCCCGCGCTGGCGGAGGCGGGCTACCGCGTCGTCGCTCCCGATCTTCGCGGCTACGGAGAAACCGATAAGCATGGCCCGTACGATCTCGACACGATCACCAACGACGTCTGCCGGCTGATCGAGTCACTGGGTGATGGCCCGCGCGCGCACCTCATCGGCCACGACTGGGGCGGAGCGACCGCCTGGCACCTGGCCGCCACCCGCGCGTCCCACTGCCGCTCGCTCGCCGTCCTCAACTGCCCGCATCCCGCCGCGCTCAACGACGTCGGCCTGCACAACCTGCGGCAGCTGAAGAAGAGCTGGTACATCCTCTTCTTCCAGATTCCAGGGCTGCCCGAGTACCTGCTCACGCGAAACGACGCGGGCGAGATCGTGCGGACGATGCGCGGCAACGCGATCGACAAGACGAACTTCAGCGCCGAAGAGCTCAGGCCGCTTCGCGACGCGATTTTGAAGCCGGGCGCCGCGACGGCCATGGTCGGCTGGTACCGCGCGGCGATGGCGGGCGTGCTGAAGCGCCGCGGGAAGCCAGTCGCCTACCCGATGATCCGCGCCCGCTCGCTTCTCATCTGGGGCCTCGAAGATCGCGCGCTCGGCTTCGAGGACCTTGTCCCGCCGACGCGGAAGTACGTCGAGGCGCTGCGCGTCGAGCCGATTCCGAACTGCGGCCACTTCGTTCACGCCGAACAGCCGGCCCGCGTGAACGCCCTGCTCAAGGGGTTTCTGGCAGCCACGCCTTGAGCAGCGTGATGTGCCGCGCCCCGCGCGCGATGGCGCGAATGCGCCGGGTGTTGTCGTCGATGACTTCGAGCTCGAGCCGCAGCGCTGCTTCGGGCAAGGCCGACGGCACCTGATCGATCCACTCGACGACCATCGCGCCCTCGAGATCGTAGAAGCCGGTGGCGAACAGCTCGTCTTCCCCGCGCAGCCGGTAAAAGTCCGAGTGGTGAAGCGTCACCCGCGTGCCCGGGTACGACTGCACGATCGAGAACGTCGGGCTCGACACGTCTTCCGGCCGCACGCCCGCGCCTTCAGCGATTCCGCGCGACAGCTGCGTCTTTCCCGCGCCGAGCTCGCCCGCGAGCGCGAGGAAGTCACCCGTCTGCAGCAGCGCGCCCAGCGACAGGCCCAGCGCCCGTGTTTCCTCGGCCGACCGGGTGGTGACCTCGCGAATTACCGGTTCCACCGCACCCAGACTTCCCCGAGGCCTTCGAGCAGATCCGACGCCATCAGCCCCATCTTCCCGCGGCGCGTCATCACGAGATCGCCCGCCAGGCCGTGCGCGAAGCAGCCGGTGATCGCCGCGTCCTCGGGCGACAGGCCCTGCGCCAGCAACGCGCCACACACGCCCGACAGCACATCGCCCGTGCCCGCCGTCGCCATGCCCGAGTTCCCCGTCGGGTTGATGAACACCGTGCCGTCTTCGCGGGCGATCAACGTGCGCGCGCCCTTCAGCGCCACCACCACCTGCGTGCTCATCGCGACGTCACGCACCGAGGCGATGCGATCTTTCTGCACCTCTTCGATCGTCTTGCCGGTCAGCCGCGCCATCTCGCCCGGGTGCGGCGTGAGCAGCAGATCGCCCTTCGCGCGCTTCAAGAGCTCGAGGTTTCCCGACAGCGCGTTGAGGCCGTCGGCGTCGAGCACGCACGGAATCGTCAGCTCTTCCAGCAGCGAGCCGATGAGCTTCGCGGTGTCTTCGCCGCGATCGATGCCCGGCCCGAAGATCACCGCGTCCTTGCCGTCGGCCGCATCCAGCAGCGCGTTCAAGTCACCCACGCCCAGCGGGCCGTCGCTGACGAGCTCGACGCCCATCAGCTCGGGGCCGTGTGCCATCACCGGCACCAGCGACTCGGGCCGCGTCGCCACCGTCACCAGCCCCGCACCGGCCCGCAGCGCCGCGAGCCCCGTCAAAGCCGCGGCTCCCGTCCTCCCCCAGCTTCCCGCCACCACCAGCACGTGGCCGTAGGTGCCCTTATGGGTGTCGGGCCGCCGCACGGGCAGCCGGCTTCGCACGTCGTTCTCTTCCAGCAGGTAGGTCGCGGGATCCTTCAGCACCCAGTGCGCCGCGCGCGGGATGCCGATGTCGACGACCTCGAGCCGGCCGCACAGCGTCGCGCCCGGCTCCAGCGCCTGGCCGACCTTGATGAAGCCGAAAGACAGCGTCACGTCGGCGGTGACCGACGGCGTCATCGGCGTGCCGAGGTCGCTCTGCAGGCCCGAAGGAAGATCGGCAGCGACGACCTTCGCGCCTGCCGCGCGCCACGCCGAGATCCGGCCGATCGCGTCGGCGTACTTCGAGTCGGGCGGCCGCGAGAGCCCGATGCCGAAGAGCGCGTCGATCACCACGTCGCCCGGGCCCACCGGCACGTCTTCGCCAATCTTCCCCACTGACGTGCCGCCCGCCTTCAGCGCCTTGGCGTTGCGGTGCGGCTCGCCTTCCAGCGCGTCGACCACGCCCATCAGCTCGACGTTCACCGTGCGACCCGCCGACGCCAGCTTCCGCGCCGCGACCAGGCCATCGCCGCCGTTGTTGCCCAGGCCGCAGAGCACCAGGAACCGGCCCTGGGGTCCGGCCAGGCCCAACGCCGTCGCGGCCAGAGCAGCGCCGGCGTTCTCCATCAAGATCCCCGACGGCATGCCGTGCTCGGCGGCCGCCGCGTCGATCTCTCGCATCTGGGCTGCAGTCAGGGCGCGCTTCATGCGGTCCTCAGCAGCTCGACCATCTCGCGAACGGCGCGATCGAACCCGACCATCACCGCGCGGGCGACGATCGCGTGGCCGATGTTGAGCTCGTCGATCTCGGGGATGCGCGCGATGGCGCGAACGTTGTCGTAGTTGAGCCCGTGCCCGGCGGCGCAGCCCATGCCGAGCCGCGTCGCCGACTTCGCCGCGTCGAGGATCCGGCCGAGCTCGCGCTGGCGTTCCTTCTCGTTGTGCGCCTCGCAGTACCGGCCGGTGTGCAGCTCGATGCGATCGGCGCTGACCTTGTGGGACGCCTTCACCTGGTCGAGGTCGGGGTCGATGAAGAGCGAGACGGCGATCTCTCCGTCTTTCAGCGTCTTGACCACGCGGCCAATCGCCTCGCGCTGGGAGTTCACGTCGAGCCCGCCTTCGGTGGTCAGCTCTTCGCGGCGCTCGGGCACCAGCGTGGCGATGTCGGGCTTGTACTCGTACGCGACCTTCACCATCTCCTGGGTGGCCGCCATCTCGAGGTTCAGCATCGTCTGGCAGGTCTCGCGCAGGATCTTCAGGTCGCGTTCCTGGATGTGGCGGCGATCTTCCCGAAGGTGAATCGTGATCTGCCCCGCGCCGGCGAGCTCGGCGATCGCAGCGGCAGTGACGGGATCCGGGTAACCCACCTTCCGCGCCTGGCGCAGGGTGGCGACGTGATCGACGTTGACTCCAAGGCGTGTCATCCCAAACGTCTTACTCCGGGTTTCCGGGTCTTTCGCCTTTCTGTCTCGGGCTGGCTGGACGAGCGGGCGTCGGTTGAGGCAAACCAGCCGTCATGAAGCGACTGCTGAGAACCGGGTGCGTCGTGGTGCTGGTGGCGTGTGGAAGCTCGACCACGACGACGGGCGGCGGGGGTGGAGGCGGAGGCGGCGGCACAGGGGCCGGCGGCGGCTCGGCGAAGAACACCAACCCGGTGGCGGCGTTCACCGCGTCCGCGATCTCCGTCGCGCAGGGCGCCGCAATCGCGTTCGACGGCACAGCATCGACCGACGCCGATGGCGATCCGCTCACCTACAGCTGGGCCTTCGACAACGGCTCTCGCGGCGGCGGCGCGAAGCTGGCACACGTCTTCACCGCCGAAGGCACCTTCGCCGTGACGCTCACCGTCCACGACGGCCGCGGGGGCACCGCGACGGACAGCAAGATGATCGCCGTCACCGTCGGGCCGTCGCCTGCGAACCCCACGCCGACCACCGTTCGCTTGCGGCCGGCCCTTGCCGGCGTCGCGGTCAACGCCGCCGTCACCGATGCCCAGGGCAAAGCGACGGTCGATCTTCCCAGCGGCGTCACCCAACGCGTGAAGCTGACCAAGACGGGCTACGTGCCGCAGCTGCGCGTGATCTCGATTCCAGCGAACACCGCCGCGGCCTCGATTCAGACGCGCCTGATCGGGCGCGAGCCGGCCCAGTCGCTCGCCGACGCGGCAGTGGGAGGTTCGATCACCGGCAAGCTCGGGGCAAAGGTCAGCCTTCCGGCCAAGGCCTTCGCGGTCACCGGTGCCGTCGACGTCTTCCTCACCCCGCTGGATCCCGTCGGTAGCCCGGACACCCTGCCCGGCCTGCCCGAAGGCTACGACCCTGCCGGGATGCGCCAGCTGCTGCTGACCGCCGGTGCGGTGGAGCTCACCTTCGAGAAGGGCGGCCAGCGCCTCGACCTCGCGCCGGGCCAGACGGCGACGATCGAGCTCCCCCTCGCCGCCGCCACGAATCCCGCGAACGTGGCGTGGGCGGTGGGCGCGACGATTCCGCTCTGGAGCCTCGACGAAAAGGCCGGCACCTGGGTGCAGGAAGGCGAAGCCACCGTGATCGCCGGCAACCGTGCCCGCGCCACCGTCGGCCACTTCAGCTTCTGGAGCGTCGCCGTCCCCGCCTTCCCCACCGATCGCAAGCCGCGCTGTGTGGACGCGACGGCCCAGCCGGTGGCCTGCTGGTTCCGCGCGAGCACCCATTGCCTGCCCGAGCTGACGACCTGCCCGATTCCACCCACTGCGCCGGGCTGGACGCTGGACGCCGTGCTGCCTCCGAACGGACTGCAGCAGCGCTTCCCGCGGGACACCGCGACGTACCTGGTCGCGTACTCGCCCGACTTCACCCAGCGCGCGGTCGCGACCACCCAGAACGCCTCGGCGGATCCGCTGGACATCCTGCTGACGCTGGCTCCGGTTCCTGTCACGCCGGGCACGCCGTTAACCATTCCGTCGAGCACGCCGGGAAACCTCACCGCGACCTCGCAGCTCGACCTCTACACGTTCGACGCGAACGCGGGCGACCTCGTCTACCTGCAGGTGCAGCGCACGGGCAACGTCTGCAAGGGCACGCTGAGCGTCACCAACGCCGAAGGCCGCCTCTGGGGCCCGTCGATCTTCGGGCGCCCGCCGCCGCAGGGCAGCGCCGCGAAAGATGCGTTCGTCGGCCTCAAGATCCCCGCCACCGCGACGTACGTGGTGCAGGTCTTGGCCGATGCCTCGCCTGCCGCCGTGCCCTGCCCGTACACGCTGCTCGCCTCGGCCAGCGCGAACTACCCGATCGTTCTCGGCGAATCCCCCACGTATGGAGCCGCCGACGTGCCGCTGAACACGCCGCTGGGCTTCACCTTCTCGCAGCCGCTGAAGGCCACCTCGATCGTCGGTAACACGCTGGGACTCTCGGCCGGCTACACCGGTTCGGGCCCGCAGAACCAGGCCACCAACGTGCTCATCCCTCCGGCGACCGTCTCGCATGATGCCGGGCTCTACGGCGGCCTGCAGTACTCGCTGGTGCAGAGCACTCCCGTCGCGGCGATCGATGGCGGCTCATCGCAGATTCTCTACTCGGTGCCGTTTCGCACCGTCGAGACGCCGGGCAAGGCCTCGCCGATCATCAACGGCGCCGGTCAGCTGCGCGTCGCTACCAATGCCGCGGGCCAGGCCTTCATCGGCTCAGAGTACCGGGTGATCGACTACCTGCCGGGCAAGGGCTGGCTGCTGCCCGCAACTGTCGGAAGCTCGATCAGCGTCGATGGGCTCCGCCTCGCTTCGGTCATCACCGACCGCGCGGCGGCCTGCTACCCGTCGATCAACCGGGTGTTCGCAAACCGCCGCACTGCCGCAGGGTGGGGCACGCCGGTGCAAATCTCGACCCCAGGCCTCACGGCGTCCCGCTGCGAGCTGGCCGTCGACGCCCAAGACCGCGCCACCGTCAGCTTCGGGTCGCCCACCGACGGAGGCCATGCCTTCTACGTCGTTCGATCGGCCGCCGACGGAGGCACCTTCGGCGCGCCCGAGCAGATCCGCCTCGCCGATGACTTCATCGACGCGTGGGACCACCAGAGCAACGCTTCCGGCGCGCAGGTGATCAGCTGGCGCAAATCAAGCGACTCCAAAGCGCTGGCGATGGTGAGCCTGCCGCCGCCGGCAACCTTCACCGCCGAAACGACCCTGGGCACCGACCCGAGCTACGGGGTGAAAGGAGCGATCGACAGCGCGGGCAACGCGATGGTCGTCTTCGCGTCTGCGACGGGCATGCACGCGCGCCGCTTCGATCGCGCCGCCGGCACCTGGGGCCCCGCGACGCTGCTCGACACGTCGGTGTTCCAGTCGTTCTCGCAGTGCGGGTACGAGTTCTTCGTCGCCGCGATTCCACCCAACGACTTCATCGTCGCGGGCTGCTCGTTCGGCGGTGCGTCGCGACCCTTCTGGGCGGCGCGCTACCGCGACGCGACCGCAGCCTTCGACGCGAGGGTGGATCTCGCCGACAACGCCTCGATCTTCCGCTGGAACTTCTTCGCCGGGCCAGACGGCAGCACGGTGTTCTCGTGGGTCGAGAAGCCGGGTGACCCGGGCTTCTACAAACGCTTCAGCCCCGCAACGGGCTGGGACGCCACGGCCACCGACGTCGGCACGCTCAACACCGGAATCCCCAAGGTGCCCACGGGCCAGTACCTCTTCACCGGAGGCAACACGCTGCTCGGCCTGTTCTTGAACGGCGGCTTCAACGACGCCACGTGGGTCGTGAAGCTGCCTTAGGTCAGATCTTCGGCGCGGCCGCGCTCGCGCGCCTTCCGCGACGCGACAGTGCCGCGAATCGCGTCGAGCACCGCGTCGGGGCTCTCTTCCGGCACGCAGTGCCCGACGTCGTGAAGCACGGTGAAGCCCGACTCGAGCGCAACCGAGAGGCGTTCACCCTCGATCAACGGCACCAGCCGATCGCGCTCGCCCCACAGCACTTCGATCGGAATCTTCGAGGCAATGAGCTTCGCCGCCTGCAGCTGGTAACTCGACACGCTGCGGGTGGCCTCGAGCATGCCCGGCCACGAGCCCGGGTTCTTCAGCGAGTCGACGTAGCCTTCGAGGTGCTTGTCGGTCAGCTTGCGAGGGTTCGCGAAGAGCCAGCCGACGTAGCCGCGCACGAAGGGCTTCCACATCGGCAGCTGCCCGATCAGCGCCGCGCCCTGCTCGGCCCGCGTCGAGTGAAGGAGCTTCTTCGTCTGCGCGCTCAGGCCCAGCGCCGGAGCGCTCGCCACCACCAGCCGCTTCACCAGCTTCGGAAACTGCGTCGCCAGCTCGATCGCCACCACGCCACCGAACGAATGGCCGAACACCACCGCCTGGTGCACGCCCTTCTCTTTGAGCCACGGCTCGATCTTCTGCGCGATGTCCTCGGGCCGCATCTGGGCCCAGCCAAACGACTTGCCCGAGTGCGGCAGGTCGAGCGTGAGGAACCGGAACTCTTTCTTCCCGGCGGCGACCACTTCGTCGAAGACGCGGTTCGAGGCCATCAAGCCGTGCAGCAGCACGACTGGTGGGCCTTCTCCATGGTCCTCGAAGTGTGGATCAGTCGCCAAAGTAGAAATCGAACTCCTCTTGCCACTCGCTTTCGTCGCGGCCGGTTTCGGCCAGCAGCCGCGTCTTCAGCAGTTGAACTTCTTCGACCGACAGAAAGTCCCCGAGGTCTTCGGGCAGATCGCCCGCCAGCGAGAAGTTGCCCATCTTCGCGAGGCTCTTCACCAGCTCGCCGAACAGGCGATCGCGCAGCGGCTCTGACTGGCTCCACGCAGACTCGAGCGCGTCGGCCTCGAGCTCACCGGCATCCCACTTCTTCACCCACGCGTCGGCAGGCATTTCAGACCGCCAGCGCCCGCTTCAGCGCGTCGCCAATCTCTTCGGCCCACACCTGGTTGTTCTGCGCGTTGGGCCCTTCGATCAGTACCCGCGCCTTGGCTTCCGTGCCCGAGAAACGCACCAGCACCCGGCCCTCGTTGCCCAGCTTCCCTTCGACCGCCTTGATCGCAGCAAGCACGGTCGGCAGCTCGGACAGCTCGCGGCGCGACTTCACCTCGACGTTCAGCAGCGTCTGGGGCACGGGCTCGAAGATCTTCTTCAGCTCGCTCATCGGCTTTCCAGCACGGCACATCACCGCCAGCACCTGCAGCGCAGCCAGCGTCCCGTCACCCGTCGTCGACTGGTCGAGGAAGATCAGGTGCCCCGACTGCTCGCCGCCGAAGTTGTAGCCATTCTTCCGCATCTCTTCGACGACGTAGCGATCGCCGACCTTGGTGCGGACGACTTCGACGCCCAGCTTCTGCACGGCGCGCTCGAGGCCGACATTGCTCATCACGGTGGTGACCAGCGTCTTCTTCTTCAGCTCGTTGCGGCGCACCAGCTCGCTGGCGCAGATCGCCATGATCGCGTCGCCGTCGACCACTTCGCCCTTCTCGTCGACCACGATCAACCGATCGGCGTCGCCGTCGACCGCGATCCCCAGGTGCGCTTTGTGCTCGAGCACCGCCTTCGCCATGCCCTGCGGGTGGGTCGCGCCGCACTCGTGGTTGATGTTCTTCCCGTCGGGCTCCACGCCCATCTTGATCACCGTGGCGCCGAGCTCTTCGAGCACCTCGGGCACCACGCGATAGGCGGCGCCGTTCGCGCAGTCGGCGACGAGGGTCAGGCCTTCCAGCGTCAGCTCGCGAGGGAAGGTGTTCTTCAGGAAGACGATGTACCGGCCGCCGGCGTCTTCGAGGCGCTTCGCGTTGCCGATCATCGTCGCGGTCGGGCGCAGCTCGTCCATCGCGCTGCCGTCAGAGATCAACGCTTCGATCTTCGCTTCTGTTTCGTCCGGCAGCTTGAAGCCGTCGCGCCAGAAGAACTTGATGCCGTTGTCCTGGTAGGGGTTGTGAGAGGCCGAGATGACGGCGCCCGCGTCGGCACGCATCGAGGTGGTGATGTTCGCGATCGCCGGAGTCGGCAGCGGCCCCACCAGCTCCACGTCTACGCCCATCGACATGATGCCCGCGGCCAGCGCCTGCTCGAGCATGTAGCCCGACAGCCGGGTGTCCTTGCCGATCACGATCCGGTGGCGGTGCCCGCCGTTGCGAACGAGGTGCGCCAGCGCGCGGCCCAGCTGCATCGCCACCTCGGCGGTCATCGGGAAGACGTTGGCCACGCCGCGAACGCCGTCGGTGCCGAACAGCTTCACCGGCTTTTTTCCTGTGCTCATGACCGCGGCCTATACCCGAACCGCACCGCGTCGCCCACCGCAGCCGCGTCCTTCGCCTCGGAAACGTCGTGAACCCGCACGAGGTCGGCAGTTCCGGCCGCCGCGAGAATCGCCACCGTCGCGGCGGTCGCCACCGCCCGCTCGGGCGCCGGCTTGCCCGTCACCTGCCCGAGGAAGTTCTTCCGCGAGGTGCCCACCAGCAGCGGGTAGCCCAGCGTCCGCAGCTCGCCCATGCGCCGCAAGAGGGTGAGGTTGTGATCCGTCGTCTTCCCGAAGCCGATGCCGGGGTCGATCACGATCTGTTCCTTCTTCACCCCTGCGGCGATCGCCTCGGCCGCGGCGGCCGCGAGAAACGCCTTCACCTCGTCCACCACGTCGGCGTACCGCGGGTCGTGCTGCATCGTCCGCGGCGTGCCGAGCATGTGCATCAGGCACAGCGCCACGCCCGAGTCTGCCGCGACCTTCACCAGCCTCGAGTCGCCCCGCAGTGCGGTGACGTCATTGATCATCCCCGCGCCCGCTTCGACCGCCGCGTGGGCAACGGAAGCCTTCGAGGTGTCGATCGAGATGGGCGTGTCAGGGCACGCGCGCCGCAAACCGGCGATCACGCCCACCACGCGGCGCAGCTCTTCGTCCGTGGGAACTTCTGCCGCTCCGGGCCGGGTCGACTCGCCGCCCACGTCGAGCAGGTCTGCCCCCGCCTTCACCAGCGACACACCGTGGGCGATCGCCGCAGCCGGATCGAAGTACTTCCCCCCGTCGCTGAAGCTGTCGGGGGTGACGTTGACGATGCCCATCACGAAGGTGCGGGCGCCGAGGTCGAGGCGGTGTTGGCCGAGGGAGATCATCTAAAAAACCGGCCCCGCGAACCAGTTCGGTCGGCGGGGCCATTTCTCTTGTTGGTTTCGCCCCTGGAGACGCTTCGCGACCCCGGGCGTCTCTCGCTACGCCTTTTCCGGCTCGAGCTTGCCTGGCAGCCCCTCGAGCGCGTCGAGGATGCGGCGGTTCTTCTTCTCTTCCTGCTTCGGAGGCGCAGTGACGCGCTTCTCGGGCTTCTGCCGCGTCAGCTCGGTGCCCTGGATCAGCAGGTCGAGGTCCGCGCCATCGAGCGTCTCGTACTCGACCAGCGCTTCCGAGATGCGGCGCAGCGGCTCGGCGTTCTCGACCAGGATCTTCTTCGCCCGCTCGTACGAGCCCATCACGATGCCGCGCACCTCGGCGTCGATCTGGCGGGCCGTGTCTTCCGAGTAGTCCGGCTTGCTGGCGAAGTCGCGACCGAGGAACACCTCGCCCTGCGGGTTGCCGAAGGTCAGTGGCCCGAGCTTCTCGCTCATGCCCCAGCGCATCACCATCGCGCGGGCCATGTTCGTCGCGCGCTCGATGTCGTTCGACGCGCCGGCGCTCATTTCCCCGAAGGTCAGCTCTTCGGCGATGCGTCCGCCCAGCAGCATGCACAGATCATCCATCAGCTGCTTCTTGTAGCGGTTGAGCTGATCTTCGACGGGCAGCGACCAGGTGAGGCCGAGGGCCTGACCACGGGGAATGATGGTGACCTTGTGAACCGGATCGCAGCCCGGCAGCAGCTTGCCGACCAGCGCGTGACCCGCCTCGTGAACTGCGGTGTTCCGCTTTTCCTTGTCGCTCATGATCATCGACTTCCGCTCAGGGCCCATGAACACCTTGTCCTTGGCGGCTTCGA
Source organism: Myxococcales bacterium (assembly GCA_038206395.1). Classification (GTDB taxonomy): domain Bacteria; phylum Myxococcota; class Myxococcia; order Myxococcales; family Myxococcaceae; genus JAGSPQ01. The sequence continues at coordinate 16,972 of JBBRAX010000069.1, read as the reverse complement.
AGTCACGCAGGTCGACCTTGTCTTTGTTCGAACGCGCCGCGTAGAGCGCCGCCTCGTTGACCAGGTTCTCGAGGTCAGCGCCGGTCATGCCGGGAGTGCCGCGCGCGATCACTTCGAGCTCGACGTCAGCCCCCAGCGGAACGCGGCGGGTGTGCACCTTCAGCACGCCCAGGCGGCCCTTGAGATCCGGACGCGGAACCACGATGCGGCGGTCGAAGCGACCCGGCCGCTGCAGCGCAGGGTCGAGCACGTCGGGCCGGTTGGTGGCCGCCATCAGAATCACGCCTTCGTTCGACTCGAACCCGTCCATCTCGACCAGCAGTTGGTTCAGGGTCTGCTCGCGCTCGTCGTGTCCGCCGCCCAGGCCTGCGCCACGGTGACGGCCGACGGCATCGATTTCATCGATGAAGATGATGCAGGGGGCGTTCTTCTTGCCCTGCTCGAACAGGTCGCGCACGCGGCTGGCGCCGACGCCGACGAACATCTCGACGAAGTCAGAGCCCGAGATGCTGAAGAAGGGCACGCCGGCTTCGCCTGCGACGGCGCGCGCCAGCAGCGTCTTGCCCGTGCCCGGAGGCCCCATCATCAACACGCCCTTCGGGATTCGACCGCCGAGCTTGGTGAACTTCTTCGGGTCCTTCAGGAACGAGATGATCTCTTCGAGCTCTTCCTTCGACTCATCGATGCCCGCCACGTCGGCGAAGGTCACCTTGTTGTGGCTCTCGGAAAGGAGCTTCGCCTTCGACTTGCCGAAGGTCATCGCCTTGCCGCCGCTGCCCTGCAGTTGGCGCATGAAGAAGATGAAGAAGAGGAACAAGAAGACGACCGGCATCCACTGACTGAGGATCGTGAGCCAGATGCTGTTCTGCTCGGGGCTCTCGAACTTCACGTCGATGTTGTCCTCTTTGAGGTCCTTGAGGATCAGCGCGTCAGCGACCGGGCCCGTCGAACGGAACTTCTCGTTCGTGTCGGCAAAAGTGCCCTGGTAGACGTTGCCCTTGATCACGAGCGCCGTGATCTTCTTGTCCTTCACCTTCTTCTGCAGAGAGGTGAACGAGAGCTCCTGCACCTCCTCCTGGCCATGCGAGAAGAAGTTGTAGAACGCAACGAAGAGGATGATCAGAATCACCCAGAGGCCAATGGTCTTGTAGCTAGAACGCACGATTTGAAACCCCTTCGCTAGGACCCGGATTCCCGAATTGTTCCGGCCCATTGCCGAACATGTCGACGGTACCACTTCGCCTGAAGATTCTATAACGCATCCTTGCCCCCTGTGCCCGTCGCGACCGTGAAGTTCCGTGAAGGAGCCTCTGCCGCGCGCAGCCACCCCGCCCGGTTCACCAGCACTTGCCCCTTCGGAAGCGTCGCCTGCCGGCCCTGATCGACCGCCTCGAGCACGCCTTCCACCAGGGCGCCGTCCACTTCCAGTTGGTTCCCGCCCAGCCACCGGGCGATCACCCGCCGGGCAATCGGCCTTTCCAGCGCGGCCAGGGCCAGCGCATCCAGTGCCCCGTCCTTCGTGATCCGGCTCAGCGCCGCCCCCGCCTGCGCCCAGAGCAAGGCCTCGTCTTCTGAAGCATACCGGGCGGTCTGCGCCAGGTGCCCGGCCACGCCAGGCCCGGCAATCGCCTCGTACTTCGGCAAGAGGTCGTGCCGCACCCGCGATCGCAGGTACGCAGGGTCAAGGTTCATCGGATCCTCGACGAAGGCCTCGGAAAGAGACGAGAGCACGTCGGCCCGCGTCAGCCCCAGCAGGGGGCGAATCAACGGGCCGCGGCGGGCATGGATGCCGGCCGCTCCCCCCAGGGCGCTGCCGCGGGCCAGGCGCATCAGCACGGTCTCGGCCTGATCCGACGCGGTGTGTCCGGTGGCGATGAAGTCGAGACCCCGTTCTTTTCGAAGCTGCTCGAGCGCCGCGTACCGGGCGTCCCGCGCGCGCTGCTCGAAGGCAGGCCCCGCTTCGAGCCCGAGCGACTTCGGGTGGGCCGGAAGCCCGAGCGCCGTGGCCCGCTTCACCACCGCTTCGACCTCGGCCGCCGATTCCGGTCGAACGCCGTGATCAAAGGTCACCACTTCGAGCCGGGGGACGCGAAGCCGGACCAGACCCAACAGCAGGCTGGTGGAGTCTGCCCCGCCTGACACCGCAATCAGGATCGCGCCCTGGTCGGCGCCCAACCGCCTCAGCGCCTGCGCGAGCGCCTGGTCGAACCGGGCCACGGCTGCAGCGTCATGATCTGTTTGAGGAATTGACATCTTCTAATCTCTTTGGCAGCCCCACCTTGCCGAGTGGCACCACCGCACTTATGATCAGTGCGTCTTCGCTGTCCGGAATGATCAATTCGAGCCGTCGTTCAATAGTTTTAAGACACTGACGTTGGGCCCAGGGGTCCCCCCCCTCCCCCTCTGGGCTCACGGGGCTGGAACAGAGTGATCTGATTCCGGCCCCTCTTTTGGAGCGCCCCGGCGTGCGAAAGCCCGTCCGGGGCGCTCGTTTTTTTTGATCAGGGCTGCCGCGCGTACCAGTCGATGCCCGCGCCACGCGTGGTGTCGGGGCTGCACTGCAGGCTGCCACCCGTCTGACGCCACCCGAAGCGCGCGATCTGAGGGGCGACGACCCTGCCTGCGTCCGCCCCCTTCACGAAGATCGTCGCCGGCGGGGTGCCACCATCGGGAAGCGAGCCATTGAGCGCCTTCGACGGCCACTCGACATCGGCGACGTAGAGCAGCTGGCATGGGGCGCCAATCGCCAGCTCGTCCGGGGGCACCAGCATATCGAGCGGAATGGTCGAGGCCGCAACCGGGCTGCCCTTCAAGAAGATGCGCACCACCGGCTTCGGCGGCGCGTAGCACTTGCCGGCCCCCAGACCCCCGTCGCCCCTGGGCGCGCTGTCGGCGACACAGCGGGTCGGCGCGGCGCAACCACACGCCTCGCCATCGAGGCAGCCCTCACCACCGTCGATCGAACACGCGCCCGGCGCCGCGGGAGCACGGCCGTCTTTGAAGTAGTGAACGAAGAGCTTGTAGGTGCAGTTGGTGGTCGCGCACTTCGGATCATTCTCGGGGTAGTTCAGCGACACGTTCTCGAGCAGCGGCCCGCTGCCGGTGTCGTCGATGTTGAGCCGCGGGTCGTCCGAGGTGCCGATCGCGCCCCACTCGAAGTCGAAGCCCGCGGTGTTGGCCTTCTTGATCACCGCGTAGCCGTTGATGTCGCCCGCGGTCTTCCCCGCGTCGCCGGCCTCGAAGAAGGCAAAGGCGCCGCTGAACGGATCCGTCGGCTGGACCACGGCCGACGGCCGCACGAGGTGAAGGTCGAGGTCGACGTCGGCGAAGCCCGGCCACTGCAGCTGGGCGACGAGATCCTGCTTCTGGGCGACCGCGAACTTCAGCGTGGTCGACGTCGCGTGCAGCTGGGTGTCCTTCACCGTCAGCTGCATCGTGTACTCGCCGGTGACGATCGGCCGCAGGGTGGCCTGGGCCGTGGTGGCGCCGGCGATGCCGAGGTTGGTCGCTCCGGTGGGGGCGGTGAGCAGCTTCCACTCGTAGGTGAGGCCCGCGCGGCCGTCTTCCGGGTCCGACGTGCACTTCGCCAGGTCGGCGGCGTCAGAGGTCGCGCTGAAGATCGCGGCAGCGCGCGGCTCGACGTTGCGCTTGTTGCTCAGGTCGTAGCCCGTCGCCGGAGCGGGGATCAGCAGCGCCCACTCGGCCTTGCTGCTGTAGTCGAGTTCCGCGTCGTCGGCTGGCTGCACCTTGACCAGGTTCGCGCAGACGACGGGCGGCAGGTTCGGCCGCAGGCTGCCCGTCATCTTCACCTTCACCGACGGCTTCGCCGGGTCGTCGGACGCGATGACGAGGTCGGCCGTGTAGTCCTGCTGCGCCTCGCTGGTCGGCTTGAACTTCACGATCAGGTTGCGGCCCGCCGCGGGCTCGAGCACGAGGGGAAACGGAGGCAGCGCCCCGGCGAAGGTGAAGGCCGCCGCGTCGGTGCCCGCGATCGAGAGGTTCGAGACCTCGAGGGCGACCGTGCCGTTGTTGGTGAGGTCGACCGACGGCAGCGTGGTCACGTCAATGGGCAACAGGCGCAGGAAGGGCTCGGGTGCGAAAGCGACCGAGGGCGGCGTCACGGTGACCATGCCAGCGCACTTGCGGTTCACCTGGCAGTCGGGAGTGACGGTTAGCTCGGCCTCGGCGCCGATGCCCGAGAGCAGGATCTGGATCATGGGCTCTTCGGCGTCGTCGCTGGAAATGGTGAGCACCGCTTCGTACGCCTGCACCGACGACGGGCTGAAGGTGACGGTGAGCTCTTCGCTGCCGAGCGCGGCGACCGAGGCGGGCTTGGTGACGACGGCAAAGCCTTCAGAGCCCCCGGGCTCACCCGCGTTGGCGAGCGATGTTCCAGAGATCGTCACCGACGTCTTGGTCTGTGAGGCGAGCTTCAGCTTCAGCGGCGACGAGGTGGTGCCCACCTTGGTTGGGCCGAAGTTCAGTGACTGGGGTGTCACCTGCAGGTCGGGCTTAACGGTTGCCACGTTGCCGCCGCACTTGCAGCCGGCAGTCAGAAGCACCACGAAACAGCCGACCCAGAGACGTAAGCCCATGTGCCGCGCTTGTAGCCGTTTCATGACGTGGGCGTAAATCGTTGACCGATTGGGCACGCTGTCGGATAAAACCGACACGGGCACGACGGACTTTCCCCCCCCCGAACGATCGGAGATCAACGACATGGCCGGCACCGACAAGCGCAAGCAGTCGCTGTATTTCCCCGAAGAGATGCTGAAAGAGATTCAGGAAGAAGCGAACCGGCAAGACCGCTCGCTGTCCTGGGTTGTTCAGCAGGCATGGAAGATTGCGCGTGAACGCATCAAGAATTTCCCGGCAGTGAACGACGTGACGGGCGACGAGAGCGTCGACCGCCGAGAGGAAGGCTGATGTCGAACACGGATCACCGCAAGCAGTCGCTGTACTTTCCGGAAGAGATGTTGGGCGAGATCCAGAAGCAGGCCGAACGGCAAGACCGTTCGCTCTCATGGATCGTGCAGCAGGCGTGGAAGCTCGCGCGCGCTGACATGAAGAAGATCCCCGGGATCAACGACGTGATGCCGCAGCAGCCGCCGCCGATTCCTCCGCGGTAGTTGCAGGGCCCAGGCGACTGGTACGACGACTCAGAAGTCCGTGCCCTGATCGGACCCGAGCCGCCAGCCAATGGGGCTGGCGCGATTGTATTAGTTGCTGGGCCGAACCGGCTTCGAGCACTGGTTCATCACGATGCGAAGCGGATCCACCTTGAGGGGATCCGCGATCTTGTTCGTGCGCAGGTAGTCGGCCGCGATGTTCGAGTCGACGCCACCAAAGCGCTGCGCCTGAATCGGGCTGCGGGCGGGGTCCTTTCCGGGCCCGGCGAGCATCGTGTAGCCGTCGCCGCCGCCGAGCAGAAACGCCGGCATCGCGACGCGGTACGTCTTGTTCACCCTGCCCGGCTTCTGCACCGCCTCACCTTTGATCTTCAGCGACGTGATGCGCGAGCCGACCGGCAGGGTGCAGTCGATCACCAGCTGAACCTCTTTTGACAGCTGCAGGAAGCTGCCCGCTGGCGAGATGATCGGGCTCGTCTGAGCGAAGAGCCTTTCCACCGAGTGCTCGAGCATCGCCGTCACTTCGTCTTCCGTGAGGTCGACCGCGTTGACGAGGTTCTCGAAGAGCAGAATCTCGTGGAGCACGCCGTTGGTGAGGCCTGTAGGCGAGGCGGGCACGATGTTGCGCGTCACGCCGCAAAGGCCTTCCGCGCGAAGCGAGCCACCGTTCAACACGCCGAAGTCGGCCGGCTTGCCCGTGGCCGCGAACACCTCGACGAAAGCATCGGCCACCGCCTGCCCAAGCGCATTCGGAGCGTGCCGCGCATTCGGGCGGTCGAGGTACAGGTCGGCGCCCAGCGTCGCGACCTTTTCGTTTGGGTTCTCGACCAGCGCCTGGCACTGCTCGTTGTAGGCGACGCAGCCGGCGAGAAACGGAACCGCGAGGAGGAAGAGGCGCATGGCTAGAACTCGACCTTCACTGTAGCGAACACCAGCACGCCTTCGCGCGGCACCCCGGCGGTGATGCGGTCGGGCCGCGGCACGTCGTCGGCGTAGTCGAAGTCGAAGACGTTCTGCCCCACCACCGCGAGCTCGACGTGGTCGAAGATCGGCTCGGTTCGCAGCGCGGCGCCCACCAGCGCGTAGCCGGGCAGCCGGTACCTGCGAATCAGCTCGAGGGTCGAACGGCTGTTGTTCCGGCGTTCAGCGGCGAACCGGCCCGTGACGTCGAAGTTCAGGTACGGCCCAAGCGGCAGCGAGAACCCCGCGTTCAGCCGCGCCTGCGGCGTGTCCGTCAAGAGCCGCGCCGCCGGCACGGACGCGTTGTCTTCGGCGCGGAAGAAGCTCGCGTTCACGAACACCGCGCTGCGCTGCGACAGCTCGACCCGCGCCTCGCCTTCGGCCCCGAACACGCGCACGCCCTGCGGCCGGTTCGTGTGCGGCACCAGGTTGCCCGAGGTATCGACCGGCATGATCGGGTTCGAGAAGTTCTGGAAGAAGCCCCCCGCCCGCACCTTCACGCGCGCCTCGCCCACCGTCTGCGCGTAGTCGAAGCCGAGATCCACCGAGTCGACGTACTGCGGCTGCAGCGACAGGTTGCCGACGAAGCGGCCCTGGTTGCTGTCGGAGTTGGGAATGGTCTCGGCGAGCTGTTGAACCGTGGGCGTCGCAAAGGCGCGGCCATAGTGGGCGCGAAGGCTCAGCGAACTCAGTGGCGCGAAGACGATGCCGACGCGCGGCCCGAAGCCTGGGGTAAGGCCGCCAGGAAGTTGAACGAGGTCGACGCGCACGCCCGCTTCAATCGCGAGCCGCTCGAACGGGGTGAAGACGTCCTGCACGTAGAGCCCGAGGCCGAACCGCGAGGCCGCGCCGCTTGAGCTCTCGGTCGGGTAGACCAGCCCCTCCGGGCGAAGCAACGTGGCGCCTCTGTAGAAGTTGGTGCCGACCTCGTAGTTGGTCAGCAGGTCGTAGCCCGACAGGCTCGCGAGGCCAGCGGTCACTCCGAGGCTCAGGCGGTTGTTGGCCGGAAGCGCGAGCTCGACGCCGAGGTCGCCGCCAAACGAGCGCGTCGACACCGAGAGCTCTTCGAGAATGCCGTTGGGGAAAGCAGTGCGGCTGTCGGCGGTGACGGTGTAGTCGCGCGGCGAGAGCTGGAAGTGGCGCCGCGTCGCCTGCTGATCGTAGAAGAACCTCACCTTCAGCTTGCTCGCCTCACCCAGCTTCCGGTCGTACTTGAGATCGATGAGCAGCGCGTTCCAGTCGAGGGTCGAGTCGTTGCCCAGCGTGTCGTACTGGCCGATCAGCGCGCCGCGGCTCTCGAGCAGGAACCGCGCAGCGAGGCTCAGCGTGCCGAAGCCGTCGCGGGTGAACTCGGCGCCGCCGCCCACGTTGACCAGCAGGCGGCTGTCATTGGTGCGGCCCGCCGGCTCGGACGCGAGGCGCTTGCCTTGCGCGACGGTGTTGATGTCCAGCGCGTCCTTGAGAACCGGCTTCTTGTAGCCGACCTGGTGCAGCACATCGCCGTCGAGGAACAGCTTGAGGCCGCCGAAGGTCTTCGCGCCACCCAGGTGCCCGGCGAACGTCTCCCAGAGCCCCGCGCTGCCCGAGGCGCGAAGGCCGTCGTCCCGGCGCGTGACGAGGTTGATGACCGCGAGGAAGTTGCCGAAGCCGAAGGCCGCGTTCGCTGGGCCGCGGTAGACCTCGATCTTCTCGAGGTTGTCGATCGGCAGGTTCGCCAGCGCGCGGCCGTCGTAGAAGTTGTTGAGCGCGTGGCCGTCGAGCAGGAACAGCACGTCGGCGTCGTTGCGAATGCCGCGCACCGCCACCCGATGAAAGCCTTGCACGTCGCGGCTCACCGTCAGCCCCGGCACCAGGTCCAGCACGTCGTAGACCGTGCGCGCGCCCAGCTGCTTCAGCATCGCCGCCGGGTACGTGCTCACCGACTGCGAGACGCGCGAGGTCTTCTCGTCGACGCGGGTGACGACGCCCGATGCGTACTCGGCGTTGTAGATCGCGAGCTCTTCTTCCAGCTCGGTCTTCTTCCGCGGGGGCTCGGGCCTGGCCGGCGCGACGGTGTTCTTCGGCTCTTCTTCGACGGCCGGCGGCGCAACCTCGGCCTTCTTCTTTCCGTTCTCTTTCTTCGAAGGAGCCGCAGGCGGTTCTTCCTTCTTCGGAGGCGGCGGTTCTTCCTTCTTCGGAGGCGGCGGCTCTTCCTTTACCTGCGGCGGAGCAGGCTCTTCCTTCTTCGCGGCGGCGGCAGCAGCAGCGGCCTCTGTCTTCTTCGCGGCGGCTGCAGCGGCCGCGTCGGCCTTCTTCGCCTCACGTTCGGCGGCAGCGTCGGCCGCGGCCGCGGCGGCTTCGGCGGCCAGGCACTTCCGATCGTTCTTCTTGCACTTCTTCTTCGGCTTCTCTTTCGGGGCGGGCGGCGCTTCCTTTGGCTCGGCGGCGCCCGCCGGGTCTTCGCCCATCACCAACACGCGCGCGGGCCTGGCGGCCGACATGAAGATCGGGGTGCGCTCACCCGACTCGCTGACCCCTTCGACGTAGTACTCGATGCCCGGCGGCCGCATCCGCGTAGCGGGAATCGTGCCCCGGTAGAGGTCGCCGTACTGAAGCTCCATCTGCAGGTCGACGTACTCTTCGCCCGGGCCGCGGTACCGAACGACGAGCTTCGCGAAGGTTGAAGTCCCCGCCAGCGAACCGTCGATCAGCAACACCTCGTTCGGTTTCCACTCGCGCGGCGCGCTGTGGAGCAGCGCCGCTTTCGGCTGGGCCACGGCCGCGAGCGCCGCCAACGAGAGCAGCACAGCGGCCGTCCGCGGGCGAAAGAGAGAAAGCGGCATCGGCTCAGGTTCGATGGTCGTTCGGGAAGCGCTGACAACGCAAGGGTAGAAAACTCGATCGCACGGCAGTCTTCCGGTCTTCTTCACCCATTCATGCGAGCGTCGCTCTCTCTCCAGCAGTCCCTCTACCGCCGTCAGCAACAGAAGATCCGCCAGTTGGTCGTCGGCGCATCCCCCGCGTTTCGCCGGTACGAGGGGGAGTATCGCCGCGCGACCGCGAGTTTCCGGCGCAAGCTGCCGATCGCCGAGGTGCACCAGCAGCTGCGACAAGCCGATGTCGTCTACGTCGGTGACTACCACACGCTCAAAGCCGCCCAGCAGGGGTACCTGGCGCTGCTCGAGGCCGCGGTCGCTTCGGGCCGCCGGGTGGTCGTCGCGCTCGAGTTCGTCGAGGGCCGGCACCAGGCGCAGGTCGACGGGTTCATCGCCGGGAAGCTGAAGGCCAAAGCGTTTCTCGACCGCATCGGCCACCCCTACCGTGGCGCCTTCGACGTCTGGCCGCACTTCGAGCCCATCTTTCAGTTCGCCAAACAGCACGGGCTCGAGGTCGCGGCGATCGATCGCCGGGCCGCAGGCAGCAAGTCCCTGATGGTGCGCGACGGCTACGCGGCCAGGCGCATCGCGGCGCTGGCGAAGCAAGAAGATCGCCCGTTGGTGCTGGTGCTGATGGGGCAGTTCCACATCGCTCCGGATCACCTGCCGGCGCGGGTGCGGCAGGCGCTCGGCAAGGTGTCGCGCGAGCACCTCGTCGTCTACCAGAACGCGGAGGGCGTCTACTGGGCGCTGGCGCGCGAGGGCCGGGCCGATTCGACGGCGGCGGTGGAAGTTCGCCCGGGTGAGCTGTGCCTCGTGAGCAGCAGCCCAGTCGTCTGCCAGCAGAGCTTCCTCGACTACGTCGAAGCCGAGCTGGGCGACGCGCCGCTGGAAGAACGCGGCGCAACCGCCACCTTCCGCCACCTCGCCAGGGTGATCGGGCAGCTCGCCGGGGTCGACGTCGCCGAGGCGCTGGCCGGCGTGCAGGTGGTGACGCCCGGATCGCTGGGAGCGGGCACATGGGAAGCGATGGGCCGAAAGGCTGGCTTTACGGCGGCCGAGCTGCTCGCGCTCGAGCGCCACGTGCTGTCCCGCGAGAGCGCCTATGTGCCCCGCGCCCGCCTTGCGTACCTCGCGTCGCTGTCGCTGAACCACGCCGCGGAAGAGGCGGCCCACTTCGTTCGTCACGTCGCGGTCGGTGAGGCGATGGAAGCGCCGCGGGCCCGCGGGGAAGCGTTCTTCGCGCGGTGCCTGGAAGAGGCGCTCGGCTTCTTCGGCTCGCGGCTCGTCAACGGCGCGCGGCGCTGCACGCAGGTGGAAGAGTGGACGCAGCTGTTCCACCACGGCAACGCCGAGCACAAGAAGGTCGCGGCGTTCGTGCTGGCGCTGAAGGCCGCCGAAGGTGACGAGCCGGAAGATTGCAAGCGCCTGGTTCCGTCGGACGATCGGCTGTTCCACGCGGTGAGCCATGCGCTGGGCTACCTGCTGGGCGAGGCGCTGTTCCGTGCTTTCGATTCGGGAAGGCTTCACGCCGCCGAAGTGCGCAGCCTCTTTTCCGACCCCTTCCGGCTCGCCGCCGAAAGGTACTTCGCGCTGTGTGCCCGGCTCTTCGCGCGTCCAGCAAGGTCCGCCGCATGAGCTCCGGCAAACACACCCACCACGCGATCGACTACCTCGAGATCACCGTCACCGACGTGGCAGCGGCAAAGGCTTAGGCTTAGGCTACGCGGGCATCAAGGGCGAAGGCCGCGAGGTCGGGGGCTTTGCGAAAGGCAAGGTCTCAAAGGGCGGCCCGCTGATCGTCCTCTACTCGAAGAAGCTCGAAGACTCGGTGGCCCGGGTGAAGAAGGCCGGCGGGAAGATCTGCAAACCCATCTTCGATTTTCCCGGCGACCGGCGCTTCCACTTCACCGACCCGGCCGGCAACTCGCTCGGCGTCTGGGGCGCTTAAGTCAAAAGCCTTTCGCGATGGTGACGCCTGCCCCGTTCGGGCCAGCCCACGGCTGAATTTCGAGCTCGTAGGCGCGGGTCAGCTTGTAGGACTCCCAGCCGAACAGCGTGCCCAGCGCGGCGCCGACGACGACGTCGGACACCCAGTGGGTCGACTCCTGCACCCGCGCGATTCCGACCCACAGCGCGAGCCCGTAGAAAAGCGGAGCGAGCCGCGGCCATTCCTGCGACAGCACCGTCGCCGTCGCGAAAGCCGACATCGTGTGCCCCGACGGCATCGCATCCGCCGTGTCGCGCGAGAACCAGTGCTGCTTCGTGCGATCAAAGCTCGGCCTTTCCAGCCGGAAGATCCGTTTACCGATGAAAGACGCGATGCCCGTGGCCGCCAGCGCCTGCAGGCCGGCGATGCACACCCGCTGCCCGTCGCGCCCGCCCAGCAACCCAAGGGCGAGAAAGAGCCCGACGTCGACCCAGCCCTCGCCCAGGTAGCTGACCCAGTGCGCCAGCGGCCTGCTCAGCACCACCGGGTTCGGCAGCTTCTGGATCTCGGCGTAAGTGACCAGGTCGGTGTTCAGGGCGACAGCGGTGCCGACCATCGCGGGGATGATCACGAAGGCATCCATCAGCTCGGGGCGAAAGGGCCTCGCCAGCGTCGAGCCCGTGTTCAGCAACACGCGGGTGATCGGGATCCGCGGGTACACCCTTGCTGCGAAGGGGATGTACGCAGGCGGCACCGGCTGCGCGGTCTGGTCGGCGGGCAGCAGCGCCGGCTCGAGCGGAACATCGGAATGGGTGAGAAGAAGCGCGAGCGCGAACCCCAACATCTTCGGCGCACCGTAACCGAATCGGTCGTAAGGTGCGCGCGCCATGGCCGAAGACGCGCTCACCGAGCAGCCGGCGCAAGCAACCGAAGCAGCCCAGCGCGAGGAATTCGGCCCGTTCGGTCGCTGGCTCGCGTTCCGGTACTTCGAGCACGTGCGCTTCGAGCCTGCCGCCGCCGACGTGCTGCGGAACCTTCACGCGCAGGGTCACGTCGTCCACGTGATGCGCACCACGTCGTGGATCAACTACCTCTACCTGACGTGGGCCTTGATCCGCCGGGGGCTGCCACCGATTCGCGCGGTGGTGAACCTGCGCCGGTGGTTCACGCGGCCGTGGCGAAACACTGTTCAGCGCGGGGAGTTCCCGGTTCGCATCAACTACGCGCGCAGCACCCACGGCTCGACGCTGGTCTTCCTCAAAGAGAGCGCGATCGGCCGGGCCTCGGGCCGCGACTCCAGCGAAGATCCCTTCCCCTCCCTGGTCGACCTGGCCCGCAAGTCCGACCAGCCCGTCTTCCTCGTCCCCGAGCTGTTCGTCTGGGAAAAGTGGAACCAGAAGATCTCGCCCAGCCTCTTCGATCGGATCTTCGGCAGCCCCGAGGCCCCCGGCTTTCTTCATTCGCTGCTCGTCTTCCTGCGCAACTACCGCCGCGCCCAGTTTCGCGTCGGTGAGCCGATCGACTTGAAGGCCTTCGCTGAGCAGAACCCAAGCGACTCGAACGCACTGATCGCCCGAAAGGTGAAGAGCTCGCTGCACCACCACCTCGCCCGTGAGACACGCGCGGTGTTCGGCCCGCCTGCGAAGCCAACCGATCGCCTGCTGGACGAGGCGATGCGCGATCGCGTGCTGAAGGCGACGCTCGAAGAAGTCGCGAAGGAAAAGAACCGCCCGATTGAGAGCATCACGCGCGAGGCGCGGCGCGACCTCGACGAAATCGCCGCGAGGTACATGCCGAGCGTGGTGGCGATCGCAGCGCCGATTCTTCACTGGGTGTTCCACCGCATCTACGACGGCATCGAAGTCGACGAGGCAGGGCTCGAGCGCGCGATGAAGGCCGCGGCCCACACGCCGGTGGTGATCACGCCCAGCCACAAGAGCCACATCGACTATCTGGTGATGAGCCACGTGCTGTGGGAACGCGGCTACGCGGTGCCCCTCGTCGCAGCCGGAGCGAACCTTTCTTTCTTCCCCCTGGGCCTCTTCCTTCGCCGCGGCGGTGCCTTCTTCCTTCGCCGCACCTTCAAGGGCGACAAGGTCTACGGCGCGGCCTTCAAGGCGTACCTGAAGAAGCTGGTGCACGACGGCATCCACCACGAGTTCTTCCCCGAGGGCGGCCGGTCGCGAACAGGCAAGCTGCTGCAGCCCAAGCTTGGCATGTTCACCTGGCTCGTCGACGCGGTGCTCGAGGGCGCGCGAGACGACCTGCTCTTCGTGCCGGTGGCGATCGACTACGAAAAGGTGGTCGAGGGCGCGAGCTACACAGCCGAGCTGCGCGGCGGCGAGAAGAAGCCGGAAGATCTCGCAGCGCTGTTGTCTGCACCCAAAGTGCTTTCAGAGAACTACGGCCGCATTCACCTGAAGTTCGACGAGCCGGTGTCGCTGGCGGCGATCATCAAGGAACGTGGCTTGAACCCGCGGGGCGAGATCACCGACGAGCAGAAGCGCGGCCTCGTTCGCGCGCTGGGCAACCGCGTGATGTACGGCATTGGCCGCGTCTCGACCGTGACGCCGCACGCGCTGCTCGCCTCTGCCCTGCTCGCCCATCGCCGCCGCGGGGTCTCGGCCCGCGAGGTCACCGATCGCATCGTCTTGCTGCGCCGCGTGGCCAGCGACTTGAACGCGCCGCTGTCTCGCCACCTGCTCGACGCGCCCTCAAGCCCGACCACGCTCGGCCCCGTCGCCGACGCGCTCAAGACCTTCATTCACGAGGGGATGCTGAAGACGGCCGAGGCGAAGGGTGAGACCATCTACGCGCTCGATGACGACCACAGGTCCGAGCTCAGCTTCTACAAGAACACCCTCTTGAACCTGGTCGCGGGCCGCACCATCGTCGCGCGCGCGATGTTGGCCGACGAGTCGAAGCCCGAGCTGGCCGCGATCTCCGAGCGCGCCCACTTCCTCTCGCGCCTCTTCAAGTTCGAGTTCGTCTTCCCGGTCGGCAAGGGCTTTGGGCAGATCTTCGACGAGACCGTCGAGCACCTGGTAGCGCTGGGGCTGGTGGTGCAGCAGGAAGATCGCCTGGTGGTGGCTCCCGAGCCTTTCGCGCGGCCGCAGCTCGAGTTCGTCAGCGACCTGATTCGCGATTACCTCGAGTCATACCTGATGGCCGCGATGACCCTTCCCGAGGTGGGCGCCGGGCTCGACAAGAAGGAGTTCATCAAGCGCGCCCTGGACACCGGCCGCGCCGAGTTCCTCGCCGGGAAGATCACCACCGCCGAGTCGATTTCGCGCACCAACCTCGAGTCGGCCTTGCAGTGGCTGCTCGAGCAGCACGCGCTGGTCGAGAAGGACAAGAAGCTGATGGTGGGAGCAAAACCCCTACCTGATCTCGCCTCGCAGATCCGCGCGTTGCTGTAAGTTTCGCAGCCGAAATGTTCGCCCTTGCGCGTTGGTCTGCCGTCGGTGCCGTCGTTCTCTCGTCTGCCGTCTTTGCCCAGGGCTTCGAGCTCGACCTGTCTGAGCCCGAAATTCCTCCTGAGTTCCGCCCCACGATCGCGGTGATCGGGGTGAGCTCGGGCGAGACCGTCGACGACGCGATCGTCAACAGCCGCGCCAAGCAGCTCGAGGCCGAGCTCCTGAAGTCGACCACTGGCAACGCGGCGTTCGGCACGGTGATGAATCCCGCCCAGGTTGCTTCCGAGCTCGGGGCCGATGCGGCCGCCGCGCGCAAGTGCACCGACTTCGCCTGCCTCGACGCCATCGCGAAGAAGCTGAAGGTCGACCGGTTGATCAGCGGCCTCGTCACGAAGTCCGGCCCCGCAAGCCTGCTCACGCTTCACGGGTTCGATCGCGTGCTGCCCGAGGTCGTCGAAGGGTTGATCGAGAGCAACGAGCGCGCAGAGAAGGCGAAGATCGGCGGGTTCGCGGGCATCCAGGGCAAGAGCCAGGCGCAGAAGGACAAGGAGTTCGCGAAGAGCGCGGTGCCGGTGTTCTTCGAGGTGCTCGAGAAGATCAAGACGAGCAACGGCAAGATCACCGTCGACAGCGGAGAGGCGACGTCGGTCGCGACGGCCAACGGCGCCGAGTTCGGCATCGGCTCTTTCGAGAAGGTGGTGCCGCGCGGCAGCTACGACATCAAGGTCACCGCCGCTGGATACGAGGCCTACGAAACCCGCGTCACCGTCGAGCCGCAGAAGGTGGCCCCGGTGAAGGTGCTGTTGGCCGCGAAAGAGATCAAAGCGGCGCCGCCCGAAGTGGTCGCGGTGGCCTCGGGCACGCCGGTGTTCGAACGGCCGGGCCTCTACATCACGATCGTCGGCCTCGCCGCGGTGGGCGTCGGCCTCGGCCTGGGCGTGAGCGCGAAGAACACCGAGACGCGGGGCAAGCCAGTGAATGGCATCTCGCCGATCAGCCGCACCGCCGCCAAAGGCGCACAGACGAACGCGATGCTCGCCAACGTCCTCGTCGGCGCTGGGGCGGCCGTCGCCGTCGGTGGCGGGCTGTGGTTCGCGCTGACACCGAGCGTCGCGGTGGCGAAGAAGAAGGAAGAGGCGCCCCCGGTCGAGAAGGATCAGGGTGGCGGCTATGGGGTGATGGTGGGGTACCGGGGCCAGTTCTGAAGCGCGTTCTGCTGTTGGGGCTCGTCCTCGCGGCGGGCTGCAAGACCGAACGGCCGGCGTCGTGCGCGGCCGATGGCGAGTGCGGCGGTGGCGGCTACGTCTGCGCTGCGGCTCCTGGCGGAGCTGGCACCTGCTGCCAGCCCAACGGCAAAGAGACGTGCAACGGCGTGGACGACGACTGCAACGGCAAGGTCGACGACGGGTTTCCGTCTGAGATCTGCAACGGCGTCGACGACAACTGCGACGGGAAGGTCGACGAGCCGTTCAACCTGATGACTGACGGGTTTCACTGCGGCAAGTGCAACTTCAGCTGTGGCGCGGGGCAGCTCTGCGCCGCGGGTGTGTGCCGGCTGGCGGGCGAGCCGAGCTGCATGGATGGGCTGGATGAAGACGGCGATGGCAAGACGGACTGCGCGGATCCCGACTGCAACCTGAAGCGCTGCGGCCCGGGCTGCGAGTGCCGCGCGGGCAAGAAGGCCGAGGGCAACTGCACCAACGGCGACGACGACGACGGTGACAACAAAGCCGACTGCCTCGACGAAGATTGCGCGGGCGCAGGCTGCGGTATCGACGGTGGCTGCACCTGCGCCGGGCTGATGAAGAAAGAGACCGACTGCCGGGATGGCGCGGACAACGACGGCGATGCGCTGGCCGACTGCGGTGACGGAGATTGCGGAGCTCAGCTCTGCCAGCCGGCCCCGTCGACCTTCCGGTGTGCGCCGGGCACGTGCAGCTGCAACGACGACGCGGGGGTGGTGCCCGAGACAGGGCCGGCCGCGTGCCGCGATGGCGTCGACAACGACTGCGATGGGCTCGTCGATTGCGCCGAGGGCACCTGCAATTTCCTCTCGTGCTCGGCCGACGGCGGGTTCGCGTGCCGGTGCCTCTTCGGCGGCAAGGCCGAGCTCGACTGCGCCGACCGGCGTGACAACGACGACGATGGCACTACCGACTGCGGCGACTCACTTGCCGACGGCGGCGGTGATTGTCCGATCACCACGCCCTGCTCGTACCTCGACGGCAACGGCGCCGTGGCTCCCGGCAGCTGTGCCGCGGATCACACCTGTAAATAGAAAGTTCCGCGGTCCCACCCCGCTGGAAGAAGAGCCGACTCGGCGAGGGAAATGCTGCATGGTAGGAAGCCCCGGTTGTCGGCCGGATTTCCCCTTTCTGAGAGAGCTTCGATGAACTTCCTTCGAATCGCGGTTGTTACCCTGGCAGCTGCAACCTTGATCGGGTGTGGCGGCACCGATGGTGGAGTCGGCGGTGGATCAGGCGGTGGAGTCGGCGGTGGAAAAGGTGGTGGAGCCGGCGGAGTCGGCGGTGGAAAAGGTGGTGGAGCCGGCGGCGGAGCAGGTGTCGGCGGCGGAGCAGGCGTCGGCGGCGGAGCAGGTGGCGGCGGCGGAGCAGGTGTCGGCGGCGGAGCTGGGGTCGGCGGCGGAGCAGGGGTCGGCGGCGGAGCAGGCGTCGGCGGGGG